>NZ_VILD01000001.1:604732-623293 GCF_009712085.1 Anabaena sp. UHCC 0253
ATAAAACTATTATCCTCTGGCGTTGGGATCGCTTAATTTTACGTAATCCCCAAGTTAATAATGATTGGGTAACAAGTATTAGTTTTAGTGCTGATAATAGTGCGATCGCTGGTGCAAGTCGAGATAAAACAATCCAAATCTGGAATCACAATGGTGAATTACTCAGAATACTCACAGGTCATAATGATCAAGTTTGGGGTGTAGCCTGGTCTCCTATCCACCCAGAAGCTGATAGAAACGAGAGTATTTTAGCTTCTGCTAGTAAGGATAAAACAGTAAAATTATGGGATCGCAATGGTAAATTACTAAAAACTTTACAGGGTCATACTGATGCTGTTCTAGCTGTATCATGGTCTCCTGATGGTAATATTTTAGCTTCTGCTAGTAAGGATAAAACAATTAAATTATGGAATCGCCATGGTAAATTACTAAAAACTTTACATGGTCATACTGATGCTGTTAATTGGGTAAGTTTTAGTCCTAATGGTAAATTATTAGCGTCAGTTAGTGATGACAAACTGGTGAAACTATGGACAAGTGATGGCAATCTAGTTAAAGATATCATTGGTCATACTCGCAGAGTCAACGGTGTAGCCTGGTCGCCTAATGGTGATGTTTTAGCTTCAGTTAGTCTGGATAGTACAGTGAAAATTTGGAATCAAAATGGCCAATTGAAAAAAACACTAATGGGATATGGTGATGGTTTTATTAGTGTTAACTTTAGTCCTGATGGTAAAATGCTGGCGGTAAGCAGTGATAATAAAATCAGGTTGTGGGATCAAGACGGTACTTTACTAATGGCTTTAAAAGGTGATGAAGAAGAATTAACTAGTGTCAGTTTTAGTCCTGATGGTAAAATGTTAGGGGCTGGTAGTGGTAAAGGTAATATCATTTTGCGGAATTTGTCAGATATTACATTAGAAAATTTACTGGAAAATAATTGCACCATATTAAAGGATTATTTGCTACACAATTTAAACATTAATAGAAAAGATGCCTACCGTGAGCAAAATTATCACACTTTATGTAAAAAAGATTAGGGAAGATGAGGAACGTTTCTACAGGGTTTGTTTTATGCAGCTTTATATAAACAGGACTTACGCACAAGTCACGAAAGAACGAACCACGAAGGAACGAAGGAACGAAGGAACGAAGGAACGAAGAAAAGAGGGTTTCAGAGATATTTTGCGTAAGTCCTAATAAAGTTGGGATGACATAATTCGTAATTAACAAATTAAAACTGAAAAATGACTATGCAAATTAATTTTTTACCTGATGATATTACTGTTAATGCTGAAGTAGGAGAACCGCTGTTAGATGTAGCAGAAAGAGCTGGGGTATCCATTCCTACTGGTTGTCTAATGGGAACTTGCCACGCTTGTACGGTAGAATTAGATGATGGGGAAATTGTTCGGGCTTGTATTACCGCAGTTCCACCGGGAAAAGAGAAATTAACTATCCATCTTTTTAGTGATCCAACTTGGTAATGATCTATGCAACAATCAACCTCTCACAACAACCAAGATTTTATTCGACAAATAGCTACTTTAGTGGCTATTGTTGGTGCTTTTGTGGTGAATATTGTCTCCAATATTTTTCCACTAAATGGACTGAGTATAGGGGCAATTTCTAACACTTTATTTCAAGATGTCTTAGTTATCCCCGCTAATTATGCTTTTGCTGTGTGGGGACTGATTTATTTAGGATTATTTGCTTTAGCAATTTATCAAGTTCTACCTAATCAAAAACAGGATGAAGATTTACGAAAAGTAGGATATTTGTTAGTTATTGCTTCTGTTTTTCAAAGTATTTGGGTATATTTATTTTTATCGAGACTTTTTACCCTTTCTGTTGTGGCCATGTTAGGTATTTTAGTACCGTTGATGGTTACTTATCATGTTTTAGGAATTGGGAAAAAGCGTGTATCTCGAACTAAAAAGTTTTGTTTACATTATCCTATTAGTATTTATCTGAGTTGGATTAGTGTCGCAACTGTGGTGAATGTCGCTTCGGCGCTGTATTTTTATGGTTGGAATGGTGGGGGAATTAATAATCAGGTATGGACGATTATTTTGCTGGTGATAGCCACTGCAATTGCGGCTGTGATTGTGTTTAGGTACAAGGATATTGCTTATGCTGGTGTGACAGTTTGGGCATTAATAGCGATCGCTGTTAAACATAGTAATATTGATGTATTGCGGAATTTTGCGATATTTTTGGCGGTTATGCTGGTTTTTGTGGCCATCATTAAAGGTATGAATTTACCTCACGCAGAGGCGCAGAGGCACAGAGAGTAAGAGTTTTATTACTACTTTCTTGTGTTTGTTTATTCTTCCAGAACCCCTTGATATATCAGTTAATTCAGTGATTTTCATGATTTTATATATTTTGTGAATTGATAAGGATCTCTGACTTTTTATGTAAGTTTGATAGATAAAAATTAGCCAGTTTCTGGAACAATAACTTTTGAATTCATTCAAAAGTTATATTGAGGTGACATAGCATTTCTTAGTCTAACAAGGTACAAAATTATCTGCGTTCATCTGCGTTTATCCTCTTCCATCTGCGGTTAATTCTTTTTTCTTGCACCTCACTAAAATGGGAATTGCTGTATCTATTAATACAAGTAGAATAACTGGGTAAGTAATTATTCATCAGTGAATTTTCCATTGGTACTTCTATAGCAGTACAGATCAATGTTGGAGTTCAAGTATTAACAAAAGATTGAGATGTATAATATGAATGTATAATGTTTGATTTTGTCACAAAACTTAAAAAAAAGAGGGAATATTCTGATATTTTGTATAAGATTAATAGGGTAGGCTTTTAAGAGGACAAAAAAATTTAATAGTGCAACCTTTTATTAAAAATTAGATTTAAAACTTAGAGGCGCAGATTTTTATCCTATGGCGAAGCGATCGCTCCAGGCATCATCTACGGGAATTCAACAGGCTAAAATAGCATTTGCGCGCAAGGGGTGGACGCAGGAAAATTTGTCTGTTGAAGTCAATTTAAAAACCCGGCAACCGATTTGGCGGTTTTTTAGTGGACAACCTATTGAGCGACTAACATTTATTGAAATTTGTTCGATATTAGAACTAGATTGGCGAGAGATTGCTACCGAACCACCAGCAGAATTTATAGACAGAGAAGAATCCACCCAGTCTTCTATCCTGGATATTGATAAATTAGTGGAACAAGTGCGATCGCAACGTTTTGACAAAATTCAAGACCAATGCGGCATTTTGCAGTTATTGGATATTAGTCGTCCTGTGGCGATCGATGACATATACGTAGATTTAAATATTCTGGAAGAAATTGCCAGTCAACAGTATTTAGAAATCACTGAACTGCAAAACCTTGATCCCAAGGAATTTGACCGTTTTGGCTTAGGTGAAACTAACCAAAGGCAAATATCTGGTATAGAAGCAGTGGAAACATACTCCAAGCTGAGAGTATTAGGCAAACCAGGCGTAGGTAAAACTACTTTTTTACAACATCTCGCCATTCAGTGTAACCAAGGTGCATTTGCAGCGAATCAAGTGCCGATTTTCATCACACTGAGAAATTTTGCGGAAGAATCTAAAGTCAGTAACGAGTTTAGCCTCTTAAATTATATCCAACGGGAGTTTATGACATCTGGGATTGCCGATCTCGCAGTTCTAGAAACCTTACTAAATGGGGGCAGAGTCTTACTCTTACTTGATGGGATGGATGAAGTTCTTAACCAACAAAGTAATGCTGTCTTAAGCGAAATTCGCAGATTTTCAGAGAAGTATCACAAAAATCATTTGGTAGCCACCTGTCGAACAGCAGCACAAAGACTCAGACTGAGGGGTTTTACTGATGTGGAAATTGCCCCGTTTACCTCAGAACAAATCCGAGCCTTCGCGCGAAAATGGTTTGTAGCCTTTACCAAAACCAACAGTGAAGATGGTCAAATTCAGTCCGTTGACTTTATTCACAAACTAGACTTAGCTGAAAATTGGCAATTTCGCCAACTTGTTGTCACACCCCTATTTCTACATCTTGCCTGTTGGGTATTTCACGGTCAAGAAAAATTTCCAACTAAGCGCACTGACTTTTATAAACAAGGTCTAGACCTGCTCTTAGGTAAATGGGATGAAGCTAGAGGTGTAGAAAGAGATGACGTTTATCGGGGATTTTTATTACCACAAAAGCTTAAATTACTGAGTCAAATTGCCGCAGCGACATTTGAGAAAGGTCAATACTTTTTTGAGCAACGTATCATTGAGCAATACATTGGTGACTATATTCAGAACCTAACCAAACTGCCAATGGATGCAGATGAACTGCAAATAGAAAGCGAAGCCGCGCTCAAGGCAATCGAATCTCAACACGGACTACTAGCAGAACGGGCGCGGGGAATTTTTTCCTTCTCCTATCTGGCGTTTCAAGAATACTTCACAGCCAGAAAAATCGTTGCCAGCTATAACCTCCAAGCATTAGAACAGGCGCTAGAAGGACTGGTAAGTCATATTACGGACCCGCACTGGCGAGAAATCTTTTTATTAACAGCTACCATGCTTCGGAGTGCAGACTCTTTGGTGCAGTTGATGAAGCAACAGATTGATGCTCTGGTTGCCCAAGACCCTTATTTACAAGAGTTTTTGACCTGGGCCAGCCAAAAATCGCGCACTATTCCCACCCAACCAAAAGATGCCGCAGTGCGGGCATTTTACCTGGCTTTGAGTCGGACTCCGCGCATAGCTCCTCATTTTGCTTTAGCCAGTAGCCTTGATCAAGGGATGTTTCTTGATGCGGCTTTAGATAACCTGCTGGTGGGCTGTGCAATTGATAAGAGCCAAGACTTTGCCCATTTCCATGTTTGTGCAGATGCACTCTCGAACATTCTGGGAATTGTTCTGGATCTTGGACTCTATAAATCTTTGCAACAACTCTCTGAGCAATTGCCCAATTCTAACCAAAATCAAGAACGGTTTCAGTTATGGTTTAAAACCAGCTATTCGGCCTGGGCTGAACAGTTAAGGTTAACGGTAACAAACTACCGCGATATTAACCACCAGTGGCAGTTTAGTGCTGACCAACAGCAAGTGTTGCAACGCTACTATGATGCCAATCAATTATTACTTGATTGTCTGCATAGTAATTGTGAGGTAACTGCTGCTATCAGACAGGAAATTGAAGCTACCTTATTGTTACCGCAGAAGGAACTTGAAGACCGAGAATGGCAATAACTGTATTGCCACAATTATTTTAAATAAGTTTTGTGTTGTGATTCATCAAGTCATTCATAAAATCAAACAGCACCAAATCATACTACAGGAGTAGGCAATTTTATAGACATCTCCAAAAAATAATGTAGGCACAATTCATGAATTACAGCATTTTTCATGTATTTGCACCACACGCAGATTTTTCTATTCCTTTCTTCCTTTGCGCCTTTGCGTGAGATATAAAATGTGGTTCATTTACCCGAAAATCGCTGTAATTGTCCCTACAAGGGTTTCAGAAAGCCCTATTTAATTTTTGGATATGTCTAATACACTCGATTGTAGGATTTATTATGGATACTAGAATTTCCTCTCCTTTTAAGGTTACAATTCTCGAAAATGTACAGATACTTGTTGTAGATAACGATGTTGACAGCGGATTGTTGTATAGTATTTTTTTAACAGGTTTTGGTGCAAATGTTATGGTATCTAGCTCTATCAAGGGAGCTTTAGAAATCCTGCATTGGTTTGTTCCTAATATCATCATTTGTGAAATTAGATTTTTAGGTGAAAGTGTGAGCAAATTGTTCAATAAATTAAGTCTGATGGCAACAAATAATATGAATGATATTCCCATTATTGTTACGTCCACTTGCAACACAAGTTTAATTAAGGAAATTACCGATATAGAGGTTGAAAGATATTTACTGAAACCATTTGATATCGATCACTTGATGATCATGGTGGTTAACTTATTATGGACTAGTAAAATAATTGATCAAATAGTAGAGAAAGATGTCTTGTTGGTACAAATATAAAGACTAGGAAAAATAGACCTTGACCAAAACAGAACGGAAGTAGGGGTAATTCAGGAATTACCTCTACACAGAAATCAGGTTTTGAGTTCAATCTTGCATAAGTCTTCAGCTTATGTAAAAAACCATTTTGGTGATATCATATCAGTTATGAAAATGAACGCTACTGAAAGAGACCAACCTTTAATTCTCATTGTTGACAATGCAGCATTTTATCGGAAAGAATTGCGACTTGTACTAGAACAGGAAGGATATCAAGTAGCCGAAGCCAAAAATGGCATAGAGGCAATAAATATTTTTCACAACCTGCATCCTGATTTAGTAATAATTGATGCCCTGATATCAGAGCTAGATGGGTTCGATTGTTGTCGAAACTTTTTGTCTGTTGAATCTAAAAAGTACATTCCAGTTTTTATGATTACAGTTCTTGATAATCAACATTCAATTGACCGTGCATTTGAAGTAGGTGTCACAGACTATTTGATCAAACCCATTCATTGGCCAATTTTGCAAAAACGGGTAAGATATTCGATTGAGCAATCTCGGTTACAGCAAAAACTTATTGCTGATAATCAACAATTAAAACTATTAGTTAATCTTGATGACTTAACTCAAGTGGCTAATCGGCGACGGTTTGAAGAGTATTTGTCCCTGGAATGGCAACGCCAAATTCGAGAACAACAGCCTATTTCTTTCATTCTCTGCGATGTTGATTGTTTCAAATCCTACAACGATACTTATGGTCATGTTTCAGGCGATCGCTGTCTTTATGAAATTGCTCAAACTATCAAAGATGTTGTGCAACGTCCTGCTGATTTAGTGGTTCGTTATGGTGGTGACGAATTTGCCGTAATTTTGCCGCAGACAAACCTAGAAGGGGCTGCTTACCTAGCTGAGAAAATTTGTTTGGCTGTACGCGCATTGGCGATTCCTCATCACAATTCACAAGTTAGTTCTCATGTCACCTTAACTGCTGGATTATCAACGGTAATTCCTCAGCCTAATTCTAGTTTTCAGGAAATAATTGCGGCTGCGGATGTATTGCTATATGAAGCAAAGGTAGCTGGACGCGATCGCAGCTTACCAGGAGTAAATGAGCGATCGTCAGAGCCAAAATTATCACAGCACGAACCAAGCCACAGCAGATAAAACCAATAATAAAGGCATCAACCAATCACCCCAACGCACATATAAAGTTTGGGTTTGACGAGGATAAATAGTTTCAGCATGGCTTTGATAGGTATCATAAGCCGATTTCCAGATAGTTTGCCCATGAGGATTAATAAATGCCGAATAACCTGTATTTGTTGCCCTTACAGCCCACCTATCAGTTTCAATTGCCCGCATGATATCCTGGGCATGATGTTGATCTGCCATTGCCGCAGTATAATGGGCATCATTGGAAGAACTGAGAATAAATTTCCCACCCATAGAAGCTTGATAACGGAAGTTTTCTGCAAAAGCAGATTCATAACAAATACCCACAATCACCCTACCAAAAGGAGTATCAAAAGTTTGATTAGCTGCACCATGAACTTGGTGTGATTCTAATGGTGATAAACGTTGAATAATCCCACCTAAAATATTTTCAAAAGGAATATATTCTCCTAAAGGAACAAGTTTAGATTTATCATAACGAGTGGTAACTTCCCCATTCCCTAGAACCGTAAATAAACTATTTGTATAACTACTTCCCTGTTCCCCAAAAGCACCTATCCAAGCGATTACACCCTTTTCTCGAATAGCAGCTAATAAAGCAGTTTGGGATAAATTACTAGAAAAAATAGGGATAGCAGCTTCCGGTGTCAAAACAGCTTGCACACCTTGATTAGTTAAATTTAAATATCCTTCCGTATAACCTGTAATCGCCCGCCGCAAACCTTCAGGACGAACCTTAATTTTATTAGGAATATTCCCTTGAATAACGCCAATTTTCAAAGCCGTACTTGGGGTTAAATTTAGGGGTGCAGTGTAGAGAATAAAGCCGACAAAATGAGAAATAATTAATAACGAAACAGCCAAATAAATAGTATTTCTTTCTTCCTTTGCGCCTTTGCGCCTTTGCGTGAGACATTCCGCAATTAACCCATTAAACGCCACAATCACCGCTGTAACAGCATTCGGTCCAGAAAGTTGCCCTAAATGTAAAATTACGAGATTATGCGGTGATTGAGTGTAAGCAAGAGAACTCCACCAAAGCGGACTGACACTCCAGAGGCTTTCTAAGCCACACCAAAGGGTTGTACCAAAGAGAACACGCAACCAAGGGTTTCCCTTATCTAGACGCACCATTAAAGCCGCCCAAACAGAGACTAAGATTCCCCCCCAAAGGCTAATAAATGCCCAACAAAGGAGAGTAATAGTCAGACTTGGTAAGAATGGGACTCCCAACCAATCCATTGGATGAATCCCTCTAATCCATGACAAAGCAACTCCGTGATAACCGATACCCCAAATTAGGGCAGGGAGCAGGGGGCAGGGGGCAGGGGGATCTATTTTAGATGTATAGTTAATAACTAATATCCACAAGGGGACAAGGGCAATCCAGGCTAAGAACCATGCACCAATAGGGGCGACGGTTGCCCCCATTAATATCCCACTGATGAATGATAAGGTGTAATAGGTGATGGGTTTGGAAATCTTATGCTGTCCGAGTTTGATCATTTTGTTTAATTTTAGACGTTGCTGAATAAGAGTATGTCTCACGCAGAGGCGCAGAGTCTCAGAGAGTTTCATGCTTCAATTCAGAAACGTCTAATTTTGAATGGTCTATTCTGCTTCTTCTAGTTCACCATTATCTCCTGTGTCGGGGGGAACAATTGCAACTCCGGTAATGGCATCATCTTCGTCTAGACGTTGCACTCTAACTCCGGTGGCTGATCTGGATTGGATAGAAATGGCATTGACCGCTTGACGAATGATGATACCGCGATTGGTGGCCATCATGATTTCTTCGTCGCTGTTGACAATTCGCAAGGTGGCTAATTTGTCTTTGGTTTTGCGGTTTTTGAATTTGGTAGCCATTAAACCTTGTCCGGCACGGTTTTGGAGTCGGAATTGAGAAACAGGAACACGCTTACCATAACCGCCCATGGTAATGACTAATACCCAGGGTCCAATACTGTTGGTATTGGTGACTTCTGCGATTTCTTCGCTATTTTCAATTTCTTCGCTATTTTCTACATTTTCGATTTCAGCGATTTCGGCGGTTTCTACAATTTCTTCAGTATTTTCGATTTCGGCGATTTCAAGGGTATTTTCGCCTTCTTCTATTTCCGCTTCTATGACAGAATCCAAGGTATCGAGAACAGCGGCTGGTAGAATATCCATGCCGATAAGTTCGTCTTTATTCTTGAGTTTCATGGATTTTACACCACGAGTGGCTCTACCAAGGGGACGCAGTTGATCATGAGTACAGCGGAAGTGAATGGCCATCCCTTGACGTGAACCAATTATGATGCTGTCTTCGACTCTAGCTCGTCTCACCCAGCGCAGTTGGTCGCCTTCTTCTAAGGATATGGCAATTAATCCGTTGGCGCGAATGTGGCTAAATGCTTCGAGGACGGTTTTTTTGATGTTACCGCCTTTGGTGAGCATGACGAGGTATTCTTCGCTGCTAAATTCGCTTACGGGGACTATGGAGGTAATTTTTTCTTCTTTGGGAATTGGTAACATTTGCACAATCGGTGTGCCTCGACTGGTGCGAGAACTGACGGGAATCTGATATGCTCTCAGGCAGTAGACGACACCGCGATCGCTAAAAAATAAGATACTATCATGGTCGCAGCAAGTTAGGAAATGCTCAATGGTATCATCATCTTTGACTTTCGCCCCGGCTTTACCTCTAGTAGCCCGGCTTTGGGATTCAAAGGTGTTAACGGGCATCCGTTTGATGTAACCTTGTTCGGTGACAAGAATAATTGCTTTTTCGTTAGCAATTAAGTCAATGTCATCTATATCTCCTTCCCCATGGGTAATTACTGTCCGTCGGGGTGTGGCAAAGCTAGTTTTGATTTGGGCGATTTCGGTTTGAATGATTTCTAGCACCCGTTCCCGTTTAGCTAAAATATCCAGTAAGTCGGCAATTTTAACTTGTAAATCTTCGTGTTCTAGGCGAATTTTATCAGCTTCTAAGGCTGTCAACCGCCGCAGTTGCATTTGCAAAATTGCGTCTGCTTGTACTTCCGAAAGTCCATAAGTGTTAATTAACTCACCTTTGGCTGTGGGTGCGTCTGGTGCATGACGAATTAAAACAATAATTGCATCTAACCGTGATAGGGCAATTAATAATCCTTGCAGGAGGTGATCTCGTTCCTCTGCTTTGCGGAGTTCGTAGCGCGTCCGGCGTTCAATGGAGAGAATGCGGAAATCTAGGAAGACGCTGAGGAAGCGTTTGAGGTTGAGGGTGAGGGGTTCACTGTTGACTAAAGCCAACATATTTGCCCCAAAGTTAGCCTGTAAAGGGGTTTGTTTATAAAGGTTATTTAAAACGACGCGGGGATAGGCATCACGTTTTAATTCTATGACGATTCTCATGCCGTCGCGATCGCTTTCGTCCCGGATATCTGCAATGCCATCAATGCGTTTATCATTTACCAATTCGGCAATTTTCTCAATTAATGCCGCTTTGTTGGTTTGATAAGGCAATTCGGTGATGATGATTGCTTCCCGTTCTGGACGGTTGCGTTGGGCGATGGTTTCAATATTGGCAACACCACGCATGGTAATTGAACCGCGTCCAGTGGTGTAAGCTTCTTTAATGCCACTGACTCCCAAAATCTGCGCCCCGGTAGGGAAGTCGGGACCGTGAATATACTGCATTAACTGAATATCAGTTATTTCGGGATTGTGAATTAGTGCTACTAACCCATCAATCAATTCTCCCAAGTTATGGGGGGGAATATTTGTAGCCATTCCCACAGCAATACCCGAAGAACCATTTAGCAATAGTTGGGGAATGCGGGAAGGTAAAACCGTGGGTTCTTGTTGAGAACCATCGAAGTTATCAGCAAAATCTACGGTTTCAGCTTCAATATCTTGGAGGAGGGCAATACTGGTTAAGGCGTGCAAGCGACATTCCGTGTACCGCATTGCCGCTGGAGGATCGTTGTCTACTGAACCAAAGTTACCATGTCCACTGATGAGAGGCGATCGCATGGAAAAATCCTGCGCCATCCGCACCAAAGCATCATACACTGCCGTGTCACCGTGAGGGTGATATTTACCCAAGACTTCCCCCACCACACGGGCGCATTTTCTAAAGGGGCGATCATGTAGTAAACCCAGTTCGTGCATAGCATAGAGGATGCGACGATGCACAGGTTTAAGACCATCCCTAGCATCTGGCAACGCCCGACCTACAATTACGCTCATGGCGTATTCTAGATAAGACCGCGACATTTCACCTCGCAAATCTGTCGGGATAATCCTCTCCTGTGAGGTTGTCATAAACTCCAAAACTCCAAAAAAATGTAGATTTTAGCCTTCAACTTGACAAAATACAAAATTATGTCAAATTAACTTTGAATAGTTGTCATATTTTGCTATAATTCTAACATATTGTCACCCAATTAGCACAAATACTATCCAATCTCCAAAAATAGTAAATTAGAAACTGAAAAGAAAAATTAAATCCGGAGTTATTAACTAATATTAAATATATATAATAATCCGGTTTGATTCCTAAATTTACTCGTAGAGGTAGGGAACAGAAAAGAAGAAATATAAGGTATAGTGGGTTTATATAGCTACGCCACGCCAGCTATATAAAATTAAATATGAGTCCTATAGAACTTATGCTAAACAATCAACCGGAAGAAAAATTTAATGATCAAAAAATCAATGTATTTTATAAAAAAATCGCTTAAAACAAATTTTAAAAATGAAACCAGACAGCATATTTTACCGATTATTTCCAGAAATACCCAGTATATTTTTTAAACTTATTGGAAACTCTCCCCAACTAGCCGAACTTCATCAATTTGCATCAATTGAAGTCAAACAAACAGCCTTTAGATTAGTTGGAGTTTTTTCCTAAGCAGGAGCAGGGAGAGGAGACTGGGTGCAAGCCCTGCGCCCCTACTAACTTCTGACTGGGCGCTGGCGCTGCACCCCTACTATAAATTTTCTAACTAATGTTATCTACAATTTGCATAACAGAGTACAATTTAATACCATTAGCTAGATCAAACTTCTACTCTGGCAAGAAAGATCAAAAGTTAGTTGATTTCCACAGCAGTAGCCGTGTTGTTTTCCCATTATTTTCAGCTACAACAGAAGAAAGCTTATGTTACCAAAATCCAGCACTGATTTACTTATTTCAGAAGCATCTGATAGCGCCAACGCAGCGTTAGCTATAGATATCGTTAGTAATGAGCCTTGGTCAATAGAAACCTATGCTGAAGGCTTAATGGATGAACTTTTTAGTGATATTGACAACATTTTAGATGGTCGAAGTCAGCGGAATTACTATAGTTCCAAGAACGAATATGTCCCTGTGCAAACCATGAAATTTACAATGCCTGATGTGGTTTTGCCTTCTACACTCAATCATTCATTACAGTCCGCTGCACCAATTAAAAACGTACAAACTACAACACTAGTAGTTAATCCCCCCTCTGTCAGGGCAATTACTACTCAAGATCAACCACAAACGGGTGGTATAAGTAAACTAATATTCATGGGATTAGGCTTAACTGCGGCTACCTTGGGTATGCTCTATTTAACGGAGTCTGGTTTATTAACTACTTTAACAACCCAATTAACTTCCCCTAATTTGCCAAATACCCAGATTCCATCACCTGTGTCTGTGAAAACAGATCCTCAGTTAGATTTAGTCAATTATATGTTGGAGGCCTTGGCAGTTATAGAACAACAAGGAGCAACCAATTACAAAACAACTGTTAAAGCCGGATTTCCTCCTGTTAATCTTAACCAAACAACTGGCTTACCATTACCAAATACTCAACCAACTGAGACTTTACCTTTACCTGTAGCAGCTAACAGTCGCTTAAATCCTCCCAATGTGGTTGAGCGGATATATATTCCAGTTTATCAGTCTCCAGTACCCCGTTATCAAGTACCAACTGTTCCCGCAGTTCCCATACCACCGTCTTCATCTTCAGGGGTGAATAATCTTCCTAATAAGACTGCCCAACCAGCAACTAAACCAACAACGAATACTACACAGGTTAACCTCAACCCAGTTACAGTCAATCCTCAACCGTTGAAAGTCGCACCACCAAAATTACCGACTATTGCCCCACCAGCGCAAGAAGCTGTTAATACACCACCACAGGTTTACTCACCTACCTATTCTGCACAGTTGGAAGGATTATTGGAGTTGGGTAATAAATCTGTAGCTTTGTTTAAAGTTGATGGTATCAGTCGCCGGATTAATTTAGGTGAAAATATTGGTGCTACAGGTTGGACCTTAGTAGAAGTTAGTAATGGTGAAGCTATTATTCGTCGTAACGGTGAGGTGCGATCTATTTATACAGGACAAAAACTTTAATTTGGGGTTGCTGATGGGGCATTGAGAAATAATATACTAGGCGAGAAGCAGCTATAATTTTCATGAAAAAATCTCATGATTATTTACTGCCGTTATGCGCTTATTTATACAGAAAAAGCTGGCGCAGGTTGGCTTGTCTGATCACACCCGCAGCATTTCTGATGGGCTTGTTGCTTTCCATAATTGGTTATTTCTACCCATAGATATTGCTTCCCTGGTTTACTTTCGGATTGTGTTCGGTGCAATCATGCTTTGGGAAGTTTGGCGCTACTTTAATAATGGCTGGATTAAACGCTACTGGATTGATCCACCCTTTAATTTTACCTATTACGGCTTTGACTGGGTAAAACCTTTACCTGAAAACGGTATGTATGTGCTGTTTGTCGTGTTAGGAATATTAGCATTTTTTATCACAATTGGATTTAAATACCGAGTTAGTGCGGCTCTATTTTTTGTGGGCTTTACGTACACTTTTCTGCTAGAGCAAGCGCGATATCTTAACCATTTTTATCTGGTATGTCTGCTGAGTTTTCTGCTCATTTTTTTACCGGCTAACCGAGCCTTTTCGATTGATGCTCGACAGCGCCCAGAAATTTACTCTGATACTATTCCGGCCTGGCCGATTTGGCTGCTTCGCGTTCAGATTGGCATTGTTTATTTTTATGCAGCGATCGCCAAAATAAATCCTGATTGGTTACTGCACGCCCAACCGATGACAATGTGGTTATCATCCCGAACCGATTTTCCGATCATCGGGCAGTATTTCACGGAATCATGGATGGTGTATCTTCTTAGCTACGGTGGTTTTCTCTTAGATTTACTGGTTTTTCCCTGTCTGCTGTGGCGACGAACGCGGTTAGTTGCTTTTGTGTTTGCTGTAATTTTTCATTTAATGAATTTCCGGTTGTTTTCCATCGGCATTTTTCCTTGGCTGATGATTGCGTCTACAGCTATCTTCTTCAACCCTGACTTTCCTCGACGCTTAATGAAACGTTGGTGGACTGTCAAACAGTGTCATCCAACTCCACTCATCAAACCAAAATATTTGCGCTGGTGGCGAGCCAATACCTGCGCTTTATTAAGCATATATCTGATACTACAAATTCTCATTCCTTTCCGTCACTTTCTTTATCCAGGAAACGTTAATTGGACCTATGAAGGGCATCGCTTTTCGTGGCACATGAAACTATTGAGTAAGCGGGGAGATATACAGTTTTTTGTCACTGATCCTATTGAAAATCAAACCTGGGAGTTTGATCCAGACAATTATCTGGCTCGCTGGCAGGTTCGCACTATGGTGGGACGACCAGATATGATTTTACAATTCAGCCATCATCTTGCAGATGAACTACGCGCCGCCGGATATGCACAAATTGAGGTGAGAGTACGATCAGAGTTATCGCTAAATGGGCGTAATCCCCAATTATTCATTGATCCAGGGGTTGATCTTGTCACTCAACGGCGTTCTTTAAAACCTTCATCATGGATTTTGCCATTAACTGAAACACTTCCAATCAAGTGATTGCGATTATTGTATTTGTGTTAAAAAATACTTGATTGATAGCAAGATGTAGAGATGTTTCCTTCATACGTCTCTACTTTTTTGTATAGCTTTTATCCCACATTTTGGATTTTATCCAAATAGATACCGTTATATCAAGGCAGGATAAAATAATTGGATATAAATTTAAAGCTTGTAATAAGATTATAGTGTTTAGGTAAAACCCACATTTACATGAGGACTATATATTAGTTAAACTAAGTATCTATATTCATTAAGATCATTAATCTAGTTAAGAGGATTTTTGATCAAAATTTTCACAAAAAGTAACTTCAAATACATAAAAAAATTGTAATTATGTCAACACTACGCCCTTCATTATATTCCCAAACTCCATCTAAACCCAATAAAATGAGAAATTCTCATAATGTTATGGAATTATTAGTAGTAGAGGAAGTGGAAAAGCAAATCCAATTATTACCCATTAAAGCTGCCAGATATATCAAAACACCAGATGTAGTGGCCTATGCTTTAAATCGCCTGCCTTCTTTGTATGCAACTAGTAGAAAAGGTTGGCAAAGACAGTTACATCGCGCTAAAACAGAGTTTAATCAACAAATTAATAAAGCAGTACAGCAAGGGATTATCGCTGTGCAGAGAGATCCTTTGCGGATTAGTGATCTGATTTATTCTACAGAAGAGAATGGAGAAATTAATCAGATTGCAAATGCGGCATTAGAAAAATTAAAAGTTGTGCTGGGACGGGAAGATTTATCATGGGAAAATTTACCTAATATTGTGGAGCATACATTAACATCCAAAAAAGCGACATCCACAGGTACAAATAATTATAATCGTTCACGCCACAGCACAGATCACTGGGAAACTTATCGTTATTAATTTAAATTGCCAGTTAAGCTAGGGATTATACTTAGAGATGGGTTAACAGCCTAAAAATAAGGTAAAATCTCCTAATTTGAGATGCAATACAAGATGTTGACAGGGAAAAACAGGAAGAGCCTCCAGGTATTTGCAGGTGTATTTTGTGCGATCGCTACAATAGCCGAAGGTATCGTTCTCAAGCCGTTTTTTGGCGTTAATAGCTCTGTACAAGCCGCAGATACAGTTGTAATTCGCTACGGACCTTTAGCAGAATCCGTATCACTGGATGAGTTAAAAGAGTCGGTGCAAACTGGCAAATTACCAGCTAGTTTAGGAATTTACACCAAAAGAATGACCGAAGAGCAACGTCGCTTCTTTCTGGAAGGCTTAAAAGCCAAAGTACCCATAAATGTGGTGACGTTAGATAAATTAATCAATACCCAAATTGGGACAACAATTCTCGGTGATATCTCCACCGCTATTACCCGTCGAGATCAAGCTGGAATACAAGCTATGAGAGCGGGATTAATTTTAGGTGCTACTTCTCCACAGGGTTTATCTGCACTGAGTTTTATTGCGGCCTATCCCAGTCAACGCCTAGAAATTGATTTACCCCAAACTATCAATGTCCTCAAGGGTTTGAACAGTGCTTTTTTCCGCACCCAGCAGTTTATGTTGGCGATTTCTCCTCAACTTAACCCCAGAGATGTCAAAGTTACTTATTCTCTAGATCCCACACAACCAGGAAGCGCACAGGTACAAACAATTACCTTAGAGTTAAATGATCAAAAGCGTCAACGACAAATTCCTCTAGATATTTATTGGTCAACTGCTATCAGTACAAACAAACCTGTAATTGTCTTTTCTCACGGTTTGGGTTCAGTGGGAACTGACTTGCGTTACTTAGCAAAACATCTGGCTTCCCATGGTTATGTAGTTGCAGCTTTAGAACATCCAGGAAGTAACGAAACCAGTAGCAACGCAGCTTTTAACGGTAAAAAGCGGCTGGTTGAACCCCAAGAATTTTTAGACCGTCCGCGTGATATCAGTTTTATACTTGATGAATTAGAAAAACTTAATCAAACAGCTAATAATCCCTTACAGGGTAAACTAGCAACTAATAACGTCATGATTGTGGGTCATTCCTTTGGTGGAGGAACGGCTTTAGCATTAGCTGGAGGTGAATTACAAATTGACAGCCTCAAACAAAAGTGTCAGCAGAACTTAGCTCAGGCCAGCTTGGGAGCAGCACTACAATGTGTAGCGCAAGAGTTACCTGAAACAACCTATCAACTGCGAGATGAGAGAATTAAACAAGCGATCGCTCTCAATCCTGTATCATCTTTAATGTTTGGTGAAACTGGTTTAGCAAAGGTGCAAATCCCCACATTAATTTTAGCTAGTTCGGCTGATAAAACTACTCCCGCATTAACCGAGCAAGTAATTGGCTTTACCAAAATTCGTTCCCCCAAATGGTTAGTAGGTGTCATTGGTGCTTCTCATTTGAGTGTCAAAGATCCTGATTTTACCGTAGATCAAAGTAACATCCCCAATACACCGATATTGAGTAGAGAAGTAACCGGAGAACAAGCCAAAGATGTGCGGAATTTTCTCAATGGTATCACCTTAGCAATGGCCGCACAATTAACCCCCGAAGCTAGTCAATATGCGCCTTTTCTGACTTCTGACTATGCTCAAATTGCGTCAACTCGGCTATTTCCATTTCGGATAGTCCGGGAACTTCCCCCAGAAATTATGGAAATGATGCAAAGTATGACAGGGAATAGGTGACAGGTGACAGGGAATAGGTAGAAAAATAAAAAGGCTTGGAGGGTAAACCAAGCCCCAACTTCACTCAGGGTAAAATATATATTCCATATTAGAGATTATTTATATTTTAGGAATCCTTCTCAAGAGAGAATGTTCAAACTTTGCGCCGGAAGCGGGAAACAAATTCATGCTTTTATTTACCAACACTAACTAAGGTTTTATTTCCCAAACTTTAATAGATTTATCACCACTACCGCTATATAACCCACATTCCGCAGATGTAACTCAGATTATTGATATTTTTGAAAAATCCCAGCCAGGAAAATTTTATTTACCTAATTTTTCTGGTTGAGTTTAACTTTATCTACCAAAAAATAGAGAATATTACCGAAATTAATTTCGCTAGGTTTTAAAATAGATTCTCTCTCTCAATTAAAATAGTCATTTCGGCTTAAATAAACATGACAATTACAGCAAAAAATATTTTCACTCTTTGCTAAAAATTTCTATTTACTAATTTTATCGATCACTATCTACATCTTTTTTGGTCTAATAAACTCTCATCAAATAATTAGATAATATTTACTACAACTCCTTCCTAAATACCTGACAATCTTTTCACGTTCCTCCGTTAAATTGCTCATTTGTTTTTGTCCATTTATGATTACCAAATGTACAGCCTGAAACATCTGAAATACCCACCTCATTGTCGGTTTATTTGTGATTTTATTGACTTGATTTCTAATCCCATCATCAAATTTAGCTAATTCTTGCCTTAATTTTCTTTGTGCAAGATTATAGACTAACAAGCACAATCCCATTATCATTGCTATTGATTCTACTCTTTCAGGAGTTTTTACAAATACGCTTGATGTAAAAAACAAC
>NZ_VILD01000001.1:624353-650375 GCF_009712085.1 Anabaena sp. UHCC 0253
ATGAATACTATCCATTTCTACTTGGAATTTATGGGCTGCTTTTATCGCTACTGCTGTAAATATTTTTGTTGTTCCTACTTGATGATACTTGTCTAGTTCTCTTCCTAGTTTGTCATCATTTAAATGTGATGCTAATACTCCTTCTCCTATTAAATGTTCTGTTGATTTTCCTACGAAAAATTCTCCAAATAGATATAATGGGGCGCTTAAAAAGCCTAATCCATTTAAAATCATTGCTTTTATTACTTGTCCTGGTGTTAGGGTTTCTTTTATTTTTATTCCCACTATTTTATTCACTTCTTCTACCAATTCCATTTCGTCTATTATTCCTGCTACTATTCCCAAATGGTCTATATTTAGGATTTTCATGCCAACTTGAGACTCTTTCATGGTTTTTCCCATCTCTATTTGATTTGATTATTTTAACAAATAAAAGCCTGAAATCTTTGCTAGGCAATCTTTTCAGGCTTTTATTTATGAAAATTTTTAATTCCTAAATTTGCTTTAGTATCTGCGGAATGTGGGATATAAAGTCTTACCATCACGACTTAACGCCAGTCCATAAACTCCCCCACCATGTCCCTTGAGTTCCATAACAGGATTCCCTGTTTTGATATCGCGTAATACTATAACTGCTTGATTTGGACCACTAGCAATAAATGTCTTGCTGTCAGGAGTAATTACTAAGGCATCAATGCTTGTACCCAAGGAAACATTATGAACTAGCTTGCCTGTTTTCAAGTCCCATGCTTTAAAACTTTTACCATCTGTGGTTCTGACTCCACCTGATGCGTAACTGTCATCATATCCACCACTGAGGAGCATTTTACCATCGTTGCTCACAGCTAAGGTAATGGGGGCTGATGCTTTTTCAGAACCACTTACTTGATATTCTTTTGGGGGAAGTGGTGGTGTAAAACTGCGGATTTGTCTACCTTTGGCCAAATTCCAAACACGAATCTTGCCGCCACTTTCACCACCGCTAAATAGGGTTTTCCCGTCAGAACTCATAGCCAGTGCAGAGGCTTCCACTTTGAGTATTTTTTGAATTTTTTTGGTTTTGAGGTTTCTAAACTTAATATTTTTATCACGACTACCAGTAATTAAGGTTTTACCATCGGGAGTTAATAATATTGCATTGACTCCATTTTTTTCGGTAATAGTCTGAGTTTCTTTGCCAGTTTGAATATTCCAAAATTTGATCGTGTTATCAAAACTGGTACTAATTACAGTTTGATCATCTGGTGTAATAATGATTCTTCTAATAGTAGAACGATGTCCAGTTAAGGTTTGAAGTAATTTGCCTGTGGTGGGATTCCACAGTTTAATAGTTTGATCATCACTACCACTAGCGAGAATTTTACCACTGGGAGAAAGGGTTAATGCTCGAACAGGTTCAGTATGTCCTGATAAGGTTAATTTAAACTGTTTTGCTGGTTGAGTGTTTGTGGGAGGATTAACGGCTGTATTGGCTATGACTGGCAGTGTAATAGTCAATGGTGTAGATAGAAGAAAACTGAGTAATGTTAAGGTTTTCCAGGGGATAGGCAATTTCATAGTGATAATGTGGAAACGTATTTTTAGTATACTTCTATAAGAAACTATGGATTCACTTTCTAAGGCAGAAACTAAATCTTTGGGTTGCAGATTAGATTCTTCTAGTAAAGCTTTTCAAGTTTTAGAAAAAGTTTGGCAAATACCTATTTAGATTAACAAAAGATTCAGAAAAGATTAATAGAAAGTTAATAAATAAATGACTTTTTAGGTATATCTATTGATGTTAAGGGTGCAAATACAATAAGAACCCTATCTATCTAAGGGGTTTTTTTATAAAAGTAACCTTTTACCAAAGTTTAACCTTTAGTATTCTCTCGGATATTAAATATTCGTGGTATTATTTTTTAGGATGGAATAATCAAATATATCCAATCTAAGTCGAATGTGAGAATTTTACTATCACATTTTTTCTGATAATTGCACCTTAAAAACTTTAATTTCGTTAGCGTTACCGCAACGCAAATTGATTTAAGGTAAATCTTTTTTTGGGCTGATTAAAAATTTAATTTTATGGAAAATATAGCCTCTATTTGAGGTTCATGTTTTCTATGGATTAGGTGATATCGCCCTATAGCTAATCAGTGCCTGATTTCTCGAACCACAACAATTCATTTATTCCTTTAGGAGGATATTGACAATGGCAGTTGCTAGATTAAGGGGGATACTAACTTACAATGATTCTACCTCCCGTACGATTGACAATCGTAATCATCACAGTACCGACAGAGTACGAACTGGATCGACTCCAAGAGGAGGACCCAGGTATACCACCTATTACAATTACTACGGCGAGATTCAGGCAGGTAGCGGTAATGACATAATTTATGGTGCTGACTACAATATAAGCACTGAAAAAATTTACGGTCGCGGAGGAAATGATCGCATCGTCGGTGCAAAAGGAAATGATCTCCTCGATGGTGGTGAAGGCAATGATACCCTCGAAGGTGGTGAAGGCAATGATACCCTCTACGGTCAAAACGGCAATGACATCCTTTCGGGGGGAGCTGGCGCTGATATTATCTATGGCGGTTCTGGTAGTGATGTCCTCTTTACGGGCAACTTAAGAACTAGTGGTAGCGATGACCTATACGGTGGATCACAATCCGATATCTTCGTTCTCGGAGAGGCTGCCCAGGCCATTACCACTTCGACTGGTGGTTTCGATGCGGCTACATTCTTTGGTGGTTTCGCTGCGAATGCTTCTGCCGTACTTTTCTCAACATACGCCCCAACTTACAAGATTACCAAGGATGTCGCTTCCCTTGCCATTAATGGGATTAAATCGCTTTTTGGTATAACTAGTACGAGCGTCACCGTCACACCTCCCCCTACAGCTACTTATGCTATGGTCAAAGACTTCAACCCCATTGAAGACATTATGATCATTCCACTTCAGCAGTCAGGTAGACCAAATGTATTCATTGGTGATGGGAATAACCTTGGCGACTTGCGTTTCAATTATGTAGATAGTCAAAGCAGTCTTTTTGCAGTGGCGAACCTAGATTACACTGGATATTTCTCTAATACGCTGGGTTGGGACGCTCTTGACACATTTTACACGAACCATCTTGCCAAGAGTGCGCTGATCATCGACAGTAATGGAATCTCAATAGGAGAAAATTCAGTATCAGGACTACCCAGCGATATTACATCGTCTCTGTCAGGGTTAGGCACTAACAGGTTCTTAGTTGTGGGTGCTTTAGGTCCCCAAAATATCACCGGAACACAAAATGGTGATAATCTCTACGGATCGAAGTATAACGACACCATTTATGGTTATGCGAATGGACAGGCTGGGGTAAATAACCCTAGTGGGACTGATACGGGTACAGACAACATCTATGGCTTCGGCGGCAACGATACCATCTACGGTGGGTCCGGCAACGACTACCTCTACGGTGGTGACGGCATTGACTACCTCTACGGTGGAAATAACGACGACAGGCTCTACGGTGATAATGGCAGCGACAGACTATACGGTGATTCCGGGAACGACTACCTCTACGGTGGGAACGACACCGACTTCCTCTACGGTGGTGTCGGCATTGACAGGCTATACGGTGATGCCGGGAACGACTACCTCTACGGTCAGAACGACACCGACTACCTCTACGGTCGTGACGGCAATGACTACCTCTACGGTGGTGCCGGTAATGACTACCTCTACGGTGATGCCGGCAACGACAAGCTCTACGGTAGTGGTGGCAACGACAACCTTTACGGTGGTACTGGCGCAGATAAATTCGTTCTCGAGACGGGTATAACGGGTAGGATTGTTATTAAGGACTTCAAAACTTCAGAAAGTGATAGGTTAGTAGCGGGTTCCAATACTACAAGTTTCAATACTTCTAACCCCTTCAGGAATGTTAATGGCAGTGCCGAGTACACCTTTTCGGGTGGTGCAACCTTTGTCATCGAAGGAATCGCAGCCAGCAGCCTTAATGGTCTCTTTGTTGCCTCTTAGGTGACTAACAGCTAGGCGTATCTACTTCTTCTTCTGGCGTTGCTGAGTTGGCGTATGATTTTTGGGGGTAGAGACGTTCCATGGAACGTCTCTACAAGAGTTTTGAATGTATGCAAAATCATTTTCATCCCTAAAATCAGCAACGCCTGAATAGCAACTTACATTAGATATTTTTGACACAATTGCCGAAAGTCTTCACCCCGCATTTCAAAGTTAGGATATTGGTCAAAACTAGCGCAAGCTGGAGATAATAAGACTACTGAAGCTTGATATTTTTTAGCTAATTCCGCAGACATGGATACAGCCTTTTCCATTGTTTCGACTATGTGATAATTGCTATATCCCACCTCTTGCAGCCGTTTCGCAAATGCTGGTGCTGCATTGCCAATGAGTAAGACGGCGGCGGCTTTAGCTTGAATTTGTGCCAACCAGGCGGTATCATCTCCGGCTTTGGCTTCTCCACCAGCGATTAAAATGGCGGGACTTTGCACAGATGCTAAACCGACTTCGGCTGCGTCGTAATTCGTGGCTTTGCTGTCGTTGATAAAATCAATGCCTTGCCAATTGCAGATATGTTCTAAACGATGGGGAACGCCAGGAAATTCACGGACAGCCTGAGAAATGGCAGTAATATCTATACCTGCTAATCTGGCTGCGGCGACTGACATGAGGAGATTTTGCTGGTTATGTTCCCCTACCATTCGCAATGCAGATACTTCAACAATGGGTTGGGGTGTGGCGCTGATTTTTTCCATTACCCAGCCATTTTCTATATAAAAGCCTTTTTCACCAATTAGGAATTTTTCACCTTTAACGCTTGTCCAATAGGCGTTGGGCCAATCATTTAATCCTAATTTGCTCAAATAAACATCATCACCATTAAATATTTGAATTTGGGAATTATGTAATAATTTGGCTTTGATATTATAGTAATTTTCTAATGTTTTGTGCCGGGCTAAATGATCTGGTGTGAAGGTTGTCCAAATCCCAATTCGAGGAGCTAAAGTAACAGAAGATTCAATTTGATAACTGCTAAGTTCACCAATTATCCAATCAGGGCGATTTTGGATTTTAGATTTTGGATTTTGGATTGCTACCTCACAAGCTGCGTAACCAATGTTACCACAGGCGGGAGCGTTCAATCCTGCTGTTTGGAAAATAGCCGCAGTTAAAGCAGTGGTGGTGGTTTTACCATTTGTACCAGTGATTGCTACCCAGGGGATATCTTGTAAATGTCGCCAAGCTAGTTCCATTTCGCCAATAGTTTCTATGCCTAGTTCTCGCGCTTTGGCTAAAATAGGAATATCCCAAGGAACTCCGGGACTGACAACTATGAGTTTGGATATATCAGAATTGGTGAATTCTGGTGTGTTTCCTAATTTGACGGTAATGTGTTCACTGGCGAGTTGTTGTTGTTGTTCAAGGAGGGTTGGGGAGGTGCTACTATCGCAAAGTTCTACCTCCCAGCCTTCCTGTTTCAACAATCTTGCCGCGGCAACACCGGACTTTCCGAATCCAATAATCAACGCTTCTGGCATAGACTGTGTAGCATCCCTGGTTAAGCTTCACTATAGTAGCGTTAATTGGTAGAAATTACACCACTTTTTGTTGCTTTATGCTACAAATTTTTGACTATCGCGCCAAAGTCAGCCAGAACACGAGCGTGATTTCGCAATAATCCCAGCAAATTTAAGCGATTTTGCTTAATATCGGGATTTGCGTCCATGACTAAAACGCTATCTTCACCATCAAAAAATGTACTGACTGTGGGGGCGATTTTCGCTAGTGCAGTTACTAAACTCCAGTAATCACGGTTTTGTTGTGCAGCTTTGGTTTCGGGAGCTAACTCAATCAGGGCGTTGTAGAATGCAGATTCAGAGGATTTTTGAAATAATTCGGGGTTAATTAAAGATTGGGGTTCTAGCTGCTGAAAGTCTAAATCACCTTGTGCAGCGAGACGTGTAGAACGGTTAACGGTTTCGTATATTTTATCTAATGTACCATTTTGGCGGATGACTTGGAGACAAGTTGCACGCTGGTCTACATCTGACAAATCCTGTAACGCCCGTTCTGCATATTCTGGATCATTTTCACCTAGAATGGCATTTACTAAATCATAATCTAACCGCATTTCTTCTTGCAAAATAGTACGAATACGTTGTAGGAAAAAATCCTTCAATGCTGTAGTTAATGATTCTTTGTCTTTGTTGAAGTTTGTTGCAAAGTCCGTTGCTATTTGTTCTAGTAATTCGCTGAAATTGATCGGCAACCTAATGTATCTGGTAATGTTAATTGCCGCAGTAGCTGCTTTTTCTTCTCTTTCTTTCCTATGGGCTTGAATCGGAATGCTAAGTAATACATTAGCTGCCCGTCTTAAAGCGAAAGGATCAGAAGAACCAGATGGAATTAAACCTAATCCAAAGAGACAGACTAATGTATCTAACCTATCTGCTATAGCAACTACCTGACCTGGGATGTTTATAGGTACAATCTCAAGTTCTTTGTCGTCTAATCTTACCGTTCTATAATGGTCAGCAATTGCTTTTGCGACTTCAGGATCTTCACCACTAGCCAAAGCATATTTTTCTCCCATAATTCCTTGTAATTCTGGGAATTCATAGACCATTTGTGTGACTAAATCTGCCTTACACAGTAGTGCAGCCCGTCTAGCTAATGGCAGATTTTTTTCCCAAAAAGATTTTTCATCTTCTGACTGTGCTTGAGCAAAGAATTGTTGAAAAATTTGCTCTGTAATTTTGCAAATTCTATCTACTTTAGCACGCACCGAACCCAATTCTTCTCGGAATGTAACTGTTTCTAATTGGGGTAAAAAGCTTTCTAAAGGTTTTGCTAAATCAGCTTCGTAGAAGAAACGTGCATCAGCTAACCGCGCTCGGATTACTCTAGCATTACCGACAGCGATAATATCAGATTTGGCAGGATCTCCGTTACTAATGGTGATAAAATTGGGTAATAATTCCTGGCAATCAGCATTTTTGAAGACGGGAAAATAACGCTGATGACTTACCATGACTTCGGTAATTACTTCTTTTGGTAAGTTGAGAAATTCTTCTTCAAATTGTCCGATAACTGCTGTGGGATATTCAACTAAATTGACAACTTCTGCTAGTAAGTCTGGGTAAATTGGGGTATATCCACCTAATTTTTCGGCGGCTGCTTTAACTTGATTTGTGATGATTTCGGCTCGGTTTTCTGGAGGTACATTCACATAACCAGAAGCCAAGGTTTTTACATATTCAGTAGCGTGGGAAATGCTGACGGGTTCGGGGTGTAAGACTCTATGGCTGCGAGAAAGGCGATCGCTTTTGACAACTTTTGCCCCATTCTCTAATTGTAGTGGTAAAATTTCCCCATCTAATAATGTGACTAAAGTGCGAATTGGCCGGGAAAATCGTCCGTCACCATGTCCCCACCGCATTAACCGCTTGCCTTCTAAGTTCCAAACCCATTGGGGTACAAGTTCGGTTAAAATATCGGCTATGGGACGACCAGGAATTTGTTTGTTAACAAAGACGAAATCCCCTTTGTCTGTGGGACGAATTTCTAAAGCGGAAATATCTACACCTTGCTTAGTCGCAAAACCAATGGCAGCTTTAGTGGGTTGTCCATCTTTAAAAGCTGCTTGTGCGGGTGGTCCTTTGATTTCTTCTTCCCTGTCTGCTTGTTGGGAAGGTAAACCGGTAATGAGAACTGCTAACCGTCGCGGTGTTCCATAGACTTCGACAACAGCATTGGGGAGATTGTGAGTTTCTAGGCTTTGGGGAATGCGCGATCGCCATTGTACAATAGCATCACTCAAAAAACCGGCGGGTAATTCTTCTGTACCGACCTCTAATAAAAATGCTGGCATAAGATACTGTTTTTAACTTGATGGGGCTTAATATTAGTCAATTCCAGCATTGTACCCTGACATCAGGTGGAGAGATGCGATGTCCAACTGTTGTGGCTGAATTTTCTGGTTCAAGTATACACACTAGAAATGTGTATAATGGAATTGGTGTCCAAGCTAAAGCCATAAATTATGCACCGTCGCATTAACATTACTTTACCAGAAGAGACAATTCAACTAATTGATCAAGTGATTCAAAAAGGTGATAGGAGTCGCTTAATTAACGAAGCCATACAATATTATATGGCTGAAAAAGCCTTAGTTAATCTGAGACAACAATTGCAAGCGGGAGCTATTCAAAGAGCAGAACGTGATTTAGGATTAGTGGAAGAATGGTTTAATTTGGAAGAAGAATTGTGTCAGACAAACGAATAATTTACCCCCAACGTGGTGAAATCTATTTAGTGAATTTTGAGCCTACTATTGGTTCGGAAATTAAAAAGACACGACCAGCTTTAATCTTGCAAAATGATATTGCTAATCAGCATAGTTCCATAACTATTGTAGCCGCTATTACTTCACAGTTTACAGCACCTTTGTATCCTACAGAAGTGCTGATTAAATCATCCGTATCTGGGTTACAGTTTGATTCCGTGATTCTTCTCAATCAAATTCGTTCAATTGATAAACAAAGGTTAATTAAACGCCTGGGAATATTAACATCAATAATTATGGAAGATGTAGATAAAGCAATGCAAATTAGTCTTGGTTTAATAAAATTATAAACCACTATTTTCATCTTGTTTCCAGGCTCGTCTAGCTAATTTGACGTAGGTTTTTACTGTATCATAGGGCATTTCTATATCTGTGGCGATCGCTTGCAAAGATTCTCCCATTTCTCGACGTGCTAAAATTGTCGCCCATGTTGAAGCGGTTTTCTCTGCTCGTTCTCCTCCGGTGCGTTGACGTTGTGCTTTAAATAATCTAGTTAATTCTTCAATACGCTCTGCTAACAAATTCGTTAAAACTTGTGAAGATATATTTTGTTCAGGTACTACCTGGTTTAAACAAGTTTGTCCTAATCCAAAGGTGGTTTTATGTCCAGTTCCACAGTAGCAAGCCAGTCTGATTAAGGCATAAAATAATTTGCTAAACTCAATATTAGTTAAAGCTTGTTTATCTAAACCGCAGGACATTGCACCTATAAACCCTGTCACCGAACCCCGTTTACCTGCGGCTACTTTCACAGATTCCAAGCGGTGTTGGTGAATAATCACATTTTCATCTATCCATGCTAAAAAAGCATCTTGTTCGACAGTCATTCCTGAAAAGTCATTCCAGCGACGCAGATAACTATGGAAAAGGTTGACAGGAACGGGTAAGGGGAAATGATGACCTTTGCGACGAAAGCTAGTTGGGGAAATAAAGCTGAGATTAACATCTCGGTATTTATCTGGTAATGGTTGCAATAGTTGGGCGTAAGTAGTTGGGGTATGGGCAATACTTACCTTTTTTATCTGCAAAGGTGCATCTTTTAAGTTTAAAATGGGTGGGAGTTTGGTTATCCATTGACTGAGAAATGCTGCTACTGGTTGGGAAAGGGCGTTGACGTGCCAAGTTAAATTTTGATTTGCCTGTAGTTGCAGTTGTTTACCGCTGGGAACAAATTGACCAGCTAACGCAGATATGTTAAATGGTTTTTCTGATTCTCCATCATGCAGATATGCCGAAAGTTCGGGATTATATTGACGCACTTGGTCGAGAAACCACGCATGAAGTCCTATGGTATATTGAGAATATAGGGATGTAGTGCTAGTGGCTTCTAGGTCAAAGACTAACCCTACCAGTTGGGTTTCATCTGGCCATGTGTCGGTTTCGCGCTTTCTGGTTCTAGCGAATCTGGGCATTTTTGGGTGTTACATTATGTGATGGTGAGTATTTTACTCTATTTCCGTCCCCTTGGGGGGATTATTTATTATGTTCAGTCATGTCTGATTGTATTTATGCTGCAAAAACGTGATCAACTGTGAGGGTTAATTCTGGGAAAGTTGGAGATATAATTCTCTCTGTATTCCGGTAAGCATTTGCTTGATAAATACCTTGTTCATTGAGAATATATACAAAAATTGTTGGTTCTTTAGGATTACCTAAATAATTACGACTACCAATAGCTAAATAATCAACTATCCAGTATTCAGAAATACCCAAACGTTGATATTCTTCTAATTTATCAATATAATCATCTTCCCAATTTGTGGAAACTATTTCTACTGCTAATTGTAATGGTTCAATAAAAGCAGTATAAGCAGATAAATTAGCATCCCACAAGTTTTTATCTACTACGCTCACATCAGGAACACGACCTTGTTCTTTACCATTTGCTGTTAAGGTTCTAATGGAAATTCTTCCAGATACTCTGTAATTGAGATTAAGACGTTCAACTTCCCGATCTAATTTTCTAGTGAGAAAATCTGCTAAATTATCATGTTTTCTGGTTGCTTGTATCCGCATAATTTCTCCATTTACAAGTTCATAACGACCTTCTTCGGGAAAGTTGTAGTTGAGGAATTGATCAAATGTGAATCGGTTTTTAGTTAGAGTCATGGTTTTGAAATGGGAGGGTTTATGTTTGTTTTTTACGAGAGTCGGCTATTACCTCATTTTTGGGTAAAAAGATTGTATCTACTATTTGAGGACGAAAATACCATTCTTCAGTAGAATCATCTATTAACTTCCATTCAGAATCAATAACCATATCCTGTATTTTTTCCCAGTTTTCTTCTGATAATTGAGTATCTACTTTCAATTTAATCTTAAAATCAATCCAGTGAATATCTGGAAATTCTGTAGCTATTGCGACAACTCTTTCTACCTCTTCTATTTTTTCAGCTATTTTTTCAACTAATTTTTGTATTTCAGGAGGAATCAAGGCAAACTTGGTTATTGAGTAGTTTTAATCCCCTTGCGGGGAAGTGGTGAAAACTGAAACAACTGTTCAATCACCATACTAGAGGCGTGTTTCAATCCCCTTATGGGGGAAACTTAAACGCTCTAGTGTTAGACAATAATAGCCTGACTTTATATAAAAGTCAAGCCATAATTTAGACCATTACTGTTAATTAGTCATTACTCAAATTGAGCAAGAGTAATTTCTTCATTGGGAAAATGAGCTACTATTTTGAGATTTCCACCAAGAGCTTTGATATAGCGAGAAAGAGTGGAAACTTGAATATCCTCTTGGTTATCTAATTCGGAAATAGTAGCTTCAAAATTATTGAAGTCTATTTCTATTTCATCCTGTGTCAATCCCAATGACTGTTGTAGTTCTAGGAGAGTAAGATGGAGTGACATCAGTTGCGCGCGAGTTTTGTTTTTAGCTCTGCGCTCTGGTGTCATCTGCTTTCGTAATTCGCTAAAAGGCTTTGTTTTCATATTAATCCTTCATCGTTAAGCTCTTTTAACAGTTCGTCGTAGAGCTTATCGGCTTTTGGTACGTTTTCTTCATACCAGCGATCATTACCCGTTTTGTTACCTCCTAAAAGGAGTATCGCAACTCTACGGGGATCAAAAGCATACAGAATTCGATATGGTTTTCCTTGATGCTGCACCCGAAGTTCTCGTATATTTCCATGACGAGATCCTTTCACGTCGGAAGTACGAGGAAAGCGAAGATTTGTCCCCCTTTCTTCAAGTAACTCTATCATTACATCAATAGAATCTTGTTCTGCTTCATCAAGCTTTACGTACCACTGCTCGAATTCGTCTGTGTACTCTACTTCGTATGTCATGTATTTCGGAATCCTAGTTTCTAAAAACGTTATGCTGTCTGCTGTTTGAAAAGTTGATTCAGTCGCTATGCTGTTTGCTGTTTGAAAAGTTGAGTCAGTTACTTTAGCTAACGCTTGAGGCGTTGGTTTCAAAGCAAGCGAGTTTTTAAGCTTGTACATACTTCTTTTATTTGATTATTAGAATGTGTACACCAAAAAAAATTGGGTACAGATTCTATATTACAACCCATACCCAGAATATTGCCATAAGCAATTACAGATTTTTTAGTCAATTAATCTAATCTTTTTTATAGTTCCATCTTCTCTAAGCTCTATGACTTCTACCTTTACTGTCTGTCCTTCCTGAAGAACATTTGCCTTTTTCGGTTCTTTTTGAGTCAGTTTAATGACTTCCAATATTTCATAAGTGACCTTGTTTCCATTGATTTTAGTAACTTTTGCATCTATAATATCTCCTTCTTTAAACTCTTGAGATTCCGTAACTTTCGCAATTTCTGCTTGACGAGCTGATTCTATAACTGTTGCTGTGGGTGTGGTAATTTCCCCAATAGGAATACCAGAATTTTTATAATATTTCATCAAACGTGATACCCAACCTAAGATTTGCAAAATAGTTACAGCATCACTGTTACTTTTAAAATATTGACTACAGGTAGCCTCTATATTGCGATAATATCTAGGAGTATCTTTACTATGGCTAATTTGTCTTCCATCTTTAACTAATATTTTAAGATAAGTTAAAAATCTGGATGTAGCATCATTTTTATCAATGACTGTGCGTAAATATGCAACAGCTTTACTTACTTCGTTGACATCTGTATGTTCTTGGACTAAAGTTTGGGCGATCGCATGAGCAATTTCCCACTGTTTATCTGTTAAACTCATAATTTAGTACATTCCTGTTGGTGCTGGTCTGTCATTGGGATAACGTAAAATCGCTGCTAGTTCTTTTAGCTGGTCTTCTTGAATTAAATTCGTTGAATGTGCAGCTTGAATTTGCTTTTGGATAAATTGCTGTAATTTATCTCCTGTTAAATCATCATTTTCACTCACTTGATAGGATGAATAACGCTGTTTTAAGTTTTGTGGTTGATTGATTTTATCAACATTTACTGTCATTGTTCCCATTCCAATTGGTTTACCACCACCTACTTTTAAAGCTATGGGATATTTTTTGTCTTGTCCCAAAACAATTAATAATGTTCCTAATTCTTCGGGAAGTAAGTTTTTAAAAGTAATTTGTGTTTTAAAAGTATATTCCTTTCCTGCTTGTTGGACAGAAATCCCGTCTTTTTGTCCTTTTTCAATGGCTTTGGACATATTATAATAAAACTTACGTCCAGCTAATTTACCTCGCTGATAATATGCGTCACAATTAGGACGAGGAGCATATAAAGAAGGCATAAATCCTGTAGAAAAGCCGATTCTTTCGCAGTTAGCATCATTAAAATCTAACAAACCTTGCCAATCTAATGCACCAAATACTCGACTAGCTGGACAAAGTTTTTCTTTATTTTTACAAGATAAACGTTCAGCCGGAATTTTTTCTTTGTATTTAGAAGTAATTGCGCCTAATGTACTATTAGTAATTGCTTCATATACGGAACGAATACAACCTTTTAAAGAACTTCCTTGAATTGATAATTTAGCATCAACTCCCTGAATCATGGTTTTCAGTAGGGAAATTTTACTACCTATATCGCTTCCTAAAACTACTGCACCTGTAGAAATATGCAATGATGTTTGTACTTTTAGTGTGAGGTGAATTGTCCCATGTAAACGATTTTGATCATATTTATGATGTCCAAAAGGACGTTGTAAATTAGGTTTTTCTCTAGGAAATGAAACAAAATCATAAGGTTTGGGATTTTCTGACTGAGATGTACTTTTAGGGGTAGGTTTATTTGGTTGCGAATAAGTCATATTTATTTCTCAACTGTGAGTGCTACAAAATGTACAGTTGCGGTTGTTTTATCCTGAAAATAGCGTTGTTTAATATTTAAATCTTTAGGATAATCAAAACCTTTAGGAAAGCGAGTTTCTGTTTTTTGATAAAAATGTGCCTTACGTTCTTCTATTTGCCAATCTTTACCTAATGGTTGAAATTCAGAATTTTGACCATTAATTGTTAAAAGCAATACTTCATAAGTATTTTGTCTTTTATGTTTCCATCTTAATTCAAATTCATGATTAAATATTTGCCCTTCTAACATAGGAAATTGATCATCTGTAAGTTTTTCCTTGATAATTCCACTTACTCTATTAGTCCAACGGAGAAAATAATAGGTATTTTCTGTTTTTAATTCATTGATTATTTTCAATAAATCGGACACGGATACAGGCTTTTCTTGATAACCAACGAAAGGCTTCATTTAGCAACTCCTAATAATTGACTCCAAGACCTTACACTGCGTTCAAATAAATCATTTACTGTTCCTTCCTTCCAAGTTAATTGCACACCAAAACCTAATTCCATTTCTTGGGCTGCAACTGGTGAATCTTGACTATCTTTATAGGGGAAACTATATAACTTTGCATCATCTTCTGTTAGAAATTCACCAACTCCTAAAAGGTGAGTATGTCGCCATTTTTTGCTAGTACCAAAAGCGCAAATTTCTTTTTTATCTTCTGATAAAATACAACCAGGATATTGGACAACTGCTTGATTTAACTTGACTTCTACAGTACCCAAACCGCGAGATTTAGCAAAACCTAAACCAAACCAACCATCATTTAAGTCGCGTAATACTAAACCTATTAAACCTAACTGTGCAAGGGTGAAGTTTTTTAAATGTAATTTAGTTTTAAATTCTCCCGCAGTGCAAACTTGATAATTAAATGGTCCAACAGCAACAGAACCAAATAATCTATCTATTGCAACACCATTTCTTTCTTCAGTTTTTACTGGTTTAGAATTATCAGGATAAGCATCTTCTATTCTGATTCTACTAGCAATAGAAGTATTACCAAACATTTGATCTGTAAAAGAAGAAAGTTTGTAAATATAGCTAGATGATTGATTTTTCAAATATTCATATTTATCATTTAATGGATCATTAGCCCAAGGTAAGTTTTTAGTATTAGCTTTTTCTTCTCCTACTGTTCTGACAATCCGTTCAGCATGAGCGCGAATTGCACCTTTTAAACTGCTTCCAGGTAAGTATATTGTCCGTCCACCAGCGTGATAAGTCTCCACAAATTCCATATCTGGTTTTGTTGGATCTGCTCCTTCTTTTCCAGATTTAATGAGAATGGGTCCATCAGGAATGATGCTTAAATCTATGGTGCAGTGATTTACAAATTTTTTGTGCATAATCTTAGTTTAATCAGGTAAATTTAAGCAACAGATAACACTAAATTATTTAGCTGTAATTCAGATTGTTGAAATACGAAATTAACAGAACTGAATAATTTATCTAGTTCATAAATACTAAAAGGAGTTATGTTTCTGGTAAATCTGTCAGTTTCTAATTTACCAAATTGCCATGTTGCACCATTAGAAACAATCCCAAAAATAATGATTTGATATTCTCCATTTAATCTTTGTGCTGCAATCATTTCAGCTAAACATTGCGCCCAACCGCCTTCAAAATTGTCTTGTTTGGCTTCAACTAAGATAAAGTATGGTTTATCAAAAACGATTTTACCTAATGGCGAACGTTTAGCTAAAATATATTCAGGAAAGCCTGATAATTTCTCGTCATAATTTAATGATTGATGACTCCATAAAACAAAGTGTTGGCGGTATGTTTTCCAAACTTCTTTGATAACTGGGTAAATGAGATTTTCACAAATAGCAAATTCTGAATTATCAACAACAGCATCCCGCATCATTAGTTCTAAATCTTCCCGAAAATAGTCGGAGATATTAAAAGCAAGTTCGCTGATAAAATTAGCTTCTGTATAGGTAACTTGAAATGCTTTGAGGACTTCACTGATGGTTTTGAAATTACTGAAAGCCATATTATTCTCCTGCAAGAATTGACCTGGTGGAATGACTATTAATTTTCTGCTCTAAATGGTTAATTAGAGCTTGTGTCCATTTTGTTTTTAAAGGCTTTGCATCAGTATATCCTGACTCATTATTTACCAGCTTTTTAAGATATTCTAGTAATTTATTTGGGTCAGTTTTTGTGGGGTCTTCTTCGTTAGTTGCGTCTACCCAGTGCATATCCTTGATATCTAGTTTAACAACTCCTAACCCACGAGAACGTCCACCACCAAGGGGAATTTGTTCTGTTTCAAATTGGTGTAACCCAATCATTAATAATCCTAGTTCCCATTCTGCTGCGTTTTCTACTACTGCGCGAAATTCAAATTCTGTACTAGCTGGTACTACTTGGAAATCATAAAGTTTCCCGTCGGCTGCTGTTTCGGTGTCTCTATCAATTGCTACTCCGTCTCTTTCTTGATATTGTCCAAACCATGTATCAGTTACTACGGTTAAGTCGCGGACTTGGAATTTACTTGCTATCCAAGGAGAACCGAAAAGTTGAGATATTAAATCTGTCATTTCCAAAAGTTCTCGTGTTAATTCTAAGTCATTATCTTTGTACTGTTCTTTTAAATCTTTGACGTACTTATTTCTAGCTAAACTGGTGAAATCAGCAGGATCTTCAGCAAAACTAGAATCAATTCCTCTCAGAAAACTTTCTAGACGGGATCTTAATGCACCTTTAAAGCTAGAACCTGGTATTAATGGTTGTCCTAATGCGTCTTTGATGACGGGTAAATCTGTTCCGATAGGTTCGGTGGATCGTCCTTGACTAATTCTTAATGCGGTGATTGTTGTGAGTTTACCTGTGATTTCTAGGCGGTTTTTGAATGTGTCGAACATATAAATTTACCACTTAATTATTAATTAATTGAGCCGGAGACAACTAAATATATCCTCAACAGATATTTTCCAGTTTGCTAAAGCATTTAACACAGGTAAAATATCTTGATTCTGCTTAATTTCTGGTAGTTGATTAGGTAAAAAAGTCATGATTAAGCGTTCTTGAGGGTCAATAAGCCAGCCTAACTCTGTACCATGTTTTAAGCAAAATAAAATATTGTTAATTACACGGGTTGAACTTTGTTCCGGTGATAAAATTTCAATTGTCCAGTTTGGAGGATTTGTAAATTCATTCTGAATTTCACCATTATCATCAAGAGGAATTAATTCCCACTTAAAAATACTGATATCTGGAACAATAGAACGACCTCCAAAGGTACAACGCAATTCTGTAAATGCGCGAGCTATTTTTTTCGGCGTAGCTATTTGATTAATAGCAGGTGCTAAAAATGTTTGTAATGCGCTGTGTTTACCTTTAGGCATCGGTTTTTGGTAGATGTTACCATCAATATATTCACTAGCTGGTTTTGTTTCTGGTAGTTTCAGGAAGCCTGTTAAGGAGATTAGGTTTGTGATGGTAGGGGAAGTCATAATGTTAGATTAAAGTATTTAGAGTGAGAGTTACGGGTGATCATTTACATAATCATGTTCACCAAAGTGACGCATACGTAAAACTTTTACTTTTTTGTGTGTAGAATCTTGAATTTCATCTACTACACAACTTACTCGCCAACCTTCATTCTTATTAAGATAAAAGTGATCAATTTGATTTTTTCTTAATCCACCCTCACATTTTTGACCACCTTCGTATCTTCTGTATTCAAACTTCGGATCAATACGGCTGGTATCTCCATTAAATTTCAGCATAATTGCAGATATTTCTGAAAGTGCAGAATGTAACTCAAATTTTATTTTTTCATCAACAGTACGCCGTTCATAATCTTTATGAAAGGATTTTTCATAAATCAAGCGAGGAAATTCTATTAACTCCTGTGTAAAGAAATTATCCTTATATCTATTCCAAAGCAAACGTCCCCAATTATTTAGAGTTGCTTCATCTCCAATTTTAGATATTAAGCTATCTGGCACACCTTTAAGTTCTGACAATTTGATATAAATATCTACAGATTTCGATGCCATCAGAGCAAATTGGGCAGGTTTAATAACAGAATAGTCAATTTCTATTGGTAATTTAGGTATTGTGATATAGTCTAAATTCCCTTCAAATATATAGATGATTTCAGCACCATATAACATTCCTATGGTGTTTGCGTAACCTTGCATAGCTTTAAAACCACCAGCAAGATTAAAATAAATATCATGGGTATTTTTATGTGCTAAAAATATTGTATCCCACCATTCTAAAAGCTCATCAATTCCGTATGAGAATCTATCAGTGTCGTATGTAGAAAGTTTTTTGGGTTGTTGAATATGAGCGTTGATTCCTTCCTTTTGCAAAAATTCTTGGACAATTTGTGCAGTGATTTGACCTTGATAAGTATCTGTGGCAATTAACCAATGAATATCAGATTTACCCTGTTCAAGTTTTCTGTCATATAAACCATAAATACCATTCAGTTCAGCACTTGCATCTCTAATTTGCTTACTATTTTTGGCATTGTATATTTTATCTTCTGCTCTATCTTTTAATTCCAGAATAATTTCTTTAGCTCTATTGCTAATTTCTTCCTCTGTATGATTTGCAGATGCTTGTATTTCTGTAAAGTATTCTTCTGAATCAGTAAAAACATCAATTTGATTAGTTAATAAACTTGTTCCTACAGTAGATACTACAAGTCTTGGCATAAATAACTCCTGAATAACTTAATTTTCAACTTCGTTTCTATAAACTAAATAACGTGCGCCATATCCTAAGTAACGACGAATTAACTCTATCCAAATAGGATTTAACTCATCAGCATCAGATTTATTTTGAATATCTCTAGCGAGAGGCTTAATGTTGTCGTTAAAATCATTAATAATTCTGTTAGCCAAAGAATTTTCACCCCTCCCCCACTTTTTACCTCTTCCTACTTGATATAATAAAAAATTTTTAATTACTTCTACACTATCGGTAGTATCGGCAACGCGGACTAAATTACGAAATTGAGATTCTTCTAAGCCTTCATAAATTGTTTGATTTAAAGCATTTTGAATCCAAATCACTAAATGATCTTCCTTCTGACGAATACCTTTTTGTATTTTTAGTTGTTTTTGTTGTTCTGAAAAATCACTCATACTGCCTCCTCTCTCATTACTAAATGAAACTCATTACAAATTTCTACCTGTCCAAAACCTTCGCAAGTTCTTTCACCAACTCCTCTTAATTCTAAGTTAGCTAAAGCTGAATACCATTTTTCCCGGTGTGAGGTACTAAATAAGTAAACAGCACCTTTATTAGTTACTAATTCTACATCTTTCATTAACCCACAAGCAGCATTCCAACCAGAACGATAGTCATAACTACTGTAAGCAGCATGAAGTTCTAAAGATGAATCATCTACTCCTGTAAATTGTTGTAGCATGGCTGGAGAAATTACTGTTGTTCGTCGCCAATTTTCAGTTAAAATTGCATCTGCTTGTAAATCTAATGTAAAATATGTTTTTTGTGGTAACTCTTTAATTGTATTACCAAAAATTGACCATTTCCTCCAGCGTTCCCACAATTTAGAGTTAAATAAGTCTATTTTTTTTGAATATTATTTGTAACCTCTCCTATTTTAGTATTAATTTCTACTTTTCCTAAACCGCGTGAAGTCGAACCACCAAGGCGAAAATTTTGATAATTGTTAGTTATGAACTGATGTAACTTATCTCCTATATTTTCTAAATTGCCTGGCAACAAAATATATGATCTAAAAAATGAAGAGTCATGATTTTTAGACTCAAATTCATTAATTACTTCAATACTGTATAGTATTTCTTCTTCAGATGTTGCTCTTCTGCGATTAATACCAACTTTTGTTAAAAGACGTTTACTTAATGAAGCATTATAATACATTCCATTTATTGTGCTATAAAACCCACTATATGGCTCAACTCGTTTCCCATCTTTTGGACAATTAGGATCATAAGCTAGACCATGATATTCTGAACAAAATCTATCTATTAAGCTATCAAAAACACCATTATTATCAGTAGAACATTTACCATTTCTCTTTCTGCAAAATCCTGGGTTATTTTTGGAACTTAAAGCAGTTGTAGGTAATAATTGTATTTTCTTGATGTTTTTTTGATTGAAAATACTACTCTTTTCAGCTACATTCGCAGGATAAGCATTTTTAAAAATAGCAGGTTCATCACCTAAAAACAAAGCCTGAAAATCACCACCATTTTCACTTAAATCACTAAACTGTTGACCAGATTGTTTTAAGATTTCACCGGCAATTGCCCCACGAATGACACTACCAGGAATATAATCTTCACATTCACTAATAGAACCACCAGGTTTTTGTCGAGAAATTGCTAAAGGAGATAAAGCTTTAATTTGTAATTCTATCTTCTTCATTGTATCTCACCTTTTCCTAAAAATTCCCAAATCTCTGTTAAATTTATATTTCTGACTTCATTTTCTAATTCATCTAATTGCCAATGCAACCAACCTAAACCAGCAGATTTACTACCACCTAAGGCATAAATTTGTTTTAAACCTATCAAAATTAAGACTTTTGCATAATCTGGTCTTTCTGGTGTTAAACTTGGTTGAATATGTATCTTGCCTTGAAATTTAAGTTTTGCATTTGCTGGTGATGTTTCTAAAAAATAAAGTTTATTTTCTTCCCCAGTCCGACGACGACGGTTTATAGTTACACCAGGACGGATAATTTCTGGTAAATTTTCTGGATCTTCTGTATAAATCAAATCATCAAAAATTACCCGCGAAGGTAAAACCGGATCACCAAAAATCTGACTAATTAAACAGTGATATGTGTTCTCATATCCTGGTATTTCATATTGCGAACGTTTAAATTTATCTGGTGCGTTATCTCTCCTAATTAACATTCTTGCCGCATTGGGAGATTCAGAAATTGCCCAGTTTAAACCTCTTAGTATTTTTTCGCATTCATGACGCACTCTTCCCTTAATTTGTGAACCAGGAATTAATAAATTACCTTCTGGGTTGCGGACGATTGGTTTATCTGCTAAAGAACCTGATGAACCTCCCGCACCTACACATAAAGCTGAATCAATTATGGCGGTAATTGTGTAAGGTTTAACTTGCCTATTCTTATTTTCTATTAATGATTGAAGTTGTATCATGGTGTAGTTTCCTGTTCTACTTTCTCTGAATGTTTAGTATCTGCAAATTCTATTAAACCAAATAAATCTACCATTTCTCTCCAGATAGTTTCATATTTAGTTTCTTCCTTGGAATTTTCTTTGATATCGCACATCCAAGGTGCTATGTTACCATTGTTAGTTTTTGCTGGACACCATATATGTTCAAAGTTTTCTTTCAGTCTATGTCCTTTATTCAAGCGATAACGAAAATAATAATAATTTAAACTTGCAGTTCTTCTACCTTTTTCTAAAAAACTACGAATTTGATATAGTTGGGATTTGGGAAATTCGGCTTTTTGCAATGCTTGAATAGATTTAAAAAATTTCTCCAACTCAGGTAATGTATAAGGTGCAGCATACAATTTAAGTTTATCAAAAGTTAAAGCTTTATTGCGAAATTCTTCTATGCTTGCAGAAATCATAGTTACTGATTTCATGGTAAAGAAATCAACTGTACCACCATAATAAGTGATTTTTTTGTTTGTTTTTTCATCCGTATAATTTAAAGTCTTAGCATATTTTTTTGCAGATTTTAATAGCTGTGTTACTAAATTTTCTGCATAATAAATTGGTGTGTTATAAGCTGTAATCAATACACCACTTGACATACTTAATTTACATTGATTATGTTCTGATATAGTTTCATGAAAACGATGAAATTTGTTAGGATTGGTTAGTTTCTCTTCTATTTTGTAGTCGCCTTTTATGTGTAAATTCGATATTTCAACTTCACCTAAAAGTATTTTTTCAAATTGCTCACCAATAATTTTTGCAATTTGTAAAGCTTTATCAGCAGGTACGATTAATAAAATATCATCACCGCCAATAGTGAGAATTTCAAAAGGATGAATGAAATCACCATTTTTTAATCTTGATTGAGATTCGTCAATTCCTTGTAATTTACGAGGTTTTAAATTCTCAGCTAATGCGATAAAAACTGCATATCTGGTTGCATTATCTACGTCTTGGCTAAAGTCTTGATATTCTTGAGGAGTGCGTATTTTTTGAATTGCACCACCCATGTTATTACCATCTGCATAAATATAAGCAATATATCCATTACTTACTTTACCCAAATGTGTCAGAGATTCAGCTATTTCAATGTTATCAAAATTAGAATTTTCAGCATATTGATATTTTTGTTGATGATTATTCGCTAAAAACGACTCAAATCTTTTTATCCAACCATCATCTATTGGATGTTTACCTTCTGGATACCAATCAGTTTCTTTATATTCTCCAGTTTTCACTCTATCACTAAACTTGCGTTTGATAGCAGAGGATTCAGAATAATATGGTTTTCCAGGAAGATCATTGGCTTGAGTAATTGCAGAACGTTTTTCAGTTTCATCTCTCCTTAAATATGGATGAGTTTCAAACATTGGTGGATAACGACGAGTAGGACGATTTTCAAAGTCATTACCGCTACGACGTTGATTAAAGCTAATTGCTAGTTTTGTAGTTAGTTCGTTAAAACTCTTGCGGTTTTTAAAATTGTCTTCTGGAATAGAGGAATTTTCGGTGATTTTACCAAAATATGATTCTATGATTTCATGATTATAATTTTCTTGATACTTCTCTAACCAAAAAGTATCTTCTATATTATCTCTTAATAAGCCCAATTTAATTTCTAGTAATTTAAATGTTTCACCAACTGCACAGGAATTAGCGGTTAATGTTCTATATGTATAACGCTTTTCAATTGCATTAGCTAAGTCATCAACAAAAGCAGGGGGACAAAAAGCCAGAATATTTCCACCTGTCGAATAGATGATTAATTCGGGAATGAGAACTTCTGATAATTCGCAATCTTGATTAAAATTCTCATTTAACCATGTCCTCACATCATTACATTGAATAGAATATAAGTTTTTATCTCTTTCATTAGAAGATTCTGGCTGATAATTATGGTTAAAAAATGCACGTAAATCAACTACGTTAATTTGATCTAAAAGTCCAGAAGCACCTCGAATATCAGGAAGTTTCTCAGATTCAAATACATAACCTTTAACTTTAGTTACACCACCATAAACTAAACCAATTTTAGATTCCCACAAAATAGGGTGTTTTTCAGTTAATTGCTTTAAATCATTTAAGGTTTCGGGAAATGGTAAATTATCTAATTCTTTAACTGCATCAACTAAAGCCTGAACTTCATCTGGTACATCTCCCTTACTTCTCAAAGCCTTCTGCATTTCTCGCAAAACAGTAATATCAAACTGCGGTTTTCTGTCATTTCCCCAAGCCAAACACCAGCTAATTGCTGTGATAATTTCCTGCTGATAACTATTCATAACCAATTTCCAACGGTGATATTAACTGCTTTAAATTACTTTTTTACTTACTGATTAGACTTTTAACCTGCTGTAACAACACATCCGGTAAAGGATTGGTCTTACCAAGTATCAAAGTACCATAAGTCATCTCTAAATAGGGTTGAGTTTTGTGAACAATTGCTACATCTGCTAAACTACTAATTATTGTTGCAACAGGACTTAAATTCCCCCTGTCGTGACAAAATTCATGCCAAGGTGCAATAGACTCCAGTTGAGAACTGATAATTAAATAATGGCTACAAGCCTCTAAAATCGGTAACTTCTCCGGTTGTACCATCCCCCCAACATCAACAATTACCAAAGATTTTTGTCGCCGTAATTGTAAAATAGACTGGGCATGATAGGGATAAAATCTATCTGTTAGCTTACCCCGATCGCGTGCCTTAAATTCCTCAAGTTCCGCATCTGTAGCATTTTCACCTAATTCTAATAAGTAATTACCCTCACCATCCCAATGGGCGCGTTGTAAGTAAATATCCGGGTTGTCAGCTAACAAAGCTTGAAATAAAGCATGGGAAAGGACACTTTTGCCACTATTGGGAGGACCAACAATCATCAAGGCTGGACAAAGGCTGCTGATTTGAGAAATTGTAGTTTCTCCTGGCAATTTCCTGCCATTTTCGGGATGAATGGGAATTACTTCACCACTATGCACCAATTTTGAATGAGTAGCAACGACTACCGCACCCAACCGAGGATCATAACAAGCTACCCAAGCGGTAGGATGTAGCTTATGAACAAGACACGCAAATAACCATATTGGCGCACGACCAGAAATAATTATTCCCCCAGTAGCATCAATTCCCTTGGGTAGAGATAGATCCATTAAATCATCAGGTGTGATTAAACGGTCTTTTGCTACTAACTCAATTAACAAAAATTGATAATGGAGATTTTCATAAACTTGGGTTTCTCCTAAAGACAGAGATAATGGCGATAAATTCATTTTCGTTCTTCCTGAGTTGGTAAATCTTGATACTCTCTAGCCATAACCTCTATATTGTCTGATTCCCACTGTGCGGAAATCACATCAGGTTGAAGATTACCGATAAGTCGGTATAAAGTTCTGTCACATAACCAGCCTATTACTAAGCTACTCACAAAAACAGAGAAAGTACAAATAATTACCGCCCATAATCCCAAAGGGGCAATAATCAGGATTATCCATGTCACACCTGCATTACCCAGCGCCACACCGTAATTGCGGTATTTAACTAACTTTTTGGCTACAGACTTAGACATCAGAATATCTGCCTTTTTTGGTTGAACAAGTTCATTATGTCACCCCGATAGAAAAGGGGTATTCCAACGACATTGCACAATTATCACAGCGGGGTTTTCTCACCCCATCACCAATTACTTACTAAAAATGACAACTTTATATTTAACGGAAGCCGGAACAGTTGTTCGCTATCAAAACGAATCTCTATTAATAGTCAAACAAAACAAATCCCAGAATTTCCGGTTAGCGGAAGTTACCCTAGTCGTTATTTTACCAGGAGTCCAGTTAACTGATGTGGTAATTTCCCAATTACTGGACAAAGGAATTGAAACAATTTTTCTGCGTCAAGATGGGCAATTTCGCGGACGACTGCAAGGGCAGTTTCCCAGTAATCCTACGGTCAGGCTTGCTCAATATCGAACAGTAGAAACTACTTTTGGTATGGCGTTGGCGCAAAAATTAATTATGGGTAAAATCCGCAATCAACGGGTATTATTACAACGACGTAATCGGGCGACAGAGGGGAAAATTACGGAGTTGAGTGAAGCTATTGATTTAATCAGTGCCTATTCATCTCGTTTAAATAATACCACTACACCATTTAACCGCGATGAATTGATGGGAATTGAGGGGATTTGCGCCCGCACATATTACCAGGCTTTACGTCATTGTTTCCCGTCTCAATGGAATTTCACAGGCCGCAACCGCCGCCCACCTCTTGATCCCATTAATGCGTTATTAAGTTGGGGTTATGGTGTTTTGTTAGCGCGGGTATTTGCGGCGACTGTACAAGCGGGCTTAGATCCCTATTTGGGTTTTTTCCATGCGACTGAACCCTATCGTCCGAATTTGGTTTTAGATTTAATGGAGGAATTTCGTCCGGTGGTGGTGGACCATGGGGTACTGGCGATAATTCAATCGGATATTTTAGGACTTGAGGATTTTTTACCGTCTCCTAATGGGGAGGGAATCTGGTTAGGAATTATGGCGAAAAAGTTGCTTTTTGGGGGAGTTGGAAAGAAGATTAAGAACTTCTGTTTTATATCCTCCACAAAATCGCCGTTTAACGTTAAGTCAAATATTAGTAGAACAAGCCCGGTGTGTGGGACGGTGTTTAATACATTGTGAGTTGAGTTATGAAGCGTTTGTGATTAAATAATGGACAATGGACAATTGACAATTGACAATTGACAATGGACAATGGACAATTATAAGAGAATGCAGAACAATTTACAATTACAGGAAATTGCAGGTAAATTAAGCATAAAGCAAATTTTATTCCTAAATTATTCATTGTCAATTATCAATTGTCAATTGTCAATTATTTCTACTTGTTTTAATGATTGAGGTTAAAAGTCTAATTAATTCTCTGTTATCATTATTGATACTTTTGTATTCTTTTTCTGTGAGGTAATCTGTTTTATATAATAGTTCTATCCAGTAATCGGATTCATTTGCTTCTTTCAAGGAAATTGCTAACTTATGAATGAAATCTGCTTTACTTTCTGCTTGTTCAGCTTCTCTTACTAATGCTCCAATTGCAGTACCAGATCGTAGTAGTTGCTTTGATAAAACAAATTCTCGTTTTTGGTCACTTAAATATTTATATAAATTGACAATACGAACGGCAAAATAAAAGCTTTTATCCTTAATAATGTTTTCTTTCATAATACTTAATAATTGACAA
>NZ_VILD01000001.1:650676-651805 GCF_009712085.1 Anabaena sp. UHCC 0253
TGTAATTGTAAATTGTAAATTGTCAATTGTAAATTATTTTATGCCCAAATTATGGTTGGTTTGCTATGACGTGAAGGATGATAAACGCCGCGCTAAATTGGCTAAGTTGATTGAACAGCGTTGTCAACGGGTCCAATATTCGGTGTTTGAATGTCCTTTGGATGATAAGGAGTTGAATTACCAGTTGGAAAAAAGATGGTTGAAGGTTCTTAAGTTGAATGAGGATAATTTGCGGGTATATCCTCTTGATGAAACTGCTAAACAGAATACACGAGTTTATGGCAGTGATCCTCCTTATCAACCACCTGATTATTTAATTTTGTGAAGTTGAATGTTGGATGTGAAGGGGGTTAAGGTTGCTTAAAATACCCGCATGGTAAGGTTTTGGGCGATTGTAACGAGATGTAAGGAATTGTCTCTAGTTGGTCGCATGAAGCTACAGAGATTAATTGTTAGTAATGTTTTGTAATGTTGAGTAAATGTTGGTTTTTAGGCTTGACATCTTGGGGTTTTCGTTTTATTATGTCTGTATTGGCTGATTTCGGCTTTCTGAACCTAGAAAAAAGAATACTAATATTTTAAGTTACACGGCTGTTTCTGTATCCGTGTGCGATCGCTTCTTGAAATCCGTATGTCGTCAAGTTTCCAATGGTATAGGGTTTTTCATTACCTTTTCCCCGCAAGGGGACGGAAACTTGATTGCTTCTCGTACCTTTGGTCAAAGGTTTGATTAGCTTTATGTTTTTCATTACCTTTTCCCCGCAAGGGGACGGAAACATCTTCATTTGGGCGATACTTTCTAGCAGCTAAATATCTTTGTTTTTCATTACCTTTTCCCCGCAAGGGGACGGAAACATGGTGTATTATTTCGATTAAGCGGAAGCCTGCTAATGTTTTTCATTACCTTTTCCCCGCAAGGGGACGGAAACTCAAAGCTTCTGCTAATTTAGTAGCTTTTAGTTTAGTTAAAGTTTTTCATTACCTTTTCCCCGCAAGGGGACGGAAACCTTGGAAGCCAGGGATAGATTTACCAACACCGATTACCCACTGGTTTTTCATTACCTTTTCCCCGCAAGGGGACGGAAACGCCAGCTTGGGAAGTGTGTATTCACCGGGGGCAACTTTCATT
>NZ_VILD01000001.1:651830-661106 GCF_009712085.1 Anabaena sp. UHCC 0253
CCACAGTACCAGGTGTAATAGTTCCACCTGCTAAAGTTTTTCATTACCTTTTCCCCGCAAGGGGACGGAAACTTTAAGTGCCGCCAGCTCTTCTGCTTGTTCTTGAAGCTGCTGCTGCAAGTTTTTCATTACCTTTTCCCCGCAAGGGGACGGAAACTGAGTTTGTTGAACAACTTGAACCTTACTTCAACGTTTTTCATTACCTTTTCCCCGCAAGGGGACGGAAACGTCTTAGCGAGTTTATTGATACCAGCTCCATACATGGTTTTTCATTACCTTTTCCCCGCAAGGGGACGGAAACTCTCTCACGTCCAACCCTGTTTTTACGTTAGAGTTGAAAACAAGTTTTTCATTACCTTTTCCCCGCAAGGGGATGGAAACCTGTTACTATTTCAATAGTAAAATGGGTGTCCTCTCGTGTCACATATAGCGGTTATTGATCGGATGAAATACAATAGAGGGCGGGGAAACCCCACCCCTACAGGTTTTGCGATTTAATTGACTGTATCTCACAAAGAGTGCATACCGCTTTGTGATTGACAAACCGCAGATAGTAGCAAGATAGATTTGAGTAGAATATTGTGTAGTATCAAGCCTGGGGACAAAAACCAAAATCAAAACATTGCCCAAACTACATATAATTAATGTATTATCTCAAAAAGAGATAGGCGATCGCACTAAATAACAGAAATTGCTAATTAGAGAAAATGTCAGAATCAGGTGGTTATCGAGTTTCGACTCCGCTCAACTACCGCGTAGTCGAGATAATATCCAGAATTTAAGGAGGTAGAGACGTTCCATGGAAAGTCTCTACAAAGGTCTTGAACGTATGCAAAATTATTTTCATCCCTAAAATCAGCAATGCCATTATCAGTCAAACCATTAAGTTTACCTGTTAAACCATTGAGATTGTTAGTAGTAACTTCTAGTATCGCTTCAATTCTATCTAATCTATCTACTGGTTGAGTGTTCATTGGTTTTGTTTTCGGGTTGGAAATCACTCAAATTTACTTGGGAACTGTGCGCTTGTGTTTCTGATAGGTTCTTTTCAATCAATGCCTTTTTGATTATGACACTCACTAATTGAGGAACAGATCGAAATTCAGATTTAGCCCATTTTTCTAATGCAACATATTCATCAGAATCAAAGCTGATAGTCGTTCTAGGTCTTTTAGTAGCCATATATAACATCACTCGTCTATATAACTGCCATTATTACCTATTAACAGTAATATGTTTCTGGTACATCACTTACTAATTTAAGTAAAAAGTGATGTACTTGATGAGTATATCACCATAACCAGGAATTGAACAAAGATTTTGCAAAGGAGAAAAAAGCAAAATCCGCTACAATAGATACAACCAGAAAAAAATGTTACTGTGAACTTCCCCTATCCACCCACACCGCAAATATTACATTGGTTAGCAGCGGGACAACTTGGCAATCGCTTACACCGTTCAATACGCCTATGGGTGATTTTGAATAAACTCTATGGGGAAGAAAACTGGATACAAGAACTACCAAAAAACTTTACTTATTCTCAATTGCGCGATCGCCTATTCCGCTATAATCATCCTAAAAGCGAAACAATTAGCACTTCTCAAATTTCCGCAAACTGTGGAGACAACACTTGTATTTGTCATCAAAACTGTGGGAATATTCTGCAAACATCAAATTGTTACCTATCTGAACTAGAATGGCAACAAGAAATCATCCAACTCACAGGAATTACACCAGAATATTTAGCCGCACAAATCCAACAATCACCTTTTGCAACGGTACATCGTTCTTTAAGAGATGATTTAAAACAACTTGTTCGCTTAGGATGGTTACAATCACCCCATAAAGGACAATATCAAAGTCTTCCCACTCCAGAATTACCCACACCTGTAACTCCAACAAATTCCCCAGCTACCTTTACCCAACTTTCTCTTCCCCAAACCTGGGAATTACTCCACGCATTAGAATCAATATCTTTTGTTCAACCCAATTTAGAAATTATCAGTCAAAGTTTGTGGGAACAGATTCTCCATACTTCTCCCACACCCGAAAAGCGGATATTTCTGCATTTAGATTATATCCTCTCTCCAGAAATGCAAGACAAGGTGGATAACTATCAAGAACAATTAGAACAACTTTGGCGGAAACAAACTGGTGGAGTTATTCGCTTCAAAACTTTGATACCAGCTACAGCCAAGAAAGTTGCAGTTACTGTTTATCCTGTTTGTCTGCATTATTCCCGCCGCGCTAAATATCTCAGTGCTTATGGTATTGATCCTCATGGTAACACAGGATGGCATAATTACCGACTGGACAGGATTGCTTCCGCAAAATTACAGATTCTCGCTTGGGGAGATCCAGAAATTCCTCCAGAATTACAATTAATGTGGGAGAGTGGAACATTACCCACACCGCAGCAAGTGGAACAGGAATTAGCAGCAGCTTGGGGGTTTAATTTTTACCTAAAACGGGAATTTTTAATTATGCGTTTTCCTCCAGATTTTGCCCGTTGGTATGTAGATAACACCGTTAGACATCAATCATTCAAACCTGTGGCTTACGCAGAAATACGGAATTTGGTTAAAAGAAATATTCCTGAAAGTCAACAAATACAAGTATTAGAAGTTCTTGAACAAAAATCCAGTGATGATGCTTATTATACGGCGTGGATACGCGATACAGATATTAATGTTTTGATGCGGTTACGGGACTGGCGGCCAAAAGGAGAGGTAATTGCACCATTATCTGTTAGGGAAGGTCTAAAGGCTGAAGCTATGCAAGAGTTGGAGAATTATCAATTAAGTAAGATTTGGATTTGATGTAGGGGTAGCGCCCCCGTGCCTACCCCGGTATTTGGGCAACCATGGGGGGATTGCCCCTACCTTTATGCCTACCCCGGTATTTGGGCAACCACGGGGGGGATTGCCCCTACCTTTATGCCTACCCCGGTATTTGGGCAACCACGGGGGGATTGCCCCTACCTTTATGCCTACCCCGGTATTTGGGCAACCACGGGGGGATTGCCCCTACTCCTCGTTTTATTTAAACACTTGTGTTATTACAGATAAAAAATAACTAAGGTTGTATAATTAACCAGTCTCCACAATTAAAAGACTATTTTTGGTATCGGCGTGTAGTCCATTTATTTTAGCTTGATCAGGGATATATGTGGCAAAAACAAAAAAAGATAGTGTAATTACCAATCTAGCCTTATTATTGGCAGTACCAGGTGTAGGTGTAGCGATCGCTGTCAATTCTATGGTAGCAAATTTATTGATTTCTGCACCTGTCCACGCAGAACCTGAGAATAAGTCTCCGGTTTTTTCTCTACCGTCAACAGTAGAAAGTGGTACTGTTGTTAAAATTGACGGTTCGATTAATTTCATAATTGTTAACCAAAGTCTCAAGGAAAACTTTGAAAAACAGTTTTCGGGAACTCAGGTAGAAATTGGCATCAATGGCAATGAAGATGCGGTAAAATCAGTCTTAGATGGTAGAATTGATATAGCTGCTCTTGGTCGCCAACTCACAGCCGCAGAAAAAGCCCAAGGTTTAGAACAGGTGCTGGTGCTACGAGAAAAAATCGCCGTTGTTGTTGGTATGGATAATCCCTTCCAAGGTAGTTTGACAACAGAACAATTTGCGAAAATTTTCCGAGGAGAAATTACAGACTGGTCAGAAGTAGGCAACGCTAAAGGTAAAATTAGATTTATAGATCGTCCTTCCATTAGTGATACTCGCAATTCCTTTACCGAATATCCAGCTTTTAAGTCTGGTGAATTGCTGACAGGGGCTAATTCAGTGCAGATGATAGAAGATAGTACAACCGATATCATTAAAGAATTAGGTAAAGATGGTATCAGCTACGTTTTAGCAAATCAGGTTTCTCGACTCCAAGATGTACGAGTATTAAAAGTTCAGAATTACTTACCAGATAATCCTAAATATCCCTTTTCCCAGTCGTTTGTTTACGTTTATAAACAAAATCCCAGTCCTAAAGTAGCAGGTTTTCTCGGTTTTGTCGTCGCCAAACCAGGACAAGAATCCATAAAAGCGGCAAGAGACGCGGAATCACTGGCTATTGCGGCTAGTGCTTTGCAAACCTTTACCTCAGAGGTTATTACCCCAACAACAACTCCAACAACAACTCCAATAGTAACCCCAACAGCAGTTACTCAAAATCCATCTTTACCACCTATACCAGCAAACCTAGTCACACCGGCTGTAACCGAGACTGGAGGGGAAACACAGTTGATAAATCCTTTGGATAATCCCTCAATGATTACCAAAAATCTGCGATTTTTCCTGTTATTACCTTTATTACTCATTGCTGGTTTAAGCAGCTTTTTACCTTTGTGGTTGAGAAGAAAAAAACGACTGCTAAATCAAACCAACGATTCTATCCCAGAAGAGATTCCTACTACTACTGTATCAGATGCAGAGGCGATCGCATCAATTACCAATAATCATCATAATGGCCACAACGGTACAAATCACTATCAAGAAGACATCTCCCTAGAAGTAACCGCAATCAACAACGTAGCCACAATAGACATACCACAAACATCTACCCCCAGTCATCAAACACCGGCAATCAATGACATTGAATTAGACTATGGTGAAGTAGTTTGGGATACAGAAGATCCGGTAATTGTTGTTAATAATCACTATCCCCAAATCCCCAATAGACAGCAACCCCAAATTAATGCAGACATATCCAACGACGAATTTACCAACTCCCTATTAGAACCACCAGCCCCAGCACCTACTAAAAATATTACATCCTTATCAGAGTTACTCGGTATAACCCCGTCCCCAATTCAGGAAGATCATAGTATATCTCTCTCAGAACTCCTGGATACACCTCCAGCCCCAATTCAGGAGGATCATGCCTTATCAGAAATCCTGGATACACCACCTACAGTAGTCAACCAACCACCCGAAGAAGAAAATTTATTAGATGACCTACCATTAGAATTAGGAGAGGCTTTAAACGCCATAGATAGTGAGACTCAGCATAACACATCCGCACAGGCGATCGCAGAAGAAATATTACCTACGCCATTGCCACCCACAGCTACAGATGAAGATATAGCCATAGAATTAGATGCAGAGATAGAAGCCTGGACTAATATTAATCAAATCAATGTAGATGGAAATACCAGAATTATCTTCACTCCCCGCACTCCCAAATGGGCTTATGTCTCTTGGTACATTTCTGCAAATCATCTCCAAACATTACAAAATCAAGGTTTTACCATTTTAGTAGTGCGTCTTTATGATGTTACTAATTTGGATATCAGCTATCAACGTCCTCAGTTAGTGCAAGAATATGAATGCGAAACCGCAATCTATGATCGTTATATACCTATTCCCCAAGGTGAACGGGACTACATGACAGAAATCGGTTATCTAACTCCAGAAAATCGGTGGTTATGTCTAGCACGTTCTGGTACAGTGCGTATTTTCAGTCGTCCCTGTGCAGACTTCTGGTTTGTCGTTGACGCAGAATTAGTGATTCACGGTGCAACAGAACAAGGTGCAACTGTCACTATTGACGGACAAAAAGTTAACATCAAACCTGATGGTACATTTAAACTAACTATTCCTTTTGTTGATAACTTAGTTGATTATCAAATGACAGCTATTTCCGCCAATAAAGAAGATACTAAAACTATTCAGAAGAAGTTTTCCCAAGAATGAAAAAGTAGGTAATAGGTGACAGGTGACAGGTGACAGGTGACAGGGAGGAGAAATTCTTCTTTCTTCTTTCTAAACTCCTGACTCCTGACTCCTGATTCCTGATTCCTGATTCCTGACTGGGCGCAGGCCCTGCGCCCCTACTATTCTTCTATAATTGGGGTGCGTAAATCTTCTACCAACGCCTGAATTTCGGCGGGTGGGGGTGGTGTTAATCGAGAAACTATGAGGGTGACAATAAAATTAATAATCATCCCTAAAGTCCCGATTCCTTCAGCAGAAACACCAAAAAACCATGGGGTCATACCACCAAATTTTACGCCGACAATGTAGATAATTGTAAATATCAAACCTGTTAACATTCCCGCAATCGCACCTTCTGAATTAGTGCGTTTATCGAAAATCCCCAGGAATATTACCGGGAAGAAACTTGCAGCCGCTAAACCAAAAGCAAAAGCGACAACTTCACTCACAAATCCCGGTGGATTGACTCCAAAATATCCAGCTAAAACAAGGGCAAAACCAACGACAACCCGCCCCACAAATACCCGTTTTTCTTCTGAAGCGTTGGAATCAAAAATGCGATAATAAACATCATGGGCGACAGAACTAGAAATTACTAATAATAACCCAGAGGCTGTAGATAAAGCAGCAGCTAAACCACCAGCGGCAACTAAAGCAATTACCCAAGGGGCAAGATTAGCAACTTCTGGAGTAGAAAGCACAATGATATCTTTATCAATTGTAATTTCGTTGGTTTCGCTATTAGGTGTTAACTGCAAACGTCCATCTTTGTTCTTATCTTCAAAAGCTAGGAGTTTGGTTTTTTCCCACTTATTTGCCCAATCTAATTGCTGTACTTCCACAAGTGTTTTATTATGCAAAGAAGTAATTAGATTATAACGAGAAAACATCCCAACTGCGGGGGCTGTGGTGTAGAGAATGGCGATAAATAATAATGCCCAACCAGCAGAAAAACGGGCTGCACGAACACTTTTAACTGTGTAAAATCGGACAATAATATGGGGTAAACCAGCAGTTCCTACCATCAAAGCAATAGTGATGAAAAGAACATCCAACATTGACTTATTGGCAAAAGGTTGGGTATATTCTTTAAAGCCTAAATCAAGTTGAATGAGGTTGAGTTTATCGGCGATATCACTAGTAGTAAAAGCTAATTGGGGAATAGGATTACCTGTGAGTTTGTAGGCGATCGCGATCGCGGGAATCAAATATGCGAAAATCAATACAAAATACTGGGCTACTTGTGTCCAAGTAATACCTTTCATACCTCCCAAAACCGCAAAAAAGCCGACAATGATCATCCCAATGATGACACCTGTATTCACGTCTACTTGTAAAAAGCGGCTAAAGACAATTCCCACCCCCCGCATTTGTCCAGCGACGTAGGTAAGAGACACAAAAATAGCGGCAACTACCGCCACCAAACGGGCTATATTGGAGTAATAGCGATCGCCGACAAAATCAGGTACAGTATATTTACCAAATTTCCGCAAATAAGGCGCTAATAATAATGCTAGTAAAACATAGCCACCAGTCCAACCCATCAAATAAATCGAACCGTCATATCCCAAAAACGAAATTAACCCCGCCATGGAAATAAACGAAGCCGCAGACATCCAATCAGCAGCCGTAGCCGCACCATTGGCAATTGAAGGTATTCCCTGACCGGCAATAAAAAAGTCTTTAGTATTTTCTACACGCGATCGCCAACCAATGTAAATGTAAACTAGAAAAGAAAGTCCAACTAAGATAATCGTCCAAATTTCAACTGACACAGTTTCTCCTCACTTTTTGGTATTATATTTGCGGTCTAATTTGTCCATTTGGAAAGCGTAAGTAAAAATCAATACAACAAAAACCAAAATTGATCCTTGTTGCGCCATCCAAAAACCAAAGGGAACACCAAAAAACCGAATTGCATTTAATGGTTGAACCAACAAAATACTAAAAACCAGGGAGACTAAAGCCCAAACAATTAAAAGATTCCGAATTAATGTTGTATTAGCACGCCAATAAGCGCGACGCTGATCTTCGTCCATTTTTCTTTTATCATCATTGCCTCACAGATAATATCAGTAAGCCGATATAATATCGTCTGATTTTGGCGATTTCTTTGTTAAGTTTTCTATACTGAGAATATCATCTCTCACATCCAGAAAATCCCGATTCAGACAATAAGAATTAAAAGATTAACCGAATAATTAGTTATATAATCCTGTTAATCTTTAAATCCTGTACTTCGACTATGGCTTCGCCACGCAGGCTATCGCTCAGTAACCAAAAATCCTAATTCAGAAAATATTAATCATGTCTTTAAACTTACCGACAAAAGCATATTTCTGTAAAACTAACCTAAATATCTATGATTCTCCTGAATGTATCCGTTTAGCAACCCAAGCCGCAACAGGACGACATTTACGAATAACATCAAATCATCAAGATACCGCCATTGCAGTTTGTTTATGTGAAGATGACTATCCAGGATGGTTATCTGTTCAAGATTGGCAATTTCTCCAACCAGCAGAAACAGAATATCAACCCCAAGATATATCAGCAATAGACATTCAACAACAAATACCCGCAGTTATCGCTTTTACTCAAACCGCAAAACAACAAGATAATTATTACCTTTGGGGTGGGACAGTTGCACCTAATTATGATTGTTCAGGTTTAATGCAAGCAGCGTTTAAATCTGTAGGTGTTTGGCTACCTAGAGACGCTTATCAACAAGAAGCTTTTACTCAACCAGTTGATATGACTGAATTACAACCCGGAGATCTCATCTTTTTTGGCACTCCCCAAAAAGCAACTCATGTGGGCTTATATTTAGGTAATGGTTGCTATATCCACAGTTCGGGAAAAGAACAAGGACGCAACGGTATTGGTATTGACCAACTTTCGGAACAAGGTGACACCGTTAGTCAGTCTTATTATCAACAATTACGCGGTGCTGGTAGAGTTGTGAAAAGTTATGTTGGTAATTGACAATTGACAATTGACAATTAACTTCTTTGGCGTTGCTGAATTAGGGTATGAAATTCAAAGATCAATGATTTCAAACTCTTACTCTCTGTAGACTCTGCGCCTCTGCGTGAAACAAAATCATACTCTTAATCAGCAACGCCACTTCTTTTAATTCTTCCTTCCTGACTCCTAACATAATATCCTATGCCCAATTACCAATTACCAATTATTAACCCTTCGACTACGCTCAGGGCAAATCACCAATCACCCATTACCAATCACCAATTACCAGATGTATCAGTAGTTGTACCCATAAAAGATGAGGTAGAAAGTTTACCTTTATTACTAGAAGCAATTTCTTCTACTCTCACAGCTAATGAGTTGAGTTATGAAATTATCTGTGTAGATGATGGTTCTAGTGATGGTTCGGCGGAATTTCTCAAAGAACAAGCCCAAATTCGCACTGATTTAAAAGCGGTAATTTTGCGGCGTAACTATGGACAAACTGCGGCTATGTCTGCTGGCTTTAATTATGCTACAGCCAAAGTAATTGTAACTTTAGATGCTGATTTGCAAAATGATCCTGC
>NZ_VILD01000001.1:661564-664160 GCF_009712085.1 Anabaena sp. UHCC 0253
TTCGTGGGGCTACAAGCGTTTATATCCATGATTATGGTTGTTCTCTCAAAGCTTATCGGGCGGAATTGGTTGCAGATATGAATCTTTACGGGGAATTACACCGCTTTTTACCTGCATTGGCATATATTGAAGGAGCGAGAATTACAGAAATCCCTGTCAGTCATCATGCGCGGCGTTTTGGCCAAAGTAAATATGGCATATCACGGACATTCCGAGTATTGATGGATTTATTAACTATTCTGTTTATGAAAAAGTTCCTCACCCGTCCTATGCACGTTTTTGGGTTGTTGGGATTAATTTCTATGGTTTCTGGGCTGGGGATAGCCATTTATTTGACTTTCCTGAAATTGGTGTGGGCGGAAATGATTGGCAATCGCCCTTTGTTGATTTTAGCGGTGTTGTTGCTAGTAACAGGGGTTCAGTTGTTTTGCTTCGGTCTTTTGGCAGAATTACTAATGCGGACTTATCATGAATCTCAAGGACGGCCAATATATCGGGTGCGGGAAGTTGTGGCAAAAAATGTTAAGTAACGTAACAATAGAGAAATAATACTTTTAGCATTATTGCATCTGCCGTGAAAGCTTTTGATACTTTTGACGCTGATCTGCGGAAAAACCTACTGATGTTATTTGCAGCGGGTTTGTTTTTTTGGTCAGGTTTGGCTTCATTATTGCCTACCTTACCTTTATATATTGAACATATTGGAGCTACCAAGCAAGAAATTGGCATTGTTATGGGTAGCTTTGCCATTGGGATGTTACTATTTCGACCACAAATGGGCGCTTTAGCAGATAGGCGGGGTCGAAAAATCGTATTATTGATTGGAATGTCCGTGGCAGCGATCGCCCCTTTTGGATATTTATTTGTAAAATCAATTATACCCCTGATGGTGATTCGTTCTTTTCATGGTATTAGTATCGCTGCTTTTGCCACAGCTTATATTTCCCTAGTGGGAGATTTAGCACCAGAAAACCGTCGAGGTGAAGTTGTTGGTTACATGAGTTTAGTTAATCCTCTCGGTGTAGCCATTGGTCCAGCCATAGGTGGATTCTTACAAGAACTCGCAGGTTATACACCATTATTTCTTTCATCTGCGACTTTAGGTTTTCTGGGTTTATTATGTATCATCCCCATTGTCAATCCACCAGTTGTCATCAAACCAATTAACAGCAAAAATGATAACTTTTGGCAACTACTCACTAGTCCTCGTGTGCGGATTCCTGCCATTGTCTTATTACTAAGTGGTTTAACTTTAGGTAGTTTGCATACTTTCATCTCCCTATTCATTAAATCAACGGGAGTAGACTTAAATGCAGGTTTCTTTTTTACCGCTGCGGCTATATCCAGTTTTAGTTGTAGATTAGTAACTGGTAAAGCTTCAGATCGATATGGACGTGGTTTATTTGTCACCATGAGTCTGATAGCTTACACCCTTTCTATGATCTGCATTTGGCAAGCAAATACTCCTTTCATGTTCTTATTAGGAGCATTCATGGAAGGTGCAGCTTCTGGTACACTAATTCCCATGATTTCTGTATTGATGACAGATAGGGCTTTACCCCATGAACGAGGCCGGATATTTGGTGCTTCTTTGATGGGATTTGATATTGGTTTAGCGATCGCCAGTCCGATTTTTGGTACATTTGCCGAAACACTCGGTTATCGCAGTATGTTTGGTTTTACCACAGGTTTAACAATCCTCGCAACAATAATTTTTCTGACCCAATCTAGCCGCAATATCCCCCAATCTGTGCGTTTTGCCTTTGGTCGTGCGGAAGATATCTATGCTGTGAAATAAATTAGCTCTTTTTTCTAGGTTTTCTCAGGTAAATTTCTTGGTGGTATCAAACGTCCTTGGTAAAATCGTCGTTCTAACCTCCCCAAACCAAACCAAATCCCAGCACCAATGATCACAAACAGAGTGATCAAACTCATAGTAAAAATATTAGTTTGACCATAGATAAACACCAGCAAAGGCAGCAATACCCAAACTAAAACTGTTAGCGTTGCTACTCCCACCCGCAACTTTTGTAAATTAGCCAGCGCAGTCCGGCAACTAGCACATTTTTCTGTGTGGGAGTGGTATCTATCTAATAAGTCTTCCTTCGATAATGACGGTGGTAGAATTTTACCAGCAAACGGATCAACACTATATTGATTTACCCAAGAACGCAACTGAAATACAAATAAATCTGCCTTAGTTGGCAAATAAAACGCCTTGGTAAAATTGCCACTACCACCACTTTTTTCTAGATACCGTTCTTGATGATGCAAGAAAATTTGGTCATCTTCTAAAATGCTATTTTGTCCAATATGTGAATACCAACGTGGAGTTAACTTCAAAAACAGTCCTGGTATTTTTGAAGAAAACTTGAAAGGAAAAATCGCAAATAGCCGACATTCTCCCTTGCGGATAGGAGTGGCATAAACCACCGTTAAAGTTCTGCCAAACTGTTTAGATGTGAGATCATGCCACATCAAACCAGGAGCAATAAAAGTAGTATATTGTTTTCCTAAAGTACCTTTGCGGGGTCCTTCTTCCCAAACTCCTTTAAATCCCCATTTTCCAGATTCTACAACTGCCAATTCCACCGGC
>NZ_VILD01000001.1:664185-670944 GCF_009712085.1 Anabaena sp. UHCC 0253
CAGCAAGGGAAGCAACGCCCAAACCAACACAGCAACACAGCAACTCCCACCCGTAACCGTTGCAGATTAGCCAGCGCAGTCCGGCAACTAGCACATTTTTCTGTGTGAGAATGGTATCTATCTAATAAATCTTCCTTCGGTAATGAGGGTGATAAAGTTTTACCAGGAAACGGATCAACACTATATTGATTCACCCATGAACGCAACTGAAAGACAAACAAATCTGCCTTAGTTGGCAAATAAAACGCCTTAGTAAAATTACCACTACCACCACGTTCTTCTAGATACCGTTCTTGATGATGCAAGAAAATTTGGTCATCTTCTAAAACACTATTTTGCCCAATATGTGAATACCAGCGCGGAGTCAACTTCAAAAACAGTCCTGGTATTTTGGCAGAGAACTTGAACGGAAAAATTGCAAATAGCCGACATTCTCCCTTGCGAATAGGAGTGGCATAAACCACCGTTAAAGTCCTACCAAACTGTTTAGAGGTGAGATCATGCCACATCAAACCAGGAGCAATAAAAGTAGTATATTGTTTTCCTAAAGTACCTTTGCGGGGTCCTTCTTCCCAAACTCCTTTAAATCCCCATTTTCCAGATTCTACAACTGCCAATTCCACCGGAGATACATTCGCTCGATTGCCGACAGTACGGTGATGGGTGTAAGGAATATGACTGGAATCAAGGACGTTTTCCATCAACGTCAAAGCATCATAAGGGATATCTCGAAAAGTATTCAGACAGGTCCAACTGTCTGGGTCTTCGTCTAAAATGTCAACAATGGGAACTTTAGTTTTAGCTGCATTTTCCGCAGTACCAGGATAAACAAACAACATTCCTTGCCGAACTGTGGTCGGGAATGAAGTCGCACAGGCACGTTGAGAAACTTCCGCTTTTCCTCCCTCAACTTGTTGGGGAATAATTGAACATTTTCCAGTTCCTGAAAAAGCCCAGCCATGATAAGGACATTCTAACAATCCATCCTGATTAATTCTTCCTTCCGATAGTGGCGCTAACCGATGAGGACATTGGTCTAAAAATGCTCGCCACATCTGTTCATGATTATCCCACCATAAGACAAGATCCCGTTCTAGCAAGGTGAAACGAGTCGGCTGAGATTTATCTAGATCTTCAATATAATGGACAGGATACCAAACTTCTTGCCAATCAAAACGTTCTGGGTCGAGTCCACCTGCGGGGAGTGCTTCTGTTGTTATAGTTTCAGATGTGATTATTTGAGAAGATGTCTCTGACTGGATCATGCTATTGGACATGGTAGAATCAACAATGATTTTGATTTGTTATCCAAGACTAAATTAACAATTTTTTAATCCCCCTGACAGATAGATTTCAAAAATCTGCCAATTGTCTAAGATTTCAGCAGTTCAAGCTAAAACATTTTAACACTATGGTAGTAGATACGGGAAAATGTGCAGCAGCTAAAACAACTTTGCGTCAGGCATTAACTGCTTGTGATGGTAATACTAAGGATAAAAATGTAATTGCTGCAATTGAAAATCTCCAATCTCTGAATCCAACTACAGCACCAGCCCAAAGTGGTAGTTTAATGGATAATCAATGGTTGTTGATTAGTGCGCCGAATTTTCCTCAAAGTGAACAACTTGCAGATGGCAGATTTGCCTATACTTTGGGTCGTCTCGCTTTCAATATGTTTCAACCAACAAAATTAAAAGTGGTGATTGATAGAGTTTACCAACCTGTCTTTTTATTAGGAAATGGAGAGCAGCGATCGCATGATATTATTGTGGAATTTACGACTATTGATGAATCTGTTCCTCAACTATCTGGAATTGTTCGCAATCAAGGCATTTGTCAGCCTCTAAGTGATAAAGTGCTGCAAGTTGAATTTACAGGAGGAATTTTAAAACCTCAATCTTCAACTAATATAGATGATTGGAAAGCGGTTTTTGGTGAGCAAGGTAAATCTCAAACAAGAAGTTGGAAAGACAGTTTAATGTCTGTTTTTTTGCGGTTGATGTTTGGTTTAGTTCCTCCAAAAACCATGAATTCTGAAACTGGAGAAGTTGCCTTTATGATGAATCGTTCTCCCAAAGGACGTTTAGAAATCCTTTATTTAGATGAGGAACTGCGGATTACTCGTGGAGAAAAGGGAACTGTTCTAGTTTGTGAACGAATCTAGAATTTACAAAAAAGGGAACAGGGAACAGGGAATAATCTAGACATTTAAAAATGCACAAACTCCAAAAAAGGAACTTGTGCATTTAAAATAATAAAACGGGCGAGGAGGGATTCGAACCCCCGACACCGTGGTCCGTAGCCACGTGCTCTAGTCCACTGAGCTACACACCCTTGACCCACGAGTTTTATAATAGCACACACTTTCCCAATGACGCAAGATAATTTTTCAAATTCTTCTCAACTAACTCATCTGGATGCCCAGGGAGAAGCTCAAATGGTTGATGTATCAGGCAAAGTAGCCACTATTCGCCAAGCTGTAGCCACTGGCAAGGTGCGGATGTTACCTGAGACATTTGCCGCTATTCAAGCCGGTAACACTCCTAAAGGTGACGTTTTGGCAACTGCGAGGTTAGCAGGAATCATGGCTGCTAAACAAACAGCTAATTTAATTCCTCTCTGTCACCCCTTACCCTTGCAGAAAATCACCGTTGAGATTATCCCCGATGCCCAACTACCCGGTTATCAAATTGATGCTACTGTGAAAACTAAAGCGGAAACAGGTGTAGAAATGGAAGCTTTAACAGCGGTATCTATTGCTGCTTTAACTTTATACGATATGGCTAAAGCCTTAGAAAAAACGATTCAAATAGAAGCGATTCATTTAGTTAGTAAAACAGGTGGAAAGTCTGGGAATTGGGGTTAATTCTACTATGATAGGACTTACGCAAAATATCTCTGAAACCCTCTTTTCTATCCCTAACGGGACGCTTCGCGAACGTTTCCTTCGTTCCTTCGTGGTTCGTTCCTTCGTGGTTCGTTCTTTCGTGACTTGTTCGTAAGTCCTGTATGATAGAAATTGGGGAATTTTAACCCAGAAAAACTAATCATGACTCAACTAAAAACCAAACTCACTCTCGAAGAATTTCTGGCACTTCCCGAAAGTGATCTTGTTTATGAGTTTGTTAACGGTGAATCTGTACCTAAATATAAAAACGAACAAATGTCTCCTAAATTTTTTCATGGGTCAACCACAGGAGCATTATTTATACTATTATCCACATGGGCGCAAGAAAAAGGTCGTGTTGTCGTGGAATGGGGGATTAAATTAACAAGGAATCAAGAAAATTGGCTACCCGTACCTGATTTGACTTATGTTTCCTATCACCGTCTTCCTGCTGACTGGCTTAAAGACGAAGCTTGTCCTGTGATACCAGAATTAGTTATTGAAATTATTTCTCCTGGCCAAACTTTTGGAGACATGATCGAAAAAGCTACTTATTATCTTCAAGCTGGTATTTCTCTGGTTTGGATAGTAGATACAATCTCTCAAACTATCACTGTCTTTACAGCATCTTCTCTTCCTGTCACATTTCGAGAACATCAAGTTATCACTCATGAAATATTACCAGAATTAGAAATTACTACCCATACTATTTTTCAACGTGCTGGTTTAATTCGTTAGGTCTTGTTTGCTATCAAAAACGGTGTTGATGCTAAAGATGATAAAGCCCGTTCTTTTTATGAGCATTATCCATTTATTGGCTTTCCTGATTATTCTCATCGGCTTTTTTTGATGATGGAAACGATCGCTAAGATGATCAATTCAGATTAAATAAATTTACTCAAAAACTACGGTTCTATTTCCATAAACTAAAACGCGATTTCTTAAATGCAATCTTACAGCCCTTGCTAACACAATTCTTTCTAAATCTTTACCTTTTCTAATTAAATCATTTACCTCATCTCGATGACTTACCCGCACTACATCTTGTTCAATAATTGGTCCTGCGTCTAAGTCAGCCGTAGCATAGTGGGCTGTTGCACCAATAATTTTTACTCCTCTTTCAAAAGCCCGATGATAGGGATTAGCACCAATAAATGCTGGTAAAAATGAGTGATGAATATTAATAATTTGTGGAAATTTTTCAATAAAATCGGCGCTAACTATTTGCATATATTTTGCTAAAACTACTAAATCAATTTTGTATTGATGTAGTAACTCTAATTGTTTAGCTTCCTGTTCTTGTTTATTATCTTTAGTAATAGGTATATAATGGTAGTCAATGCCAAATTGTTCAACTACTGGTTGTAAATCGGGATGATTACTAATAATTAAGGGAATTTCTGCATTAAATTCTTTAGCGCGATATCTCCAGATTAAATCATAGAAACAATGATCTTGACGACTTACCCAAATAGCGATCCGGGGAAGAGTATCAGAAAAGTGTAATTCCCATTTTGCATTTAAAGGTTGGGCGATCGCATTAAAAGCAGGTGCAATTAAATCTTTGGGTAAATTAAATCCTTTCAATTGCCATTCTATGCGAGTTAGAAATAGTCCAGCCTCAAAATCTGTATGCTGATCTGCATGATTAATATTACCACCATTAGCATAGATGAAATTGGCAATTTTTGCTACTAATCCTCTTTGATCTGGACAAGAAATTAATAAGGTTGCTGTTTGTTTTGTCATAAAATTTTTCAAGGTTAGATATTAGATTTAGCTTTTATTCTCATTTCTGCATTAATTATTTGTGGGAGTTGGAGAAGGAAGACTAGGTAATGATTGTATATCAGTTTTTTCTTCTATTTGTTGCCATTCTGATATGTCTCGATTAACTGCATTAACAAAATCCTTAGAAACTAATAATAAGTTCATATTTTGATTAGGATCAGCTTGAGCATATAAAAATTGATTATTAAAATCACCTTTACCTAAAATCAATTGATGACTTTGTTGATTTTTCAGTTTAACATCTATAGTCGCCACAGGTTTATCTAAACCAAATTCTGATAATTCAGTAGGTAAAACTGATACTGTTCTTTCGCTTTTTCCCTTAACTAATAAATCCATTAAATAAGAAACAATTGCATCATTCGCTAGTGTTGATATGGGAGATTTGATTTCCCATTGGGGTTTTTCAGAGGTATTCCTCTTTTCTAGTTGCAATATTGTATCTTTAATGTTAATAGTTAAAGATTGGACATCTTCAGCGGTAAAATCAAAGATCTTCTGCTTTTGGGCGTTGATTTCTGTTTGCTGAATTTTGCCTTTTATTTCATAAAAGTAGACAAAACTTCCTAAACCAAGGGCTAAAAGTATTAAAATTAAAGTCGTTTTTGGCAATTTCATATTGATAGTGAATTAAGAAAATCATCTAATTATTGAGAAATTAAAACCGCTTCCCGCCATTTTTGCACTGAATTAATTATATAGATGCGATCGCTATATTTTAACATTTCTATGGTAATAATTTCTTCTTTTATTTTACCTTGTGCAAGTAAATCAGCGCGAAAAGTCCCAGCTAACAATCCACAAATGACAGGAGGTGTCAATAATTCTCCATTTAAATCCACCACAATATTACCAATACAAGTTTCTGTAATTTCACCTCTTTCATTCCATAATAAAACATCATCACAATCAGGAAAAGCAGCTTTTGCTATTTCATAAACTTGGCGATTAGTTGTTTTATGATACAGAAATACATTATTAGAGTCAACTGGTGTGCAACATATACCTAATTTGACAAAGGTTTGATTATTCACAGGAGATAAGGGCGTAGTCTGATATGTAATTTCACCATCAGAATCTAACAATAATCGTATTTTATAAGGTTGATTTAAAAATGATTCTGTTAATTTATCAAGTTGAATTTTTAGTTTATTTAGTTCCAAATTAAAATCAAAGTAAATTGCTGAATTTTGCAGACGTTGTAAATGATAATCTAAAATAAAATAACCATCATCAGGCTGCCATAATATTGTTTCTAAAAGTGAACAATCTGGTTGATTTAGGGTAAGAACTTGGGCTTTAATCTGACATTCTTGATATTCATCATTACTTACAGAATCCCAAACAATTCCTCCCCCTACTCCATATTCAGCTTGACTATTTTCTTTATCAATTAACACAGTCCGAATAGCAACATTAAATTGTGCTTGACGTTGGGGACTAATAAAGCCAATGCACCCAGTATAAATCCGTCGCGGTGTATTTTCTAAATCATGAATAATTTCCATAGTCTTAGTTTTAGGTGCGCCGGTAATAGAAGCACAGGGAAAAAGCGCCCCCATAATCTCACTTATAGAAGCTGTAGTTGTGGCTGTGACAGTAGATGTCATTTGCCAAACTGTGGGGTATTTTTCAACATTAAATAAACTGGGAACTTTGACTGTACTAATATTAGCCACTTTTCCCATATCATTGCGAATCATATCCACAATCATCACATTTTCAGCACGGTTTTTTTCTGAAAAATGGAGCTTATTCGCAATATCATGATCTGTTACTAATGTTAAACCTCTAGCTGCTGTTCCCTTCATGGGAAGAGAGGTTAACTGATTACCGTCAAGACGAAAAAAGAGTTCAGGAGAAGCAGAACAAATAGCAAAATTATCAATATCAACATAAGCCCCATAATCGGCTTTTTGGGCTTGTACTAATTTGAGAAATAATTGCCAAGAATCGCCACTAAAAGCCGTATTTAGGCGGAATGTGTAATTAACTTGATAAGTTTCCCCCAAAGCAATATATTTTTTAATCTCGCTAATGGCTTGATGATATTCTATTTCACTTACTGAAGGTTTCCAATT
>NZ_VILD01000001.1:671249-699638 GCF_009712085.1 Anabaena sp. UHCC 0253
TTTAGCATCATGAATTACTAAATTTACTTTTTCATCGGCGTTTCCACCAAACAATAAAGCCCATTAATAAACCAATTAAAGGTAATAAAAATACAGCAGATATTGTTAACAAGTTTGCTTGCAGAGTTGAGATCACAATCCGGCGATTTTTTGGTTCTTTAGGACGAATGGAGAGAAGTTGGTCATCCTGTTGACTTAACCAACTAACTGAGTTTAAAAATACATCTCCATTTAACTGTTGTTCAAATAAACCATCAACTGCAAAATTAGAGTTTCCGAATACTACTAACCGCGATTCTTTAGTAAGATTTGGTGAAGTTGTGGGAGTTGGAATTGGTGAAGTTGTGGGAATTGGAGTTGGGGAATTTGTGGGAACTGGATTTGGTGAAGTTGTGGGAACTGGAATTGGTGAAGTTGTGGGAATTGGAGTTGGTGAAGTTGTGGGAATTGGAGTTGGTGAAGTTGATAACTTTCTAGTTAACGCTACTCCTAAAGTTAATGGACCTTTTAAATCTTGGCCTTCATTAAACTCTAATTTTTCACTTTTTTGATCACTTTCAGCCCAACTGCTAGGATAAGGTTTAGTTTTCAATAAAACCATAGACTCGATATCAGGAACAGGATCAATTTGTAGAGGACGAGTCAAAGGATATACAGAAATATTGTTACCAAAATCCTTAGTAATAGGATGTTGCCCATATTCTGTTACCAGAATAGCAGCAGGACCAAGTTGCATACTTTCCCCAGAAGTATCAATTACTAGACGATTATCTAAACGCACACCCCAATCTTTTAAAATAGGATCTATTTTCGGGTCAGTGTTGGGATTAATCATTAATAACAAGTTACCACCACGATTTAGATAAGCTTGTAAAGCTGTAACTTCCCCAGTTAATAATTCTTTTTGGGGACCGGCAATAACTATAACAGCAGCATCATCAGGAACTTGTGGTTGTTCTGCTAAATTTAAAGGTGAGGTAGTAAAGTTTTTATCAGTTAATCCCTGAATTGCTTGAGAAATTGCCCCTTTAATAGCCGTAAGTGGGTGTTCACCATGACCTTGCAGAAAGTAAACTTTAGCAGTTTTAGAACTAGTGATTTGTTGTAAACGAGTGGTTAATTGTATTTCTGACAACCGTTGATTTTCACTAATTACTTGGACTAATTGCCGCTTTTCCTGAAATTCTAAATAAACTTCACCATAATCCTTTACTCCAAATTTTTCTGCTAATCCTGGTCTTAATTGAGGATCAATATACTCAAATTTAAACTGTTTACTTTGACGCTGATAGTTATCTAATAATTCCCGATCGCCAGAATTTTGTTCTCTACTAAATAACCAAACTTTCATTGGTTGGGGCAAATTACTGACTAATTCCTTTGATTGAGGAGATAGGGTAAATAGTTGAGTATCTGTTAAGTCTAGACGCAAATGGTAACGACTTCCTAAAAAATTAATAAATCCCAATATTACTAATACTGACAAAGTTGCGATGACGGCATTAGTACCACTTTGGGTAGAACGTTTTTGCCACCATTTACTTTTCTGACTTTTTCCTAGCACCCACAAACAACAAATTACTAAACCTGTTATTAATAATAATAAAGGGATTGTTCCCCATTTTTCTGATATCAAACCAACCGTTAGACCAGCAACTAGAAAGAATGGTCCTAGCCAAAATACAAATTTCCAAAGTTTATTTTTATTCATTTGGTAACAGGGAATAGATTAAAATTCTTTAATAATTGACAATTGACAATTGACAATTGACAACTAACTACTAACTACTAACTACTGACAACTGACAACTAACTACTGACGTTGAAAGCGAAGTGCATCAATTGATTGGGCTGTGAGAAAAATACCTAAGATAATGTAACTAGCAAATAAAATCAAGGCGCTAGTATCAAAAATTCCTTGAATTAGGGTATTGTAATGTTTCAGAAGGGATAGATGACTCACAGCTTCACCAATAGGACCAGGAATGCTTTTTGCGATTAAATCAATGAATAACAGCAAAATGACTACGCCAAAAGTGAGGACAGCCGATAAAATTGTACTGTCTGTTAATGAAGAAATAAACATTCCTAGAGATAAAATTGCTGCTGCGAATAAGAGTAATCCTAAATGACCAAGTAAGGGAATAGTGGGAGATATGGGGGGATTAGAACTAGATAAAGCGATCGCTTCAAATCCTAGCAAAGGTAAAATCATGGTCACAAAAAATGTTAATACCCCTAATAGTTTCCCTACGGCTACAGCCCAGTTAGTAACTGGTGATGTGGCTAAAAGTTCTAAAGTTCCTCGCTTGCGTTCTTCGGCATAAAGTCCCATGGACAGAATAGGTAATATAAATAGCATCAACCATCCCATCCGATCTAAAAATGCCCGCACAAATTCATAAGGAACATCTATGATCGGTGGTTGGACTCCAAATTGTTGCCCTTGTAAATCATAGCTAGAAACTGTGACTAAAATTCCTTCGGGTCCCAATAAAATCATCACAAAAAATAAACCTGCCAAAAACCAAAATACACTCGCTATTCCATAGGCTAAGGGCGATATAAAATAACTCTGTAGTTCTCGACGATAAATGGCAATAATATTGGCGATTACTATACCCATTTATGCAACTTCTCCTGCTTCAATTTCTGAGTTAATATCTGTGGTGGCTTCTGATTCTTCAATTTCTGAATTTATCCCTGTAGAGAAATTCTTTTCTGATGTAGTTAATTTTAAGAAGACATCTTCTAGTGTGGCACTAACACGACGCATTTCATATAAACCAAATCCAGCCCGAACTAAAGCCGCAGCAATTTCTTTTCCTGGTTCTTTTCCCGGCTGTAAGATTACCCGTAAGTAAGTATGATGTTCTGGCAAGTTGTGATGGTTAGGAACTGATTCTACTAAACTCACACCGGATATTTTTTGTAACATTTGTTTAGCTAAAGGTGCTTCTCCTGTAATTTCTAATTCATATCCTGCCCCACCTGTTAATTGTGTCACTAAATTTTCTGGGGTATTAGTTGTGACTATTTGCCCACGATTAATAATGGCCACGCGGCTACAGGTCATGCTCACTTCTGGGAGAATATGAGTAGAGAGAATAATGGTATGTGTTCCTGCTAAACTTTTAATTAAGTTCCGCACTTCCATAATTTGCCGAGGATCAAGACCAACTGTAGGTTCATCCAAAATAATTGCTGGCGGATCATGAACGATCGCTTGGGCAATTCCCACTCTTTGCCGATAGCCTTTAGACAGTTTACGAATAATGACTTGGCGCTTATCTTGTAAATTGCAGCGGTTAATGGCTGCTGTTACCTTGCTAGGGCGATCGCCTGAAGCAATTCCTTTAATCCTGGCGACAAAATGCAAAAACCCTTCTACCGTCATCTCTGGATACAAGGGTGGTGTTTCCGGTAAATAGCCAATTCGCTGCCGCACAGCTAAAGAATGATCATGGACATCATAACCTGCAATCTTCGCTGTGCCACTGGTCGCAGGTAAATAACCGGCTAAAATTCGCATGGTCGTAGTTTTACCAGCACCGTTAGGACCCAAAAATCCCAAGATTTCCCCAGGTTCAACCCTAAAGGTGACATCAGTAATTGCTGTTGTCGAACCATAAATTTTACTGAGATGCTCAACTTCAATCATAAGACCTCGCGGTAAGTGGGAAACTCAGTCACAAAGCATGCTGAGAGGGAAACGACGCGGGCGGTTTTAACCGCCGTGATAATTAGTCCTGTTGATCGTCGAATCAACTTAACTTTTTTAACAGTGCATTGTCCAAGCCGCTTCCAATTAGCGTCACTGACAGAAACTTGTTTTTCAGTGTCTCCACTAACCCAACCAAAGAAGGTTTTGCTGCCTTGACTTGCTCTTACAAAGTCGCCTTTTCTAAAACCATGTCTAGTTGTAGTGCCTCCATATTTACGACGATTACCACATGAGTTAAAAGTCATTAAATGGAGTTGTCTACGGCTAACAGGAGGGCGACGAACAATGGTGAATTGGGATTCTGTAACATCTACATTCCCTATCCAAGATGCACCATGGTTTTTAGCGCCTTCCCATATCTGATATTTAACAAATTCAGAGCAACCTAACGTTACTGCGTCAACAGCGTGCGTTTCTGGTATTTGCAAAGATTTATCGGCTTTTTCTTTATGCAATCCCAGATGCTTACGAAGGTTTGATGTTTCCCAGCCCTTCTTTAAAACGACATTTACAAGTTTTGATAGTCGGCTCATTTGGTATCTTTGACCAACCATAACGGGACTGAAGCCTTTGCTGCCTCGTGCTTCAACTTCTTCAACAACAATTGTTTTTATTGGGTAAAGTTGGAGAAGCAAATTAATTACCCGATATTCCAAGTCTTTATTTGCTCTGATACTTGGAGGCAATTTTGAATTGTGACGATTATCAAATCTAGCTTGACGATGATTACGGTCACTAAAAAATAGCTTTCTATTAATTCGCCTTCCGCGTCTATTACGCCGCATCATTGCTCGTTGCTCCATTCGGTCTTTGACTGTTTTGAATGGTAAAACTAAATGCAGCATCTGTAAGGTGAACTTTTTGGATTGAACCGCTATACCTGAAAAAAGTTTACCAGGGTCTAAACCAATAACTATTTCTTGTGTTTCGGTATTGCTTGTTTGGACTAATAATTGGACATAAAAGATGCCAAGTTTGTCGAATTTGCCGATTGCTTTACCATCCTTGATCCATCGCCTTGCTCGACTTGGTTTCGTCGGCATCAATGGCGTGCTATTTGCTGAAATTACTGGTACTCGCATCAAGAGATAATCCTTCGAGTAAGTTTACTGTCCCTTCGCTCAACGCAATCAAGATGTCTTGGCTTTACCCAACGCTATTACAAGATAGCTTGAAGATAATCCGAACTAGGGAAGTATTCGGAAGTTCGTACCAAATTGCGTCTCCATGAGCTAGTCAAACACGTAAGTCTTGATTTCTTACAAGCTCAGTGGCTTTAGCCCTGAGTTATTGACCTGTTCAATAATGAGAATATCCAAACAATCTTAACTAAAGAATTGTTAATTGGTAATTGGTAATGCCTTTCTTGAAGTTTGTTCCTTTACACAACTGGGCGCAGGACTTACGACTCCTGACTCCTGCTGTATGAACTTGTATTAAACGCGCATAATTTTATAATATATAGTATTATATACTTTCAGTGTCTAACTGTATTTTCAGTGCATATGTAAAAAAGAATACAAAAAGGTAACTATATAATTAAAATTAACTAATATTTCATGAAGTTAATACAATAGTGTCAAATTTTTTAGGTAACACTAGTTGTATGATCTATAAAATGAATAGTTAACCTTGCCATCCCAAATAATAGTTGAAAATACTAATAATTCAGAATATAGTAAAAATTTTACATAAAGTACCCAAATACATAAAATTTTAAGGAAGAGGCATGGCAGGAAATGAAAGTGAAAAAATTCGTCATTTATTAGTTGTCCAAGATCCACAAGGGCAGCGGACTCTTCCATTGCTAGAAGCAACTTACTCTCTAGGAAGGGATTTAAGAAACGCTATCGTTCTCCATTCTCGGTCTGTATCTAGACAACACGCAATTTTATTAAGAGTCACAGTTCCGAATACTGACCAATATAGTTTTCGGATTATTGATGGTAACTTCCAAGGAAAAAGAAGTACCAATGGTTTATTTGTCAATGGCAACAAATGTCTTTCTCATAATCTTCAAAATGGAGACGTTGTTGCTTTTGGGAATAATAATACTCAAGCTAAATATTATGTTATTAGCAACCTTTCTGAGCAAGCATTTTCTGCATCTTGTGAAGCCGATGACTTGTCTGATTTCTTGTCAGGCAAAGTAAATTCTGGTTCTCCCTTTGAGACATCTATTATACGCGATAGTAATTTTGAAGCTGCTAGTGATGCAGCCTTAGCCCGTCTAGCCTCCTTTCCAGAACTTATTCCTAATCCCATTATTGAAATGGATTTAGAGGGAATAGTTACTTATCTAAACCCGGCAGCAGCAGCAAAATTTCCTAATCTGAGGCAGTTAGGTCAGAAACACCCAATTTTGACACAATTATTAAAAGCAGTTGAAAATCAAACCCAAACTTCCTTTGTGCGGGAAATAACAGTTGGGGAGGAAATTTTTGAGCAATCTGTTCACTACTTACCACAAAGTGATTTAATTAGAACTTTTATTATTAGAGAAATTACAGAACAAAAACAAGCTGAACTAGAACTAAAACAACGCGATCGCCTATTACAAGCAGTAGCTGAAGCAGCTAATTATTTATTAGCAGAAATGAACTATGAGATAGCTATCGAAAAAGCACTAGCAGCATTAGGAGAAGCTACCAATGTCGAACGAGTTTATCTATTCCAAAACCACCCCCATCCAATTACCGGGGAAATGTCTGTTAGTAAAAGATTTGAATGGATTAAATCTGGTGCGGAAACTTCTCTTTACCATTGGCAAAATCAGTCCTATCAAAACTCTGGATTAGAACGCTGGTATCAAACACTATCTCAAGGTGAAACTATTAGTGGCTTTACCCAAACATTTCCCCTCACCGAAAAAGAACTATTGATGGGCGATAATATTAAATCGCTCCTGCTTGTACCACTCAGATTAGAAACAGAGTTTTGGGGCTGCTTGGGATTGATTGAATGTACGTCAAATCGTCAGTGGTCAAAACATGAAGAATCTAGCCTGTTAACCATGGCCGCGAGTATCAGTGGCGCTCGTCAACGTCAGCAAGTAGAAGAAAAAATGCGCTATCAAGCCATGCACGATTTACTGACTGGACTGCCAAATCGGTTATTATTCAACGATATCCTCAACCGCTGCATACAAGAAAGAGTGCAGACAGAGGAAAGTATTGCGGTGATGTTCCTGGATCTGGATCGGTTTAAAATTATTAATGATACTTTGGGGCATACAGTCGGAGACAACTTATTGAAAATAGTCGCCCAAAGACTCCAAGATGCAATCAGACCTAACGATATTGTGGCTCGTTGGGGCGGTGATGAATTTACAATTTTATTACCACAAATCACGGAAATTCAACCCATTATCCAAATAGCTCAAAATATTCTCCAGACTTTAGAAAGTGCCTTTCATGTCCATGGACATGAACTTTATATTAGTTCTAGTATTGGCATCGCCCTCTTAGGTAAACATAGTTATGATGCCGAAACTCTCATTCAGCACGCAGATGCAGCTTTGTACTATGCTAAAGATGAGGGGCGAAATAACTACCAATTTTATAAAGAGTCTCTCAGTAAAAAGAATCCAGAACTATTGAGTTTAGAAAAAAGTTTACGCCATGCCTTAGAAAGAGACGAATTTATCATCAATTATCAACCGCGTGTCAATATTGCCACCAATAAAATTACAGGGATGGAGGCATTACTGCGTTGGTATCATCCAGAAATGGGGATAGTTTCTCCGACTGTGTTTATACCTTTAGCCGAAGAAAGTGGCTTAATTATCTCTATTGGTGAATGGGTATTACGCCAAGCTTGTAGTCAAAATAAAATGTGGCAAGAAGCGGGATATCCACCCATCACTATTGCTGTCAACCTTTCTCCTAAGCAATTTCGCCAACCTAAATTATTAGAAGTATTAACTAATATTTTAACAGCGACCCGACTAGAACCAGAATTTTTAGAATTAGAGATTACGGAAACTACAGCGATCGCCGATCTTGATTTCACGACAACTGTACTCCATAATTTAGCACAAATGGGTTTACTTCTGGCCATTGATGACTTTGGTACAGGTTATTCTTCGCTGTCGCGGTTACAGGTGTTACCATTTCATAACTTGAAAATTGATCGCTCATTTATTAAAGAACTGACCAAAGATGAAAAAGTTGCTCATATTATTCAAGCTATAGTTACCTTGGGACGCTCTTTAGGATTGAGACTAATTGCCGAAGGAGTAGAACAACCAGCAGAGTTAGAATTTTTGCGGTCAATTAATTGTGATGATGTCCAAGGATATCTTTTATACCGACCACTAACTATTGAGCAAGCTACAGAAGTTTTGAAAAACGAAAAAGATTAAATTACCACAATTGTCATTATGAATGAACTACAGTCTAACGCCCAAAATCCTGAACAGGATATAGCCACAGAATTATTAGTCAAGCTCAGACAAAAAAAAGGTAGCTGGGTAGAATGGGGACAAGCGATCGCTTACCTGCAAAAAAACGGTTATAATCCCCAAGATATCTTTGAAGCCACAGGATTTGAGCCAATTCAGCAAAATCAAGTCATCGTGGGTTCTCAGGTTTACAATTCCATGGAAAAATGTGGATCATCACCAGAAACACTAGCATATTACAGCACCAAAAGCAGTGATGTGTTATATGAATTACGGGGATTGACACAAGAAGACCGTGCTACCACTGCCGACTTAACCTTTCAGTACAAACTTGATGCAGACGTAGTTAGGGATATAGCCAAAGCAGTCAAAGATTATTCTTGGTTTCCTAATTTACCAGAAAATTTTAGCAAACATCCAGGAGATGCGATCGCCTATCAATCTTGGAAATACGCCAAACAAAAATCCGACTTATCAGAGCGATCGCGCTTAATAGCCAAAGGTTTACGGTTTGTCCACTCGGAAACAGCTAGAAAACAACTAGAACAACTGTTAATGGACTTTAGCGTTACACCTAAACTTGCACCACCAATCCTCCCCTTTTACCGACTCGAATCTGATGAAGACTTACCCCGGATTTTACCAGTGGTAGGGGAATTACCATTAACAGCACAAACCTTAAAAGCCGTACCCTTAATTACAGAAATTCAACCATTTCGCATCGTCAAATTTGCGGGAGAACAAGCTTGGGTATCCTTACCAGGATGGAAAGTGCTACTAAATGCAGAAGATCCTGTAGTCGTCATTGGTAATAGCGACATTTTCCCCAACCCCCATCAAAACAAAATTGAACCAATCATGATCGTCATAGATCGCGCTCAAAGAGAATGGGATGTTTCCAACTACTTTGTGTTTGAAAATGGCGAAAGTATTGACTTTCAATGGTTTGAAACTGCACCAGGAATTCCCCTACTAGGAAAAATGATTGTCCTAGTTCGTCCTAAGAAAATCCTGGATGAAGAATATACCAAAGACGCTTGGCAGATTGACGAATAATTAGGAAGTAGGGGCGTATCCCTGACGGGACTGGAAGCGTCAGCATTTGGTGTAAGGGCGAAGCATTCGGACGATTAATTATCGGTTGTTTCCCATGTTTATTTGCCGAATGCTTCGCCCCTACTGACACATTGGTAGGGGGAGTCAGATATCAACAATCTGTTTATTTACAGGATTTATGCAGTCTGATGTACCCTAAAACTGGGCGCAGACCCTGCGCCCCTACCTCTCTTATCCTAAATAAGATTGCTATATTTTAATGGCTAGAATAGGCAATACTTCTGTATCCAGAACCCCTAATATATGTTAAATCTAAGGCGGGATATATTGCGTTTTTAACCATAAAAACACATTATTCCTGATTGAGCTTTACCAGGTCTAATCCAGCCATGGCTAACATCCTTAGTCTGATTGCTAGTCAGTCACGGAAATCATCTACAACTATTTTAATTGTGGATAATTCTGAGACTGATCGTGCAGCCTATTCTAGTTATCTTCAATCTGACCTAATTAATAATTATGACATTTTAGAAGCAGAGACTCTCAAAGCAGGTTTAGAGCTTTGGCAATCCCAGCATCTGGATGTGGTACTGATAGATTGTAATTTGCCTGATGGCAATGGTTTGGAATTACTAGAGGCTATGGGCAAAGACTGTCCAGAAGCAAAGCTACCTGTAATTATACTAACAGACCAAGAGGATGAAAAAATAGCTGTATGTGCCATAAAAAAAGGGGCAATAGACTATTTGGTCAAGCAAAACATTACTCAATTTTCCTTATCCCATAGTATTCATAACTTACTTAATTTCACCACACTTAACCAAAAAATAGCCCAATTACAAAAGCAGGAAAACCTCATTGCGGGGATGGCTTTAAATATTCAGCAGTCTCTAAACTTAGAAGATATTTATCAGGGAATTGTGGAGAGTGTTCGCACCTTTCTTCAGGTTGATCGGACAGTTATTTATAAATTTAATTCTGACATGAGTGCAGAGATTGTTGGGCAAGCAGTCATTCCCCCTTGGAGTCCTTGTCTTCACACTCAAATTGTGGATATCTGTTTTCCAGAAAATATGAGTGAGGAATACAAACAGGGCAAAATCTTTGTAGCATCGGATATCTATGCAGCCAATCTGACAAAATGCCATCTCCAACTTTTAGAAAGCTGGCAGGTACGTGCCAATCTCGTTGTCCCGATCTTGTTACCCCAGACTAATTTCCATTCGACAAACGATAAATCTGCGATCAATGCACCATCATTGTGGGGTTTGCTAATTGTTCATCAATGTTCTGTACCTCGTGTTTGGGAAGATACCGAAATTAGCTTGATGCAACAATTATCGGTTCAATTAGCGATCGCTATTCAACAGGCCGAACTCCAGAAAAATCTCAACATTCTCAATGCTTCTTTACAACAAAAAGTAGAAGAACGCACACAAGAAATACAAATTCATGAGCATAAATTTCGAGCTATTTTCGATAACACCTTTCAATTTACAGGACTGTTGACAACTACAGGAATTTTACTAGAAGCCAACCAGACAGCTTTAAACTTTGGTGGCATCAAACTCGAAGATATCGTCAATCAGCCTTTTTGGGAAGCTGACTGGTGGTCAATTTCCCCAGTAACTCAAGAGAATTTAAAGCAAGCGATCGCTCATGCAGCCCAAGGTGAATTTATCCGCTACGAAGTAGATGTTCTCGGTGCTGGGAATAACATAGCCACCATAGATTTTTCTCTGCGTCCCCTCAAAAATGAATCAGAAGAGGTAATAATGCTGATTGCCGAGGGGCGTGATATTACTGACAAAAAGCGCATTGAACGGGAACACCAAGAAACACTCAAAGCCCTCAAAGCCTCAGAAGCTGAACTGAGAGGATTGTTCAATGCTATGGTTGATGTGATTTTGGTAATAGATAGACAGGGACGTTATCTCAAAATTGCTCCTACCAATGCAGATATACTTTACCGACCGATTGAAGACTCCCTTGGGAAAACAGTCCATGAAGTTTTACCCACTCATCTAGCAGACAAGTTTGTCAGGATAATTGGACAAACTCTTACTACACAAAAGCCCTCAGAATGCGAATATAGCTTACAGATTAGAAATCAAAAAATTTGGTTTCATGCCCAAGTTTCACCGCTTTCCCCAGAAACAGTCATTTGGACCGCGCGAGACATCACCGAAGCCAAGCGCAACGCCATCATTTATGAACAAGTAAAACAGGCATTTCAGGAAAGTCAAGAACGCTATGCAGCTCTAGCAGCATCAGTTCCAGTTGGTATCTATCGGACAAATACAGTAGGTAATTGTTGGTATGTTAACGATCGCTGGTGTGAGGAAACTGGTTTGACTTTTCAAGAAGCAGTCGGAAAGGGTTGGAAAAAAGCCTTACACCCAGAAGATCGCCACATGGTTGAGTCTCAATGGCAGCATTTGGTGCAAACAGGTGAAACTTTGAGTTTGGAATATCGGTTTGTGCGACCAGATGGGATGGTAACTTGGGTATTTGGACAAGCCATTCCCGAAAAAAGCCTAGAAAAAAAGGTGACGGGTTATGTGGGGACAATTACTAATATCACCGATCGCAAACAAGCAGTAGAAGCTTTGCATCGCAGTGAAAAGCTGTATCGCACCCTAGTAGATAACTTTCCTAACGGTGCAGTTGTACTATTTGACCATGACCTGCGTTACCTACTAGTAGGAGGCTTAGGACTAGCTAATGCAGGTTTAGCTAAAGCAGAAATGGAAGGAAAAACGATTTGGGAAATTTATCCCCCAGCAGTATGTGAGACGATTGCACCAAGTTATCAGCAAGCACTAGCTGGAGAATCAGTAACTACGGAAATTCTATATGGCGATCGCCTCTACTTAGTTCATAATATCCCTGTACGCAATGATCTGAGTGAGGTGATCTACGGAATGTCCATGACCCAAGACATTACCGAGAGCAAACAGTCCGAAGTGGCACTGAGGGATAGTGAGGAGAAATTTCGGCAATTTGCAGAAAACAATCGGCAAGTCATGTTAATCCGTCAAATTGACACCGGAGAATTGCTTTATGTTAACCCTACCTACGAAGAAATTTGGGGACAAACCACTGAGAGTTTATATCAAGATCCTGACTCCTGGATGACTTTTCTGCACCCAGATGATCGTCAACGCATTGAAGCCGTCTATAAAAATACTGGTAGACAGGGATTTTTAAATGAGGAGTATCGCATTATTCGCCCTGATGGAGCGATTCGGTGGATATGGGGAAGATGTTTCCCCATTAGGGATACTTCTGGACAGATTTACCGGATTGGTGCAATAGCTGAGGATATTACAGAGCGCAAACAGGCAGGATATGAACGGGATCAGCTTCTGCAAGTTTTGGAAACACAAAATCAAACTTTAGAAACCCAAGTTGAACAAAGAACAGCAGAACTACAACAAAGTAAAGAACGCTTTCGTAATCTTGTCGAAACCTCTAGTGATTGGATTTGGGAAGTTAATGAATCTGGATCTTACACCTACGCTAGTCCGCAAATCATTAACGTTTTGGGATATTCCCCAACAGAAATTTTAGGTAAAACTCCCTTTGATTTTATGCCTCCAGCCGAAGCGGAACGAGTATTGCCAGAGTTTATGCAATTCCTTTCCGTGCAAGCGCCTTTTCAATGCTTGGAAAATACTAACTACCATAAAGATGGACGACTGATTATTTTAGAGACAAGCGCAGTTCCCATCTTTGACGAGGATAGAAAATTTCGCGGTTATCGGGGTATAGATCGGGATATCACGATCCGTAAACTTTCAGAAGCCGCCTTACGCCAAAATGAGGCTCGATTTCAGAGAATTGCTGCCAATCTTCCTGGGGTAATGTATCAATATATTCTTCGTGCTGATGGCTCTTATGAGTTTATATATATTAGCGATCGCTCTCAAGAACTGTATGAACTAGAATCAGCCACCATTCTCAACAATGCCGATGCTGTATTTCAATTAACCCATCCAGAAGATTTACCATCTTTACAGGAATCTATTCTCCATTCCGCCTTGTCCTTACAACAATGGTCATGGGAGGGCAGAATCATTACCTCATCCGGACATCTCAAATGGATACAAGGTATTTCTCAACCCGAACGGCAAGCCAACGGGGATATTTTATGGGATGGATTAATTCTCGATATTAGCAAACAGCAAGCCGCACTTCATGAACGTCAACAGATTGAAATTGCACTGCATAAACTATCAGACAGATTGAATCTAGCCATCAAATCTGCTCAAATTGGCATTTGGGACTGGGATATGATTAACAATCATCTCGTCTGGGATGACAGGATGTACGAACTCTATGGATTAAAACCCTCCGACTTTACAGGCGCTTATCAAGCATGGGAAACCGGTTTACATCCTGATGATCTTGTATTTGGACGCATAGCTATCCAGCAAGCCATAGCTGGAGAAAGGGACTTTGAGCTAGAATTTAGGGTAGTGTGGCCTAATGGCACAATTAAATGTATCAAAGCCTACGCCCTTGTACAGCGTGACTCCCAAGGAAAAGCGATCCGGATGATTGGTATTAACTTTGATATTACCGAGCGCAAACAATCAGAAACCAAGTTACAAGCCGCAGAAATCCAACTCCGCAACTTATCAGATCGTCTGAAGTTGGCAGTCAGATCCGCCAAAATTGGGATTTGGGATTTAGATTTGGTTAACGATTCCCTGCTTTGGGATGATCGGATGTATCAACTCTTCGGTATCTCCCGCGCGACTTTGAACTTGAGTGAGAAAGCTTTAGCAAAATTTGAAACCCTGCTGCATCCTGATGATAGAGTTACTATCCGCCAAGCAGTCAAACAAGCTATTTCTGAGGAGAAAGAACTAGATATCGAGTTTAGAATTGTATTACCCAATGGCACAATTCGCATTATCAAAGGCTATGGACTCGTTCAGCGTAATTCCCAAGGGCAACCCCAACGCATGATCGGCATTAATTACGACATTAGCGATCGCAAACTAGCAGAAGCTGAAATTATCCGTAGTCGGGATTTACGAGAAGCTATTTTTAATGAATCGGCTGATGCCCTCTTTTTAGTTGATGCAGAAACAGTCACAACCATAGACTGCAACCAACGGGCTGTTGAGATGTTTGCAGTCACTAATAAAACAGACTTAATTGGGATTGAAGGGCATCAATTACAAAAGCAGCAATTCACCACCGAAGAGTTACAAGCAATTAGAGATGATATAGAGCAAAAAGGCTTTTGGAGTCGGGAAGTTGAATACAAAACCTTCACAGGTAATTTATTTTGGGGCAATCTGGCCGCTAAACAAATTACTGTAGCAGATCAAAAAATGAACCTAGTTCGAGTCACAGATATTAGCGATCGCAAACAAGCAGAAACTCAACTTCACGATACTAATAAACAACTTGCTCGCGCTACTCGTCTCAAAGATGAATTTCTCGCCAGTATGAGTCACGAACTCCGTACTCCCCTTAATGCCATTCTTGGCATCACGGAAGGATTGCAAGATCAGGTATTTGGGGTAATCAATGAGAAACAACGTCAGAGTTTACAAACCATTGAACGCAGTGGTACTCATCTATTGGAGTTAATTAACGACATCCTCGATTTATCCAAAATTGAAGCGGGACAAATGGAATTAGACTGTACCCCAGTAGTCATCCGGCAACTTTGTAAATCCAGTCTGTCTTTTATCAAACACCAAGCTTTCCAAAAACGGATTCATCTGGACATCAAGATTCAACCTAATTTACCAGAACTGTTAGTAGATGAACGGCGAATGCGACAAGTTTTAATTAATTTACTCAATAATGCTGTCAAATTCACTCCAGAAGGAGGATCTATTACCTTATCTGTGCTTCGAGAACAACATTCTCCGGAAACAAAGATTACAGATTTTTGTGATTTTATTAGGATAGCAGTCATTGATACAGGTATTGGCATCGCTCCGGAAAATCTCCATAAACTATTTCAACCCTTCGTACAAATTGATAGTTCCTTAAACCGCCAATATACTGGTACTGGCTTAGGACTTTCTCTTGTGAAGCGAATTGTGGAAATGCACGGTGGACAAGTGGGCGTAAGCAGTACAATCGGTGTAGGGAGTTGTTTTATGGTTGATTTACCATGTGCTAATATCTCTGGGAATTGGACTGAATCTGTAAATCCAGACGCATCTGAATTAGTTGCTATGACTCCAGGAAAATTATTGAAATCTCCCCTAATTTTGCTGGCAGAAGATAATGAAGTGAATATCCTCACTGTCTCTAGTTATTTAGAGGCTAAAGGCTACCGTATCGTTTTAGCAAAAAATGGTCAAGAAGCGATCGCTCTGACTAAATCCCATTTCCCTGACTTAATTTTGATGGATATTCAAATGCCAGGAATGAATGGTTTGGAAGCTATGAAACAAATTCGATTTATCCCCAATTTAGCCAATTTACCGATTATCGCTCTGACAGCTTTAGCTATGCCTGGTGATCGGGAAAAATGTTTAACAGCCGGAGCAAATGACTATCTCACAAAGCCTCTCAAACTCAAGCATTTAGCAAATACAATTCAACGGCTATTGGAGGAGATAATTGATAATTGATAATTGACAATTGACAATTGACAATTGACAACTAAAAACTCTTAATAACCAAGATTCGAGACTATTAGGACACTATTCTGATCTCCTCCTCATTCTTCCTTCTTTCCTGTCACCTGTCACCTATTTTTAACTATGTCAAATTCTCAAATTACTGCTGAAGTATTACCACTATCACCTAGTTCTCAATTAAAAGAAAATATTGCCGAAATTCGTGCCAAACTCCGTCCAGGACAGACACAAATGGCTGATTGGCAGGGGGGGTCATTAGCCGTTTCTGCTGTGCCTGGAGCGGGAAAATCTACGGGAATGGCTGCGGCTGCGGCGATCGCTATAGCCCGGCAATATCAGGATTATCTTAATACAGGCAACAAAGAATATAAACAGTTAATAGTTGTTACTTTCACCCGTTCTGCTACTGCCAATATTAAATTTAAAATTCGAGAAAATTTAAAAAATTATCTTTGCCACAAACAGGATTTGCGGTTTATACATTACATGGTTTAGCCTTAATTATTGCTACTCGTTATCCTGATTTATCCGGTTTACAGTTAGAAAATACAACATTAATTACACCGAATCAAAGTCATAAATTTATCCGCACAGCCGTAGAACAATGGATTACTCATCATCCAGAAATCTATCTGCGATTACTTGCAGGACAACAATTTGATGGGGAAGAAACAGAAAAACTCCGTCGTCAGTCTGTGTTACGAACAGAAGTATTACCAGATTTAGCTTATACCGTTATTCATGAAGCTAAAAGTTCAGGAATATCACCACAAGATTTATTCAATTGGAGTGAACAAACTCAAGATAAATATGAAATTTTAAAAGTAGCAGCAGGGTTATATGAACAATATCAAAAAATCATGCAGTTACAGGATTTTATTGATTATGATGATATGATTTTAGGGGCTTTAAAAGTTCTCCAAAATCCTAGCTCTCGTCGTCTTGAACAAAATAAAGTTTTTGCTGTTTTTGAAGATGAAGCTCAAGATTCTAGTCCCTTACAGACGGATTTATTAGAAATATTAGCTAGTGGCTTAGATGGCAATAAATTAGATAAATCAACATTAAATTTAATCAGAGTTGGTGATCCTAATCAAGCCATTAATTCTACTTTTACTCCCGCAGATCCTATTTATTTTCGGCAATTTTGCGAAGATTGCCAAAATAAAAATAGACTAGCTCAAATGTATCAAGCTGGTCGCAGTACACACATAATTATTGATGCTGCTAATTTTGCTTTAGAATGGGTAAATAATCATGGTTCAGCTAAAACAAAAAATGGACAAACACCATTTTTAAATCAGAAAATTCACTCTCTTGATATTGGTGATAACCAACAAAATCCTCAACCAGTGGGACAGGGATTAGAACTTTATACTCCTCTAGATATTCATCACACAGTTGGATTACTTTCCCAAAGAGTAATTGAGTTATTTACAGAAAATCCTCAAGCCTGTGCGGCAATATTAGTTAGAGAAAATCGTCAGGGAAGGTGGTTAGCGGCTAATTTAGCAGAGATATGTAAAGAGCATAAAATTCAACTTTATGATGTGGGAGAAAAAGAACGACGTTCTCATGTACCTCAAGAAATTTTATCATTATTACAATTTTGCGATCGCCCTCATTCTCCAGATTATCTTAAAGCTACTTTAGATGTCCTTGTGGAACGTCAATTAATTCCTACCCAAGATATTAATACTCTCGCTAGTCTTCCCGAAGAATTTTTATATCCAAGTCCTTTAGCTACAGCCCAAACAGAAATAGTTCAAAAAGCGGCTCATCTTTGTCGGAGTTTACTCCGCGCCTATTTAGAATTACCATATTATCAAATCATTTCTTTTTTAGCTTTAACTTTAAAATATGATCAATCAGAATTAGCCACCGCTGATAAACTTGCAGAACGGGTAAATCAGCAAATTTTTGGTAATAGTTCTATTAGGGAAATGATCTCAGTTTTAGGTGAAATTGTCAGTTCGGAAAGATTTGAATCAGTAGAACCAGAAAATGTTGAAGAACAATATACCAAAAAAGGGCAATTAACAATTATCACCATGCACAAAGCCAAAGGGCTAGACTGGGATTATGTATTTTTGCCTTTTCTCCATGAAAATTTAATTCCTGGGAAATTTTGGATTCCACCCCAAGGGAAATTTTTAGGCGATTTTACTTTATCAGAAGTAGCACGCGCTCAAATTCGCGCCGGACTTCATAAACAACCTCTACCTGATATTAAACAAGCTTGGGAAGAATCGAAATACTTGAAAATGGCTGAAGAATATCGGTTACTATATGTCGCTATGACTAGAGCTAAACAACTTTTATGGATGTCTGCGGCGCAAAAAGCACCCTTTACATGGAGTAAACCAGAGAATGTACAAACCTCAGTCCCTTGTCCTGTGTTTGCAGCTTTAAAACGCCGATTTCCTCAAAATTTCCTAAGTTCATAGAGATGCTAGAAAGTCTCTACAGGAGGTAGGGGCGCAGTCCCTGCGCCCAGTCAGGAGTCAGGAGAAAGAAAGAAACAGGACTTACGCAAAATATCTCTGAAACCTTCTTTCTTTTCTTCGTGTCCTTCGTTCCTTCGTGGTTCGTTCCTTCGTAGTTCGTTCTTTCGTGACTTGTGCGTAAGTCCTAAGAAAGAAGAAAGACAGAAAAATTACCCAATCCCCAGTCCCCAATCCCCTACTGACTGGTAGAATCAGAGAAAATAGCTTGGTTTTGAAACCAATCCTTACCCACCTGGATAGTAATATCTGAGCCGATATTACCAGTGCTTTCTACGCGCACTTCACCAAATCCCAAGATACTGCGTAGTGATTCGGCGCTGTCTCCATCTCCTTGTTGAGCAACAATATGAGTTACATCTAGAGGTTGTCCCCAAGGCTTAGAGATAAAGACATTGCTATATCCAGCTTTTTCCAATGTTTGAATTAGGGGACGCAACTGAGAGCGATTATTGCGATCGCTGTTTGTATTACCGCCTGTACTATCTTGAATAGCTATACGTAGCCGACTAGGCTCAATCATCTCTTGTTCTTGTGAAGTCCCTTCTAAACCAAAGTGTTGGGACATCAATTTAGCAATATTTTTTTTGTAAGGTATCCAATAACTAGCATCAAATTCGCCTGTTTCGCTAAAGCGTCCTGGTAGCATTAACATTTGCATATTCGAGCGATTAGTTCTTGAACCAAAACCAACTAGTGCGACTAATTCCTCAACAGATAGATTAGTATCAATATTTTCTTTAACAACATTGAGAATATCTGGTACTCGAGTCAGAGTTGTGGGATTAAGGGTCTGTTCAATCAAGGCACGCAATACCATTTGCTGGCGTTGAATCCGACCAATATCTCCTAGTTCATCATGCCGATAGCGCAGTAATTGTAACGTTTGTTCACCACTAAGATGTTGTTGCCCTGCTTTTAAATTAATGTATAAATGCTGGGAATCATCCTGATATTTCATATCTTTGGGGACGTAGACATTGACTCCACCCAAAGCCTCAATTAGCTTACTAACTCCTAAAACGTTAATACGAACATATCGATCAATTCCCACTCCGCCTAAAAGATTACTGACGGTTTTTGCTGTTAAAGCTGGTCCTCCGTCTACATTAGCGGCGTTAATTTTTTTGATTCCATAGCCTTCAATTCTTGTTCGAGTATCTCTAGGAACGGAAAGCATGACTATCTTTTGTGTCTCTGGATCAAATTTGATCAACAACATGACATCAGCAAGACCATCAAAAGAATTAATTTGCGGTAAATAACCAAGGTCTTTTGTTTCTTCTGGAGGGTTTTGTACATCTGGAGGAAGTATGCTCATGCCCATGACGAGGATATTCACTGGGCGCGTCAGTTGGGAAAATTGTAACCCATTTCCAGAGATGCTATCACTACCAAATACTGCTTCTTCTTGGGGACTCAGTTGAGCTTGTTGCAATGGCGTACTTTCCCAAGAAACTGCCAACAACGCCCCGGCAATTCCTGATACCATGGCAATTCCCCCCATCCCTACTGCAAACCATAGCCAGCGCCCCGATTTCGATGAGCGAGAACTTTTACCCTTATATTTAGCTTTCGCGGCTTTTTGTTGTGCTGCTGTTGTTTTTTGACTAGTCACAGACTTCCTCACACCTACGATTTTTAAGAAAACAAACTTGCCGACTTAATACATCTAAAACAAATCAGACTATGATAACCAACTCTCTATGAAATTTGCTATGAGAAACTTCCAAATATCATAAGTGATTGGTGATTGGTGATTGGTGATTGGTGATTGGTGATTGGTGATTGGTGATTGGGAAGTCCATTTTCCCCGGTCACTGAGCGTAGCCGATAGCGTAGCGTGGCGTAAGCCATAGTGCTGCATCCTACCTCTTCCCTATTCACAACTTACGCAATACTCGCTCTGCCAAATTACTAAATCCTGGTAAACGAGAAGATTTCCGTTGAATTATGCGAAAAATTAACCAAACACTCACTAAAAAATAACCAGAAGTTAAGAAACTATTGAAGATTAATAGGCGCAGTGTCAAAAAATCCGCAGCCGCCCCAGTAGTTAACAATAAATAACTTAACATCCAGATAAAAGCCAAGGTAATAGACAAACGGCTTGTAGCCAGTTGTTCCCGGCTACCCTGACGGTGGTAGAGAGTCCATAGGGATGGAAAAAAGCCGACAATGGGAATCAAATATAAAATAAGCTGTGTTTTTGATGTATCTGGATCTGGTGGTGGGAGGTTATTCATAGTGGTTGATGTGATCATAAACTAGAGATGGTGAATAACAGTGATTTAGTTAGAGATAATAGTCTGTAAAGAAGAAATCAATTTGGTTCTATAGTGTAATTATTTAAAAATGCAGACACGTAAGCTACTCAATTGGTGGCAAACACTGACACCTATAGCAAGATTTTTAGCGATCGCTCTTCTTGCTCCCTTATTAGTTCTCAATGGTTGGGCGATCGCTGCAATTTTCAATTACTTCCATTCCTTAATAGTGATTTTAGTCGGAGCTTCGGTACTAGCATTTCTACTCAACTACCCTGTTAGTTGGATGGAGACTCATGGTGCTAAACGCGAACAAGTAGCCATCCTGGTATTTCTATTAGCATTATCCATTTTATTAGCACTAGGTGTCACCCTGTTTCCTCTGGCGCTGAGTCAAGCACAGCAACTGGTGGCTCGTTTACCAGACTTAATTGATTCAGGGCGTTCTCAATTAATGATACTCAATGAAAAAGCGGAAGGTATGGGTTTACCCATCAACCTCGATGCTTTAGCGGCACAAATTAACGATCGCGTCAAAGGACAATTACAGGCGATCGCTGGACAGGTATTAAATTTAGCTGTAGTCACTTTTACCAGTTTGCTAGATTTCCTGCTGACAATGGTACTAACGTTTTATTTATTACAGCATGGCGGTGAACTTTGGCAAAGTTTAGTAGAATGGCTACCTTCTAAATTTCGCGTTCCCTTCTCTAAAACAGTGCGTTTGAGCTTTCAAAACTTTTTTATTACCCAATTAATTTTATCAACCTGCATGGCATCTGCTCTCATTCCCACCTTCCTGTGGCTGAAAGTTCCCTTTGGTTTATTATTTGGGTTAACTATTGGAGTGATGGCACTTATCCCCTTTGGCGGCTCTGTAGGTATCGCCCTGACAACTTCTTTAGTCTCACTGCAAGATGTTTCTATGGGGGTGAGGGTATTAATAGCCGCCGTCATCGTGCAGCAAATTCTCGAAAATCTGATTGCACCCCGAATTTTAGGCAGTTTTACTGGTTTAAACCCTGTTTGGATTTTAATTTCTGTTTTGACTGGGGCGAGAATTGGCGGACTTTTAGGGGTAATTGTAGCTGTCCCCTGTGCTGTTGTCATTAAAAGCATCATTAGCGCCATTCGCCCTCCCAGTCGTAATCTTGACACAGAAGACTCTTCTCCAGGGGAGATAGCTGCACCCATGACACCAGAAGAATCTTCAAAAATTGAAGCGAATAATTCCTTGAGTGTTTCTTAAAATTAACCTATTGACCTCAAAATGGATTGTTTTCCGGCGAAAGGCTGGGTTTAGAGCCAGGTAAATAAGATTTAGAGAGGGCGTTACTACTATTGTCTACCGAGGAACAACCAAATACACTGATCAGCATGACACTAGCAGCCGCTAAAACATAACGTCTTCCTAAACTTACGCCATAACGTCGTTGTAGAAAATTGGTTTTTACAGAATTCAATTTCTCTCGGTTCATTCTTTTACCTCAATAGCTCCAGATTTTCAGGTGTTTATCTAGTCAGACGTTGATCATGTGCTAGTACCGCGGGTGGAATTAAAAAAGCAGATTAAACAGGCTTTTTAGGTATTTTTAATCGTTTGTTAACTTACGCCGTGCTGTACTAGTTGTTCAATATCTCACGTCCAGGTCTATAAATCTTCAACTGTTACAATTTTGGTAACGGCTCTAGTAGGGAAAAGAAAATGGGTTGAAAGTCTTTGTGTGTAGGAGTTTCATCCTCACTGGATGTCAACTATTTCCTGAAAACTGCTATCAAAACATGAAAAAAGTCATACTTCAACCTTATTCAATCCTAGACCATGCAATTAATTCTCTACAGCAAACCAGGTTGTCATCTCTGTGAAGGGTTACAGGAAAAACTCGAACAAATCCAAAATCTCAGTTTTGAGTTAGAAGTTCGGGATATTACCACCCGTAATGATTGGTTTGCAGCGTATCAATATGAAGTCCCGGTACTACATTTACTTACTAGCGACGGTACGGAACAATCTATACCTCGCCCTTCTCCTCGGTTGAGTGTCGAACGTCTGGAAACAATGTTAGGTAAGTATGTGAAAAGCTGAAATGGGCGATTAGAAGGGCGGTTAGAAACCGCCCGATGCTTTTTCAATAATCTCTTAAACTTTTGATTATTTCTATTTATGCAAGGCTTTTTAGCCAAAATTAAGGCTTTTGGGTTTTCTTTCTCAACCTAAGCCACTGTACATAGTGGATATTATTATATGCTAGATAAAGTACGTTTAAGTAAAAATTACACCTATGTCGGATATGTCCAATTATCAAATTACCATTGCCTTCACTGATGCAGACTTAGACGACGAAGAAAAGAATCAGGAAGTGCAGAAGCTACTGAGTCAAATGCAAAAGCTGGATGATGTAGAAGATGTAAGCCGAGTTATTGACCCCACCCCCCCAGAGGGAAACAAAGCTGGAGGAGGTTTTTTACCTGGACTGCTAACGGCGCAAGTGAACCCAGCCAACTTTTTGAAATTGTTTGGATTTTTGACAGAACGCTTGGGTAACAAACCGATTAAACTCAATGTTAAAGCCCCAGATGGTCGGGAAATCAACGTCGAAGCCAGCAGTAAAGAAGAATTTGAGTTTGCTTGGCAAAAAGCACAAGATTTTATTAATAACAAATAGGGCTAGACAATGGCGAGAATTGCACTGCTGATAGGGGTAAGTGAATATGAACCAGGTTTAAATCAACTGGCTGGGGCTGTAAAAGATATGGAAGCAATGCAGCGAGTTTTACAGCATCCAGAAATGGGCGGTTTTGCTGAAAGTGAAATTGTAGTCATGCCAAATCCCCAAAGACAGGATATGGAAAATGCTATTGAAAAGCTTTTTGATAACCGTCAGAAAGATGATTTATTGCTGCTTTATTTCTCCGGTCATGGGATTACAGATGATAGTGGTAAGTTATATCTAACTAATAGCCAAACTTGCAAATATGACAATGGTAATTTAATCAAAACTAGTGCTACTCCTGCCAGCTTAATACATGAATTCATGGAAAATAGTCGTTCTCAGCGACAGGTAATTATTCTGGATGCTTGCTTTAGTGGTGCTTTTGCCGAAGGGATGAAAGCCAAAGATGATAGTAGTGTTGAGATTAATCAGCAATTGGGAGGAAAAGGTAGGGCAGTTTTGACTTCTTCCTCTTCTATTGAATATTCTTTTGAACAGGCAGGAGAAGAATTATCAGTTTATACTCGTTACATTGTTAATGGTATTGAAACTGGTGCAGCGGATACTGATAACGATGGCTTGATTTCTGTTGATGAATTACATGAATTTGCACGAAAAAAAGTGCAGGAATCAGCACCAGCAATGAATCCAAAAATTTATGCTGTTGAAGAAGGATTCAAAATCAAGGTAGCAAAAGCACCTGTTGGTAATCCAAAGTTAAAATACCGCAAAGAAGTAGAAAAATATTTACGTGATGGTAAAATTTCACCTACTGGTAATCGAATTTTAAAACGTTATCAAAATGAATTAGGTTTATCAGATGATGAAGTTAAGGAAATACAAAATGAAGTTTTAGAGCCTATTCGTAGATATCAAGCTAATTTGAAAGAGTATGAAGAAGCTTTGCGAGAGGCTTTGGAATATGAAACAACTCTTAGTCAATTTACACAAAATGAGTTAAAACACTTTCAGCAACTTTTACAACTCAGAGATGAGGATGTAGAACCTATTCATGATAGGTTAATTTTGTCTTCAAATCATCCCTCAGAACAAACAATCATTGCACCTCCTCAAACTACTCAACCTTTAGAACTGGTTAACTCCCATCTTGGTTCTGAACCAAATACTACAGCAGTTGAGGCTGGAGAGATTATTAAGTCATTTTCAAATATACAAGCACCCATTCAAACAGATGACCTAGCCTCAGAAAAAGGTATAGACTACACCAGACTACGTGACTTATTAACAGCACACAACTGGAAGGAAGCAGATAAAGAAACTTACGAAGTTATGATTAAAGCTGTAGGTAAAAAGTCGGGGGACTGGTTTACAAGTGATGAACTATTAAATTTCCCATGTAAAGACCTCCGCACAATTGACCAATTGTGGGAAAAATATAGCAATGGAAGATTTGGCTTCAGTGTCCAAAAGGAGATATACTTGAGCGTCGGTGGTAAGCTTGACGGTGATTATGATCCTGAAGCCTGGAGGGGATTTATGGGACAAGTGGGATGGAACGACAGTATTACTTATGACATATTTACAAGAAGGGGACACTTACCCTACGATACTTTTCGGTTTGTGGGAAGTGTGGGGGAGTTGGGGATATTTCTCTTCTCTCGCATCGAGACTTGTAAACTGTAACATCTAAGGCTTTCAGAATATTGTAAATATTTATTACAACCCCCTTTCCCACGCTAGAATCAGCATTTGCGAATTTCGTTACCTGGCACGGCAGAGAAAAAGCTATTTGCGTGGATAAATTTTTCTGCTACCTCCTCCACCTCCGTACTTTCCGTTACCTTTTGTTTATCCCACGGTAAACTCATCTGTCCTGGTGACTTCTTGCTTAGTACCGTAATTACTAAAATCATAAAAAAAGCCTTGCTGTATTCCTGCTGCTTTGGGGTTAGCGTGGATATATCGCAAAGTATTCAACGCCCGACGATAATCTGTATTTTCAAAACCTGTACTGTGATATCGCTTTTCCCAAAAATGCCCTGTACGGTTCATCATCCGATTGAAACACATAGCAGTGTACCAGTTTAGCCAGTGCATAATTTTTGGTAATTCTTCTGGCTGTTTTGGTTCTAGGAGATAATGCACATGATTACTCATAATGCACAGTGCATAGAGTTTAAAACCATACTTTTGCTGTGCTTTTTTAATCGCATAAAGAAACACTTCCCGACATTCTAACCGTGTAAGTCGAAATTCGCGGTTATTGCAACGGGTAGTAATGTGATAACAGAAACCTGGTTGAAAATTGCGTTTTGGACGAGACATAGAAATGTTTTAGATAATATGGGACTTTATTGAAAATCAGGACTTACGCAAAACAGGAAGTAGGGGTAATTCATGAATTACCCCTACACAAGAATCAGGTTTTGAGTTCAATCTTGCGTAAGTCCTAAAAATATCTGTTTACTTTGAAAAATAATTATTATAGATATTACCAGAACCCAACCTAGTACAGCCGTGAAGTCAAAACTCAAACATCATAACTTAATGATTTTTCATTCTTCATTTAGTTGTGACAATTGATTGAACAATGTTCTCATCATTTCTTAATTTTTAAGTGATATAATTATTATGACTTTCAACGTAATTGTTTAAGAAAATACATTATGAGTGAAAATAGGATCAAAGAAATTATTTTCTTAGTTGAAGAAGATGATGAAGGAGGTTATATTGCTAAAGCTATTAATCAATCAATTTTTACTCAAGCTGATAGTCTTCAAGAACTGCGAGAATTAGTTAAAGATGCTGTTCATTGTCATTATCCTGATGAACAAAATCGTCCTCAATTGATTCATTTACATATTGTTCGAGATGAGGTAATTGCTTCGTGAAGTTACCTAGAGACTTATCAGGGGAAGAACTTACTAAAGCTTTGGGTAAATTAGGATATGTTGTTGACCATCAAACGGGTAGTCATATTCGATTAACTACTCAAGAAAATGGTGAACATCACATTACTATTCCTAATCATAGTCCAATTAAAGTTGGAACTCTGAGCGCAATTTTGCGTGATCTTGAGAATCATTTTAATTTGACTCGTGAAGAATGTCTAACTCGATTATTTTGATATGCTCAAATTTAAAAGTAGTAACTGTTAGATATTCAGCAGTACGACAGTAAGCACAACAATCTGCATAAAAATGACGAATTTTTTCTTGTAATTCAACAGAAATATAAACACTCACGCTACTTTATGTTTTTCTTGAAATTGGTTTAAAGTATATCTAGCTCTGGTTTTAAGAATATTCAATTGGTCAACCTGTGCCAGTAATTTGTCTAAAGTTTCACTTTCTTCATTAGACAATTGATTTTCAGAATTTTTCATTAATAACTTATCTAAATGAATTTGACTTTTAGGAGACAAAGAAGTTTCTGCTAAAGCTTGTAACTCATCGAGACTCAAAGCAATCAACAATTCAGTATCTGTTGATAGATTGGTTAGCTGTTGGTAAGTTTCCATCTTGATAATGTTAAGATAAAGGAAAACTATCTAAAAATATGAGTAACCAAATCACAATTACTCTACCAGATGACGTTTATCAAAAAGCTGAACACTTCGCACGTTTAGCAAACCGGGATTTAGCCAGCGTCTTAGTTGATACTATTCAATTTTCTATTCCACCAATTAGCCTAGAAGCAACAACCCTTGAACCTGTATCAGCACTTTCTGATCAGCAAGTTTTAGCTTTGACAGAATTACAAATGGAATCGGAAGAAGATAGCCGTTTGAGTGAGTTACTGGACAAACAACAAGCTGGTATTGTTACAGAATCAGAGTATTCTGAATTGCAAACACTAATGCAAATTTATCAGGAAGGGCTTTTACGGAAAGCTACTGCATTGAGTGAAGCTGTCAAACGTGGATTAATAAAAGAGTTAGGTGTGTGAGTTCTAGGAGAGAAAAAATGAGCCTTTCAATTGAGCGTGTTTTAAGTGAAATTGATCAATTGACTCTAGTAGAACAAATGCAAGTATTAGAGCATTTGGTGAAGCAGATGAAACAATCTGTAGAAGCTGTTGCGGTAACTCCAAAACCTAAGTATAAGGTAACTGATTTTTATGGCATAGCTCCCAATTTATTAGAAGGAATCGATGCCCAAGAATGGGTAAATCAGTTGCGAGATGAGTGGGAAGAACGCGAAACATGGAGACAGCCTCAATATTAAGTGTTGTTAATTATCAATTGTTAATTATCAATTGTTAATTGTCAATTATTTCACTTTATATAGCCCTAATTAAATTCAAAAAGTACCATTTGGGGAATTAATAAATCATCTTCTAATTTGCCGATTCCTAAAAAATTGGATTCTGTTTCATAAACACGCACAAAATCGGGAATATTCAGATTAAGGGGAATTTTTTGACCTTGACACCATTTTTTTGCTGATAGTGGTGGTAAATCTATAGATGGTAGATGTTGTAATGGTGCATCTGGGGATAGAGGTTGAAATATACCAGATTGGAGTTGAGTTTCTAAATCTGTGAAGGTAAGACTGTTTTGGAGATGAAAACTGCTGCTTTCTGTACGGATTAAACCTGCTAAAGTACCATTTGTATTTAATGCTATACCCAAATCGCGGGCGATCGCTCGTATATATGTTCCCGCACCACAAGATATGGCTACGTCTAATTCTGGGAAATCTCCGTCTCGCCAGTCTAACACCTGAATTTGGGAAACTTCGACTGTTCGCACTGGAACTTCGACTATTTCCCCTTTCCGTGCTAAATCATATAGACGTTTTCCATCTACTTGAATGGCGCTATAACTGGGGGGAATTTGCTCAATTTTGCCGATAAACTGGGAAAGTGTGGTTTTCACATTCTCCAAATTTAATCCTGGACAAGGTGTGGAGGTAATAATGTCACCTTCCAAATCATCAGTAGTAGTGCGTATACCTAGACGAATAGTGGCTTGATAAGCTTTTTCCCCTGGTAAATATTGTAATAATCTTGTCGCTTTCCCCAAAGCTATAGGTAATACTCCGGTAGCTTTGGGATCTAAAGTTCCTGCGTGTCCGACTCGCTTCATGTTCAGGAGTTTTCGTACTTTGGCTACGCAGTCATGAGAAGTCCAGTCAAAT
>NZ_VILD01000001.1:699663-709017 GCF_009712085.1 Anabaena sp. UHCC 0253
TTTGGCTACGCAGTCATGAGAAGTCCAGTCAAATGGTTTGTTTAAATTCAGAAAACCTTGCACAATTTTAATTTGAGATTTGATATTTTTGTATTTTTACACAAATTGTTAAAACTAGGAAAATGTTAATAAATGCAGTAGGGAAACACCGATACCTAGCATCCAAAATCCAAATCGGACTATGGTATGGGAAAGTTTTTTTTTACGGGATTTGTTTCTGGAGAGTGATCATCTAAAGCTGGTGCTAATTTAAGATGATCCAAGGATTGTACTAAATTTAAACCGAGAGACTGACTAGAAATACTTTGAGCATAAGCAGCATTCAGATAGGGCAAATATTCTGGTTTTTTGGCTACATAAGTTTGGAAGAAAGGTAAACTTAAAGCGTTCATGTAATGCTGGGCTTGGAAAACATCACCTACCATATCAGTAGATAAGGCTATTTGTGTACTTCCAGGGTTGCTATTACCAATGGTAGAAAAATGAGTAGCACCTAGTAACATGACTAAATATTTTTGGGGATAAGTAATCCAAGAGAAAGGTAAAATTTGCTCATATAAAGCTGGTGCAACAGTATCTTCGCTGCTACCAATAATCATGACTGGGGTGTGAATTTGACTTAAACCAGCTTGTCCAAAAATAGAACTAGTGATAGGATTAACAGCGATCGCTGCTTTGATTCTTTGATCTTGTAAATTATCCTCTTTTCCTGACTGATTTGGCAGTTCTAAAGCCCGACATTGCAGCAGTAAAGACATATTCCAAGTATTTCTTACTTTCTCTGCATGACAGTCTTGTTTGAGTTGCTCAAAGTTAATTTTTGCCCCAACTAAAGCTAATGCAGTATAACCTCCTAAAGACTGACCAAATACTCCCACTTGTTGTAAGTTGAGCCGATGTTGAAATCGTGAATCTGATCCTAGTTGATCTAAGATATATTTTATATCTAAGGGTCTATCTTTAAATTCATTCGGGTGGGCAACTTGATTACTATTTCTCTTAATTAAAGATTGTAATTGTTTAGCATCACTACCTGGATGATTGGGAATAACAACTGCAAACCCATTTTTAGCTAAGTAATTTGCTAAATAGCGAAAGTTACTGCTATCTAAACCTAACCCATGGGAAATTACAATTACAGGTGCAGGTTGTAAGGTATTGGGAATATAGATATCTGTAGATAAATGCCGATTACGGATTGAATCAAATAACTGTAATGTTTGTTTTTGAGTTAGCAAATTTGGTTGATTTGACAACTCTGATAATTGAGATAAATTCTCTAGAGAAATTGTCGCAGCTTCTAAATGGGATGCTTGGATAATTGTAGAAATTGCTTTTTCAGTTTCGCTGATCATTTTTTCTAATTCATCAGCAATTTGCATACCAGAAGCTACATCAATACTAATACTTTTTTGAGGATATTTACGTAATAAATTTAATAAATTTAACCCTTCTGGTTCAGCAGCAGCAGCAATTAAAGCTGTGCGTAAAGCCTGAAATTCTGATTCTTTAGGATGAGAAGATGTTTTAATTAATTCAGTCAATCTTTGTAAGATAAATTTCCCTTGTTGAGTGTCCAAAAATTGGGAAGCTACAGAAGGGCTAATTCTGAGCGGTTGCATCAGAATATTTCTTAATTCTTGCAGTTTATGAGCCGGAATATATTGGTAATATCCTGCTAAATCCGCATTAATTATACCATGTTTAGCATAACTTTCTAAGATACTAATAGGGATAGAAATTTCTAGTGCTGAATAAGAAGCATGAATTTGTTCTGCTGCCATGACAGAGTTACTTATACCAAATGTTGGCAGCAACATTGATAGCACAAGTGACAGGGAATTTTTTCTGAGGGTGCTGCCCCAATTACCAAACATATTCATCGCTTAACTTGTGTGGTGATATTGTTGAGCGAGGCTCAAATTTTGGTAGTTATTTAAACACCCTGATCAATTAATAAAGTATTGTTTGCTTCAGATATCATTGATTAATTGAGATATATTTCTTAGCAAAAATGCCAAAGTCAAATTAGAAATGCGATGGAGTTGCTGGGCAAGGTTCACTTCTCATTACTAGCATTTCTTTTAAAATCATAATAAATACATAAATGTTCTACATCAGTATTTATTATGTATTAAGATTGATTAACCTGAAATTATGCGAATCAGTTCTATTAATGGGCTTTGCCTAAAGTAATAGATATTGAACCAAGGACAACTAAAAAAGCGCCAATAATTCCTAACAATGATATTTGTTCATGAGAGATAATATTAGGAGCAATTGCGGACATGAGCCAACCGGAAAATAAAGTAATAATTGGAGCTAAAGCTATGACAGCACTTACTCTTGATGCTTGCCAATGTTCCAATGATTCAGCAAAAGCACCATAGGCAATGAGAGTATTGAAAGCACAAAATAGCAATGTTGCAAAATGAAAGTTATCAAGAGTGAAAATTGTATTGATTTTTGCCAATGGCGTGAATAATACAGCACAGCCACCGTAAATAATCAACATGATTTTGGCAGAGGATAAAGATTGCAATAGTTGTTTTTGGGATAAGGCATAAATAGCCCATGCTACTGCTCCTAAAACCAGCAAACCGCTACCTAATAAATATTCACCTTTAGCTGTGATGATAGTGGCTAATTGGGCATGAAAAAATAAGGCAAAACCTGAAGCCAAGATACCAACACCTAACCATTGATATAATGTATAGCGTTCGTGAAAAATTACTAATCCACCGAAACTTAATAACACACTAGATAATTGAATGATGACTTCAGCATTAGCTGGGGCTGTAAATGCTAAACCTTGCATAAACAGAAAATAGTTGGCTGCTAAAAAGATGGTAGCAACTACTAATAATTGCCACGAAGTAGCACGTAATTCTGCTAAAGTTGGTAATTTTTTCTTGACAAATAAATAAATTGCTAGTAAAAGGAAGGCAGTTAAAAAGCGAAACCAAACGATGGTGTAGACATCTAGGACTTGTAAGGTTACTGTTAAGGCTAGAGGTAAAACTCCCCATAAAAAAACCGTTACCAATGATAAACCTAGCCCTAAGCGCCAACGACCAGAACTTTGATGCATTATTAATAATTACTAAGTAGGACAAGTTATCAATTGATCATTGACAATTGTTTCATTCAATGTTTAAAACCTCTCCTTTAAAGGAGAAAAAGCCAAAAAATTCCTTTTTCTCAATTCTCGCCCTAGAAGTGGGAGACAATTGTCCATTGTTGATTTTTGCACAGTAGTTAAGTACCAGGAATAGTTAATTATTTCTGGCTCTTGGCTATGAGTCCGGGTAATATTAATTTTTGAATGTGTAATTTTAAGTTACAAAATGTAATTTAAAGTTTATTAAAAATATGCGTCAGATTTCAATCATCTGTTTATTTGCAGGATTTATATAGTCTGACGCACCCTACAAAAGATTTTTGATAGAGTGCGTCAGATTTTAATTATCTGTTTATTTGCAGGATTTATCTAGTCTGACGTGGTTGGTGAGCTTGCTGAACCACACCCTACAACAGATTTTAGTGTGACACGCGCGTAAGTCCTGTTGAGTATAAAACTTAGTAACGGCGAGAATAGCCACCGCCGTCTCCACCACGTCGTCCACCACCTTCTTCTTTGGGTTTGGCTTTGTTAACTTTTAAGTTGCGACCCATCCATTCAGCGCCGTCAAGTGCGGTAATTGCCGCTTCTTCTTCTGCGTCTGATGACATTTCTACAAAGCCAAAACCTCTAACTCGTCCAGTTTCCCGGTCTGTAGGTAGTTGAACTTTTTTAACAGTTCCATATTCTGCAAAAGCCTGCTCAAGGTCTTGTTCTCTAACCTCATAGGATAGATTACCAACATAAATTGACATAGAATTGCTCCAGAAATTAAAAAGTGGACGTGTACAGATGTCTAAACCATATAATACCCGTGACTAGTACCAAAGGGCGGAATTAAAAATTAAAAATTAAAAATTAACAAGCAGATGATGTAAGCTTTTTAAGAATTTTTAATGGTCTGTTGACTCCCGCCTTTGTATCTAGTGATTTTAAATGACTCCTTTTTGCCTGTTCTTTGACATACTACAGTAGAATTGAAAAATTAGGAATAATTACAAGGATGGAATTCATAGTTTGTTTTCCAAAAACTCTCACTATTCTGCCAGTATTGTTAATAACTGTGCCTCACTCAACTGGCTGATCCCTAAATTCTGCGCTTTATCTAATTTAGAGCCGGCATCTGCTCCGACTACCAAAAAGTCTGTTTTTTTACTGACGGATTCCGTAACTTTACCACCTGCTTTTTGAATTAAGGCTTTGGCTTCATCCCGCTTTAAGGTTGGTAATGTCCCGGTGACAACAAAGGTTTTACCAGCAAGTTTCTGATTAATTTCGCCAATTGTTGGCTGTGCTGCGCTGTTTGCTAATTGTAAACCGATCGCTTGGAGTCGGGAAATTAAGGTTTGATTGGCTGGAGTCCGAAACCATTGATGGACTGATTGGGCAATTTGAAAGCCAATACCGTAAACGCCTTCAATGTCTGATTGTTTTGCGGCTGTGAGTGTTTCGACGGTGGTAAACTTTTCTGTGAGTAGTTGGGCGTTGACGCTGCCAACGTGACGGATGCCTAAACCATATAATACTCTAGGCCAAGGTTGGTTTTTCGATTGGGCGATCGCATTGACCAATTTTTCTGCTAATTTTTGACCCATTCTTTCTAATACACATAAACTTGATTCTGTCAAGTCATATAAATCAGCAACGGAATGTACCAACCCTTTATCTACGAGTTGATGTACCAGTTTTTCTCCCATACCTTTAATATCTAAGGCATCACGGCTGACCCAATGTTCAATTTCACCTTTGAGAATAGCCGCACAGGATGCGTTGACACATCTTGTCACTGCTTCTCCTGTTTCCCTGACTACCAGTTGCCCACAGACGGGACAATGGGAAGGCATAATAAAAGGTTGGGTGTCAGCGGGACGCAGTTCTTTAATGACTCGGACAACTTCGGGGATGATTTCTCCGGCTTTGCGAACAATGACGGTATCACCAATGCGGATGTCTAATTGTTCGATGCGATCGCTATTATGTAAGGTAGCACGGGAGACTGTTGTGCCGGCTAGTTGGACGGGGAACATTTCTGCTAATGGGGTTAATGCCCCGGTTCGTCCGACATTGACTGTGATTTTTTCTACACGGGTTGGGGCTTCTTCGGCAGGATATTTGAGTGCGATCGCCCAGCGGGGAAATTTCTGTGTAAATCCCAGTTGTTCTTGCAGTTTAAAGGTATTTAATTTAACTACAACTCCATCCGTCATATAGGGAGAATTCAGCCGTTCTGTATCCCAATATTGGTAATATTCGGCAACTTCAGCAATAGAATGGCAGAGTTTATGGTTGGTATCAATCCGAAAACCCAGCCTTTGCAATAATTCCAAAGCTTCCCATTGCGTATTAGCAATACTAGAATCATCCAACCCCGTAATATGCAAAGTATAAGCAAAGAAATCTAACTGCCGCTGTGCGACAATGCGAGAATCTAATTGCCTAAGTGTACCTGCTACAGCATTGCGAGGATTAGCAAATACCTGTTCACCAGCTTTTTGTCTTTTCTGATTAATGTCTTTAAATACTTGTAAGGGTAAAACACTTCTCCCCGTATTTCCACCTTAGCAATATTGTCTAACCCGTCAAAATTCAAACGTAGAGGAATTGAGCGAATAGTTCTCACATTTTGAGTAATATCTTCACCCATTACCCCATCTCCTCTAGTTGCACCTCTGACTAGAAAACCATTTTCATAAGTCAAAGCCAAAGCCGCACCATCAATTTTCAACTCAGATACATATTCTATTTCACCGGGATTATACTGACTTGGTGCGTGTCGCCGCCAACGTTGATCCCAACTTTGTAATTCCTCAATATTAAAAGCGTTTTCCAGACTGTAGAGAGGGATATTATGACGGACTGAGGTAAAATGAGTTGCAGGTCTTTCACCTACACGCTGAGTCGGACTATCGGAAGTAATTAGTTCTGGATACTGCGTTTCTAATTCTTGCAATTCTCGATACAGCCGATCATAAACCGTATCTTCCATTATTGGCGCATCTAGTACATAATACGCATAGCCAGCTTGTTGGAGTAAACTTCGCAGTTCTTCTATACGCTTTACTTCAGGCTGAGTTGACATCATGAGTTTCATAACCAAACAATAATACCAGTGGGACTTTAATTATAAAGAAGAGTAGGAAGCATACATGACTAAAACTTTCACAGGACAGCCCCCTATTATTATCGCTCATCGAGGTGCAAGCGGCTACCGTCCCGAACATACTTTAGCCAGTTATGAATTAGCAATTGATTTGGGTGCTGATTATATTGAACCAGATTTAGTTATTACTAAAGATCGGGTTTTAATTGCGCGGCATGAAAATGAAATATCAGAAACTACCGATATTGCTAATCATCCTGAATTTGGTCATTTAAAAACTACTAAAATCATTGATGGTGAAATTAAAATTGGTTGGTTTACGGAAGATTTTACCATAGCAGAAATCAAAACTTTAACCGCGAAAGAACGTATTCCCCAAATCCGTCCCCAAAATATAGCTTATAACGGAATGTTTGCTATTCCCACTTTTCAAGAAGTAATTGATTTAGCACAGCAAAAAAGTCAAGCAATTGGCCGGAATATTGGCATTTATCCAGAAACCAAACATCCTAGTTATTTTAAATCTATTGGCTTACCCTTAGAAGAAACTTTATTATTCAATTTACAAAACATTAATCTACCTGTATTTATTCAGTCATTTGAAGTTAGCAATTTGCAAGAATTATCAAAAACAACAAATTTACCTCTTGTGCAGTTAATTAATGATAGTGGTAAACCATATCATTTTGTTACTGATCATGATCCTCGGACATATACGGATTTATTAAGTCAACAAGGGTTAAGAGAAATCGCTGAATATGCCCAAGTGATTGGTGTAAATAAAAACTTGTTGATTCCTCAAGATATTAATGGTAAATTACTTTCGTCAACCTCTTTAATTATAGATGCTCATGTAGCTAATTTACAAGTTCATCTCTGGACTTTTAGAAATGAAGATGTCTTTTTGCCTCTAGACTTAAAAGGAAATCCAGACAGAGAATATGAAATGTTTTTCAGTTTAGGGATAGATGGCTTATTTAGTGATTATCCAGATATGGCTGTAAATATCCGCAATTCTAGATTTTTATATCAAGCAAATGAGTAATTTACCTTTAAATCGTTTAACCGAAATTGCCCAACTTTTTCTCAAATTGGGGATTATTGGTTTTGGTGGACCAGTTGCCCATATTGCCTTGATTGAAGATGAAGTAGTGAAACGTCGTCAATGGTTGACACAAGAACATTTTCTAGATTTGGTAGGGGCAACTAATTTAATTCCTGGACCCAACTCCACAGAAATGGTAATTCATATTGGATACATTTATGCAGGTTGGTTAGGATTAATTGTAGCTGGTGTTTGTTTTATTTTACCTGCGGTTTTAATTACAGGTGTATTTGCTTGGATATATGTTAATTATGGGACTTTACCCCAAGTTGCACCTCTACTTTATGGCATAAAACCCGTTGTTTTGGCAATTATCATGAATGCTATTTGGGGTTTAGCAAAAAAATCAGTAAAAACGCGAGAATTACTGATAATTGCTATAGTAGTTGGCTTAATAACTGGGTTTGCTAAAGTTAATGAAGTTATCGCTTTATTACTAGGGGGAATATTAGGTATGATTTGGTTACGTAGCAGTAATCAAACTAATTTAATGATGGCTATTTTCACTACAGGTACACTTTGGCAAACTACCGCAACTGTAACTACACCTATTGGTAATAATGTATCTGTACCTTTATGGCAATTGGGTTTATTTTTTCTAAAAGTTGGTAGTGTACTGTTTGGTGGTGGTTATTTGTTGATAGCTTTTTTGCAAGGGGGATTAGTAGAACAATATGGTTGGTTAACACAACAACAGTTATTAGATGCAATTGCTATTGGCCAATTTACTCCTGGACCTATCCTTTCTACTGCTACATTTATTGGTTATGTAATTGCTGGATTTCCTGGGGCAATTGTCGCAACTTTGGGAATTTTCATGCCTTCATTTTTATTTGTGGCTGCTTTAAATCCTCTGATAAATCGTATCCGTAATTCATCGTTAACAAGACCTTTTTTAGATTCTGTCAATGTTAGTGCTGTAGGATTAATGGTATTAACCACTATTCAATTAGCGATCGCTACTTTAAGTTTAACAAAAACCCCTTATATAGATTTTTTGGGTTTAGGAATTGCTATAATTTCGGGAATTTTAGTGATTCGTTACCGGATTAATGCAGTTTACTTAATTTTAGGTGGTGCTATGATTGGTTGGGGTGCAGCAATTTTTGGTTATTCTTTTTAAAGATATAAATAATTTATTTCTCTTTCTAAGTTATCACGGGCAGATTTTTCGCTACTCTCAAACATCAAAGGTGTAAAATAGATCCTTTCCCGCTGCAAAAATCCTTTTAAAATTTGTCTCCTGCCTGTGATATATTCTAATTCTGATACCCACGCATATTCTTGACGAATGGCTTCGGCATATTCTTGATATTCAACTGGTTTTGCAGCTAAGATTGCTAAGTCTGCATCAAGTAAAACCTGGCTATTTAAATCATTACTTTGATGATTTTTAGTATTTAAAATTAACTGATGAACTGTGTTAATATTGCTAGTAGGAATTCCTAAACTTTCTAAGATATTGGCAGCATAGTCAGCACTTTTTTCTTCATTATCTTGAGCATGAGTATTATAAATTATATCATGAAACCAAGCTGCAAGTTTGACAGAAGGTAAATCTTGAGCATATATTTGTAAAATATTAATTGTACTGAGAATATGATCAAGATGTTTGAGGTTGTGGTAGTAGCGATAAGGCTGAGAATAAGTGTTAACTAAGTCAGTAAAAGCTTGATTGGCTGCGATCTTTTCTATGTTAAAGGGTTTGATTGTTTGTTGCCAATAAATAAATAGTTTTTCTTGAATCATAGTTATGGCTTGCTTAATTTAGATAATTGACAATTGATAAGTTTGTAGTGAGGACTTTAGTCCTCATTTAAGGGCTGAAGCCCTTACTACCAAATCATCTCAATATTTTTTACATTACTTAATCTAAGTTAATTTATTTTTGTCTAGTTACTTAAATAAGAACTTCATAGATAGAAATAGCTTGATCTTTACCTTTGACTTTGACTGATTCATCTACAAGTCTTAAAGAAAATAATTCTGGATTATATAAGCTATTAACTACTGCTTCTGTGATCAAAA
>NZ_VILD01000001.1:709320-715512 GCF_009712085.1 Anabaena sp. UHCC 0253
TAAGCTATTAACTACTGCTTCTGTGATCAAAATGTTGCAGTTATATTGTTTTGTTAATCCCTCAATTCGAGAGGCAATATTAACTGCATCTCCGATCACAGTGGAGTCAATGCGGGATGTGAAACCAACTGTACCCATGACGACTGTACCACGATGAATACCAATACCAACGGAAATATGAGGTAATCTGGTTTCTGTGGGGCTTTGTTCGTGTTGTAGGCATCGTTCATAATTAAATTTATCTAAAGCCTTTAACATTAAAATAGCTGCTTTTACAGCACAGTCTGTACTATCATCATCAAATAAAGCCATAATGGCATCACCAATATATTTATCTATAAAACCACCTGCATCATCTATGGCTTTTCCCATACAAGCTAAATAGTCATTCAAAAATGTAAAAATTTCCATTGGTGCCATGGCTTCAGACATAGAAGTATAACCCCGAATATCACAGAATAAAATTGTCATTTTCTGTGTTGAGGCCATACCAACTTCTATGTTTTCTATTCCTTGGGGGGCGATGACAGAAACGAATTTATCTGGTACAAATCTTTCAAATGAATCTAAAGTTTTTTGTAATTTGCTGAAGGATATCTGCAATGTTGCTGACATTTCATTAAAGGAAGTTGCTAATGCGCCAATTTCATCTGTACGATTATCAATATCTGCACGATGTTGTAAATCACCTCCAGCAATTTGGGCTACACTGGACTGTAAACGCTGTACAGGATCACTTAACTGTCGTGCTAGGATGTAGGCACACAACCAACCTACAGCAAGTCCTACAGAACCGACTGTTAAAGCTTGATTCACTGCATTAGCAACAGCACGATCTACTTTTTGTAGAGACATCCCAATTCTTAAAACGCCTAGTTTTTTACCAGCTAGTGTGCGAATATCTGAAGCTACTTCAATGATGGGTTCACCGCGTTTAATCCGTAATTTATCTGCAAAATAAATATCTTTGAGGATAAATGTTTCAGATATGCGAGCTTTTTCGGAAGATTTTAAGGCATTTTTAGTAATATTTAAAGGAACAATATCGGGAATGTACTGGTTTTGATGTTCGTTAGGGGAAGCAGCAGCAATTTGATTGTCTTGACGGTTATCAGAGACAAAGACATAAACAAAGTCTTCATTTTCTCGTAAGATCAAATCTATGTTTAAGCGGATTTGACTCCAATTTTCTTCTGATAATTCATTAGAATATGTATAACTGAGAATGTTAGAAATACTTTTCGCATCATTCAACTTTTCCTGACGATAAAGGGTATCTTCACTTTTTACCCATACCGTAACTATCGCACCAATCAAACCAAGAATCAGCAAGGTGGTAGAAACCATGATTTGGGTACGGATAGAACGAAAAGTAAACATTTTCATATCTGTGGAGTTAACTCTTCTACAAAAGTTACCCAACGTTTATTTTTAGTTTTGCTTGGACAATCATTACCAAAGGCCAGTGTCACAGGACCACCCATTTTTGCTAAAATTGGCTGTTTATTTTCACCCCATCTAGTTGCTAAAATGACATTACAGTTATTTATGTCTGTTGATGCTAATTCTGTAGGTTCGGAATTTCTACGGTAAATTGCTGGTTTTCCGGTGACGATGACAGAACTTTGAGGTTTTATACCAGCTAGAGAAAGGACATCACGGACTCTGACACCATGTAGTTTTACTTTGCTACTAGGCCACCAGACGCGATAACCTACATTTTGATTGAGGGTTACTTGTGGTAATTTATCAAGTGCAGCTAAATTCAGTTCACGTTCACCTACACGCACTAATGCTTTTTCTGTACCAAAGATAACATGAGTTACATAAAAAGCCCAAGATCCTTCATTATATTTTTGTCTAATTTGCGGATATTCAGTATAGGGAAAGATTAAATAAAGAGGACCGCCTTGATCGCGCTGAATTGGTTTATCATCTTTGGCTAGTGCTAAAATAATTGGGTAAGTAAGCAAATCTTGGATCTTTACTGTGACTTGATAAGCGTCATAGCACACAAAAGTTATTTCTGTTACTTCTGGGGGAACTCCGAAGTTTTTGAGGAGTGTGGATACAGGTATTCCTTGAAATTTAAATACTTGATTTGGGGTAATAATATTATTGGCATCAATGGTATTGATGTTGGTTGTAGCTAATTTAAGCAACTCTGTCCAATTTAAGGTTTTAGATTTACCATCTTTTGTTTCACCCTGAATAACTAAATTCCACTGACGCTGTGAGTTGTTTTTGGCTTTATCTGCTAGAATTTCCGCATTACTATCGCTTGCTTCTTTCCGCCATACTTCCAATTGTAAATTGGTCGGCTTTTTTGTACAACCTCCTAAGCAGACTATCACTATCCCCAAATATACTAAAGTTAAGTTTTTCCAGACATTCAAGACAACCACATTCAAGACTACTAGGAAAGTTTACAAAATGGCGTTAACTAAGTTAGAAATAACACCGTAATCCATTTTTACACTATCATTCAACATTACGCCAAAAAAATGTCGTTTGGAAACTGACTACTAACAACTGGGCGTAGGTCCTGTTAAAACAATTGGGCGCAGACCCGGTTAAAACAACTGGGCGTAGGTCCTGTTAAAACAATTGGGCGCAGGCCCTGCTAAAACAATTGGGCGCAGGCCCTGCGCCCCTACAACAACTAACAAATTTATGGTATTACAAGTACAAAACAGCGTTTACGAAGCGAAAACTCAAGAAATAGCTAAACAGGTTCTTGCTGCTACTGGAGAAAATCGCTCATTTTTGGCTGCTTTACGGGATCAAATGCGCTGGGATGATAAATTACTCGATTGGGCTATGAGTAATCCGGGTTTACGGGTACAGTTATTTAGGTTTATTGACACTTTGCCCGCTTTACATAGTAAATCAGAAATTGCGTCCCATTTGCAAGAGTATTTGGGAGATGAGTCCGTAGAATTACCCGCAGCTTTAAAAGCGATCTTAAACTTTGCTAACCCTGATTCTATGCCCGCACAGGTAGCAGCGACAACTGTAGGCACTGCTGTAGAAACTTTAGCACATAAGTATATTTCTGGGGAAAATATTAAGCAAGTCATCAAAACTGTTGAGAGACTGCGAAAGGAGAAGATGGCTTTCACCATTGATTTACTTGGTGAAGCGGTAATTACGGAGACAGAAGCCCAATCTTATTTAGAAAGATACTTGGAATTGATGCAGCAATTGGTAGAAGCATCAAAAAATTGGGCGAAAATTCCGGCTATTGATGAAGCTGACGGCGAAAATATCCCGAAAGTCCAGGTTTCTGTCAAATTAACGGCGTTTTACTCCCAATTTGATCCTTTGGATGCTCAAGGTAGTGAAGAACGGGTGAGCGATCGCATTCGGATTTTATTACGTCGAGCGAAGGAATTAGGCGCAGCAGTCCATTTTGATATGGAACAATATGCCTACAAAGATATTACTTTCAATATTCTCAAAAAGCTGTTACTAGAAGAGGAATTTCGTCAGCGTACCGATATCGGGATGACTATTCAAGCATATCTGCGTGATAGTGAACAAGATGCTAAAGACATTATTGCTTGGTTAAAACAACGCGGTTATCCTCTGAGTATTCGCTTAGTAAAAGGTGCGTATTGGGATCAGGAAACTATCAAAGCTGCCCAAAAACATTGGCCACAACCAGTTTATAATGATAAAGTCGCCACAGATGCGAATTTTGAAACGATTACGCAACTATTACTAGAAAATCATCAGTATGTCTATTCTGCCATAGGAAGTCATAATGTGCGATCGCAATCTCGCGCGATCGCTATTGCGGAAAGTCTCAATGTCCCCCGTCGTCGGTTTGAAATGCAAGTGCTTTACGGCATGGGTGATAAAATTGCTAAAGCTTTGGTAGATAAGGGTTATCGCGTTCGGGTTTATTGTCCCTACGGTGAACTTCTCCCTGGAATGGCTTATTTAATTCGGCGGTTGTTGGAAAATACGGCGAATAGTTCATTTTTACGGCAAAATCTGGAAAATCGTCCGGTTGAGGAGTTGTTAGCTCCTCCAATTGTAGCTCACGCAGAGACGCAGAGGCACAGAGAGGAAGAAGGAGGTTTTGTTGGTGTTGCGGATACGGATTTTGCGGAGGAGGAGAGAAGGAATAAGTCGCGTTTAGCTTTTGAGGGTGTGCGTCAGCAGTTGGGGAAGACTTATTTACCTTTTTTGAATGGGGAATATGTGAATACAACCACGTTTGTTGATTCTCTGAATCCTTCTAATTTTAGTCAGGTGGTTGGTAAAGTTGGACTTCTGAATATTGAACAAGCTGAGGAAGCAATGAAGTTTGCGAAAGCTGCTTTTCCGGCTTGGAAGAAAACCCCAGTTAAACAACGGGCTGATATTTTGCGGAAAGCTGGGGAGTTAATGGAGGAAAGACGCGCTGAACTTTCGGCTTGGATAGTTTTGGAGGTGGGGAAACCTGTTAAGGAAGCTGACGCGGAGGTTTCGGAAGCAATTGATTTTTGTCTTTATTACGCTGAGGAAATGGAACGGCTGGATAAGGGTGTAATTTATGACGTTGTTGGTGAGACTAATCGTTATATTTACCAGCCGAAAGGAATCGCTGTTGTAATTTCTCCCTGGAATTTTCCTCTTGCTATTGCTTGCGGTATGACTGTTGCTGCTTTGGTTTCGGGAAATTGTACTTTACTCAAACCTGCGGAAACTTCTTCTGTCATTACTGCGAAATTTACAGAAATCTTGATTGAAGCTGGAATCCCTCAAGGTGTTTTTCAATACGTTCCCGGTAAGGGTTCTCAAGTCGGTGCTTATTTGGTGAATCATCCTGATACCCATGTGATTGCTTTTACTGGTTCTCAAGAAGTAGGTTGTAGAATTTACGCAGAAGCAGCTATCTTGCAACCTGGTCAAAAGCATCTCAAAAAGGTAATTGCGGAAATGGGGGGCAAAAATGCCATCATTGTTGATGAAAGTGCTGATTTAGACCAGGCTGTAGTCGGCGTTGTCCAATCTGCTTTTGGTTATAGTGGTCAAAAATGTTCTGCTTGTTCTAGAGTAATTGTGCTTGAACCAATTTATGATGCTTTTGTGGAAAGGTTGGTTGAAGCAACAAAATCTTTGAATATTGGGGAAACGGAATTACCTAGTACCCAAGTAGGTCCGGTGATTGATGCTAATTCGCGCGATCGCATTTTGGAGTATATTCAAAAAGGAAAAGAAGAAGCGAAAGTTGCTTTGGAATTACCCGCACCTACCCAAGGTTATTTTATCGGACCTGTGATTTTTTCGGAAGTTCCTGCAAATGGAGCGATCGCCCAACAGGAAATATTTGGACCCGTCTTAGCAGTAATTCGCGTTAAAGATTTTCAAGAAGCTTTGGAAGTTGCCAACGGGACAAATTACGCTTTAACTGGTGGACTCTATTCCCGTACACCTTCCCATATTAAACAAGCACAAGCAGAATTTGAAGTAGGCAATTTATATATTAACCGGAATATAACCGGAGCAATAGTCTCACGCCAACCTTTTGGCGGATTTAAGCTTTCTGGTGTCGGTTCAAAAGCAGGAGGTCCAGATTATCTTTTGCAATTCCTAGAACCACGCCACATCACAGAAAACATCCAACGTCAAGGTTTTGCACCAATTGAAGGTGCAGATTAAACCAAATCATGTAGGGGTGGGGTTTCCCCACCCTCTTCAAGAAATTGGGGATCTCAAATGAACCTCTTTTCTCCGTGTTTTCTGTGCCTGGAGTGGTTAGATAAATCGCTATTGAAGCACCGAGACACAGAGATCACAAAGTGAAAAAAGCAGGAGATTTTTCCAGTCACATTGATTATTTTGGACACTCTGGTAAGCTTTTATCAGCATAATTACAATCAAAATAGATTAATGCTTCTCTACTTGATTCAAAGCTTCCGCTTTGAGAATAGCTGTCTTTTTGCGGATCTTCATCTTTATTCCAAATTTTTAAGTAGTAATCATTACCATCATCACTAGACCATAACTCATAACGATACTCACCACCAAAACCTTCACTTCTTAAATAGTCAGCTAGTGCTGTATTCGGTGCAGACATAAGGGTAAATACCGTTAATATAGGCAATAAAGCTACCTTCAATATTTTATTTGTCTTCATAGATACACCAATTATCGCTTGTGTTTCAAGCATAACGTGATTGCGTATCTTTGTCTAGATAT
>NZ_VILD01000001.1:716117-752020 GCF_009712085.1 Anabaena sp. UHCC 0253
AATATCTTGTATTTTTTAAATCACTAATACTAAACATTCTTGCTAAATCCTGAAGACTAAAACGAGGTAATTTATAGGAAATAATAGCAGTAGGGTGAGTTAGAAAAAGCGTAACCCACCATTAATTTTTAACTAACTAAATTTGCTTGATCATTCAACCAAGCGACTAAATCAGCTTTACTGGTAAAATCTAACAACGCTAAACCTAAATTCTCTAACTCTTCCACAGACAACTTATTAATTTTTACCTGTAAATCTTGACTAATTCCACCTATGCGACGTTCTAACTGACGTATTACCAGATTTAACTCAGACTCATAGCGCACATCTTGATAATATCTGGTATTCTTTAAATCACTCATAGTAAACATTCTTGCTAACTCCTGGGGACTGAGACGGGGTAATTTATAGGAAACAATAGTCTGAATTAAATCTAGCAAATTTTTCTGCAATCTTTCATCCGGTAAATCTGACCTAGCTTGTGATAATAGGTTTCTCGCTAAAGCTGGAACTTCTTTTTCCTTCTCCACCACTAACTTAATAATACCTAATCCCAAGGATGTTTGTATATCCACCAGTTCATCCAAATATAACCGAGTTACCAATGGACTTTCTAGCAAATAGCGATAGGGTTCTATTTCCGTCGGTTCTATACTACGTTTAGCAAATAAAACCACAGCTTGCCAGGGTTTGGTAGAAGCATAGAGATGTAAATAAAGAAAAATCTCTGAAAAAAAGCGAGAATAAAAGTCATCATCTCTTTGAAATTGCACCTCTACAAAATAAATAGGTATTTTTTCTTGATTATTTGTAGGTAGAAATACACCATCAATTCTAAATGCTGTTTGTTTCAATTCCACAGAAGAAAAATTATAAGCTTCTGCTTCACTAGCTGGTAAATTTATCAATTCAAAAAAAGACTGCGGTAAAGTTTGAAAAATGCGATAAAAGATAGAATCGGTTTTCATAAATATTTCTATTAAATATTTTTGTAAATGTTGATTGGGGAAGAACTATAAAACATGATACTTTTATACTTTAATTTAGTAATTCAATATTCTTGAAATATATAACTTCGTTGTAGGATGGGTGAGCGATCGCCTACCCAATTATGACATAATTTTTCATATATTATTCTTATTTTTCTCTTTCTTCCTTTGCGTCTTTGCGTCTTTGCGTGAGAATAAAAAATATAAACCACAACTTTTGACTTTTAACTCTATTAAATCCCCCCTCTATCTCACAATAAAGGGGGTGAGAAAATACGATTAAGCCGTGAAATACTTCGCTACAGGATGATAAGTAATAATCGCCGTTGTAGACTGTTCAGGATACAATTGCTCACTTTCATCCATGTGCATCTTCATCCTATCAACTCCCAACAACTCCAACTGCTTAAACTGATCTTGGATATTCGGACAAGCAGGATAGCCGAAACTATACCGAGAACCTTGATAACGCTGCGCTAACATATCCCGAATATTATCCGGTTCAGAATCACCAAAACCCAACTCCCGGCGGATTCTCGCGTGTGTCCATTCCGCCAAAGCTTCCGCAACCTGTACAGCCATACCATGAAAATACAGATAATCAGTGTATTGATTATTAGCAAATAGCTTTTGTCCAAACTCCGTGGCAACTTCCCCCACAGTCACCGCTTGCATAGGGAAAACATCAATTATTCCCGACTCCTTTGGTGCAAAGAAATCGGCAATACATAACCTATTAAAAGACTTCTGACGGGGAAACTCAAAACTTGTCACCTGTTTTGATTGATTCTCTACATCATATATATGTAAAGTATTACCCTCAGATTGACAAGGAAAATACCCATAAATTACTTGAGGGTGTAATAAATTCTCCTCAATAATTCGCTGCTTCCAATTTTCTAAAATTGGGTAAACTTTATCAGCTAAAAACGCCTGATATTCATCCTTAGATTGTTCCTTTGGCTTGCGGAATTGCCATTGTCCAGCCACCAAAGCTTGTAAATCTAAATACCAGAATATTTCCTCCAAAGAAATATCATCAGCTTGTAAAAACTGTGTTCCCCAAAAAGGTGGTTTTGGACGTTCAATATCTACAGCTACTGCTTCCGAACGACGGGTATCTATTAGTTTGGGTTCAGCAGGTACTTGATCTTTAACAGCATTATCTACTGTTTCTTTATGTCCATTACTTGACTCTTCAGATTCTCCTAATTCATCCAAAAATCCCTGCAAATCATGCCAATTACCTGCGGTTTTAGCTGGCATCAACTTATCCATGAAATGCAAATCAGAAAAAGCATCTTTGCCATAAACAACCTTACCTTTGTAAGCATTTTGGCAATCTTGATTTACAAACTTAGGAGTTAAAGCAGCACCACCTAAAATTACCGGCACAGTAATTCCTTTTTCATTAAAAGCCTGTAAATTCTCCTTCATAAAAGCAGTAGATTTTACTAACAATCCACTCATAGCAATACAATCAGGTTTATACTGTTCGTAAGCTTGAATGATGTTTTCCACAGATTGCTTAATTCCCAGGTTAATCACCTTGTAGCCATTGTTAGATAAAATGATATCTACCAGGTTTTTACCAATATCGTGAACATCACCTTTCACCGTGGCAATTACAAAAGTTCCCTTAGCATTATTACCAGATTCTGACTTTTCCATGAAAGGTTCTAAATAAGCAACCGCAGCTTTCATGGTTTCGGCTGATTGTAATACAAAAGGTAATTGCATTTGTCCAGAACCGAACAATTCACCCACAACTTTCATCCCGTCTAATAAGAACGTATTGATGATTTCTAAAGGTGGATATTGTTCTAAAGCCTTGGTTAATTGTGTTTCTAAACCAATGCGTTCACCGTCAATAATATGCCGTTTCAAACGTTCGGGAATAGGGAGATTTTCATCAATTCCCGTATTTCGTTTGGTTTTGACTCCGGCAAAAATTGTTGTCAATTCTCCCAAAGGATCATAAACGCAGACATTACCATCAAATTTGCGTTCATCATAAATTAACTGACGACAAACCTCTTGATGCTGGGGATCAATTTTCGCCAGTGGTAAAATTTTACTCGCGCTGACAATAGCTGCATCCATACCCGCAGTCATCGCTTCATGTAAAAACATCGAGTTCAGCACCATCCGCGATGCTGGATTTAACCCGAAAGATATATTAGAAACACCAAGAATTACATGACTTCCAGGCAATTCTTGACGAATACGGCGAATTGATTCAATGGTAGCTTTGCCATTTTCTCGATCTTCCTCAATCCCAGTAGAAATTGGTAGAGCTAAAGTATCAAAAAAGATTTCTGTGGGAGCAATACCATATTCTACCGCTTGACGGTAAGCACGTTGGGCAATTTGAAACTTTTTCTCGGCTGTCCGCGCCATGCCATCTTCGTCAATTGTCCCAATAATTACACCAGCCCCGTATTTTTTCGCTAATTCTAGCACTTTCAAAAATCGCGGTTCGCCGTCTTCATAGTTGGTAGAATTGAGCAAGCACTTACCACCAGCCACCTTTAAACCCGCTTCCATTTTTTCCCATTCGGTGGAATCGAGCATTAACGGTAATGTCACATTATTAACAATTCGGGAAACTAACTCGTGCATATCACGCACGCCGTCACGTCCCACATAATCAACGTTAACATCAAGGATGTGTGCGCCTTCTTTAACTTGACTTCGCGCCATTGAGACTAAACCATCCCAGTCTTCGGCGTTAAGTAAATCACGGCATTTTTTAGAACCACTGGCGTTAAGACGTTCACCAACAATCAAGAAAGAATTTTCTTGTTCATAAGGTTGAGTAGAATAAATTGATGCGGCTGCTGGTTCTAAACTCGGTTGTCTAACTTTCGGTTTTAACTCTTTAGCAATTTCTGCTAATTGTTGAATGTGTTCTGGCCGTGTCCCACAGCAACCCCCAATCACTTGGACACCTAAATCTTCGATAAAGTGCATTAAAGACATCCGTAATTCCATCGGTGTCAGGCGGTAATGCGCTTGACCGCCAACATTTTCCGGTAAACCGGCGTTAGGAATACAGGAAACTACGAAAGGTGAATGTTCTGATAAATACTTGATATGTGGTTTCATCAAGTCTGGACCAGTGGCGCAGTTCAAACCGAGAATATCAATCGGATAAGGTTCTAAAATCGTCAGAACAGCATTGATTTCTGTACCTACCAGCATTGTTCCCATGCTTTCCATAGTCACAGACACCATTAAGGGTCTTCTTTCCCCTTTTTTGGCAAAAACTTCCTCAATCCCATTTAATGCGGCTTTAATTTGCAGTACGTCTTGGCAGGTTTCCACGAGGAATAAATCAACGCCACCATCAAACAGTGCTTCTGCTTGTTCAGCAAAAGAATCTTTCATGGTGTCAAAATCAATATGTCCCAAGGTGGGGAGTTTGGTTGTTGGACCAATAGAACCGGCTACAAATCGGGGTTTTTCTGGTGTAGAAAATTCCGCAGCGACACTTTTAGCAAGTTCGGCGGCGGTTTTGGTGAGGTAGTAAGCCTGGTCTGCTAGGTCATATTCTGCTAAAACTATGGACATAGATCCAAAGGTGTCGGTTTCAATGACATCAGCACCAGCAATCAGAAAGTCACGGTGAACTTTAATAATGGCTTCGGGTTTGCTGTGGACTAGATATTCGTTACAACCTTCATACTGTGCGCCTCCGAAGTCCTCAGCGGTGAGGTTTTGGGTTTGCAGATTTGTTCCCATTGCGCCGTCAAAGACGATAACGGGACGTTCTGGACTATGTAGGTGTTTGAGGAAAGGATGGGTCATATTGTGTGAAAAAATAGAGTTAGTTTTGTGATAGTACACTTAATTTATTATTTTCCTAGATTTTGATAGTTTATACAGGTTGTCAAGAAAACAATATGTTGAAAAGTCAAGAGGATGGTTTTATCCGCTTACAAATAGATGTAATCCAGAGTAAAATTTCGTTGATTATTAGTGAGGTGATATTGGAGAAACAGCGCCTCGTATTGGCAAAATGGGGAAAAGACGTAGCTGCTATTATCCCTGATGATGAATTTGAACGCCTTGAGTGGTTGAGGTATGATATCCAATATGGTCAATTTCAGCTAGATGAAGAATATGATGATGATGAATCTGGCATCCCATGTATTAGCATTAATGAATTAGAATTTAATTTTGATTGTATACTTGCTCAGGTAATGGACAATGATGAAATTTTTGGTTTAACTTTCCCAACAGCTTCTTTTGAAGATAACAATGAGAATTTTATCTCAGGGGCAATTTTGATGAATATTAATAATTTCTGGATACCAGATTATTGGTTGAATAAGTAACATTAAACTTAGTTAATTAAACATCTATATTAAATATATGAGATTTCGAGACTGGGCGACTAGAGTAATGCTAATTTTTTTCCTGCTTGCGGCTCTGATTTTAGCCTTGTTTGTTGGTGGGTCTAGAAAACCACAAAATAATATTAGTACATCGAATTCAGATCCTACAATCTGGAGTCAATATCCACAAACGCTATTTCAGTCAGCAAAAAAAACCGAGGAACAGCAACCTAATTTACCTAATTTACCTAAATCTTCTGGACAACCCAAGCGAGTTATTAGCAGATACTCCACTACTAAAGCTTTTACTAAGTATAGACCTAATTTTGTCCAAGCTAAAGTTGATCCTAGTAATTATGGCGATCGCTATACCGCAGATATTAATGGTGTCCCTTTTAATCATCAACCTATTATTGTCCTTCATGAAACCACTAATTCAACTTCTAGCGCCATTAATTTTTTTCAAACACCTCATGATGATGAAAATGTTCAAGCCAGTTATCACGCTTTAATTACTTTAGAGGGACAAGTGATTTATTTAGTTCCTCCAGAAAAACGCGCTTTTGGTGCTGGTAATTCGGTGTTCAATGGTGCTAATGGTGTGGAAACTGTCCAGACTAATCCTAATTTACCTCCATCTGTGAATAATTTTGCTTATCATGTTTCTCTAGAAACTCCTCCTGATGCTTGGGGTAAACGTAATATTAAGGAACATACAGGATATACGGAAGCTCAATACGATTCTTTAGCTTGGTTAATTGCTCAAAGTCAAGTTCCAGATGATAGAATTACTACTCATAAAGCTGTAGATGTGGCAGGTGGAAAAGTTGATCCCTTGAGTTTTGATGGTGATAAGTTTCTAAATAAATTGCATTCTTTTCGGCAATTAAAAACTTTTAATAATGTAAAAAATTAACTGCTCATTCAAAGTTTTTTTGTTTTTTCAGTTTATCAATTAGAATATGTACTTTTGTTGATGGTTTAGTACATCCATCTTCGTTAGGATGCTTTTGCTCTAGTTTAATAGCATGATCAATAGCTTTATCTTGATTGAGTTTGAGTTTTTCATATAGCAATTTATAACTTTTATTATAAGTTTCTCCTTGTTTGAGAATACCCTCTTTTTTCATTTCCGATTCTAGCTTTGGACGTAATTCTTTGTAACTACTAAAGGGAGTTGTAGTATAACAATAATGTAGTAAAAACCAAAATTCAAAACAGGGTATTGATGTTATAGATTCAAAATTATATTCTTTTGCTGTACTGAGAGCTTGTTTATATTTTTCTGGTTTATTATCATCATCAAATATACAAAATACCTCATCATATTTTGGTTCACCTCCCCTTTTACTTTCCTGTTGTTTTTCTTGAAATAACTTATAAGCTGTATTTACAATCACCAAAGGATCTCCACCAGCAGCAGAAACAACTTTTATTTTAATTGTTGTTAATTTTAGTTCTCTTATTAGAGAATTGAAATAGTTATATTCTGTTTCTTCACCTTCAACTACAATTAAGAAGTAACTTCTAGAGTTTTGATTTCTTGAACTTCGTTTTAAATTATTGGTAGATTTTCCCCGTGACATATATTTTTAGATAGTTAACCCATTAATAAAAGGAATAGCACCATAGCGACCTAGTAGATAACCTTTTTGTAAAGATTCATTTTCACGAGGTCGAAAATCAAGCAATGAATATAGTTGAGTCATGCTGTTATCTTTCTCAGTAAACCATACTTGGTCAGGTCTGAATATTTCATCATCTAACAGTGTAGTGTCATGAGTTGTAAATATTAATTGGGCATTGTTTTTATTAATTTCTGGATTATTAAACATTTTAATTAAGGCTTTAGAAAGAACTGGGTGTAAACTTCTATCTAGTTCATCTATGAATATTACTTCTCCATATTCTAATACATACAGCCAAAGTCCAGCTATTTCAAATAAACGTTGTGTACCATCAGATTCATCATCTATATCAAATTCTACTTCTTGTTCGGAGTCATTCATTTTATGAACAGTTATAATATCTAATTTTCCCACATCAGTGATATCTTTCATACTTATATTCATTCCTCTATTCTCCATTTCCTGTTGAAGAAAATAAGTCAAACTAGAATTTAATGTCTCAGGTGTACTTTCAATCTTTAGATCAGCAATATCAGTATCTGCTTCAGTTAATAACTTAGCAATTTGGTTCTGAAAATTTTTATTATTATTATCATCAACTATGTAGGGAGTATCTATATGGAGAAGAATATTTATTTCATCTTGAAAAAAAATAAATACCTCTGTTAATTGAGGATGATTATTTTGTGCAGCATGAGATATAAATAAAGAATTAGAACGAACAAATCTTTGAATACGTTTTTTTTCCCCTTTTAATCCTTTACCAAAAGACCATTTATATCCTTCATCTGGTTGAAATTTTGGATTATCTGGCAGATATTCACGAGAAAACCAGTTTTGCTGAATTTCATTGGGATAAGCAATTAACCACTCTTCAAATACTCGTTCTCGATTTAAAGAAACTCCATATTCATAACGAATATCATCACGAATAAAAATTACTTCAAAACTACTAGGCTTTTTTGCTGATTCACTATTTAATCTAAATGCTTCAACAGGTAATTTATCACCAATTTGCATTCTACTAGCTGAGTTAATTACAAGATTTTTCAGGGTTTGCATAGCTTTGAGTAAATTACTTTTACCTGAAGCATTAGGACCATAAATAGCAGTGCTTGTAACTAAGCGTAAATCATCATTATTAGGGATAGAAAAAGTATTACTATCTAGCATGGTTTCATCTTCAGAAGCTACCATAATTAATGTTTGCTTTTCTTGGATTGAACGATAATTTTCTACACTGAATTCTACAAGCATAACTTTATTCTTAGTTGGTTATCCGCATATAACCCACAAATTATTCTAAATACTAAAAATTGGCGTTGCTGAATTAGGGTATGAAATTCAAAAATCAATGATTTCAAACTCTTACTCTCTGTAGACTCTGCGCCTCTGCGTGAAACAAAATCATACTCTTAATCAGCAACACCTAAAAATTATACTTTTTGTACTTGCTAATTATCTAGTTTATAGCAACTTTTATTTGTGGGCTTACTCAAGCATACATAAATAATGAACAAATAGCTCCAGCTATAAAACTAGAGCTATGATCAATATATGGAAATTTAGGAAATCCTACTTACTAAAACTGTAAATCTGCTGAGTTTGTAAGTTATCTTTTAAAGATGAAGGTAGTAAACCAACAGAGAAGATTTGCCTGTCTAACTGTACCTGCAAATTACTCAAAGGATCGCTACCTGTCGCAATGAGAAATTCCATTTTCTGAATATAGGGTAAAGTTGCGATTTCATCTAAAATCTGGCAAATTGCTTGCAGGTAAGGATGTCCTTTTTGTTGATACCAATTAGATTCAGCAATATTAGCTTGATCAAAACCTAAATGTACAGTTAAAGATGGTTGATCAAATAAAGCGATTCCTAATGGACGGGCTTCTTCTTGTAACAATAAATGCTGATTCTTTGATAAATGCCGTATTTTTTCTAATCGTTCATAACGTTCAGTTACGGATTCCGGTTCATCTTGCCAATGTATCGCTATTGTTACTAGATAAGTTTGTAACAACATATGTCCCAATTTCTTGGCTTTGGTAGCTAGATAATAGGAATTGAAATCATTAGACTCAATTAAGAGGGGAAGACGATCTACAACTTCTAAACCATAACCTTTGACACCAGCAATTTTCCGGGGATTATTGGTAATGAGGCGGATTTTTTTGATGCCCAAATCCATGAGAATTTGCGCCCCCATGCCATAATCGCGCAAATCAGCCGGAAATCCTAAACGCTCATTTGCTTCTACCGTATCCAAGCCCATATCCTGCAAAGAGTAGGCTTTCAGCTTGTTAATTAAGCCTATTCCCCGTCCCTCTTGACGCAGGTAAACAACGACACCTTGACCAGCATTTTCAATCATTTTCAATGCGGCTTGCAATTGCATTCGACAGTCGCAGCGCAAAGAACCCAAAGCATCACCCGTTAAACATTCTGAGTGCATTCGCACCATGATTGGTTGATCTTGGAAATTTGCTGGATCTCCCTTGACAATAGCGACGTGATCTGTATTATCTAGGGTGTGGCGGTAGCCGTAAATATCAAATTGACCAAACTCGCTGGGTAGCTTGGTAATAATTTCGCGATATACCAGGCGATCGTTTTGCAGACGATAACTGATTAAATCAGCAATGCTAATTATTTTCAGGTGATGATTTTTGGCATATTCAACTAACTGATTTAACCGAGCCATTGAACCATCAGGGTTTTGAATTTCACAAATTACCCCGGCTGGGTAAAGTCCAGCTAGTCTGGCTAAGTCAACAGCGGCTTCTGTATGTCCTGCCCGTTTGAGTACGCCTCCCGCCCTAGCCCGTAGTGGGAAAATATGACCTGGACGGCGCAATTCTTCCGGTTTGGTGGCTGGGTTGAGGGTGACTTGAATCGTGCGGGCGCGGTCTTCGGCGGAAATACCAGTGCTAACGCCCAAATGGGGACCAGCATCAATACTAACGGTGAATGCAGTTTGGTTAGTATCTGTCAGCTTGCTCACCATTAATGGTAAGTCTAGTTCATCCAAGCGATCGCCTGTCATAGCCAGACAAATCAACCCTCTGGCTTCTACGGCCATGAAGTTAATCATGTCAGGGGTGGCAAATTGGGCGGCACAAATTAAATCGCCTTCATTTTCTCGATTTTCGTCATCTACGACGACGATGACACGACCAGCTTTGAGATCGGCCAAAGCGGCATCAATAGTATCAAATTTAAAGGTTTGAGTTGTCTTAGGCTGTGACACAGAAAATTTCCAGCTACCAACGTAAATTTTTTTAACAATTTCTTATTGTAAATTGTAGCTTGTTTCTCAGAATTAGATTTTGTCTAAAAACTAAGTCACATTTTTGACGGATTTGATACCTGTACTGCACCACTGAACCAGTAACCATCGGTCAGAATCTTTGTCTAGTGCTGGTTTGAGGCGGAAATTAAAAACTTCTTCCCATACATCCACTCCATACTGATCAACAAAATCAGACTCTAGAGTTTTAAATTGTTCCCAATTGCGATCGCTAATAGCAATTAACATAGGAACAATAGTATTAATGGGAACTTGGGTCGCTACGGTAATCATTCTGGGTAATCCTCAAAAATACAAATGATAGGCATTGATGACTTTTTCGTATTAATAATTTTGACCAGCCGTTTTCCCTTTCTTCTTGCTAAAGCAAAACAAGCTAACTCTGTAACAGCCGCAGACCAATCTCTTGTATCTGTTACTGGATCAAATTCCTCCTCATCTGGGTTATTTGGTTCATTCTTGTCATTCATGTTGTCAACTATTTTTTATTTTGACGGTTGGCGATCGCATTCTTGAGGACAGTTTCCACAAGATTGCTAACACTCCTGTTTTCTTCTTCAGCCCAATTGTCTAATTCTGCTTTTAATTCAGTTGGCAAGTAAATAGTCACTTTAGGTTTTTTGGTAGCCACAATCATTTTGATATAATCAGCGTCGTTATAACGCTATTTATAACCTTTTCGGATAACTTAATTCTAGAGTGTCAATACTTGCCGTTACTTACCAATACTATACCACAGTAAAACTAACTTGGTATCGGGCTTGGAAATTTATAATTTTCTGTCACATAAAAAACATAATCTTTAGTGGTACTGATTTTATACACACTATGAGTGTGATTCTTTTTTAAAGATATTTGTAATTATAGGTACGCTAAAAGATGCTCTTTGCTATACAATGCAGCGAAAGTTCAATAGCAAGAAGTCTTTAGTAATTAGCGACTAGCTGGACTGCTGATGACTGATAATAGATAACTAAAAGTGGATAAGGATTTAAGATCATGGGAAATTTAAGACGCGTACCAGTTGGAATCGTTGGCGCGTCAGGGTATGGTGGAGTGCAGCTAGTGCGACTGCTGATGGATCATCCTGAAGTAGAAATCGTTTATTTAGGTGGTGAAAGCAGCGCAGGTAAATCCTTTGCTGACCTGTATCCACAGTTCGGTAATATAGTTAATTTGCCCATTGAGGCAGTCCAACCGGATATTATTGCTAGTCGTTGTGAAGTGGTATTTCTATCTTTACCCAATGGACTAGCTTGCCAAATCGCTCCCCAACTTATAGAAAAAGGTTGTAAGGTACTGGATCTGAGTGCTGATTATCGCTTCGGTGATTTGAAAACTTATACGACTTGGTATGGAACAGAAAGAAGCGATCGCACTATAGCAGCAACAGCAGTTTATGGTTTACCGGAATTGTACCGCGATCGCATTGCCGAAGCCAATCTGGTCGGCTGTCCTGGTTGCTATCCTACAGCCAGTTTACTAGCACTCTCCCCACTTCTCAAACAAGGTTTAATTGTTCCCGAAACAGCCATTATTGATGCCAAATCCGGCACATCTGGGGGCGGAAGACAAGCCAAAGTCAACCTGTTGTTAGCCGAAGCCGATAACTCTCTGGGTGCTTATAACGTCGGTAGACACCGCCACACCCCAGAAATTGAGCAGATTTGTAGTGAATTGGCAGGACATGACGTAAAAATCCAATTTACACCCCACCTGATCCCCATGGTGCGGGGGATTTTAGCCACTGTGTACGCCACCATGCGCGATCCCGGTTTAGTCCGTGATGACCTGATTACCATCTACAGCGCCTTTTACCGCAATTCCCCTTGGGTGAAAATCTGTAATAGTGGCACTTATCCCCAAACTAAATGGGCGTGTGGAAGTAACAATTGTTATATCGGCTTAGAAGTTGACCCCCGCACCGGGCGCGTTATCGTCATGTCAGCCATTGATAACCTGATTAAAGGTCAAGCCGGACAAGCAATTCAGTGTATGAATATCATGTTGGGTTGGGATGAAACCTTAGGATTACCTAAAGTTGGGTTTTATCCTTAATTAGGTTACAGGGAACAGGTGACAGGTGACAGAGAATAGGGAATAGGGAATAGGGAATAGGCAAGAAATATGATCTTTCTTTCACCTCTTACCTTCTTTTACTGTCACCTGTCACCTGTCACCTGTCACCTATTTTGGTCCTAAACCCACAGTACCAGCATAGATGGCGCGATCGCCTAATTCATGCTCAATGCGGAGGAGGCGATTGTATTTAGCTACTCGTTCACTGCGACACAGAGAACCGGTTTTAATTTGACCGGCGCGAGTTGCTACAGCTAAATCAGCAATAGTTGTATCTTCAGTTTCACCGGAACGATGGCTAATAACTGAGCGGAAACCGTTGCGAGTTGCTAAATCAATGGTTTCCAAAGTTTCAGTTAGAGAACCGATTTGATTCAACTTAATCAAAATCGAATTAGCGGCTTTTTGTTCAATGCCTTTTTGTAAGCGGGTGGCGTTGGTGACAAACAAATCATCACCCACCAACTGCACTTTTGAGCCTAACTTCTGAGTTAGTAATTGCCAACTTTGCCAATCTTCCTCATGTAAACCATCTTCAATGGAAACAATGGGATATTGCTCAACCAATTGTCCTAAATAATCAATAAACTCATTTGGTGAGTGGGGTTTACCATCATAGACATACTGGCCATTTTTGTAAAATTCACTAGCAGCCACGTCTAAAGCTAAGGCTACATCTTCACCAGGTTTGTAACCAGCTTGTTTAATCGCCGCTACCAGCAATTCTAAAGCTACTTGGTTAGATTCTAGGTTAGGTGCAAAACCACCTTCATCACCCACACCTGTCAGCAAACCTTTATCATCTAACACTTTGCTGAGTGTGGCAAATACTTCTGCACCCCAGCGCAATGCTTCTTTGAAAGAAGGAGCGCCAATAGGAACAATCATAAACTCTTGAAAATCAACGTTATTAGATGCGTGCGCTCCACCGTTGATCACATTCATTAAAGGGACTGGCAATAAATTCGCCAAAGGTCCTCCTAAATAGCGATAGAGGGGAATATCTAAAGACTCCGCACCAGCCTTTGCAGCAGCCAGGGAAATGCCTAAAATGGCATTTGCACCCAAATTCGCTTTATTGGGTGAACCATCGAGGGAAATCATCAATCTGTCTAAGGCTTCTTGGTTGAGAGCATCCAAACCTAGTAATTTAGGAGCTAGTACCTCATTGACATTCTGCACCGCCTTGAGTACCCCTTTGCCTCCATAACGGCTTTTATCGCCATCACGCAATTCATGAGCCTCAAATGTGCCTGTGGAAGCCCCGCTGGGAACTTGTGCTAGTCCGATAGCACCGTTGGCTAAATGTATTTCGGCTTCAACTGTGGGTTTTCCCCGTGAGTCGAGGATTTCGCGGGCGATAATTGCTTCAATAGCAGTATCTAGAAATTTCGTCATGCTTGGTTTGTCCTTTGTTCTCAGTGTGTTGTCAGGGTTGAACTTTACAGTTTACTAATAACCCAATCGTTAGTTTATGTGTTTCTGAGGGAAAATCGGCTGACATTAAAGAAGATTTCCAATAGTGAAGGGTGGTAATGCTCGCTGAGTATGGAAGGAAACATGGAATTTGTCAGAATCAGGATTCTCAGGATTAAAGGATTAACAGGATCAATTGATAATTTATTTTGTCAGAATCAGGATACATGGCTAACGCCACGCTGCGCGAACAGGATTAAAGGATGTACAGGATTATTTATTGATACTTTACTTATTTTGAATACATCAATTGCCATTTTCAATATTTATGTACAAAATCCTGACAATCCTCAAATCCTGGATATCCTGATTCTGAGAGATATTTCCACATTTGTATATGTTATAATTTGCAAAAAATGGCAACCATTATTTATGAATACAGTAGAAATTGTTCTTAATGAGTAAGATAAAAAAGTGTATAATGATTTAAGTTACCCTGCAAATTTATACATTCTTGGAAAGAAAAGGAAAGAAATTAAATGACAGCATTAATTACTAATCATATTGAAATTACACCAGGGATATGCGGTGGTAAACCTCGCATTGCTGGACATCGAATTAAAGTACAAAATATAGTGATTTGGTATGAACGCATGGGAATGTCACCAGATGAAATTGTCTATCATTATCCCAGTATTACTTTAGCTGATGTTCATGCAGCATTAGCTTATTATTATGACCATCTGGAAGAAATTAGAAAAGATATAGAAGATGATGAAGTATTTGCTAAAAAGATGAAATCTCAAACGCCTTCTTTAGTTCAGCAAAAACTTCAAAACGGTCATGGTTAGAGAAATTAAATTTCATTTAGATGAAAATGTCAGTAATGCGATCGCAAGTGGACTTCGCAAACGGGGAATTAATGTAACCACGACTCCAGAACAAGGACTTATTGCTGTAGATGTTAGGACGTATTGAATACTTATGAATAAAAATAGAAAAGCGATCGCTCTTTTGAAGTAAAAGTGGCTAGAGAGCGATCGCTGATGTACAATATTTACTTATGACAAGTAACCAAGAAACAAACAAACTTCAATATAACCTTAACGGTTTCTATAGTTAGAACAATTGGCTGCCTCTTCACGAGTTTTACAATGATTGTTAAACATCATATTTTTACCACACCAAGTACAGGTAGAGGCAGTTGGAGAAATTAAAACGTCCTCTTGTGAGGGTATTGTTAGGGATTTAGGTTTGGTCATAAGTTCCACTTTCATAGTTATGTTCCTTTTTTGAATTAATTACAATTGAATTGATTATTCAGTGTTTTTACTGCCTTCTCAACCCATACCAAGACTGTACTTAAACCTCAAATCCTTGTCAGTAGGAAAAAGTAGGGAATTCGTATAAAAAAAATAGTGGGTAAAAGTAGGTTTTCGTTGGTTTTGTGGGTAAAAAATGCTAAATTTACTGAATATCCAATAAAAATCAACTTAAATTCTGCTACCTAATGAATATTGATGACGCTTTAAAATTTACTCAAAGTCTAATTGAAAACCACACTAAAAAACCTCTCAATGATTCACAGATGACTGTATTGAGAGGTTGTTTAGAAGGTAAACTTTATAGAGAAATAGACAATTTATATAACTTTAGTGAAGATTACAGTAAAGAAATCGGTTTTGACTTGTGGAAAATACTATCTAAAATTTTGGGTGTAAAAGTTACCAAAAATAATTTTAGAACTGTAATAGAACAAAAGTTACAGACTGAAAAAAAGAAAATATCTAATTATGAAATCTCACAAAAATGTAATGAAGAATTACGTGATTTTGTCGGAAGAGACACAGCAATCAATGATATCAATAACCTTATTAAGGAAGGTGAGAAAATAATCGTCATTCAAGCAGCCGGGGGAGTGGGTAAGTCAACTTTAGCCAAGCAATATCTAAATATTCAAGGATTTGAGTTAGTATTACCACTAGAAATGGCGAAAGATAAGGAGAATATTACCGCTGTTGAAAGTGTAATTGAAGAATGGCTAAAACAACATTTTCAAGAAGAACCTGGAAGAGAATTTAGGATTACTTTAGACAGATTAAAATTACAACTGCAAACCCGCAAAATAGGAGTATTAATTGATAATTTAGAACCTGCACTAGATAAACAAGGTAGGTTTATTGAAAAACATAATCTTTATGTGGAACTATTACGAGTTTTAGCTGATAATAATGTGCAATCTATCACCCTAATTACCAGTAGAGAACGTTTATGTGATGAGCGTGTTAATGGTATTTCTCATTATCCTTTATCTGTGTTAGATGTAACCGCATGGGCAGAATTTTTTACATCTCGTAAAATTAAAATTGATACCCCATCTTTAGAAGCAATGCACAAAATTTATGGGGGTAATGCGAAAGCAATGGATATTCTCTTGGGGGTAATAAGAACAGATTATGATGGGGATATGTCCGCTTATTGGCAAGAAAATTGTACTTTGGTAGAAACGGAATTAAAAAATTTAGTTGAAAGTCAATTTAAACGGTTGCAGACTTTAGATACTGAAGCTTATAAACTGCTTTTTCGGTTGGGATGTTTTCGTTATCAAGATGTACCCAGAGTTTCTATTAATGCGCTATTAGCTTTACTGTGGGATATTTCTGAAGATAAGCAGAGAGATGTAATTAAGTCTTTGCGGAATCGGTGTTTAGTAGAGTTTGAAAAGGGTGAATATTGGTTACATCCAGTTATTCGGGAACAGGGAATAGAGAGGTTGAAAGCAAGTGGAGAATGGGAAGAAATAAATCGTAAAGCGGCTGAATTTTGGACTAATCTTGTGAAGACTGTTGAGACTGTAGATGATGCAAGGAAAGCCTTTGAGGCTTATTATCATTATATAGATATTACTGATTTTCCCAAAGCTTGCAGTGTCATATTACATCGCAGACCTAACAAATGGGAAAAACCTAACAAATGGGAATCAGGCTCAAGTCTTGGTAACTCTTTAATTAAATTAGGTTTAATATCGGAGATTAATTTTGCGGTCACAAACATAATTAATAATCGTGATAAAATTAACCAATTTGATTCTGAAAGCAAACTATATAGTATATTGGCAAATATACGCTATATAAAAGGAAATATACACGAAGCTATTACTTTTTATCAAAAATCTGAAGAATCAGTAACTCGAAATTTAGAAGACTTAATTTCAGATAAAATTTGTTGTTCATATCAAACAATTACACAAAAAACATTTGAATTAAAAGAACTAAAACTAGGTAGTATGTTAAATATTGCTCTTTGTAAAATCCAATTATTGAAGATTGAAGAAGCATTAGAAATATGTAAAAATGTTCAATCTACTCTTGACAATGAAAGTGAGAACTTTCTCAAGCGCAAAATAATTGTTTGGCTTTACTTAGCTTATTTATATTCCTGTATTGAGTTTAAAAAACAAGCAGCGTATTTTGTAAAAAAAGTTGAAGATGATAATTTAATGGATGTTTTAGATATATGGGTCGGAGGGTTAAGATTGATTTTTTTAGGAATGACTTATAAAAACTTGCAAGAAATTAAAAAAGCAGAAGAGTTTTATTTAAATGCTATTTCTTTTAGTGATAAAACTCATTCAACTCTAATTAAAGGAAAGGCTTTAAACGCATTATCAGAAATTTATCGAGAAAAGCAAAACTTGGAAAAAGCACTTTTACATCATTTAGAATCAATCGAAATATTAGATAAAATCGGTGCTAAATGTGATTTAGCAGAAGCATATTACCAACTAGGTTTAACATATCAAAAAATGGGTGATCCTGAAAACAGCAACACCAATTTTGATGAAGCTATGCGACTATTTAACGAAATGGAAGCACCCAAGCAAGTTGAAAAAGTGGAAAAAGCGAAAATCCAAAATTAAGCTACAGAAAAATCACTAAACTGCCGATATTCAGGACGAATAAACCCTAAAATAATATCATCTTTTCCTACTCCTAATTCCAATAATTCCCCAGTTATCCCCCTTTCTGTACCATCCCATTCAATGCAGATTTTACCATCAATAATTCGCAGATGAAATACCACTGCATGAACCCTACCAGTTTTATCCCAACCTGTATCCATTAACAAATAATTATCAGATTCTTGATCACAAATACACAAAGCCTCAATTTTGCCATGACTAGGTTTATATTGAGCGTGTTTTTTCACAATACTAACTATAATTTCTCTGTATTTATTTAACTTATCCATTGTAAAATTACCTCCTGAATTGGATCAAAAATGATGTAATTAATCTGCTGTTGATCACTTAAAATATCTTGAATAGCAGGTTTTAGAAAAAAGTCTTGATAAGCAGCTTCAGGAATTGCTAAATATAATTTACGTTCTGCATTAATTCTTTTTATTAAACTTACCGCTTGATATATTATATAATCCTGAAAAATGATATAATATCAACTAATCCCAAGCTATGTATGAAATATGAAAATAATTCTAGATAACTTAGAACCCAACCTAGTCGAAAACCTCAGATATCAAGCAAAACAACATGGACGTACTCTGGAGACTGAATTAAAACTAATTTTAACACAAGCTGTTACCAAAAATCTCCAAGAAAATTTTCAGGAGCAAACACTAATTCCCCTAGAAATATTAGCAACACAGGTAAAAGAGTCATTAGATAATACAGGATATAATTCCCATGAGCAAATTATTGATTTAATTCAAGATGTAAAAAAAGAAATGGCTGAAGAACATTTATTAAAATCACAGAATCGCAATGAGTTATGATATCCCTCAACGTCTATTTTTAGACACTAATATTTATATTATCGGTGTTGCTAATCAGAATAGTTATGAAAGAAAAATATTAGAATCAGTTGGTTTTTTACAACCTTCTTCTGTAGAAATTATCGTTTCAGAAGAGTTATTAGATCAAATTTTACGAGTATCTAAACGTTTATATAATAAAGATTGGGGTAGTCAAATTGTTGCTCGAATTTGGCAGCAATTACAAGTTATTTATGTCAATTTTACTTCTGAAGAATGGCTCAAACTAGAAGAGTTAGGATTAATTCCTCGTGAAGATATTGGAGTTTATTTAACTGCTAGTAAGGGTGAAACTCAGTGTTTTGTTTCTGCTAATTATAAACTAATTCGTTGTTTAGTTCAAGAAACAAAAGAATTTGAATGTTTAACTCCTCAAGAATTTGTGAATAAGTATTTGTCATAATTCTTCCCAAAACCTCTTATTTAACAAAGCATCTACATCACTAGGAAGATGAAAGCATAATTATTTCCTTGTATTTTGTTGATTATTTTGTTTACCAAATTTTACCCATATTCAAAATAAAACCCGGTAAAATAGGTTCACAATTAACAGCATCAGGATTTTCTAAACATTCCTCTATTTGTCCAGGACGATAAATATAAACTCGACGATTTTTGCGGTCAATTAATAAACCTAGTTTTATTTCTGGTTCTTGCATATATTCCTGCATTTTATCTTTTAAAGGTTGCAAGTTATCAGAAGGTGATCTTAATTCAATTACAAAATCAGGACAAATAGGTGCAAACTTCTTTTGTTGCTGTGGTGTGAGTTGATTCCATCTTTCTAACTTTATCCAGGAAGCATCAGGAGAACGTTCTGCACCTGTAGAAAGTTTAAACCCTGTACTGGAACTAAAAGTTATACCTGTTCCATCTTTTTCTGACCAGACCCATAACTGTCCAAGGATGTTAACTTCTCTATTTCCTGTTTCTGAACCTGCGGGTGACATGATTGATATATCTCCAAATTTATTCCTCTCAATACGTAAATCACGGTTTTCTTGACAGAATTCAAAAAATTGATCATCTGTCATTGGCATTGATGAGGGAAAATGTAATATCAAAGGAGATGAAAGCATAATTATTTTCTCCATCGAAAATTAAGATTAATTTTACCACAATTTAGATGATTCGGAGATTTGCTATTAGTGTCAATTGTATAAATTATAATGCGGAAGATAATTGATTTACGCCTCTAACACTTGTGCTTTTCAAGTATGCACTGTGATTAGTACACAACAGCGTAAATCAATCACTCCTACTTTCAATAAGCAACCTACAAAATAGTTAAAAAATCTGATGAATCAGCTTCTTGACTACTATGTTGCTTTACAAAGACAGACTTTCATCATTCCGAGGGGGAAGAGAACAGCAATTAACATCATTCAAACAAACTTTGCCCCATTGTAAAGCCCAACGCACCAAAGCCACACGGTTATCAGTTTTAGTCTTTGTGAGAATGTTACTGATGTGGTTATCAACTGTACGTTTACTAATTTCCAGTTTAGCTGCAATTTCTTGGTTAGTTAAGCCAGTGGCCACTAAGTCGATAATTTGCAGTTCTCTGTCTGACAGACTAACAGGTGTCCCAGACTCACTAGCAGCCATGACTTACTATTCTCCCTTAGTATATGTACTCAAGTCTTATTTCTCATTCTAGAAGATTCTTTCCGAGGTAGACATTTTTAAATGTTGTTAATAATACTAATGTCAATATTTTCTTTTAATTTTAGATTTGTAGTCATACAAGCTACAAATAAAAGGTATTTATTGTCACTGAACCCTTGTAAAGACGTTCTATGGAACGTTTCTACATTCTTTTCTGGAGATGTCTATTAAGTAGCTCATTAGTTCGCGTTGCAAGGGCTTGTTAAGCAATTCTTCCCAAACCCTCTATAACCTGTAGAAATCTTCATCAAGAATCTTTTTCATTATCTCCTATTTTCTCTTTTCCCCCGCAGTCCGAATCAATTCTCCTATTAAAGCGACAATAGCAGTCATAGAAATTAACATCACACTTAAAGCATTAATATCCGGTTTTACTCCGGTTCTAATGCGACTAAAAATTTCTATTGGTAAGGTATTTGCACCACTTCCAGCGGTAAAACTAGCAATTAAAAAATCATCTAAACTCAATACAAAAGCCAGTAAACATCCAGAAATAATCCCCGGCATTAATTGAGGTAATAAAACTAAAATGAAGGCTTGTATGGGGGTTGCACCTAAATCTAAAGCGGCTTCTTCTAAATCAGGATTGATATTATTCATCCGCGCAGAAACTACCAAGCCCACATAGGATAGACAAAATACGATATGGGCAGCGATGATAGTCCATATACTCAAAGGAATAGCAAAAGCTGCTAAACATACTAGTGTCGAAACAGCGATCGCAATATCAGGAATTAATAAGGGTAAATAAGCAATTCCTCGATATATTTTTTTACCAGGAAATTCATAACGTGCCAACCCTACAGCCATTAATGTTCCCAACACTGCGGAAACTCCCACAGCACAAAAAGCAACTAATAAACTATTATATAACCCGGATAAAATCCGTTCATCACTAAATAATTTTTCGTACCATTCTAAGGTGAATCCCTCCCATTTAGCACTGTAAGGTGATTTATTAAAACTATAAAAAGCTAGTACCAAAATCGGTAGGTACATAAACACAAATACGACTAGTGCGAAAACCGCCTGCCATGAAACACGCGGTTTATTTATTTGTTTGTATATATTCATTTTGCTTAATATCTGCGACTATTGATAAATCGTATTATATTATACTTGATATTTTGTTTTAAGTCAAGTTAAAAATCAAAAATATCACCATGATCTTTTGTCTAATTTCTTTCTTAAGAATCAGATAGTTACACTACCTAAGATAGACAAAAAATAACAAAAGCAAAGCATAAGATTTGGTAGTACAATCATGAATAAGGGCGATTTCTTTTAACTTTTAGCTATTTCCTGTTAGTTATTCAATTTATTTTCAAATAACTGGAAATATAAATCTGATATTTTAGGAGATTGATAATGAAAATTGCTCAAATTGCTCCATTGTGGGAGAGAGTACCACCACCAGCTTATGGTGGCATAGAATTGGTAGTAGGATTATTAACTGATGAATTAGTCCGTCTTGGACATGAAGTGACACTATTTGCATCAGGAGATTCTTTAACTTTAGCAAAATTAGTATCAGTTCATCCCCGCGCTTTAAGGCTAGATTCTACTATCAGAGATTCAAGTATTTATGAATTTCTACAACTAGCATCAGTCTATGAACAAGCAGCAGATTTTGATATTATTCATTCCCACATGGGAGTCGCAACATTGACATCTGCAAACTTAGTCGCAACTCCTACGGTACATACTTTACATGGCATTTTTACACCAGACAATGAAAAAATCTTTAAACATTGTCGAAAACAGCCTTATATTAGTATTTCTAACTCTCAAAGAGAACCCAGATTAGGATTAAACTATGTAGACACTGTTTATAATGGAATAGATGTTAGTAGTTATGAATTTTATCCTCAACCAATAGAACCATCTTACTTAGCTTTTCTAGGAAGAATATCTCCAGAAAAAGGAACACATTTAGCAATTGAGATTGCGAAAAAAACTGGTCAGAGGTTAAAAATAGCAGGTAAAGTGGATGTAGTTGATGTGGAATATTTTGAACAAGAAATTAAACCACATATTGATGGTAAGCAAATTGAATATTTAGGTGAAGCTAATCATGTGCAGAAAAATGCAATTATGGGAGGTGCTTATGCAACTTTATTCCCCATTACTTGGCGAGAACCTTTTGGATTAGTCATGGTAGAATCAATGGCATCAGGTACACCTGTAATTGCTATGCGACTAGGTTCAACAGAGGAAGTTATTGTTGATGGGAAAACTGGCTTTCTCTGTAATAATATCGAAGAATGTATTGATTCTATTGACAAAATAGGTAGCTTGAATCGTTACGTTTGTCGTCAATATGTGGAAGAAAATTTCAGTGTTCAACAGATGACTAAAAGTTATGAGGCTGTTTATCAACAGATTATTGGAGAAAAATTAGCTCAACAAAATGGTTATTTTCGCAATGTTTTAGTTAGTTAACAGACAAGGACAATTGATAATTGACAATTGACTCCTAGCCCTAATTTGATAAAACATCCTCATAAATCCATAATTCTTGTAGAAACGTTCCATGGAACGTCTCTACAATATTTTTTGTTTAGACACCTTTTTGATGTCTAACTTCAACTACTGTATGCACATTTCCACGGGGGGTAAAATCGGTTTTCACAGTAATTTCTAAAGGATCACAAGCTGCAACTACATCATCTAAAATTTGATTGGCTGTTTCTTCGTGGGATATGTAGCGATCGCGGTAGCTGTTAATATAAAGCTTAAGTGCCTTCAACTCAACCACCCGTTGATCTGGAATGTAACTAATATAAATAGTTGCAAAGTCAGGATAACCGGAAAAAGGGCATTTACAAGTAAATTCCGGTAATGTAATACTAATATCATAGCGTCGCCCAATGCGGGGATTAGGAAAGGTAATTAATTTTCCTTCCGCAATCTCGCGTTCACCATACTTAATTTCTTGACTGGCTGGGGATACAGTTTCCGGTGCAAAGTTACTCATTATGTTAGTAGAAATAAATGCAGAGATTCACAATTATTAACTTAACATTTCTCCCCAGCTTGCTTGATGGATTGCTGAATTAATTCCCTTTTTCCCAATCTGGACAACTTTCATCATCCCAGCCGTGAGGGTGCATACCACAAACTAACAAATTACCGCTATAAACTTGTCCGTGATAGTGACTACAACCAATACAAGCTGCATTTTTTTCGAGTGTAGGTTCTACCGCATAAGGAAAACCAGGATCTACATCTTCTGCGATGTCTTCGAGTTCCCAGTAAATTTCCAAAAGTGGTTCAGCTAAGTCTTGTAAAAACTGTTCGTGTAATGTACTGAAGGCATCAATATCAGCTAGAAATGTGTTTTGTACTTCTTCAGTAATTTCTTCCGTGAACTCAAAAAAAGCATCTACCATATCATTCATTCCCAGGAAGAACTGCTCTACGTCATCAGCCACGGTTTCGATCATGTCTATTAAGTCTTTTTGCCACTGTTCCATAACTTAATGCCCTTACTGGCTAAAAACATGACGCATAACACCATCTGGCTGAAAGTGCTAGAGTACACAATAGGTAAAGCACACAAAACCATATCGGGTATAGCGTCATTTTTCCAGAATTAAATGCTACCGATACCCAAAGTAAAAAATTGCTTTTTACGGTTCGCGTTGCAGACGTTTTAACTCTTCCTGTAGTTCTAGCACTTGATCGCGCAAGTGATCTACATTATCGCCATTTTCTTTTTGCGCCTCTTTTACAGTTGGTTCTTCGTCTACCTCAAGGATTTCGATCCGACGAGGTTCAGAAGGGGCTGTTCTTTCCGATGTTTCTCCAGACGTTGGTTGCTGTTGAGCTTGCTTCATCATATCTTCGACAAAGCGGCGAGCTTCTTCTGTGTTCATCTCGCCTTTGGCTACCATTTCATCTGCTAATTTTTGGACTTGCGATCGCAGTTCGGCTAATTTCCCCCCAGCTTTTTCACCAGCGTAAGAGGCTAACCCAACACCGAGATAAAAAGCTTTTTGTACAATATCTCCAAAACCAGGCATTGCTACTGAAAGCTCCTACAAATAAGGCGACCCGGAGACTACGCCTACCACAAGCATCCCTTATTGCTGCTACCTTCCGGTCCTGACAAGATTTGGGCGTTGAAGTTGCATAGATCCAGGTCTTTTAGAATCATAACACTAAAATTCAGAATTTGTGTGTCATTCGATAACAATTCGCCATTCAAATAGTTGATAGCTGACACAATCGTTCTGTACCAAGGGATCACCAGCTACGATTGCTTGGGCTTCATCCATCGAAGCCGCCTCAAATAACATCATCCCACCACCCTTTTGCGCCCAATAACCCGTTTTAGCCTTGTGTCCTTTAGTAATCAACTCTTGTACATAGGCTCTGTGGGCGGGTACATATTGGTCAAAGGTAGGTTTATCAACCTTACCAGCTTCAATCTTGACAAACCAAGGCATATATTGGATTGGATTTTAGATTAGCAATTTTTCATTTACTAAAACTTATCATGATTTGTGATCATATTTGTATTAATTCATAGATTTGTTTCTATCACACTTCAAGATTAACCGCTACTATAATTAAATTGTCTATCTAATTACACTCTAAAATTTAATGGATCGCTTTTTTATTGCCTTATTACCACCACAACATATTCAAGAATATGCCAATAGCATTAAACAATACTTTGCAGATAAATACGCCAGTCGTAGCGCCCAAAAATCACCACCCCATATTACCTTACAACCACCCTTTGAATGGCCAGATAATGCCGTATCAAGTTTAGAAATGTCTCTCCAAGAATTCGCTAGTCAACAGGAATCAGTCCCAATAACATTTAATGGGTTTGGCGCTTTTCCACCCCGGGTCATATACATAAATGTGGTTAAAAGTCAAGCAATTTTGACTTTACAACTAGATTTAACCACATATCTAGAAAATAACTTAGGAATTATTGACCAAGTTAGTAAAACTAGTCCCTTTGTTCCTCATTTAACAGTAGCATTTCGGGATTTAACAAAGCAGAATTTTCGGACTGCTTGGCCAGAATTTGTACAGCGTCAGTTGCATTTTGAATACACAGCAACTCATTTAACCCTACTGATTCATAATGGGAAATGCTGGAATATCAAATCAAAATTTGCTTTTTGTCCAACACTGTAATTTCTCCTTCTTTTGCAGAAAAATACAAAAACTTTCTTTACAAAAATTCACTTTCATTGAATCATTCAAATATACTAATAATTGTTATAGTATCCTCATCAATAGCCAGCAACTTAGACTCACTTATCAGGGTATCATTATGGTCGGCAAATTAATTCTCAATATCAATGAAATTCTAAAGAAAGGTTCTCAAGGCGCAAAAGTTGAACAATTGCAAAGAATTTTAACAGAACTTAAATTTAATCTTGGGGAAATAGATGGTGATTTTGGTAACAAAACTCTAGCAGCAGTCCAACAATTTCAACAACAACAGGGTTTAACAACAGATGGAATAGTCGGAACAAAAACCCAGGATGCTTTAAATAAATCTCTTGAAAACCTCATATCCACACCAAATAAATCCGCAGAAAAGGCTGTAATGACAGAAAAGAATCTGAATAACAATTTATCTATAAAATCATCTATTTCCGAACTTTCTCTTATTAACGAAACTCTCAAAAAAGGTTCTCAAGGTACAAAAGTTGAACAGTTGCAAAGAATTTTAACAGAACTTAAATTTAATGTTGGAGAAATAGATGGTGATTTTGGTAACAAAACTCTAGCAGCAGTCCAACAATTTCAACAACAACAGGGTTTAACCGCAGATGGAATAGTCGGGAAAAAAACCCAGGATGCTTTAAATAAAGCTCTTGGAAACCCTATAGTCACACCAAACAAACCCCTAGAAAAAGCTGTAGTTCAGGAAAAAAGTCTGAATATTACAGGTCTTTATGGCGGTTCATCTGGAAAAGTACCACTTCCTGGAGTTGCTTTGATTAAAGAATTTGAAGGATTATTTCTCAAAGCTTATCCTGATCCTCTTTCTGGAGGTAAACCTATCACAATTGGTTGGGGAACTACTCGCAAAAAAGATGGTAGTGAATGGAAATTGGGTGAAACAATTACTAAAGCACAAGCCGAAGAAATTTTGATTTTCCAATTAGATAATAGCTATTTACCACCCCTCATCAAAATTCCTGTTTGGAACGAGTTAAATGTTAATCAACAGGGAGCTTTATTGAGTTTTGCTTATAACTTGGGTGCTAATTTTTATGGTAATTCCAACTTCTCCAGCATGACTAGAGTTTTGAGAGACAAGAAATGGGATGAAATTGAAGAAACTTTTCTAAAATATAGGAATCCTGGAACTAATGTGGAAGCAGGATTAAGACGGAGAAGACAGGCAGAAGCTAAACTATTTTTAACTCCGGTTTAGTATTAAATGACTTTAATCCATGTAGAGATAGTCCATAAAGCATCTCTACATGAAAAAAATCCGGCGTTGCTGAATTAGGGTATGAAATTCAAAAATCAATGATTTCAAACTCTTACTCTCTGTGACTCTGCGCCTCTGCGTGAAACAAAATCATACTCTTAATCAGCAACGCCAAAAATCCTAATTATTTCCCATTGGGGCGTTGAATAATTGTTTCCACAACTCGTCTTTTGGCTTTTGTGTCAATCCCCACTAAACGCACATATTCACCGCTATATTCATCTAAACAAGATTCTAAAGCAGAAATAGCATCTGAATGTGCATCAATATTAAGAGTACCGCAACTTTGCCAAGAACCAGTACGGAAACGTCTTTCATCAACGTGTTCAATCCCAATTTGACAACCTTGAGCTAAAATTTGCCGAACCTGTTCTTGAGTTTCTAAACTTAAATGAGTCGGTTGATTAATTACAGGTTTACTAACTGGAACTTCTGCAATAGGAGAAGCTGCTTGATAACCTTTGCCGCGATTTAAGCGGTTATATTCATCAACCAAATGAGAAGTTTCCACCCGTTTTTGTTCACCCACCATAAATTTACCAGACTCAATTAAATGAGATAAAGTAAAATCTGGCTTTTTAAATGCTGGAGGACCTTCTAAACTATTCACAACTCGTAAAGAAACATTTTCAAACCCGACTTGGTGAATGAATTGGCGAATTTGCTCATCATAAATCCGCGATCGCAAAGCACTAAAAAAGTCAATAGATTGCTGAGGAAAAGTATCAACTAATTGTTCAATTTCTCGTGGTGAAAGTCCATCAGGTGCAAAAATTCCGCCGACAATTCCCACCTTATCATCGCGGTTGGGTTCCCAGTAAAATTTATCCATTCTCCCATCACGAATTAATGGTGCATAGAGAGTAGAAAAATCATTTCCTGTCACAATAATCGGGACACGACATAAAGGATTGGAGTCATAACTTCCCGGTAACTGCACATCTGTAGGATTATCAGCAATATTCATCAGTGTGGCATTTACCAACTGGGTATTTACTGTATATTGAGTTCCTTCGTCAAAGCGTCCCGCACCTGCATCTAAATCATTAATCATCAGTACGCACATTTTCCCCCGCACTTTGATTAATTCTGCTGTTTCCCGATAACGTAACCGAATCAACCGCGCAGGATCTCCAGCATCTGGACTTTCTAATTCTCCCCCAGATATTAAAGTTACTTCAATACCCATTTTTTCAAAGACTAACTCACATTGAAAGGATTTTCCCTCTCCTTTGCGGCCATGAATACCTAAAATCAGGGGAACTCGAATACCAGGAATATTTAAAAAGTTTTTGGTAATATGAACTGCAAGTTTATCAAGAAAGCTAGGAGCAATATAGTAACTCATAGAATTATCCCTGGTTATGATTTATTAAAATTATAATAGATTTTTTTGGTAACGATAGTCAATTAAGTGGTAAATTAAATTTGTAAATTCGTACAGATAAGTTTAATAAAAATATAATTCTCACTATGAATAATTCATCAATTACTATTACTAAGTTATTAAATACAGATTTAGAAGAACTGAGAAAAATCAGTCGAGAAATTTGGTATAACCATTACTCTACAATTATCAGCAATGCACAAATAGAGTATATGCTAGATAAAATGTATGGAATAGGCGTAATTGAAAATGAAATTTATGAACAAGGGATATTTTATGATCAGGTCTTACATAATTCTGAATTAGTTGGTTATTTATCTTATAGTTCAGAAATAATGAATAATATGAGTTATTTAAAATTACATAAATGTTATTTATTAACATCATTGCATGGTTTTGGTTATGGACAAATGATGTTATCTCATATATACGAAAAAGCTAAAAATATGAATCTACAACAAATAATTCTCAATGTTAATAAAAGGAATGAAAAAGGAATTAAAGCTTATTCTCGATTTGGTTTTAAAATTATTGATAGTCAGGTAATAGACTTTGGTGGTGGCTTTGTCATGGATGATTATATCATGGGCTATGATATTTAAGAGATAGTAAACTAATTCTTATTAACTTTATTAAGTTAATTCTTCAGGTAATATGAAAGTAAGGAAATCTGTTGCATTTACAATTGCAATACCTTCATAACTAACTAAAGGTGACAAAAAACATTTGTTACCTGTAACAATGTGAGTTGCATTCGCCAAAACTGCACATTCTAAAACCATATTATCATCTGGGTCAGTAGTGAGAAAATTCAAAGTGTTAGTAATTGTTACTAATCTGAGGAAGCTAAGTAAATCAGCTATTGTATCAATTACTTGAGTATCTGAAAATTTTAACTTCTGCTGCAATTTTTTTGTAACTTCCTCAAGTATTTCTGGACATATTACACCTTCTATTATGCCGCTACGTGCCAATTCAAGACAACGGAAAGGTTTGCTTCTCCAGCCAATACCAGAGAGCAAAACATTTGTATCAAATACAACTATTAGGCGCACTGTCTATCCTCATGCACCAAATCATCTATAAATGATTCACGTTCATCTTCTGACATGGTATTCCAATTTAAACCACGTTCAGTACATAAGTTATGTAGTTGAGTTTCAGCATATTCCATGCGAGACTCACGCCCATTTTCGCTTTCCTTAGCTAGTTCTAACAAAACTACCCGTTTACTTTCTGGTGGTAGCTGTTTGACTAATTCAATAATTTGTGATTCACTCAATGTCAATATTGGCATGATCATTACCTCCGACTCTAGTTTACTTTATTAGGGTCTGTTAGCGTTTAGTCTTCACCATAAACGCCTTATCGGATAAGCATCAAAAATTGTATCAGCACTTATTACAGGTATATTTTCCACCATAGCCTGTGCAATCAACATTCTGTCAAAAGGATCACGATGATGTAAAGGCAGTTGAGTAATAGCCGTAATATGACTGATTTTTGTATCTAACACCGTGAAGTCATTAATACTAATCTGCTGCGTTATAAACGTCTCAAATGGAAGATTAAAAGTTAGCTTTCCTAACCCGTGTTTAATTCCCATTTCCCAAACACTAGCTATACTCAAAAAAATCTGATTATTCTCATCGTTAATCAATTCTAAAACTTGATTACTAAGTCGAGAATTATCTGTTACATACCAAATAAATGTATGTGTATCTATTAAAAACATCATCACATATATTCCTGAAAATCTTCTAAAGGTGCATCAAAATCATCAGCCATTGTTACCATTCCTTTCGCACTACCAGGTTGACGATGGTGTTTAACTGGTAATACAGGAATTAATTTCACCACAGGTTGATTATCTTTCATGATGAAAATTTCATCACCATTGAGTGCTGCTTCAATTAAATCAGATAAGTGTTGAGATGCTTCATCAAGAGTAATTTGTTGCATAATTACCACCTTTAGTTGTTTGTGTGTGCGACTCAACCGACAATTCTATTGTCTATCAAAACTAAAAAAAGAGAGATAGAAAACTCTACCCCTCTTTTTAATTTATCAAATAACTATTAGCTAATTAGCTCTTAGTATCTGCTGGGTTTGTGAACAAGGAAGCTCATAACTTGACACTGCTTAATGTTGTCAAAACCAACAACACGGATGTAGCAGTTACCATACTGAGAACGGCAACCTTGAACTTCGCTCAATACTTCTTGAGTAGTTTTAGCGCCGAACAAAGGCAATTTCCACATTGTCCAATAAAGTTCTGTTGGTTCAGAAGTTTCATTGAATTCAATTGCGGGAATGAAACCTTGTGTGATAATGTACTGAACTTGCTTGGCAATTTGCGCGTCAGACAGAGGGGGAAGGTAAGAAAGGGTTTCGTAACGACGCTCTTTAGGTAAAGTTTGCATAGTTTTTGATAAGTGGGGGAGATTTTTTATTACTTGGTTGACTGACTAATTAGATAAATTATCCAAATTAGGATCTGATATTATCTGCTTTTCAGTTTTCGGGCTGGGACTTGATAAATTTAGTTGCGTGATGCGTTCGAGATGCTGGCGACGCTGTTCCATATTGGCTTGCTGAATGCCAGTTAGCACCATTTCTGGTAAGAACTCGATCACTTCTGCCGCTATGTGTTCCCTGACAGTCATAATCCGTAATGCCAAATCTGACTTTTCCAGAAACAGTTCCTCAATATATGCTTCTCCGTCTTGGATTTTCCCAGCGGAAAAGTTTTGCAACCAATGTGCTAAAGGAGGATTTGTTTCGCCTAGCTGTGCTAATACAGTCCTAAGTGCCTGATAAGTCAGGTAGCTTTGGAGAGTTTTGGCTGTTTCTTTCGCAATTTGCTTTAGATCCATGCTTGACCCCAGCCCTATAGATTTTAGATTTTGGATTGTTGATAAATCCAAAATCCCAAATCCTCAATTATCAGACGGTATCCATTGCTTCAAACTCGAACTTAATTTCTTTCCACAGTTCGCAAGCAACAGCCAACTCAGGAGACCACTTAGCAGCTTCGCGGATAATATCATTACCTTCACGAGCCAAGTTACGACCTTCGTTACGAGCTTGAACAACTGCTTCTAGAGCTACGCGGTTAGCTGTAGCACCAGGAGCGTTACCCCAGGGGTGTCCCAAAGTACCACCACCGAATTGTAGTACGGAGTCATCACCAAAGATTTCTACCAACGCGGGCATATGCCATACGTGGATACCACCAGAAGCAACTGCCATTACACCAGGCAGAGAAGCCCAGTCTTGGGTAAAGTAAATACCACGAGACTTGTCTTGCTCAATGTAGTTTTCACGTAATAGGTCAACGAAACCCATTGTGATTCCACGTTCACCTTCTAACTTACCAACTACTGTACCGGTGTGGATGTGATCACCACCAGACAAGCGGAGAGCTTTAGCCAATACACGGAAGTGGATACCGTGGTTTTTCTGACGGTCAATTACAGCGTGCATAGCACGGTGAATATGCAACAGAATACCGTTATTACGACACCAATGAGACAATGTGGTGTTAGCGGTGAAACCTGCGGTCAGGTAATCGTGCATGATGATGGGCATTTTGAGTTCTTTAGCGTACTCAGCCCGTTGGATCATTTGTTCGCAGGTAGGAGCGGTAACGTTCAGGTAGTGACCCTTGATTTCGCCGGTTTCTGCTTGTGCTTTGTTGATAGCTTCAGCTACAAACAAGAAGCGATCGCGCCATCTTTGGAATGGTGCAGAGTTGATGTTTTCGTCGTCTTTGGTGAAGTCCAAACCACCACGTAAACATTCGTAAACAGCACGTCCGTAGTTCTTAGCAGAAAGACCTAATTTGGGCTTAATTGTACAACCCAATAGAGGACGACCGTACTTGTTCAACTTGTCGCGTTCAACTTGAATACCGTGAGGAGGTCCTTGGAAAGTCTTGATGTAAGCTACAGGGAAACGAATGTCTTCCAAACGTAGCGCCCGCAAAGCTTTGAAACCAAATACGTTACCTACGATGGAGGTTAATACGTTGGTTACAGAACCTTCTTCAAACAGGTCCAAGGGATAAGCAACGTAACAGATGTATTGGTTGTCTTCACCAGGAACTGGTTCGATATCGTAACAACGACCTTTGTAGCGATCTAGGTCGGTCAACAAGTCTGTCCACACAGTTGTCCAAGTACCAGTGGAAGACTCGGCAGCTACAGCCGCACCAGCTTCTTCTGGAGGAACGCCGGGTTGGGGAGTCATCCGGAATGCTGCTAAAAGGTCTGTATCTTTAGGTGTGTAATCAGGTGTGTAATAAGTTAGTCTGTAATCTTTAACCCCAGCTTGATACCCAGACTTAGCCTGAGTCTTCGTTTGTGCGTAAGACATATTTTCCTTCCAAGGAGTCACTCTTTTTACTATCAAATCACGTTATGTGCAACTTTTTCTCATTCCTACTCTTTATTCATTCTTAATAAGATTATAAGTTTTGCTTATGATTAGGGGCGATCAGTTTCTATGGTGGCAGGATTGCTGCACAAACCTAGTTGTGGTAGCAATTTACCGCAACAAATTTTTTACCATATTCTTCAGACACACTAGGTGACGCTGTTATTTTTCGTCCCAGGAATACAAAATCTTGTCATCTTGAGTTTGCATACCCTACTAAACCTACTTGATTCAAGATCAACTTCTTGGCTTTACAAGCCGTCTGTGGAGTTTTTGCCGGAAAAATGATGGCATTCCAGTTTTTGAAGCTGGTTTGCAGCAATTCTCTTTTTTTACTCTGATTCCTCTACCTAATGCGGGTAAAGATTGATCATGAGGCAAATTCACTGAAGACAGGTTTAGTCTGGGATGAGCAAGGGAGAAAAAGTTGCACATCAGTGAATTTGTAGCTTACCCCACAATATATCAATAATTCAATAAGTTATTTTTCAACTTTTGTTAACTTAATCTATTTGAATTTCTAATTATATAAAGTTTTAACATTTTGTTAAGATTCATTTACAAATGTGTATATTTTAATTTTAAAAATACGTAAGACCCATATAGGACTAATATTTTATTTTTGTCAGTGCCAGCAAAGCTATCAAGATACTTAGGGTGCATAAATCCCTTGTGTCCATAGCTACGCTTAGAGCGATCGCCTAACGTTGCCTAACGTACCCTAGAAATACTTAAATTTTTTCAAAATTCAAATACTATTAGTATATTAAGTGTAATAATACTTGTAAGCAAAATAGTAAACCTTCAGTAATCATCCATGATAGAATTTGCCGCTATTACTTCGGTGATTAGTAAATATGCTCCTCAAGCTAGTCAACTAATTATTAAACAAGCTCAAAAAAATGAAGCTGTTATCAAAGTTTTACAAGAATTAAAACTCAATCCTACCCAAATTCTTGATGACGTGGATACTGTTTATGGTTACACTTTAGTAAGATATGGTGTATTTAAATCAGAAGCAATTTTAAACCTGTTTAGAGAAAAAGTAATTAAAGGTTATTTTTGGGATGCTTACAGTAATAATGTTCCTTTTGAGTTTGTAGAAAATACCAAAAAATTTCTTAATCAAAACAACGCCTTAAAGACAGAGATCATTAATGCAAAAATTAATTTTTTGGCGGAATTAGAAGAATTTGGTGAAGCTTTTATTGCAGTTGCGAAACAAACGAAATCCTCAAAATATCAACCTTATCCAGATTGGGATTTAGATGTTTATCCGAAAGAATTTAAAGCCTTAATCTTTGAAAAAACTCGGTTATTTTGTGGACGTGATTTTGTATTTAAAGCGATTAATAACTTCTTCACATCTAACCCCAAGGGTTATTTTACAGTGATTGGGGATGCAGGGATGGGAAAAAGTGCCATAGCGTCTAAATACGTTTTAGCTACTAAATTTCCCTGCTATTTTAATGTTTTCGCAGAAGGACGTAACAAACCAGAAAAGTTTTTAGCGGGTATTCGTCAACAATTAATTAAACGTTATTCTCTTCAAAATGTAGATAACGCTGATTTAAGAACCTTACTAGAAAAAACCAGTGAAAAACTCCAAGGACAAAAATTAGTCATTGTTGTAGATGCACTAGATGAAGTAGAACAAGAAGGAAATAGCAATCTTTTAGATTTACCACAAAATGTTCCTAATGGAATTTATTTTTTACTAACAAGAAGACCTTATAATCAAGAAACAAAACGTTTAACTTTGTCTCCAGATACACCTGTAGGTGAATTGGATTTAACCAAGAGTGATTATACAGCTTTGAGTCAGGAAGACGTAAAAGAATATCTGTATTTATTTTTGAATAATGATGCAAAACTCAGAAATTGGATTAATGAACGCAACATTTCTGAAGATAGTTTTGTGGAACAAATAGCGGTTAAGAGTGAGGAGAATTTTATTTATTTACGCTATCTTTTACCGGGAATAGCTGAAGGAAAATATAACGATTTAACTTTAACGGGTTTACCCCAAGGTTTACAAGCCTATTATACAAGTCATTGGACACGCATGGGGATGGATAAAGAAACTAATGAAAAGAAAGTGAAAATACTTTATATCTTAGTAGAAAGAGGAGAACCAATTTCTAGTGGAATGATTGCAGATATTTTGGATGAAGATGAATTTGATGTCAAAGATGTGTTAGATGATTGGATTGAATATGTAACACCGAAAGAAAATAAAGATGAAAAGAAAACCTACTATAGTATTTATCATCGCAGTTTTCTAGAGTTTCTTAAAGGTCAGGATACGTTAGATAAAGATAAACGTAAGAAATTTTTTAAAGAACTTAATAAGAGTATGGCTGATTATATGGAGAACCAGATGAACTTATAATCAAAATCCATGTAGGGTGCGTTAGCGACAGCGTAACGCACCATTATTATTGTCAGAATCAGGATGTCCAGGATTAGAGGATGTACAGGATTAAGACTGGAATTTCATCATCAACTATCAACCTCAAATAGATAACCATAGCTATCCTAAATAAAATGTGTTCGCAAAGCGTACCGTAGGTATCTCATCTCTTATTTCTCTACCTCTGTGTCCTCTGTGTCTCTGCGGTTCGTTTTTTAAAAAAAGTTCATAACTCAAATAGGATGACTATAGCAACTTGAGTTAAATATCTAAAGGAGATAAACAAATCAATGGGAAATATCGCAACTAAATTAGCATCAAAACCAGCAGAATTTAAAAGCTTGTTTTTAGGTCAATTTCCTGAACAACAGTTAAAAGCAGGAAACACAGAAAAATATTATCAAACTGTCATGGATTTTGATTTTATTTATTTAAAAATTAATCATGATAAATTTGGAGTAGAAGCCCTAATTAGGGATTATCTTCTAATTGAAGATATTGAAATATTGGATAATTTAGCAGATGATGAAAAACTAGCAACAGAACAAATCAAAACACTCAAATTAATTCAACAAACCTTAGAATTATCAGCCCATGTAGTGAATCAAGACCGACATCAATTAGTGGGTCAATTATGGGGAAGATTGCAGAGTTTTGAAAATTCAGATATTCAGAAAATATTAGCAGATGCCGCAGCAAGTAAAAGTGAAATTCCCCGATTGCGTCCCCTTACAGCCAGCTTAACCACTCCAGGGGGAAATCTATTGCGTACCCTGACTGGTCATAACGACTCGGTACGAGCAGTAGCAATTACCCCCGATGGCAAAAAAGCCGTTTCTGCTTCAGATGACAACACCCTGAAGGTGTGGGATTTGGACACAGGAAAGGAACTCTCTACCCTGACTGGTCATAACTCCTATGTACAAGCAGTAGCA
>NZ_VILD01000001.1:752815-771232 GCF_009712085.1 Anabaena sp. UHCC 0253
CTCTACCCCTGATAGGTCATAACTCCTATGTACAAGCAGTAGCAATTACCCCCGATGGCAAAAAAGCCGTTTCTGGTTCAGATGACGAAACCCTGAAGGTGTGGGATTTGGACACAGGAAAGGAACTCTCTACCCTGACTGGTCATAACTCCTATGTACAAGCAGTAGCAATTACCCCCGATGGCAAAAAAGCCGTTTCTGGTTCAGATGACGAAACCCTGAAGGTGTGGGATTTGGACACAGGAAAGGAACTCTCTACCCTGATAGGTCATAACAACTCGGTACAAGCAGTAGCAATTACCCCCGATGGCAAAAAAGCCGTTTCTGCTTCTTATGACAACACCCTGAAGGTGTGGGATTTGGACACAGGAAAGAAACTCTCTACTTTTATTGCTGAAAGTTCTATGTATTGCTGTGCAGTTTCCCCAGATGGATTAACAGTTGTCGCTGGAGACACATCAGGACGGGTGCATTTCCTGCGCTTGGAGGGAGGGAATATACAATGAGCAAATCTTATTTTATTTATCTTGATGTTTGTTGCTTAAATCGCCCTTTTGATGATTGGAGTTATGATAGAAATCGTTTAGAAGGTGAAGCAGTTATTAAAATTTTCAAGCTGATTAAATCAGGAAAATATAAATTAGTCAGTAGCGAAGCTATCCAAGCAGAGTTAAGAAAAATGACTAATCTTGATAAATTAAAAGAAATTAGAGAACTATTAAAGCTAGTTGATTATGAAATAATTTTAAATGAGGAAATAGATCAACGTTCCCAAGAATTAGAACAACTAGGATTTAGTCTTTATGATTCTTTTCATGTCGCTTGTGCTGAATATGCTAAAATAGATGTATTATTAACAACGGATGATAGATTACTTAAAAAAGCAATTAAATATCGTAATATATTACAAGTTCAATTAGAAAATCCTGTAAATTGGTTAATGAATAGTTTTCTATTAACTGGAGATGATGAAAATGACACTGATTGAATTACGTACAAAAGGTTATCAAGCCTTAGTTAAAGAGTTAGGACAAATTGACACAATACGCTTTTTACAAGAAATGGGTTGGGGTTCTGGTGATTATACAAAAGAACGCCAAGAGTCTCTAAAAAATGTAACAAGAGCAGAATTTTGGCAAGATATTGAAGAAATTAGAAAGGATAAAATTTGAATTTTTCATAATATGAAATAAAGGTAACTTAATGTTTAATAACACAAATCTTACAAATCTCAGAGGATATCCCCCAGAATTTCAGCAAATCATCACCGCTAAAAATCATAACTTTGTCGGTCGTGAATTTGTCTTTTCTGCTATCAATAGCTTTCTCCATCAATATGACCGGGGTTATTTTACTATTATCGGTGAACCTGGTATTGGTAAAAGTGCTATTATTGCCCATTATGTTAGCCAAAATACGGGAATTGTTTATTACAATGTGGAAATTCCTGGTAAAAATTACGTTGAGGAATTTCTGACAAATATCTCCACTCAATTAATAGAAATTACCCAAAATCAAGGTAGTGAAAATATAATTGATGATTTAACAGATTCTACTATTGATAATAGTAGTTTTTTATCTTTATTACTGCAACAAATTAGCGATAAATTACATCCTGAACAACGGTTAATTATTACTATTGATGGTTGTGACAGAATTGATATTAATAATCAACCACGCGGGTCAAATTTATTCTATTTACCTCGCTATTTACCAGAAAAGGTTTATTTTATCCTTACTCGTCGTCCATTTCTGTCAGATAAATCAGGTTTATTAATTGAAACTCCATCTCAATTTTTAGCTTTAGCAAATTACACAGAACAAAATCGCGCTGATATTCAGGAATATATTAATCATTTACTTTCTCAAAATATTAATCATCAATTATTAACACCAATTGATAATGATGAAGTTAACTTTATGTATGTTAGCGAAATTTTGACAGCTATTAATAACAATATCTATCCTGAGAATTTACAACTTTATTATCAAAATCATTTAAACAAAATGAATTTAACAACTAGTGAACAGCAAACAATGGCTTTACAAGTGTTAAATATCTTCATTCAAGAACAATCTCTTTCCTTAGAAAGGATAGCAGAAAGATTAGATGAAGATGAATATGACATCAAGGTAATTTTAGATAAATGGCGAGAATTTTTACATTTAGAAAAAATTGGAGAAGAGATTAATTATAATCTTTATCATGCTAGTTTTCGTGATTGGTTAAAGCAACAAATTGAGGCTAAATGTTGAGTTATCCAGGAAGATAGTAAATTACGTAAGTAGATTAAGTAATGTAAAAATCTTGAGATAATTTGGTAGTAAGGGCTTCAGCCCTTAAATTAGGACTAAAGTCCTCACTACAAACTTTGAATTATTCAGTCTATTCTACTTATATAAATAAATACTGAGATAAATTGACATACTAGACTAGATACGTACAAATTTGCGATCGCTGGTATTATATTTGGGTGCAAATTCCTAAACTAGGATTTTCCTATCTATGTCAAAAACTTTTTAGGTTACTTTAAGTCAATAATTGGATACTTCTATCAAAAGGAATATAACCGTGACTTTATTTCACAAGCATACTAACTTATTGATAATGTCCGCCTTGCTGGGTTTAATAACTTTACCAAGCATGGTAACACCAGCTACAGCCCAAACAGACAAAAATCCCAGTCAGAATCAAAGTTCTACTCCTACTTATCCAGCCGCACCACCACCGGAACGAGTCCAACCCTTACCGAATGAAAGAGAGTTAGAAGAAGGTAAAATGGAGGTGGATTATCGGATTAGTAACTTACTAGGAGATTTTACAGGTAATCTTTGGGTGGGTTCGTGGCGGGGATTATCACGGATTGACCCCAATACAGGTAAGGTTATTTCCCGCGTCAGTTTACCAAATATTACTATTAATGCTTTAGCACAAGATAAAGTAGGGCGTTTGTGGGTAGGAAACAATGAAGGTTTAACCAGAGTAGACCCCCAAACCAGTCAAATTACAGCCCAAAACTTATTATTACCCTCCAAACGAGTATTATCACTGTTACTTGATAAGCGGGGTTACTTGTGGGTAGGAACTGATGCTGGGTTAACCCTGGTTAGTCCTGACCAAGGCTTAATTATGACCACAGTTCAAAATATGCCTGGTGTTAGTGTTAATGCCATGACTTTAGATGCTAATGGTCAACTGTGGGCGGGGACATTGGAAGGACTGGTAATGGTGAATACAGCCAGTGCTTTGCTGATGAAAAGAATCCAAGATTTACCAGGGGGAACTGTACAGACTTTAGCAATTAGTCCAGAAGGATTAATTTGGGCCGGAATGCCAAATCAATTGTTAGTAATTAACCCAAAAAATGGTATTGTATTGCGGTCAGTGACTCCACTGCGCGGACGCAACGTTACATCAGTTAGGTTTGCCAAAGATGGCAGTGTGTGGGTGGGTACTACCAATGGTTTGCTGCGATTAAACCCATATACAGGAGCAGTTTTAGACCAAGTGGCCGGACTTCCTTCCAGTCGTGTTTTGACCCTTGCACCGGATATTGGCAATAAATTATGGGTGGGAACAACGGAAGGTTTAGCTTGGTTAATGCCTTCAGTCGGTCAAGCCCGGCCTCATTTTGGTTTTGGTCGGTATGTAAAATAGGGAATAATTGACAATTGACAATTGACAATTGACAATTATCAATTATCAATTATCAATTATTTATGCCAGTTACAACCCAACAATTAACTCAATGGAAACAACAAGGACGGGCGATTGTTGCGTTAACTGCTTGGGATTATGCGATCGCTCAACTTTTAGATCTAGCTGGTGTAGACTTAATCCTAGTTGGTGATTCTCTTGCAGTTGTCCTTGGTTATGAAACTACGTTACCAATAACTTTGGACGAAATGATCCACCATGCTAAGGCTGTGCGGCGTGGTGTTAAAAATGCTTTGGTGGTGGTTGATTTACCATTTTTGACTTATCAAGAAAGCATCTCCCAAGCCATGCACTCCGCCGGTAGGGTGTTGAAAGAAACAGGGGCGCAAGCGGTAAAGTTAGAAGGTGGTTATCCCGCCATGGTAGAAACTATTAGCCGCTTAGTCCAGTCTGGAATTCCGGTTATGGGTCATGTCGGTTTAACACCCCAATCAATCCATCAATTAGGATTGCGACAACAGGGAAAAACCCAGGAAGAAGGAGAGAGGATTTTTAATGAAGCGATCGCTCTCGAACAAGCTGGTGTTTTTGCTATAGTATTAGAACATATTCCCGCAAAACTAGCACTGCAAATTACTCAAAAACTCCGTATTCCTACTATCGGCATCGGTGCAGGTTCTAGTTGCGATGGTCAAGTATTAGTCACTTCTGACATTCTCGGACTTTCGGAAAAACAACCACCATTCGCCAAAGTTTATACAAACTTACGAGAAACAATTACCAAAGCTGTACAAGATTACGCTGTGGAAGTGCGAGAACGACAGTTTCCAAGGTAGTCAAAAATAACGTAATGTAGAGACGTTCCATGGAACGTCTCTACAAAGGTTTGGAAAAATCCCCAATTAAACCAATTTCAAATCAGGATATTCAGCAAACAAATCATCAGATGTCAGAGTATCTCCTTCCGCTTGGGGAGTCCACAACACTTCAATCGCTAAAAGTTGTTCACCAGAAAGACTACCAATTTGACGTAAAGCTTGACGTAAATCATCAGCACTATTAACAGCGGGAATTTCACATTTACCCAAAGTTGCCGCTAATAAGGTGACAATAATATATTCTCCTGGTCCTTCGCTAATCAAACGGGTGGGATTATCTAATTCACCAGGTAAAGCTTCTTTATTAAGAACAGCCTTTAATTGATTATTGACATTAGAAAGAGTTTCTTCACTAAACTTACTCCGTTCGGCTAAAGATAGACGATTGAATTGGGATTCAGCGGAATTTAATTTTGCTTGTTGAGTTCCACCACCTGCATATACCCAGTATTCAGGGTGACGTAGTAAAGCTAAACTCGCTTCTTGTAAAACTTCGCTTCTTCCGGCTGGAGTATTGGTATCAGCAGCCTCAGCAATTTGATTAAGTTCGGTTTGTAAATTTCTGGCTTGGGCTAATAAACCAACTTGTAAACGGGTAACAGAAACCGAGGGATTGCTGCTATAGTTTGCTTCTTCAGTTTCTCCACTAGTAACACGACGAAAAGTTTGGACTAAAAAATTAGCCATTGCAAAAAAGATTAAAATCCCAAACAAACCGCCAAAACCGCCGCCAAACCCCCATAAGGGTAAAAGAAACGGAAATCCGAAACCACCGCCATAGGGAGCAGCATAATAACCGCCTCTACCAGGCATACTGCTACGTGGTGAGTAGGTACGGCTTGAAGGCATTCTAAAAGAACCACCACCAATGCGTCCACCACTACGGGCTGCTAAGGCATTATCAGCATGGCTAAAGGCTAAAGTTAGCACTAAGCTAAGAATGAAGGCGGTTTTGAATAGAGGTTTGAAGAATCTGTGTAGTTTTTTACCCATAAGACATTTATTGCGAAAACTGTATTTTTATGATTACTTCTCCTACTGGGAGGAGTGGTGCAGTGTATAGCACTATTTCTAATCTAGCGTGTCTTGTTTTGGTTAGGCAGAAAATAGGGAGGGATTTCTTGGATTGATAACCGTACCTCTTTCTGGAATTATTTTTAACTGTGTAGATTATTACTAATAATTACTGGCGTAGCAGAGAAACAATATAGTTGTAAATGATACAAGATTTATTTTTGATGATTAATCTTATGATCAACTAATTTTTTCCGGATAGAGGCAGAATATTTAGCACCTATATCTTAGGGGGTTTGACTTTTTAATAAGTGATGTAAATGCAGTGACAATTAACAATTTTATACTTCTTACCTTTCCTCTGTAGGAATAGGTTGCATTGTGATAAATATATCCATGATTACCATTTAGAGGTACTCAATTTTAACGTTGGCTAAACGTTATGATTGATACTCTAACGAATAATGACAATAATGTAAGTAACAAAAGGTCAAAATAATGGGTGTTATCAAATCATTATTTGGTAGGAAAGTCTATGATCTAGATTACCAAATTGCTAGATATTTTATGGCGATTTGGCACAAAAACAAAGACTATTTACGGTATTCTAAAAGGAATAGTTAGATATAACAATTTCCGAGTAGTTTCTGAGTAATCTCTTGGGAGTACAAGTTATAAATCATAGCTATCTTGGATTATGCAGATAAATGATCTAGAATTGATAAACACAGGCAACTTAAACAATAAATTTCACTGGTAATTGGGTGAATAATTGACAGTTATGTTAGGTTGATAGTTTTTAGTTTTGCTAGTCAGACGTTACATCATATACAGCAAAATTTAGGAGTTACCGAGTCAGAAGTAAAAACATGAGTGTTAGTTGATAGCTCAACGTGGCGTTAGCTATGTTTGGATTTCAACCTTCTATTTCATTTTCTTGCACTGCAATATATTGTCAATTCTCTTGCTCCTACATTTTAATTATCAGGTGAAATTTTGATAGATTGCAACATGAAAATTGGGGATTTAATAGATTTATCAAGTTTCCAAAAGTAAAAAATATCAGAAATACCAAATTAGTGACTTATCCCACTCTTAGTTAATATTCTTCTCTAGCACTCAGCAAATTCTAAGTACCTATAGTTAGTAAGTTGACAAAACAATTATTTATAATCAGAAATTACTGCTAGTTTCTATTGTAAATTTAGGTTGTTACTTTTCTAGCGTTTATCTGGCAGAGAAATAAATGTTTTTTGAGTTTTGCTTTGATTCTATTTTAAAACCAGGTTGATTTTGCCTTTGTTGTTAAATTTTCAATAGTAAATAATGACTTAAATTCCCAAAGATGGCGCTAAGTTTTAGCTAATTTATCAAGCTTAATTATGGAAAATATATCACAGCTAGGGTCACAAGTTAGAGATAAAACAGCTTATCCAGATATCCTAGTCATTTCTCGGATATTTCGTCCACAAGATGCCGTAATTGGTGAGTATGTTTATAATCGTTGTTTGCAAGATCCTGAGCGAGTAATTGTCTTAGCTGGTGGTTGTGCTGGAGATAAAAAATTTGATAAATCCCAGCAGTTTCCTGTTTATCGCTGGCTTTATTTTCGTTCTTTTGCTGATAATTGGTTAGGAAATATTCTGCAATCTTGGTTTAATATTATTTGTTCTTTTTTACTAGCTATTAAATTATATTTTCGTTATCATTACCGCTACATTGAATGGTGTCACGGTTATGATTTTCCAGCATTGTTGATACTCAGTTATATTTTACCAATTCGCTTTTTTATCTATTTACATGGTAATGATTTACTGCGTACTGCTAATAATCCTTTATGGAAATGGCTCTTAAAATTAACTCTGCAACGTGCTGAGGGTATTGTTTGTCATAGTTCTTATACTCGCAATTCGTTAAGAAATACTTTTCGTTTAGATACACCAACTCATGTGATTAATCCAGTAGTGAGGCCAGAAAGATTTGGTAATCCTACTAGTTTGAGTCATATTGATGATTTACGTAACCGTATTCGTCAAACTTACAATATTCCAGAAACAGCGATAGTTGTTCTTTCTGTTGGTAATTTGGTTAAATATAAAAACTTTGATCGGGTAATAGATAATATTCCCGTATTACTAAATTTTGGTGTAGATGTTCATTGTATTATTTGCGGTGAAGGATCTTATGAAAACCAGCTAAAATCCCAAACCCAAAGATTGCGAGTAGATAAAAGGGTACATTTTGCGGGTTATGTACCAGAAAGGGATTTAGCTGGTTATTATGCTGCTTGTGATATTTTTGCTATGTTGAGTTCAGATAATCATCAAGATTACACCATAGATAATTTTGGTTTAGTTTATTTAGAAGCAGGTTATTTTGGTAAACCTGTCATTGCTTCTCGCTTAGGTAGTGTTTTAGATGCGGTTCACCATGAAGAAAATGGCCTGTTGGTAAATCAGGATTCTGGTTATGAGGTTTTGCAAACTTTTAATCGTTTGTGTCAAGATTCACAACTGCGGGAAAAACTTGGCCGTCAAGGTAAGGAATTAGCTAAACGCAAAAATTATCATCGCTGGTTATATAGTCCTGAATCTTGTTATTCTTGTTTATTGAATTAACCACCACCAACTATAGTTACTACTTCCAAGCGATCGCCATTTTTGATTTGAGTTTCAGTCCAAAATTGACGATGTAATATTTCACCGTTGTATTCTACTGCGATTAAGCGAAGATTAAAACCCAACTGTTGGAGTAATTCGGGTAAAGCTGTTGGGGATAAACAATTGCGGGTTTCTCCATTGACTTGGAGACTAATTTGATCAGACATAAATAGAAATTTTGAATTTAAGAGTTATGAAAATATAGCAGATTTAAGGTTTATGAGGTACAGTCACAGTCAGAATCACGGATTAGACGGATTAAAGGATTTCACAGATTAAAATTCAATTTTGAAAATTACCTTATAAAAATGAATCAATATCAACGAGTAAACAACCTTCAACGACTTCATATATATTTTGTAGTAATTCTTCAAAAGTATCTCCCTGGGTAGCACAACCAGGAATAGCAGGAACTTCTGCCCAATAACCTACTTCTTCTTTGTGAATAATTACTTTTATTTTCATGTTTGGAAGTTCAATTTTTTAGGTGACTGATGATTTAAAACAATTGTAGCATTTCCCAATCTGCTGAGGTACAAACTTATCTGCGTTTATCTGCGTTTATCCTCTTCAATCTGCGGTTAATTCTTTTTTCGGTGTACCTCACTTGGATGAAAATCGGCAAGGTAGGTAACACTAACCTACCATAATTACTTTCTACGTTCCAGATTTGATTCTGTGCAGTTGAGAGAGAAAATACTGAGTTGCTAGAGTAGGTTGATCTGATTCGATGAGCGATCGCACTACAGCCACCCGTTGCGCTCCTGCATTCATCACATCATTCAGATTATTCATATCTATTCCCCCAATCGCAAACCAGGGAATTTGACAATTTTGGGAGACATATTTCACATACTCTAAACCCGCTGCGGCTTTACCTACTTTAGTCGGTGTTTCATATACAGGACCCACACCAATATAATCTGCACCTTCGGTAATTGCCCCTTGCATTTCTTGGGGATTTGTGGTAGAGCGGCCAATAATGCGTTGGTTGCCTAATAATTGACGCGCTACAGCAATGGGCATATCTTGTTGTCCCAAATGGACACCATCGGCATCCACAGCTAAAGCTAAATCCACTCGATCATTAATAATGAATAAAGCGCCGTATTTGTGACACAACTGCCGTAATTGTATAGCTCGTTCTAAACGCACCGAATCATCAGCGGTTTTTTCCCGATACTGTAACAGAGTTAATCCACCTTGAAGAGACGCTTCCACAACTGCGAATAAGTTATCAACGGGAGAAGTTACCAGATATAAATGCGATCGCCATAATAACTGATGACGCTGATAACCCAACAAATTACTTTCTAGGGTGTAAACCTGATAACGCATTTGTTTACAAGCTGTCCCCATATTCCCTTGATAAAGCTTGCCATATTCTTCTAATACCCGCAAAGCTTCTTGCACACGGCAAAAATTAGCCTGTAATAGAGATGTAATATCAGCCCGTTGTTCCTCTTGGGGATGAGTTAAATTAGTCCCTATATCTCCAGGTGTATCTCGTGCTGCCCGTAATTCAGCCGTATGCAAAGTACCCAACTCTTGGCGCAAGTGTTTACATATACCTGACAATTGGGAATCATTTAAACCAAACCGACACCATTCTTCAATAATTCGCAACCCCTCACGAGCGCGATCTAAATTGGCATCTAAAATACGATAAATAGTTTGCTGTGTGTGACTATGGGCTGAAACCATTACAACAACCCCATTTTTAGTGCCTTGATCGTAATAGCCAGCCTGGTTCATATTGTAATTGTTAAATATTTGCTAACTAATTATGGTCAATTTGTCAAGAGATGAGTAACATCATCAACATACTACTCTTAAATAGTATAAAAATTTATTGTATAACAGTTGCTATGTAGCAGTTGCAATACAGTCCTGATAAAAATAAGACACAAAAAGATTATGAACGTTTCTGCTATATGTTTTACAGGAGTTTTATAAACAATGATAGTTCCCCAAAAGTCTGTGAACACCCTGAGTTTCTCAATCTTGAGTTTAACCGTTGCTGTAGGAGTGACAAGTACAACCTTCTTAACGACAAACATCAATAGTGTTTTTGCTCAAGTTTCTAGAGGAGGAGAACAAATTCTTCCAGGTGAGAAATCAATTTCTCAGGTTAACCAATTGTTTGTCAACCCAAGTATGGGAAATGACACAACAGGCGATGGTAGTGAAAGCGCACCTTGGCAGACAATTACCCAAGCTTTGGAAGCATCACAGTCTAATACTGTAATTATCCTCTCTTCCGGTACATATAACGCCAAAACTGGAGAAGTATTTCCGCTAATTTTAAAACCAGGTGTGGCGATTCAAGGCGATATCAGCAATAAAGGGAAAACCGTAATCATTAATGGTGGTGGTGAATACCTCAGCCGCAGTTTCGGTGGGCAGAATGTCGCTATTGTTAGTGCTAACCAAACTAGTTTAAGTGGTGTAACTGTTACTAACTCCAATAGTCGTGGTTATGGGTTATGGATTGAATCCAGTAATATTGTAGTTCGGGAAAATACATTTACGAGTAGTACCCAAGATGGAATTTCTGTAACTGGTGATGGTACACCTAGTATTAGCAAAAATCATTTTGTGCGGAATGGTGCAAATGGCATCACTATTTCTGGGAATGCTCGCCCGGAAATCAGGGAAAATATCTTTCAAGAAACTGGTTTTGGGATTAATATCGCCCAAAATGCGTCTCCGGTTGTAGTAGCTAACCAAATTCAGAACAATAGATCAGGTGTTATTATCCAAGCGAATGCTACACCACTATTCAGGAATAATGTTATTCAAGGCAATAGGGAAGATGGTCTGGTGGTGATTGCTCAAGGTAAACCAGATTTAGGTAGTAGTTATGATCCTGGGAGAAATATATTTCGGAATAATCGTCGTTATGATATCAATGCTAAAGCTGCTAAGTTGCTATTTGCTGCGGCTGGAAACAATTTAGTTAGTAGTCGCATTAACGGTAAGGTGGATCTGCAAGGTATCACCGCAGCTACAGCCCAAAATCCTTCCCCTCAAAGAACTTTAACACCTCTGATTAGAACTATTTCTAATCCTAATCAATCGCCACAATTACCAAATAATCAAGCTGATTTACCTCAGTTTAATTATACGCAACTTGACTCAGGTGCTATTGAATTTGTCGCTCCTCAAGCAGCATCTGGGAGAAATAGTCTGAATTTGGTCTCCCAAGGTTCTACAGCTACTGGGCAAAATGTCCGTTACCGGGTGCTGGTACTAGTTGCCAATCAGCAACAACAAAATTTAGTCAGTTCTCTAGCTAGTGATGCTTTTTCTACGGTTTGGCAAAATCGCAGGGTCATGCAAGTAGGAGTTTTTGGTAGTCAAGATAATGCTAATGCAGTTGTGAACACTTTCAATAACAGAGGTTTAAGAGCAGTGATTGAACCTGTTGAATAGGGAGTTCTGGAAATATTTACAGCATCTCAATTGAAACCTATACACAAAGTCAGTTTTGCTCCTGAATCCTGAATGGGCGCAGGCCCTGCGCCCCTACGACTGAATCCTGAATGGGCGCAGGCCCTGCGCCCCTACGAATCTTGCTGATTCTTTAAAAGACAAATTCTAAGTTTTCACTAGTGAGAGCTTTGAGTTTGGAGGTGAAGGATTCGGTGCGATCGCTCATTTGGGGCATAAACTGACCAATAGGGGGATGATTGGCTGTTGCTGGTAGCATTAACTGTTCTGCTGGTTCGGGTGAATTGTTTTGAATAGTTGCTTGTTGACTGATATCTGCTGTTAATGGAAAACAAGAAGATTGGGAGACTCTATTTTCTGGTTTGGAGTCCCATTTTTCTTCGTTTGGCGGTAAATTATTATTTATTTGGTATTTATAACTAACGGGAGCAGGTAATAATTGAGGACTTTTATGTTCTTCCGTCCTGATTTCCTGTTTAGCAGATGGTAAAACTGGTAAGGAGAGGGACGTGAGACGTTCCGGAAATTTGCTACAAATCATCCGTTCAAATTCCATATTGAAATGATATGTTGTCTCTCCTCTTCGTCGCCAAAAAGTCAAGATTTGCTGTACGGATATAGCCTTATAACGACCTTGATACAAAGCTTCGATGACTGCTAAGGGCAGCCAATTGAGTGGATATTCTACTTGCCAGAGGTTAACTAACTCACTAGGATTATACCCATTGAGATCAAAACTATAGTGAGTTAATAACTTAGCTGCTAAGTCGGCAGGAGGTTTTGGGGGTGTTGTTAACATGGGCTTTAAGTTCCAGGCAATAGGTATCAATATTTCACCCATCGCATCTAGCCTAACGTATTTTTAGCTACATGAGTGTTTTTTTGCACCAGCGGCAAATTTGATAGGCAGTGTTTTCCATTCTACTTGTCAATTGCTGATCTGCAAAACAATATATGGTGAGTTAATAACTTTTGTACGTTGACTGGCTACTAATGCCTGATAGACCATGGCCGCAACTTCGGCGCGTGTAGCTTCGCGGGTGGGTGCAAGTAGTTTGGGGTCAGGATAATTAACAATAATTTTTTGCTGGGTAGCGATGGTGACTGCTGATTGGGCGTATTCAGGAATTTTATTTTGGTCAATATAGGTTAAGGTTTTTTGGTCAGTGGGAGGGAGTCCGAGTCCGTTAACCAAGGAGACTATCACTTGTAACCGTTGGACATTTTGGCTAGGACGGAAGGTGCGATCGCTAAATCCGCCTACAAAACCACCCCTGGCGGCTATTTCAATAGCTTTAGCTGCCCAAAAATCCTTGGGTATATCTGTAAATTCTGGGGACGGGCGTTTGGCTGGGGGATTAAAAGCAGCAGCGATTAAAGCTGTGTATTGGGCGCGGGTCATAGGTTGATCCGGTTGGTATGTCCCATCAGCAAAACCTTGGGTTAAGTTCATACTAACTAAGGCACGGATAAATGCTTCTGCCCAATGTCCGACAATATCAGAAAAAGAGGGAATCTCTGTCTCTGGTTTGACAATGTAGGGAGAGGGAAGAGGATTTTCTTGACCAGTGGCGACTAATACCTGATAAATCAGGACTGCTACTTCCGCACGGGTAATTTCTCGTAGTGGTTCTAATTGATCTGGTTGGGGATAATTAACTACTAAGAGTTTTTGCGTAGCCACTGTCACGGCATTGGTAGCATAACTGGGAATTTGAGCGCGATCGCGGTAGATCATTAATACATTAGGATTACCACCAGTCAACTTCAAACCGTTCACTATTGAGACTAGGGCTTGAATTTTGGTTAAATTATTTCCCGGTCGAAATGTCCCATCGGGAAAGCCCATCAAAAAGCCTTTATCCGCAGTGCTGGCTATAGCTTGAGCCGCCCAAAAGTCTGATTTGACATCTTTGAATCTATTTAGTTGATTACTGCCAGGAAGTCGAAATGTCTTGGTCATTAAAGCCGCATACTGGGCGCGGGTAATGGGTGTGGATGGTTGAAAAGTCCCATCAGGAAAACCGCTAATAAAATCTTTGTTAACTAAGGCTTCGACAAAAGCCGCCGCCCAATGTCCTTCTAAATCAGCAAACCTGGTGCTAACTCCTATTTGACTAGGTGTGTCATTGGTAGCAGCCAGAAAGTCTACCAATCCAATCACCTGTGGCGGACTTAACTGATTACCAACAGACATGATTTTTTGATTTGTGACATTCTGTAAATCGAATTTACCCTGTTCTCGAAAAATGTTGTCAGCCGGATCTTGGGGACTTCCCAAATCAGGAACAGCATTACCATTCACCAACAGACCACCTTGGGTATTACTAGCAATCAGATTCCGTCGTAATACTGGTCTAGCATCACGAGAAAGAGCGATCGCTGTCCCATTTGCCAAAAGTTTATTATTTGCTAACAAAGGGGCTGCAAAGTCACTAATCGCTATCCCTAACGCATTGTTTTGAAAGAGATTCCGCAGCACTTCCCCTTTGCTATTCCTGGCTATAACTAACCCACTTACTTTATTATTAATAAATAAATTATCCACAATCCCCGGTTTCGCATTTCCAGTCGCAAATACCCCTTCTCGCGCACAATTCTTAAATGTACTATTAGCGATCGTTGGTACTGACGACTCAATCCAAGCACCAGTACCTTTAGCTGTGGTATTAATCACAGTCACACCCAAAAGACTCGCATCACCTAGTAACAACAGGCTAATATTTTGGACTCCGAAACTAGGGCTTTGATATTCCCCACTTCCAGAAATAATTATTTCCTGACCTTTATTCGCCTCATTCCCTACTAATAATACCCCTGGTGGAATAACTAAGGGAAATACCTCTGCATTAGCCTGACTATACGTCCCACTGGCTAACTGAATAATCGTTGATATTTTCGCCTGTTTAAGGGCGTGGGTAATACTTTTGAATGGATTGGTACGAGAACCCGTATTAGCATTATTTCCCGTAACAGGATTAACATAGAAAGTGACAACAAGACTAGAATTAACCATTGATTGTTAAAAGTGTATGGTTTTAATAGTGACATCCATAATTAACCATACTTTTGACACAATCAAGATTTCAAGTCACTAATTCTCATCAAAATCTAGTTTATCCAGAAATATGCTTTTCTGTATAATAACGCCAATTGATCCTCAGTAAACGTAACCAAGCCATCCAAATTTTCGCAGGTTGGTCAAAAAACGTAAAAATATCACCAAAACCCAAGTTAGTTTTTTGATGATGTACCCAGTGTTGTTCTGGCGTAGTAATAAATAATAACTTACACAAAAACGTCACAGCTTGTGGTGTTTGCCAACCCAAAGAAACTATGTGTCTCCACCACACATGAAACTGACCAAATAACAAACCACAAATTACACCCATAGGGGAAAAAGCCCATAACCAGACTCCTAACAGAAAATATGGTAATGCTCCTAAAATCCCATCTAAAAGTACCTGGAGATTAAATGTTAAAATGGCATAGTGGCGAAAACTCTTTTTCCTGGAGTGGTGAGTCGTCAGGTGTAAACTACCAAAAATGTGTTCAGGGACATGATAGAAGAAGGTAGAAAGAAAATCACCAAAAATCAGTAACAGGTAAGCAACAGCAATAGCTTTAAGCATCTGGAATCCTATTATATATCTACAACTCGATAGATATACTGTGTTTGATTTATCTGATCTTCATAATCTTCCAACTAAGACATATCCAATGAGCAAAGATTTGGTTAACATCAGCACAAATTTAAGTTAAATTGCAAAAGTCATACACCAGAAAAAAAATTCATCTTCCCAATCACCAATCACCAATCACCAATTACCAATTACCAATTACCAATCACCAATCACCAATCACCAAAGAGTGTATCAAGATGCCAAAATGGAAACTAACAACGGAATTTACATTTGATAGCGCCCACTATATCAAAGACTATAATGGTCCTTGTGGAAGAATGCACGGACACACTTATAAAGTCAGAATTGAAGCGCAATCATCAACTTTGCATTCTTCAGAATACTGTCCTCACCCAGTTATGGTTGCTGATTTTAGAAGTTTACGTTGGGCAAAAAAAGATGTAACTCAAGGAGGATTAGATCATTGTATTTTAAATGAAGTTTTACCTCCTGAATATGAAACAACAGCAGAGATGATTGCTAAATATATTTATGATGAAACTAAAAAACGTTTATCCAATGATATAAAACTTAAAATTGCTGTATCCGAAACTGCGAACTCTTGGGCAGAATACGAAGATGATTAAAGTTTGGATATATGAAATCGAGATATAAAAATAGAGTCTAGAAAACTCCCTAATTACGAAGAATAATTACAAAACAAGTCATAATAACACAGCCAATGTTCATGTACAGAACTTAAATAATAGGAAATACTAAAAGCGCAAATTGCTAAAAGTACAGGAACTACCGCACTAAATTCTAACTTGCCTTTTTTAAATATTTCTAAACAAGAAATAACAATAATTACAGGCCAAAAGATTGTAGTTATGATAACCATAATAAAGGATAAAAATTTCTCCTCTGGGGAAGATGTCGGGTGACGGAGAGAAAAAGTTAACCAATTAGTAAAAAAATATACACTCATCAGCAAATAGCTAATCACCAAAGTGAACTGAATTTGATCCACAGTACCTACTCCTTTAATGATATGATTTTTAAGGAAATATATCTATTGAAGATACATTTTAAGTGAATACTAAAAATACATTAATCAGCAATTATACTTGATTTAAAACTAAATTTAAGAGGATAGGGATTATACTTATTAATGTTAATTAGCTATTCCTACACGGGTATAGCATAGATATTTAAAAAATGCCAAATAAAATGCAGCATTTAATACTCTCAAATTATTTTAATTTGAGGTTAGGGTAATAAATGTCAAAAAACCAGAAAACAGAATTCGCAAATACTGTATATTTGGGATGACAATCAAGAAATATACTGAAAATTTAAAGCTGGTAGTTAGAAGAATTTCGATAACTATAGCCGATATAAGAATCTTTTTGAATGTGCTGTTTAATACTATCAAAGTCTACAAATTCATCAGCTACATCAATCAAGTGATTCCGTCGCTGTGCTTCAATATCATTAGCAGTTGTTTGCAAACCAATTACTTCTACTCTAGCTCCCATACCGCTAACAGCACTGACAGCATAGGATAAATCACCATCTCCACTGACTAAAATAGCCGTATCGTAATAGGGTGCTAAAGTAATCATATCAACAGCAATTTCTACATTGAGATTTGGTTTTTTGTAATTATCTACAACGACACTCATATCTTTAGTAACTACACGATAACCGTTTCGACGCATCCATAAAAGAAATCCCTGTTGCTTTTCGTTACCACTGTCCATGCCAGTATAAAAAAAGGCACGCAATAACCGCGAAGTTTTAGTTAAACGACAAAGCAATTTTACATAGTCAATCTCAATTCCTAGTTGCAATGCAGCCTGAAATAGATTTAACCCATCAATAAAAATTGCTACTCTACCACGATTATCATCATCCCTCAGTGTAGTATGATTGGCTGGTTGGGGTTCTTTCGCTTTGATACTGCCTTTAGTAGCTGGAGCTTGCCAATGAGGTTTTTCTTTAAGTTCTTTATACTCGTTTGTTTTTTTGTTAAAATTATTAAACTCCATTGATACCTCTAAAGATTAAAATTGGGGATTTTGTAGGTAAATTGACAATAATTGAATGTTTAGTAATTTAGTAACACTACCCTAGTTAAATTAACACCTACCAAATAGATTTTAGCCAATTTTTGCTAGGTGAATATGATATTTTGCCGTTTACCTGCATCTACTTTACACAAAATGCACGCTTTTGGGCAAAATTCCCTATTTATATAAATATCCCGATTACCGGAAAACTCAGACTCAGATACGAAGACTCTTGTAATTGGTGGTTAAGTCTAACAAATGTCTATTTGCCTGATTATTCACCTAGTAAAAAATATTACTGTGAAAGTTTTTTGTATAATGATATATCTATTGTTAACATCAAAAAAAACTAGCGATTAGAGGACAAATATTTGATTTTTGGGCGCGTAGGGTTACGCTTAGAGCGATCGCATAACCAACCCTAAACTTTGCCTAATGCACTCTACAAATACTGAGCTTTTTTCAAAATTAAAATACTATCAACAAAATGCCAAATATCAAAAATGCGGAATTCCCGAATTTTGTTTTAATCATCAACTTAATTTAATTAAAAATCTTGTATAAATACAAATACTCAAATATAATATTTATTACTACTTTCTGTCAGCACTAAATACTATCTAGGGTTATACCTAAAAAATTTAGCATTTGTGTTCCTTTATCAACTTTGAGCTTACTTGCATCTGCTATGGCACGCAAAACAAAAACAGCATCCCAAAATACAGTAACTCCCTTAGCTCTTTCTGACTTACATCTTCAGTTAGAGGGTTTAGAGAAAGAACACCAATCTCTATTAAAGCAAATTAAAAAAAGCGGACAGAACTCAATAATTTTGTTAAAAAGATGCGTTCTTTAGCGACAGAAGTATTTCATCGAGTCAGTCCAAATATGAGAACAATGGCAGAATTAGATGCAGAAATTCATGCTTTGTTTACAGAAGTTTTAACTACAAGAAAGTTGGGAAAACAAACTCAAAAAAATATAGCATCCCTATACAGAAGTTTGCAAATGGGGGGAATTATTAGTTACAAAGCTATTGAAGAAGAAGATGATGATGAT
>NZ_VILD01000001.1:771703-855114 GCF_009712085.1 Anabaena sp. UHCC 0253
GTTACAAAGCTATTGAAGAAGAAGATGATGATGATGAATTAGATGAACTATTTGAAGATCATGATCCCCAAAATAATCATCAAAGCCGTCATTATTGGGAATCAGAAAGAGATTCAGAATCTCCTGCTGTAGGGAGAACAGATGAGTCCAGAAAAATTCGACAGACGTTTTTGCGGTTAGCGGAAATCTTTCACCCTGATAAGGTTAAAGATAATGAAACGCAAATGTCTCATACAGAAATTATGAAGGAGATTAATAAAGCTTACCAAGAAGGAGATTTAGCGAGACTGTTAGAAATTGAACGGAAGTATGAAGTAGGTGAATCAATTGATAATAATAGTGAAGATGATTTAACCCGCAGATGTAAAAATATAGAACAACAAAATGAAATTCTCAAAACTCAATATGAGAACTTGAAACGGGAACTACGTCTAGCTAAAAATACTCCCGAAGGAACGATGGTTGCAGATTATAAAAAAGCGGCTAAACAAGGTATTGATGCTGTTGAAATGATGATAGAAACCATAGAATCTCAAACTAAGATTGTTGTTGAAATTCGTGATTTTGTCAAGGATTTTAAGGATAAAAAGATCAGTATCAAAGAATTCCTCGCGGGGCCAAAGAGTCTCCGTTCTATGCAAGAGGAGATGATGGAAGAATTAATGGAGAGAATGATGGAAGAATTTGGGGATATGATGAACTTTAATTAGTAGCTGGGTTTTTTAATGGCGAATTACCTGATGTTTTTGTATAAATAGGTTGGCGTTAAAATTTGATGCTATTATTATCAATAATTAGTAGCTCACAATGTCTTGCTCTGTAGAAATAATGAGGTAATATGACAACACAGGTTATACTAGGAAATATTAATCCTGCTGTATTAGAAAAATTACAGGGTTTAGCTCAAAGACATAACCGCAGTTTAGAAGATGAAGTCAATATAATTCTAGAAAATTTTGTCCAGGCTGAATTAGTAAATCAAGAATCTGCTAAAGCACAAGCTTGGGCGAAAGTAGATACTGCACGTCAGCGTCATTTAGATAAAACTTTTAGTGACAGTGTTGAACTTTTACGTGAGGATAGAAACCGTTGACTAAGTTTGTAGTAGATGCGAATGTAGGAATTAAATGGGTACTACCAGAAATCCATTCAGAAGCAGCATTACGTTTAAATAAACCAAATTATGAATTATTAGTTCCTGATTTCTTTTTTCCAGAAATTGGGAATATTTTATGGAAGCGTGTACGTCAGGGAGAAATGACTTTAGATGATGCTCAAAATGATTTAGAATCACTTTTAGGATTACCTTTACAAATTTGTTTATCTTCTCCTTTAATGCCCATTGCTTTGGAAATTGCTGTAAGAGTTCAACAGGCTGTTTATGATTGTGTATATTTAGCTTTAGCGGTAAACAACGATTGTAAAATGGCAACGGCTGATGAAAGATTTTATAATTCGCTGTCTAACGATAAACTGTTTAGTTATTTGTGTTGGATAGAAGATTTACCATAAATTTTATAAATAAAATACGTTAATTTGACAAAAGGTATAATTTTAATTGCAATAACATGATTCAACCCCGTAAACAGTTTGCTCAACATTGGTTAAAAAGTGATAAAGCTCTTAACTCCATTGTCCAAGCGGCTAATTGTCAAGAAACTGATAAAGTTTTAGAAATTGGACCCGGTACAGGAATTCTCACTCGTCGGTTATTACCGCTGGTAAAATCTTTACTCGCTGTGGAAATTGACAGGGATTTATGTAAGTTACTTGTGAAACAAATCGGTGAAAAAGAAAATTTTTTACTACTACAAGGGGATTTTCTGACTCTTGATCTACCATCCCAGTTAACAGCATTTACTAATTTCCAAAACCAGAATAAAGTTGTTGCGAATATTCCTTATAATATTACAGGACCCATTATTGAAAAGTTACTTGGGACTATTTCCCATCCCAATCCAGAACCTTTTGAGGCGATTGTTTTGTTGGTACAGAAGGAAGTAGCAGAAAGATTATATGCTAAACCAGGTTCTCGAAGTTTTGGGGCATTATCGGTACGAGTACAATATTTAGCAGATTGTGATTTTATTTGTACAGTTCCCGCGGCTGCATTTCAACCACCACCAAAGGTAGATTCGGCTGTGGTGCGGTTGCGTCCTAAAGAAATAGAAATTCCAGCTAATGATCCTAAAAGGTTAGAAACTTTAGTTAAATTGGGATTTGGGGCAAAACGAAAATGTTAAGAAATAATTTGCAATCGGTCATCGATCGCGATCGCTTGACTCAAATACTGGAACAATTAGAAATAAATCCCCAAGTCCGTGCCGAAGACCTCGGTGTTAACCAATGGGTATCATTGGTAAATATGATCGGGAATGAGGAATAGTTTTCTTTACTCTTGCTTACTAAATAACCGTTATGCGTTCCTATAGTTTAATTGCACCTGCCAAAATCAATCTGTATTTGGAAATTATCGGTACTCGTCCTGACGGTTATCATGAGTTAGCGATGATACTCCAAAGTATAGATTTATCTGACCAAATTGATATCCACCCTGCCAGCACAGGAAATATCCGCGTCTATTGCAATCATCCCCAAGTACCCACAGATAAAACTAATTTAGTTTATAAAGCTGCGGAATTAATGGCGAAGGAATTTCCCAAAGCGTATAGTAATTTTGGCGGTGTTGATATTACCGTGAAAAAAAATATTCCTGTTTCTGCTGGGTTAGCAGGAGGTTCTACCAATGCCGCAGCGGTATTAATGGGAATGGATTTACTTTGGGATTTGGGATTAACTCAGTTAGAATTAGAAGAATTAGGCGCGAGTCTCGGTTCAGATGTACCATTTTGTATTGCTGGGGGAACAGCGATCGCAACTGGTAGAGGTGAACAACTTGCACCTTTACAAAGTTTGGATAATTTACACATAGTATTAGCCAAATATCGTAGTTTGGAAGTTTCTACACCTTGGGCATACAAAACTTATCGGCAACAATTTGGAATTAACTATATTCAAGATACAGAAGGTTTTGCGGCTCGTACTAAGGCATTTCATTCGGAAGAAATGGTCAAAGCTATCTTAAATCAAAATACCGAAAAAATTGCCCAAGAACTACATAATGATTTAGAGAAAGTTGTCTTACCAGCTTATCCCCAAGTATTGCAACTGCGGGAATTATTCGCCAGGCAAACAGGGGTTTTAGGAACAATGATGTCAGGTTCTGGTCCTTCGGTATTTGCCATTGTTGAATCTCAAGCTCAAGCAGAAATAGTCAAGCAGCAGATACGAGAAGCTATTCCTGATCAAGATTTAGAATTGTTTGTAACACGAACAATTAAACATGGGATTAAAATAGCCTAATTACAAAAAAAAGAAACAAAAGGCGACTAGAAGTCACGGCTACACAGACAAAACCCACATCCGTGGGTTAATAAATTTCTGATTTTTTTATTAGTCCACGAAGGTGGACTTTGCTTGTATAGTAGTGACTTATAGTCGCCCCATACTTCATTTTTAAATGTTATGAACGAACCAAAAGAAACGCTATCAGCCAATGATTCTAATCAATCATCACCCACGCCCTTACGCTGTATAACTGGGGCGGTAATGTCAGGAGGATTTGCCTTTGCGGCCTATTCTCTCATGATCTCAATTGCCACAACTTTTGCTAATAAACCCATCCATTCCGATAACCAAATGGTAGTAAATATTGGTTCGGCTGTACGTACCTTAGTAGTAGGTGTAGTAGCTTTAGGAATGGGAATATTTGGGATAGTTACTTTGGGTTTATTAGCCTTAGCAGTACAACTTGTAATCCAGCAATTAAGCAATCCTAAAAGTAGTTAATTTTAGCGAATAGGTAAGAGGTTTTTAATTGTTAATTTCTGCCTACAGCTACAGGTTTTACTAATGGTGAGCGATTTTTAATAAATTGCAACTTTGTCGTTGTTGAATCTGAAGTTACCTGATGTTTTTTTCGCCAATTTTTGGGAGATAAACCATGATGTTGGCGAAACTGTCGGGAAAAATGACACGCATTTTGATAACCTAAATTAGCAGCAATTTCCTCAATTGTCTGATTAGTATTTTTCAGTAAAGGAAGGGCAGCTACCATCCGTCTTTTGACAATCCAAACATTAATTGGTTCTCCTGTTTGTTTAGCAACTTGGTTAGTTAGATATGCAGGAGAATAACCCACCGCTTCCGCAACATCAGAAGAGGTAATTCCTTCTTGATAATGAGCTTCAATATAATCAAACACCTTTTTTAGATTGGGAAAAGTAGGAAAAATTGACTGAGTATTTACCGACATATTTGGAAATTCTGTGAATTGAGGGGAATTGGTAGTATACCAATATCTAAAAAGAGCTTGTTTTTGTAATCTAATAGCGATCGCTCGCAATAACTCATCCCTTGTTGCAGGTTTAGTTAAATAATCATCTGCACCCAATTCCATGGCTTTTCGCAAAGATGTTTTTGTATTAATAGCAGTTAAAAAGATGAAAGGAATAATGGCTGTTAAAGGATCTTCTCGCAGATTACTCAATATAGTATAACCATCTATATCTGGCATCACCAGATCGCAAATTACCAAATCAGGTAAGTATTTTTTCGTTAATTGTAGTCCAATAATACCATTTTCTGCACATAAAGTATGATAGCCCTCAGCCTGAAGATAATCACAAATAAGATTGCGGTTAACAACGTCATTATCAATGACGATAATTTTTTTTGATGCTGCGTACATAGTTATTCCAATCACTAAATTTTAGAGTTTTTAACCATAACTAAAACTTGTACCGAGGAACTCATCAATCTAGATATAACTTGAGTAATAGGAAACACAAAATTAGAGAAAATACCTAATAAAATCTTGATAATTGATATGATCCCCATCAAGAATTAATCCTTGGTAGCTTCATATTTAAGTTTGAATAAATTTGATTTTAACAATAAAAAGTAAAACCTTTTCATTTAGTTGCATGACAACAATAATTATTATTTTGATTGTCTGCTAATTTACTCACCCTGAAATTTGAATGCCAAACCATAAAATAGCGATATTGTCAATTAATATTTGTAGAGATTTTTGGGTTGTGAAACTTGATAAATAGGTAAATTATGAATTATTTATCTAATTCCACTATATTTCCTCTTATTTGGATTGAACTACGAAAGAATATAGACAGTCATCTGTCAGGAGGAAGATATTTTTTCCTAAAATTAACCCATAATTATTTAACATCCATCTTAGGGAAGATAAATCATTAGAAAAATTTATGTATAACTATCAAAAATAAGCTCTAAATAATAAAGTCAGGGAATAAGGAATAGATAAAAGTTAATAAAAAGTAGTAGAGGGATGATAATTTTACGGATTATCTACTACCAATCACCAATCTCAACAAAATCACTAACAACCGGATTACACAAGAAAATTAACCTAAATATTCATAGATATACTATATAATTCTTGGCGATAAATAGGCACTTAAAAAATAGAGGTGCTGACAGTTAATAGAATGTAAAAATAATAAGAGCGAAAAAATCATCAAATCAATCAAAAAATAATTCATGTATTGGATGGATAACTTTAGGTAGTCTTTAAAAAGAAGCCTTTTTTGATGACTGAATCAGAAAAATCATTAAATAATTTTTAGCTGAGAAATAGGGATACAAATCATGAGTCAAAATCTTACAGGGTATAGTGCATCCATTAATAAAAAAATTAAAGCTGAACAAATAGAACAAATAATCAAAGCGATTATCTCAGGAAAATACTCTTGGGCTTGTGTGTTAGTTTTACAATTTTCTGGTTATAACCCAATAGACTATATTCCATATCGTACTTATATCAGATTGCTGAAAACTAACTGCTTACTTGGTAATACTCAGGAAAATCAGCCAAATGTAAAAAAAGTTGACAGGTTTGATGTCAAATCAAAATGGGTGCGTTTTTGAAGATGAATATGTTGAAATTTTCGTCTAAAACCAGAAAGATGAAACTTCTTAAATAATAATTCATCACCATTAAGTAAGTAGAGGAGAATAAATCAAAGTAGATTAAGTAATGTAAAAATATGGAGATGATTTGGTAGGGCTACCCTGCGGGAACGCTACGCGAACAGCCCTTAGATTAGGACTAAAGTCCTCTCTACGAGACGCTGCGCTAACACTACAAACTTTGAATTATGCAGATTTTATGATTTACCCAATTACAATTTATAATCCTCAAATGCAAGCAATGCTCAAAGAAATTGTGTGGCAAAAAAAACTAGAAGTTGCTCAAATGCAACAAGATATGTCTTGGGCTTCTTTGCAACGTCAGTTAACCGCTGCTCCTACTGTACGGGATTTTTTCACAGCTTTGCAACAGAGTATTTATAAACCTAGTTTAATTGCCGAAGTGAGAAAAACATCACTTTATCAAAAAGTAATTAGACCAGATTTTGAACCAGTTGCTATTGCTCAAGCCTATAAACGTGGAGGTGCATCTTGTTTATCTGTTGTTACTGATCAAAAGTTTTTTCAAGGTGGTTTTGATCATTTGCGGGCGATTAGATATCGGGTAGCATTACCTCTACTTTGCAAAGATTTTATCATTGATCCTTGCCAAATTTATTTAGCACGTTCGGCTGGTGCAGACGCAATATTATTAATTGCTGCTATTCTTACAGATAAAGAATTACAAAACTTTCTACGAGTGATTCACTACTTAGGAATGAATGCTATCATCCAAGTTAATAACTTAACTGATTTGGATAGAGTGCTGGAATTAGAAGATGTCCGCATAGTTTCCATTAATAACCAGAGTTTAATTGATATTGACATCAATATTAATATCACTCAGCAATTATTAACAGCTAGGCGATCGCAATTACAAAAGTTAGGAATTATAGTTACCAGTGAATCGGGAATAGAAACTTCTGATGATTTATCTCTACTTGCTGATGCTGGTGTTCAAACAGTGATTATGGGAGAATCTTTACTTAAAGAAAGCGATTTAGAAGTAGCTGTGCGGAATTTACTCCAATCCAAATTTCCCATTCATCATTAATAACTTGTAGGAAGTAGGTATTGATATAATTAAAAACCTGTCTTCGTGAAAATGGGGGTTAAGCACTTTTCAAAATTCGAGATTATTCCACCTTCTTCACTACTTCTATAACAAAGGTTTCCACCAATCACGATTACTAAGATACCATTCCACCGTTAAACGTAAACCTTCAGTAATTGTCACAGATGGAGTCCAACCTAATTCGGTTTTCAGCTTATTAGCATTAATTGCATATCTTCGATCATGTCCAGGTCTATCCTTAACAAAAGTAATTAATTTTTCTGCTGGATATACTGGTAAATCTGATGCTAATTCATTCATAATTTGACATAAATTTTGGACGAGGCTGATATTTTCAACTTCGTTATTCCCACCAATATTATAATTTTCACCTGGTTTTCCTTGATGGATTACCACATCTAAAGCCCGACAGTGATCACCTACATACAGCCAATCTCTAACATTTTTACCATCACCATAAACAGGTAATTCTTTACCAGTTAAAATATTAATACACATCAAAGGAATTAGCTTTTCGGGAAATTGAAAAGCACCATAATTATTTGAGCAATTGGTGATAATTGTCGGTAAATTATAAGTATGATAATAAGCCCGAACTAAATGATCACTTCCAGCTTTCGAGGCTGAATAGGGACTATTAGGACTATATGCTGTAGTTTCCGAAAATGCTGGTGCATCTGGAGTGAGACTACCATAAACTTCATCTGTAGAAACATGAAGAAATAGATAATTACTAGGTTGTGCTTTTGCTTCCCAACGTTGACGAAAAGCTTCTAAAAGAGTAAAAGTTCCTACTACATTAGTTTGGACAAACGCAGCAGGTCCAGTAATTGAACGATCAACATGAGATTCCGCAGCAAAATGAGCTATGGTATCTATATTTTCTGTTAAAAGTAAATTATCAACTAAAGAGCGATCGCTTATGTCTCCCTGGACAAATCGAAAATTCTCTCTTTCTGCAACCGAGGCTAAATTATGACGATTTCCAGCATAGGTAAGAGCATCCAATACCACTAAGCGATCGTTTGGATAAGTCTGACACCAATGGTGGACAAAATTCGCACCAATAAACCCAGCCCCTCCAGTTACCAATAATCTTCTATTCATTAAAATTACCTAATTACCCTGTAAATATTTCTTCTTAATTTTAGCAAAAATTCTCTGTGTCAATAATTTTGCTAACCGAATTTTTGTAAAATCTGGAATTTGAGCCGAATAATTATTTTTATGATCAAAGAAATCATTGATATCTGCTAAAATTACCCGTAAACGGTGAATAATATTCTCAGTTCTATACTCTGCTAACACAGTTTCCGATAAAGTTAGTGGTGCTGAAGATTCTAAAACTTTTAAAATCCGTTCTAAGTCAAATTCCAAAGCATACCCAGCAATTTTATAACAATTAAATCCCGGATCTAAATAATCAGACAATCCCCCATTCACACTAGAAAAAACCTGACAACCACAAGCTAAAGCTTCCATTGGTTGTAAACCAAATCCTTCGCTAACTCCTTGTAACTTCCAATATTCCCCAGAGTCATAAAGATAAACTTTAGCACGATTAAATAAAGCTGGTAAATCTTCCACATAACTATCAACAACTAATACCTTACATTTTTTTTCTAAAGCGGGAATTAATGATTTAATTAAATATTCCGAAGATTTCCGCATCTGAACCAAAACATCAATATCCCGATTTTGATGTAAATTAGTAAATCCATCACTAATTTGATTTGGTAAATAATAAATTAGAGAATTTGGTGATTGTTGTCCCCAATAACCTAGAGTATTTCTGCTAACGGTAATTATGGGAATATTCGCTGGTAAACTAATTTGATAACCTGCACTATGAGCATGATAAATCACATGATAGTTTTGTAACTTAGCCGCCAATTTACCAACATCAAAACCCCAGCTAATCACAAAAATCACATCATCTAGTTTTTTGTCCTTTAATAAATCATCTAAAAACAACTTATCTGATTCTCGTTGACGATAAGTAACCACCACAGCATCACAAATTTGTTGAGCTAAATCAACAGTTTTCAACTCCGCCCAAAGACCACCACAAGCAAACTTACCATTTGTTCCAGGAACTAAAAAATAAAGTTTTCTCATAATACTAAATATCTACTTTTTACCGTTATTAATTTTCTTCCTTCTTCCTTCTTCCTTTGTGTTCTTCGTTCCTTCGTGGTTCATTAACTCCTGATTCATTAACTCCTATTCTTCCCAACATACCCTAACAAAATGACTTTCCCTGCCCCAAAAATCACGAGTAATAGTAATATTCTCAACAGCCAAATTAAAAGGAATAGAAGTTGTAATATAACGCTGAGTGAGCATACCTAAATCCGGAGCAATTTCCGCCGCTGCTGTGGCTGCTAAACCTAAACCAATCAGTTGTTCAACAGGTCGAAATGGTAAGATAAAAGGCACACTAACAGCCAATCCAGCCATTAATAACATAGCTACAGATAAATTTGTGCCACAACGGGGATGTACCGCCAAATCCCATTCTCCAGTAGTAAGACGATGTTGAGCTAATGTTACAGCCCGTCGCAAATCACTAATATTTACATCACCATAGAGAAAAAATCCTTGTTCAGTAGACAAACCACCCAATAATTCATCATCTAATTGCATATTAGTGGTTGTTCCTGGTGGTGAATAGGGGTTTTTATTTTCCCCCAATAACCAAACAGTGGCGTGTTCTAAAGCATGAACTTGACGTAACATGAGGATTTCTTTCAACCCAGGGACAAAAGATAGCTGTTGGAGTAAATCAGCATCTTGGCTGGGGTGAGGGGCGAAAAAATCAAAGCTAAAAGGAGAAGAGTCACCAGAATAAGTAGCATTATTCATCTGTTTTCTTTTGACAACTAATTTTTTTATTGATGTTTTTCAACCACGGCAATAACTGAAAATTTCTATATTTTCCCAATTCCTAATTCCCAATCCCCAGTTCCCAATTTCTATTTAACGCCTAACAATTCCACGTCAAAAAGTAAAGTAGAGTAGGGGGGAATTACACCACCAGCACCACGCGCACCATAACCTAATTCTGAAGGGATAATTAATTGACGACGGCCACCTACTTTCATAGTGCTTAGTCCTTCGTCCCAACCTTTAATTACTTGTCCTATGCCGATTTTAAAGCTAAATGGTTGACCGCGATCGCGTGAACTATCAAATTTAGTCCCATCTTCTAAAGTACCGACGTAGTGAACTTCAACGGTTTGTCCAGATTTGGGAGTATCACCTGTTCCCTCTACTAGTTCCACATATTTTAGTCCAGAGGGGGTAGTAACAGTATTGGCTTCAGACATAGTATTGCTCGCTATTAGAGTATTGTTTTCTTGAATGACAGTGGTAGCTAGTTGTGTTTGGGTTAATTGAGTTGCTATTGCAGTATTTTGTTTCCCGCTAATTTGGGTAAATACTAAAATGCCAACACACACCAGCATGAACGCTACGCTGAGGAAAATTCCTTTCAAATTCAGCCCTCTCTGTTTCAATTATTGGTAATCAGATTACTGACAGAACACAAATTAGTTTAAATCAGAAATGACATTTTAGCGCCACAGTTTATTTTCTAAATCCCTGACTTGTCGCTCTAAACGGTCAATTCTCCCTCGTAATTCGTCTACTTCCGACTGACGTGCAACTCCCAAATCCTGCATCATATTTCGCATTTGTCGTTGCATTTGTTCGTCCCAATTGCCTTGTTCAGATTGTAACTGAGTTACAAGATCATCCATGACTGCTTTAGCTTGATCAGGATTGAGCTTACCGTCTTTTACCAATTCATCACTGACTTGCTTAAGTTTGTCTGCAACTAAAGAAGTTGTCCCAATACCCAACATCATTAACTGCTGCAACCAGTTGTTATTATCCATATTCCCTACCTCTGTCTTGTTGCTAACTAAAAGCTTTGTAATTCTAGCCTACACATTTATTTTGTCAGTTGTCAGTTGTTCGTTGTTCGTTGGAAATATCTTTTCCTGTCTCCAGCTTTGTATTACACCTCTATCCATCCGTGCATTGGTGCGATCGCTTTAGTAACTAACTCGATGATGTCTGGAGGTGCTTCTGAAAGCATGACGCTAGGATAAACAGCCGTTCCCCATTGAGGATGTACAAGGACATGGCATTTATTTTCAATTGCTGGATATTTCAATAAGGCTTGGGCTACTGCTGTATCATCGTGGGGAACTAAACCAGAATGAGATAGTAATGGATAGCCTGTACGGGGATCTATTAGGTCTGTTAAATATCCGCGATCGCGCAAATTAAATGCCACATCGCAACCAAAACGCATAAATTTTTCTCGCAGCTTTTCTTTTTCTATTTCTGTTTCTATAGTCATTTCCTCTAAAGGATATTGTGATTGCTGCAAGATAATCACTACCCATAAAAACTGTTGCTGTTTCCAGTCTGGTAATATCTGTTCGCAATTAGCACAGATATATGGACTGGGAGTATGAATGGATATCTCCACTTCTTGTCCTGTTCTGCCAACTAAATGAATCGGACAGCTAGGTTCTGAAATATAAACTTTGGGATAATACACCACATTTATTCTGTTTATGAAAGTTTTTAAATTTATCTCTGCTAAAAATGATAACTCTTAAATCTACAGATAAATCATCCAATTTTGCGAATAATTAGGTAAGGACAATTATTTACTAAAATATGCCGTGTGTTAAAATCGAACATCAATCAGCTTTTTCTGCCATTCAGAATTATTGTGCGGATGTTCTTCATCATCCTCCCAGTTTTGAGGATTACTCAAGATATATTGTTTAATATTACTTAAATGCTCTTCACTCCTAATGACCGATTCATAATAATTACGTTGCCAAAAAGAAACATCAGAATCATAACGAATTAAATTAACGCGCCGAGTCACAGAGCATTTAAATCCATTAATAAATGAACCCAAAGAACGAGACTGTAAACCCTCTTGGTTGAATCCCTGAATGCAATAGCTTCGCTCGCTGTAGGCATCTCCCTTCCCTTGATCTTGATCTTTAATCCAAACAATTCCATGTAAATGATTAGGCATTAAAACCCATTCATCCAATTCAATCTCTTGCCGAATTTCTGATGATTTTAACCATTCTTGAACAACTATTTGGCCAATTTGATTTAGCTGTATTTCACCCTGTTTAACATCACCAAACCAGCATTGTTTCTGATAAGTACAAATCGTCACAAAATAAGCTCCAGCTTGAGCATAATTGTAATCAGTAAGCCGAATTGAACGGCGGTGATGTTTTTCGGGATCAAACGTCATAACCAAATCAATAATTTAATTTCGTAGGGGCTTACGGTGTAAGCCCTCTTAATTCACGATTACATACATATAAGGGAAAGAAGTGATATGAGACAGACATAATATGGTTGATTTCGTAGGGGCTTACGGTGTAAGCCCTCTTAATTCACGATTACATACATATACAAGAAAGGCGTGATATGGGACAGACATAATATGGAAGGGCGCAGGCCCTGCGCCCCTACGTGCGAAATGTATTATGGTTTAACCGCTGGTTAGTTGTTTGATATGCGCTGGGAATCTGGCATTTTGTAGTGCTTGTACTGCTGTTCCTGAATCTTGTACCCAAAACTGTCTACCAAAGCGGACAATTTCTCGGTGATTTCCGGCTTGAACAACCCCAATTACTGGTATTCGTGATTTATCTTTATCCCCAGCCTGTGTTTTAAGAATAGTATTTAAACGATGTTGTTCTTCAATTGTCCCGGCTTGTTGTGGACTAAGTTCCACTAAAATCATTTTTACTGTTTCTACAGTTTCGGCATCTTCAAGAATAAATTGAGTTTGATCATCACGGCGATCTACCTTACCCCAAATAATCAATCTAGCATCAACTTCTAGTAGAGAACTAATCCGCTCGTATGTTTTAGGAAAAACGACAGCTTCTGACGCAGCAGATAAATCTTCAACTTGCAAAATTGCCATAGAGTCGCCTTTTTTTGTGACAACCTTTTTGACATTATTCAACATTACCACGGCACAAAGTAGGGAATCATCTTTTTGTTCTCCTAGTTGTGCGAGGTTAATAGGTGCAAGGACTGAAGATGATTGTCTAATAGATTTGAGAGGATGATCTGATAAATAAAATCCTAATAATTCTTTTTCCATCCGTAATTTTTCTTGAGGTGGTAAATCATTGACAGGAGGAGCTTTCGGTGCAGATTCAAAAGCGTTCTTTTGGGGTTGGTTATTGTTATCTGCAAATCCACTTCCTAATAAATCAAAGATGTTTCCTTGTCCACTGGCTTTATCTCTAGCTCTAGATTGCGCCCACTCATAAACTAATTCTGAATCATGAATTAATTGGTTGCGGTTAGGTTCAATTTTATCAAACGCTCCACAGTTAATTAGTGATTCTATAGTTCGCCGATTCATCGCTCGTAAATCAACGCGATCGCAAAAATCCGCCAGAGATTTAAATGGGACTAATTCTCCTGATTCTTCCCTAGCTTCTAAAATTGAGGCGATCGCATTTTGTCCCACATTCCGCACCGCCGAAAATCCAAATAAAATCTTCCCATCTACCGGAGTAAAATCTAAACCAGAGCGATTAACATCTGGTGCATCAATCACAATACCCATATTAGAGCAATTATCAAGATACTTCCGCACTTTGTCAGTATCCCCACTGTTAGCGGTTAATAACGCCGCCATATATTCCAATGGGTAATTTGCTTTTAAATATGATGTTTGATAAGTTACGTAAGCGTAAGCTGTAGAGTGAGATTTATTAAAACAATTAGAAGCAATAAAACCATTTTTAATCACAAAATTATGGTCACTTTCCACACCAATATCATAAACATTGGCTTGACCCACATAAGTACGAGAAACTATTTTAACCATATTATTTAGCTCTTTGTAAATTTGTTTATTGATATCTTAATAGTCATTATCAGCCACACAAATACCTTTACATTTAATACCATTTGTAGCAGTGCGTAGACAATGGGGACAGAGAACCTCTTCCTTTTCCGTTGCTTGATTTATCTCTATATTAGTATTTGCCTGTAGCTTGTCTTTTTCTGTCTGGATTTTATCATTCATAGGAAGGTAGTAATTTTTCGCTGTTTAAATTTTACAAGTCATCCAATTTTATTGAGATATCGTATGGGCTTGTAGACTTACAAACAATGGATCAATACTGCTATTTTCATCGGCATATATAGCATCTAATTGTTGAGTAATTTGATCCGGTTGATGAGTTCTCAAGTATTCTTTAAGTGCCACAGCATAAAGCTGACTACGAGATAAACCTTTATGTTTTGCAAACTGTTCAGCAGCTTCAAAAAGAGGGTCAGGAATGGAAATTGCTGTTTTCATAGCTTGGTATAACTTGAGTTATACCTTTATGTTACCGATTTTTTGTAATTAATGCTGGAAATTTAGCTATTTCTACGGCGAGCGAAGCAATCATACTGCTACCCAAAAATCATGATTGAGTTGAGCAAAGCTGTATCTAACACTTTCCCATCCTTACCGATTTTGCTCCACAGCCTGTGATGTAAGAATCTATTATGTTAATGTTGTCATCTTGCCTCTTCAGATTTCCTACTACTTGAATACTCGTTAGAGATAATATTATTTTTAGTAATTCTGTCTTGTGTTCTTCACTTAACATTACTGGATATTTTCCACGTATTTTATTTTCTATCTTCGATTTAAGCTCGGATGTAAGTAACTCTAAATCAAACTTTACTCTATCACCGTCATCAAAAATTGGCAAAAAAGAATACTCATCTTTTCTATCAAACCATTGCCTACTTACATAAGTGTATTTTCCAGTATGTTGTCCAATAAAAGGGTATTTAAAATGTCTTTCCCATAGGCTAGATTTATTATTTTGGTAATCCTGTTTAAACTCTTTAGGTATTCCTTGTTGCTTATCTGGCCACTTGGCAGCATGATCTACAACAAAAACTGTGTCTAGTTGAATAGTTCTTTTATGGGCAGCATCTCCACTACAGAAAAATATATATGATCCTTCTGTGATATAGGCATCATTTGACTCAGGACTTCTTCGTAATTGCGTGGCATGACAGTACGAATAAAGCCACTTTTCTGAAAATACAAATGGATCTTCATTTCCATCTGGTTCATCTACCCAAACATTACCTTGCCAATCTGTAAGTTGATGTTCAATTAAAGCTTTACCTTTGACTTCAGTTTTTTTCCTTGCATAGTCAGGATGGAATATTAAATAATGTAGTGGCTGCATCAATAACACCCAATTCAGGTAACATAACTATTATACTGTAATTACGGAATAACCCTCAAGTATTTTCTCCCCAATTGCTCATTGTTCCGATTTCATTGATTAAATTTATATCACAGCATATCCCTTATGTTGCCTAACATTTTGCGGGTGAAAACCTAAAACAATCTTATCTTTAGGAATTCCCGCTGCTTCTAATTCATAGGTAATACCATCTTCGGTATCATCTCTTTGTACCCAGATTTTGCCATCAATAATCTAAACTCTCAAAACTCTCTTTGCGTCTGGAGCGCCTCTGCGTGAGAAAAAAATCTGCTGTAACTTCAGACGAAAATTCCCCAATCCCCAGTCCTGGAAATGCTAAAATCAATGACTTGATTCCTTAAAGAGAACAATTATGGCATCCATCCGCGAGTTGCACGAACAGATAATCAGTAAAGAACGTTCTGCCGTTGAAATTACCCAAGAAGCATTAAATCGGATTCAAGAGTTAGAACCAAAACTGCACAGTTTCCTCACTGTCACGACAGAACAAGCCTTAAAACAAGCTCAAGCTGTGGATGCAAAAATTGCTGCGGGAGAAGAAATTGGCATCTTAGCGGGGATTCCTATCGGGATTAAGGACAATTTGTGTACGAAGGGGATTGTCACAACCTGCGCTTCCCGGATTTTAGAAAATTTCGTGCCACCTTACGAATCCACCGTTACCCAAAAACTAGCTGATGCTGGGGGTGTAATGGTAGGTAAAACCAACTTAGATGAGTTTGCAATGGGGAGTTCTACAGAAAACTCCGCTTATCAAGTTACCGCTAATCCTTGGGATTTATCCCGTGTTCCTGGTGGTTCTTCCGGTGGTTCAGCAGCAGCCGTAGCAGCCGATGAATGTGTGGTTTCCCTGGGTTCGGATACAGGGGGTTCAATTCGTCAACCGGCTTCCTTCTGCGGTGTCGTAGGGATGAAACCAACTTATGGGTTAGTTTCCCGTTATGGTTTAGTGGCTTATGCTTCCTCTTTAGACCAAATTGGACCATTTGGACGCAGTGTAGAAGATGCGGCTATATTGTTGAGTGCGATCGCTGGCTATGATCCACAAGATTCCACCAGTCTCAAAGTTGCCATTCCTAACTATGCTGCTAGTTTAAAACCGGATCTCAAAGTTGGCAAAAAATTGAGAATTGGTGTAATTACAGAAACCTTTGGTGAAGGTTTAGATCCAGAAGTAGAAGCCGCTGTCACCAAAGCCATTGAACAACTTCAAGAATTAGGTGCAGAAATTCATCCTATTTCTTGTCCCAGTTTCCGCTATGGTTTACCAACTTACTATATTATCGCTCCTTCGGAAGCATCAGCTAATTTAGCGCGTTATGATGGCGTTAAATATGGTTTGCGTTCTCCAGATGCCGATAATCTTTTATCAATGTACACCCGGACTCGTTCTCAAGGTTTTGGAGCGGAAGTCAAACGCCGGATTATGATTGGTACTTATGCTCTTTCAGCTGGTTATTATGATGCCTATTATTTGAAAGCGCAAAAAGTCCGTACTTTAATTAAACAAGACTTTGAAAAAGCTTTTGAAACAGTAGATGTTTTAATTTCTCCAACTGCACCTACAACCGCATTTCAAGCTGGAGAAAAAACCACTGATCCTTTGAGTATGTATTTAAATGATTTAATGACTATTCCTGCTAATTTAGCTGGTTTACCTGGTATTAGTTTACCTTGTGGTTTTGATAGTAAAGGTTTACCAATTGGACTACAAATAGTTGGTAAGGTTTTAGGAGAAGAACAACTTTTCCAAATAGCTTATGCCTATGAACAATCAACTAATTGGCATTTACAAAAACCCAAAATTGCTTAGTTTTTTCCTCGTAGGGGGTTTACGGCATAAACCCCTATATTATTACTTTTTTTCATGTGTTCAAAAAATGTTAGATTAACATTTCTGTATTAGTCAAAATCAAATTAAATGACTCGCTTTATACATGACCAATTCGCCAAGCAATATCTAACTGAACTATTAACACCTTACGGGCAAGTAGAAACCAGCAAAGATATCACCGCAGAAGTTAGACAAATAGACGTTTTATTTATCCCCTCATCCCAACCAACACCAAGCCTAGAAACACTCGGATTACTAGGGCAAATGGCGACAAATTATGCTATATTTGAACCATTTCGCAATGCCGTTAGCAAAAGTGAAATTCGCAGTTGTATGGGTAAATTATTTGACATCCATGCTGATCTAGAACGGCAATCTAACCGCAATAATACCCGTATAAATGAAGCAGAATTACCTCGTCTGTGGATTTTTACTCCTACAGCATCAGTGGAACTTCTAGCAAGTTTTAATGGTACTGCGGATGAAGACAACTGGGGAAAAGGAATTTATTTTTTTGGAGAAGGATTCAAAACAGTAATTATTGCGATTCATCAACTTTCTAGTACACCAGAAACATTGTTTTTGAGGGTTCTAGGAAAAGGAAAAGTACAAAGACAAGCAGTAGAAGAATTAGAAGCACTGGCTAATGATAGTCCTTTTTTTGCGGATATTATACAATTAGTACATAACCTAATTGCTGTATTATCGGCTCGTCAACGAAAAGAACAAGATATTGATAAAGATGATCAGGAGTTGATTATGAAATTATCGGAAATTTATCAGCAACAATTAGAAGAACTGAAAAAACAAGGACTTCAAGAAGGACGACAAGAAGGACGACAAGAGGGACGACAAGAAGGACTTCAGGAAGGAATTCATGTAGGACTTCAGGAAGGACGACAAGAAGGACTCAAGGCAGGTGTAGAAAGAGAAAGACGTGCTATGATTGAAAGTATCCTACAAGTGCGTTTTGGTCAAATTGATGCAGAATTAACAAGAATAATCAATCCTCTAATTGCCATGTCCAGAGAAGAATTTACTCCTTTACTTCTACAATCATCTCGTGAGGAATTATTAGCTAAATTTGCCTAACAATAGTACAGAGAAAGTAGAGAATTAGGGGTTTAGCAATGCTAAATCCCCACATTTAGGTTTTGAAAATATGTTCATTGATTGCCATGATCCATAATTGATTATATTTTGTTCACGACTAATTTAGGATTACTATAGAAGTTTCAAAAGTATGAGATCATCAAGATCATATAAACTGATTTTTAATCAACGTATAATCAAAGGAGTCTAAACAGATGGAACAAAATCGTCAGTCAACAGTAATCATCACTGGTGCGTCTTCAGGAGTTGGTTTGCAAGCAGCAAAGGCGATCGCTGATAAAGGAAACTGGCACGTCATTATGGCTTGTCGGGATTTAATTAAAGCCGAAAAAGCGGCTCAAAGTGTGGGAATGCCTAAAAATAGCTACACACTGATGCACATTGATTTAGGCTCGTTAGAAAGCGTTAGACAGTTTGTTAACAATTTTAGAGCCACTGGCAAATCCTTGGAAGCCTTGCTTTGCAACGCTGCCATTTATATGCCTTTAATTAAAGAACCTTTATTTTCTCCCGAAGGATATGAATTAACTGTCACCACAAATCACCTCGGACATTTTTTACTGTGTAACTTGATGTTGGCAGATTTGCAAAAGTCACCTGCTGCTGATAAGAGATTGGTAATTTTGGGAACTGTGACTCACAACCCAGATGAATTGGGTGGAAAAATTCCTCCTCGTCCAGATTTGGGTAATTTTGAAGGTTTTGCCGCCGGTTTCCAAGATCCAATTTGCATGATTGACGGTAAGCAATTTGAACCAGTCAAAGCTTACAAAGATAGCAAGGTGTGTAACGTTCTCACCATGCGCGAACTACATAATCGTTTTCATGAATCAACCGGCATTACCTTCAGTTCTCTCTATCCTGGTTGTGTAGCGACAACGGCGTTATTCCGCAATCACTATCCGCTGTTTCAGAAAATTTTCCCTCTTTTCCAAAAGTATATTACTGGGGGATTTGTCACTGAGGAATTATCTGGACAGCGCGTTGCTATGGTAGTTGCTGATCCTGAATACAAACAATCAGGTATTTATTGGAGTTGGGGAAATCGTCAAAAAGAAGGACGGACATCTTTTGGACAAAAGGTTTCTCCCCAAGCACGAGATGATGAAAAAGGCAAGCGGATGTGGGATCTCAGCTATCAGTTGGTGGGATTGGGAAAAGAAGCTGAAAAAGCAAAATCTCTAATTTAATTGATAATTGATAATTGATAATTGGTAATTCAGAATTGTCAATTGTCAATTGTCAATTGTCAATTGTCCATTGTCCATTGTCAATTGTCCATTGTCCATTGCCTGTTCCCTAAATTGAATAATAAAGGGGAAAAGATTTAGCATCTTTAGGCTTAACGTAAACCTTTTCTTGGGGTGCTAATTTTAATTCATCAAACTGTTCCCTTGTTAAATGGGCTTTAATCATTTGTCCGTCATCTAAGGTTAATTCAACTTGAATTTCCCAGCCTAAATGAATGATTCTGCTAACTGTAGCTTGTGCTGTTGTCCCATTACTAACTGTTTCAATGATGATATCTTGGGGACGCAAAAATGTTTCTGGATTTGTTGATTCAAAACCGCTACTTTGAAAAATTTTCGCAGAACTTGGTAATACATTCACCGGACCGATAAAACTCATCACAAAGGCTGATGCAGGATGATCATAAATATTTGCGGGTGTTCCTACCTGTTCAACTTTGCCTTTATTCATTACCACGATTTCATCAGCAACTTCCATTGCTTCTTCTTGATCATGGGTAACGAAAACTGTGGTAACATGAACCTCATCATGAAGACGACGTAACCAGGCTCGTAAATCTTTGCGAACTTTGGCATCAAGTGCGCCGAAAGGTTCATCTAATAATAAGACATTGGGTTCTACAGCTAAAGCTCTAGCTAATGCTACCCGTTGTCTTTGTCCACCGGAAAGTTGTGAAGGATAGCGATCGCCTAATCCACTTAACTGCACTAATTCTAATAACTGTTCTACTTTCCCTTGAATTTTCTTTTGGGGGCTTTGCGAATTTCTAAGCCAAAGGAGATATTTTGGCGGACAGTTAAATGTTTAAATAGGGCATAGTGCTGAAAAACAAAGCCAATATTCCTTTCTTGCACACTTTGATAGGTGGCATCTTTACCAGTCAGAATTATCTTACCACTATCTGGCATTTCCAAACCAGATATTAACCGCAATAGGGTGGATTTACCAGATCCAGATGGACCAAGTAAAGCTACTAGCGAACCACTCTGAATTTCCAGATTTACTTGATCAACTGCTTGGAAACTACCAAAGTGTTTGGAGACGTTTTCAACTACTATACCCACTTATATTATCCTTCTACAAATAATCTACGGTTTTTAGGTAGGAATACCGTATTTTACTATTTATATCATAAATCTCTGCTGTGGTATCATGAAAATTCATAAATTTCCAGAATTTGAAGTTTTGGGTTAAATAATCAAATTTTATCACTGGCGATCGCGCTCTAACTGATCAATTACCTTTTGCAAATACCAATCATCTGACATTCCCGGATAATTATATTCCTGTTGCTGAATTAAACGGTTTGCTATTTCCTGTTGTCCTCCCACTAAACGCAAAAGCCGCTGTCGTAAAATTTGATATTTCTGATTTTTGATTTCGGGATTGGAAGTTTGTATTTTTTGTAAACTATTTAATACCTGTTGATAATTTTCCCAATCTTCTTGTTCGCAGTAAATACTAACTGCTTTTTGATAATCGGATATAGCATTTTGAATTTCTTCTAACAATGTATAAACAAGACCACGATGATAGTAAGCTGGAGCATAATTAGGATTGAGTTGCAGTGCTTGACTATAGTCTTGAATTGCTTTGAGATAATCACTCATACTGCGATAAATATTCCCTCTAGCAACATAAACTAAGGGATCTTCAGGTTGTTTTTGTAATGCTTGGTTTAAATCAGACAATGCTCCTTGATAATCACCAATTTGGGAACGAGCTTTTCCTCGGTTACGATAAACAATCCCATCTTGAAAATTTAGTTGTAGTGCATGATTAAAATCGGCGATCGCTTCATGATAATTACCAAGTTTACACTGCACCACACCACGACAACAATAAGCTTGGGCATCATTGGGATCAGCCTTTAATACCCAATTCAAATCAGCAATTGCGGCGCTGGTTTCTCCTTGTTCTGCCTTTGCTAATAATTGTTGAAAATATTGATTAGTAGAAATTATAGATTCAGGAGCAGACTTAGTTACTGGCTGAATTGATTTCTCTGGTGATTGTAGTTGTTTAATTTTTTCCAAACAGCTATAACATTTGTCTTTATCTTTCTGTTCTAAATATAATTCGGCTGCTTTTTTAAAATTAGCGATCGCCTCTTGAATATATCCTTGTTTCCGTCGCACCATTCCCCGTAAATCATAAGCAGCCGCATAAAGAGGATTAAGACGAATTACTTTTTCTACATCATCTAAAGTCCCCGGCAGGTTTTTTAATGTTAACCTAGCTAAAGCTCGACAATAAAAAGCTTCTACACTCAATTCATCCAATTTTATCGCCTTGCTATAATCATCAACAGCTTGGAGAATTGCCCCAGAATCATAATATGCTAAACCTCGTTGGATATATGCCTTGCTAAAGTTAGGATTTTCCTGAATAGCAGCGTTAAAATCCTCTATAGCACCTGCATAATTTTTTTGTTGAGCTTTTTCTAATCCCCGATGGTAAAATTCGTTATTCATATTGGTAATTGGCAATTGGTAAATATAAATTACCCATCATCATCAGTATATTCTTGTTATCATTATTTAACCAAAGCAAAAATAAAAAAATCACTATGACACAAGCACCGATACAAGTAATTGGAGGTGGACTCGCAGGAACAGAAGCAGCGTGGCAAATAGCTCAAGCAGGCGTTCCTGTAATTCTCCATGAGATGCGCCCCAAAAGGTTCAGCCCTGCCCATCATACCGAAAATTTGGCAGAATTGGTATGTAGTAACTCCTTTGGGGCAATGGCAAGCGATCGCGCAGCCGGATTATTACACGAAGAATTACGCCAACTCGGCTCTATTGTCATCTCCAAAGCAGATGAACACGCAGTCCCCGCTGGTGGGGCTTTAGCGGTAGATAGGGGACAATTTGGGGAAGATTTAACCCAAACTTTAGCAAATCATCCTTTAATTGATTTTCGTCGCGGGGAAGTTACCGCAATTCCTGAAGGTATCGTTGTTTTAGCTTCTGGACCTTTAACCAGTCCCGATTTAGCCGCAGATTTACAGCGATTTACGGGGATGGAATATCTCAATTTTTTTGATGCTGCTAGTCCAATTATTGTGGGTGATTCTATTAATAAAGATATTGCTTTTATGGCTTCCCGTTATGACAAAGGTGAAGCAGCTTATCTGAATTGTCCCATGAATAAAGAGCAGTATTTAGAATTTCGAGAAGCACTTTGTCAAGCAGAACAAACAGAATTAAAAGACTTTGAAAAGGAAACAGCAAAATTTTTTGAAGCTTGTTTACCAATTGAAGAAATGGCACGCAGAGGGGAAGATACCATGCGCTATGGTCCTCTCAAACCAGTGGGTTTATCTGATCCTCGCAATGGAGAACGTAATTATGCGGTAATTCAATTGCGACAAGAAGATAAAGCTGGTCAACTTTGGAATATGGTCGGATTTCAAACTAATTTGCGTTGGGGTGAACAAAAACGAGTTTTTCAAATGATACCTGGTTTGGAAAAAGCTGAGTTTGTCAGATTAGGAGTCATGCACCGCAATACTTTTTTAAATGCACCACAATTAATGTCTGCAAGTTTGCAATTTAAAGAACGTCCAACTTTATTGGCTGCGGGACAATTAATAGGAACAGAAGGTTATACTGCTGCATCTGCGGGAGGTTGGTTAGCGGGAACAAATGCAGCCAGGTTAGCATTAGGAAAAGAACCACTAATTTTACCCATCACAACGATGATGGGGGCTTTATTTGAGTTTATCAGATCCGCTGCACCTAAGCATTTTCAACCCATGGCTCCTAATTTTGGTATTGTCCCAGATTTGGGTGTGAGAATTAAGAGTAAACCGGAAAAATATGGTCGTTACCGCGATCGCTCTTTGGCTGATTTAGCAAGTTGGAAATCTACAAATTTAGGATAATCAATCAGATCCCCGACTTCTTTTTTGGGCGTTGCTGATAGCCTGCGTGGCGATAGCCATATTGAGGTATGAAATTCCTAAATTGAACCTTTAAAACTCTTACCTTTGCGTCTTTGCGCCTTTGCGTGAGACTAAAATTCATACCCTTAATCAGCAACGCCCTTTTTTGATATTGTCAATAAATTATATACAGTAGGGGCGAAGCATTTGGTGTAAGGGCGAAGCATTCGGAAAATAAACTTGGGAAAAACCGAGAATTTGTCGCCCGAATGCTTCGCCCCTACTCAATTTAAGGAAATGAAAACGGCATGGCATTTTTCTCAAAAATTAGATGGTGGTGGTTATTCCTGATATGTGGCTGCATTTTCTGGATTGTTGTCATATTGTTACCAGTATCAGCAAATTCTATTAATACTCTTAAACAACAACAACAACAAGTTCAGCAACAACGTCAAAATGTTATTCAAGAACAAAATCGCTTAACCAATTTGCAAAACGAAGCACAAAAACACCTCGGCGGTTTGAACGAAAATCTCCAAACTACTAATAACTATATTCAAGATAGTGAAACCAAATTACAACAAGCTACCCAAATTCTTCAACAGTTAGAAAGTGATTTAGCGATCGCTCAACGGGATTATGAAAATCGCCAAATAGCTACAGTAACAAGGTTGCGGTTTCTTCAGCGTTCCCCAACTTCTCAAGGTTGGGCGGTTTTATTACAAAGTCAAAATATTAGCGATTTTATTAGTCGTCGTTATCACCTAAAATTAGTTTATCAAGCAGATCAGCAAATTTTAGGAAAACTATCTCAACAAGCAAACTTATTAATTAAACAAAGAACAGAAGTAGAAGGACAAAAAAATCAAATTGCTTTAATTAGAGAACAATTACTAGCTCAAAAAGCCGATTATCAAACTCAAACACAATCACAAACCGAATTAGTTCAACGATTAAATAGCGATCGCTTGGCCTTAGAAGCCGCCCAAAATCAACTAGAACAAGACTCTCAAAATCTCACTCTTTTAATTCAACAAAAAATTGCCGAACAACAAGCCTTAGAAGCAGCCAGAGCCAAAACAGCTAGTAAAAATGTGATTATTCCCGGAACAGGGATCTTTGCACTTCCCAGCAACGCACCCACCAGCAGCCCTTTTGGTTGGCGAGTCCACCCTATTCTCGGCTATCGGCGCTTTCACGCAGGTTTGGATTTCGCCGCCAGTCATGGTAGTCCAATTCGCGCCGCAGATTCAGGAACAGTGATTTTTTCCGGTTGGTATGGTGGTTATGGAAAAGCCGTCATTATTAGTCACAGCCAGGGACTCACCACCCTCTATGGACACAGCAGCGAACTATATGTGAGTGAAGGACAAACCGTACAAAAAGGACAAGCGATCGCTGCTGTCGGTTCTACAGGTTTATCCACAGGTCCCCATCTCCATTTTGAAGTCCGTCGTAATGGTACACCAGTTGACCCAGCAATGCTCATTTTGAAACAAATAAGATAAAATTCTCTGATTTAAATAGAGAACTTGTGTTGAACTATCGTTTTTTAACAGTGGAAATACAATGGAGGGCGCAGACCCTGCGCCCCTACGGTTAAAAATCTACTCCTCGCTTCAGTTCTACTCCTTGATTTGCGTAGTGTTTATGACAGTAAACCTCCGAGTGAATACTGGCTAAATCAAAATAAGCTGGTTGATTTTGACAGCGACCAGTAATAATGATTTCCGTGTCTCTGGGTTTACGTAGCAAAGCTTGCACAATAGGATCTACAGGCAATAATTCTAAATCCACAGTGGGATTGAGTTCATCGAGAATGATGGTTTTATACACACCAGAGGCGATCGCTGTTTTGGCAATTTCCCAACCTCTCTGCGCTTCTATATAGTCTAAGTCTTGTCGAGAATTACGCCAAACAATGGCATCACGTCCACAACGTTGATGATCTACTACTTCAGGATAGGATTGTTGTAAAGCCGCGATCGCTGCATCCTCAGTATAACCACTACCACCTTTCAACCACTGCATAATTAATACACGGGTAGATCCAGGATGATTGATACCTCTACCAATGGCCTGCAAGGCTTTACCCAAAGCACTGGTAGATTTACCTTTACCCGCACCAGTATAAATTTCAATCCCCTCAATTAATAGTTCTGCGGCTGTTGGGTGATGGTGGGGTTTCATTTCCGAATGCAAATCCGCAATATCTAGTAACTGTTGCGGTGCAGCGCGTCCAGTAGCGATAATTTCCAATTCCTGGAGTTTAGATTTTAAGGTTTTTACCACCTCATCCACAGGTAGCAAACCCAAATCTAAAACCGGGTTAATTTCATCTAGGACTACAACCGAGTATAACCCTGATGCGATCGCCCCCTTAGCTACATCCCAACCCCGTGCAGCTTCAGTTCTATCAAAAAGTGTAATCTCATCATGGCCAAAAAACTCCGCTCTTCCTGTGCGAACCTGATCGATTAAATGGGGAAAACCACGCTGTAAAGCTGCGATCGCACCATCCTCATCATAATCACGTTCTGGACCTTTCAAAAACCGCAATAGTAAGACGCGGTTAGAATCACTCGGTGTATTTATTCCCAAACCAATCGAGCGCAAAACCACCCCTAAAGCCGCTTGGGACTTACCTTTCCCAATGCCATCATATACGTGAATTTGACCTGTAAGCCGCTCAGAACGCACTTGCGCTGTGCGAATACCGATGCCGTTCCTTGTCATCTTTTGAAAAGCTATAAAGTGGCAATTCCTTATCTTATCGAAACTATGGTCTAGGGTGTGGGGTTTTATCTTCATTCCTACGTAGAGTTTGCGGAAAAAGATATCTGTGAGGGCTAGGAGTTCAGGAGTCGTAGGGGCGAAGCATTCGGGCGACAAATTCTCAGTTTTTTCCAGTAGGGGCGAAGCATTCGGGCGACAAATTCTCGGTTTTTCCCAGTAGGGGCGAAGCATTCGGGCGACAAATTCTCGGTTTTTCCCAAGTTTATTTTCCGAATGCTTCGCCCTTACACCGAACGCTTCGCCCTTACAAGAGTATGGCTTGCGCCACGCTACACTAACTTCATCCCTACGTATCAAAGTTTGATAGATGTATTAATAATCTTAATCAAAATCTCTTGGCATACCCAGATCATAAATGCCATAACAATGAGATAATTGCCTACTATCCGTATTCTTTCAGTTATACTCTGGACAACTAAGTAAAAAAAACTCAAAAATAAGTCAGTAGAGACATTCCTCCAGAACATCTCTACAGAAGTCAGCAATTTCCCATAAATTATAAATTACAAAATCTCGTTGTTGTTATAACTATGTCTGAAGAATTAACACTACCCATAATTTTACCCCTTGGTGCAATATTTTTTGGCATATTATTCTTACTGACTGCCATTCCCATAGAAGCTTATGTCCTGAATAAATCCCTAAAAATTTGATAAAAAAACCAGCATTTTTTATGCTATTTCCATGAATGTTTTTTCTTGTGTAATTGGCTGGATTGTGTTTTTTGTAACCGAGCCAATGTTCTCTATTGCTATGAAATCAGAATTGATTAATTATATATTTTTCAATAAGCTCAAAGATCCTAGCATTGGGACAATGATAGTCCTGTTATCCTTTACTATTTTTCTAGCGACTTTTTTAGTTAAATTTATCCTGATCAAGCTCCTGATAATTTTCATGGATGAGGCAGGAAAAGCCAAAGAAATAGAACTCGCTTCCTCACAACAAAGAACAAGCTATATGAATATAGCTAAATTGCAAAATACTAATCTCATAACTGCTACATTAATAGCAAATTCACTCAGTTATAGTGCTATAACCTTGATCATCTTAATTCGCTCTCGGTAAAAATAGATGAAAGACATGAACAATCATCTCAACATAAATTAGAGGTAATCAAATGGATTCACTATTCAAAGATGTAATAGGCATATTTAAATTTATTCAAGGTTTATTTGCCGGAGTGCAAAAACTGTTCACGCCACCAAAAGCATATTCATGGCAGACATTTATTTACTTGAGTCTTTTTTCTTGGGGAATATCATATTTTGCCGTCGGTTACATAAAAGATACTATTGCCTTTTGTGGTTGGCTATTTTTATTAGCAGGAACAGCTTGGTATACTACCGATGATCCTTTAAGATTTCCGGGAACTTTTATGCCCATAGGGGCTATCATCACTGGCTTTTTAGTCAGTGTTTTTGCCTTTGGCCATCAAGAGAATGTATTAACATCTAATACCATAGTTATTTGGCCGACAATAGCCGCCATAGTCACCGCTATACCTAACTTTTTTGAAGGAACAGGAGGAACATCTGCAAAAGCCAAACTTCCTAAATTACAAGACCGTCAAAAAGTTGTAGTTTTGTTAGCTTGGTGTATGCTGATTAGTTGTTGGATTCAGTTTTACTTTGTCATAGATAAATGGTTGAAAGAATATCCTAGTTTACGTGCAGACAACTTTGAAAAAAGTGCCTTTGTAATTAGATTAGAACCACCAACACCTAAGCCAAAAAATGGTGATTTGATTTTAAATAAAATTCAACCATTAGTTAATCAACAAATTGGCAATAGACCTTGGTCAGAAGTCGAAAAATGGTTACTAGAAGCTGATCAACAACTAGGCAACTTAGGTAGAAGAACCATTGAAAGTAACCTGAATAAATCTAAAGAAAAACTACTATGGCGAGTTGAACCCCGTGTAGTGAATATCAAATCTGGATATAGACTAGACATTTTAACTATTTGGGGTGGACCAAGTGCAGATGCTCAAGGATATTACTGGAGAAAATCTTGTCTGATTCAACCATCTAATCCTAGTCAACAAACAGAGAATAAAACCACAGTAGCTAAGGTTGCTTGCGATCGCACAAGTACATTTATCGTCGGTTCTCCACCAGCACAACAATAAGGGAAAATTAAACATTAATAACTACCATGAATGTAATTAGAACTGTTGTCATGGCCAAGAATGTGTTTAAGGAAGTGATCCGCGATCGCATCCTCTACATTATTGGTTTTTATGCAATCCTTCTGGCTATTGCTTTCCGCGCAATTCCTGAATTTGCCACCACTACTGCTGATAAAATCTTTTTAGACTTTGGTTTAGCAGCCATGAATGTTATTGGTTTGATTGTGGCTATATTTATCGGTACGGGATTAGTTAACAAAGAAATCGAAAAACGCACCATCTTAGTATTAATTGCCAAACCCATCAGCCGCAGTGAATTTATCACCAGTAAATACTTAGGACTATCAGCCGTTATCGCTGTCTTAATTTCCACAATGACAATAATCTATGTCGGATTTTTGCAAATTGGTCAGGTATCCTATCCAGTTACTAGTATTTTTCTGGCTGCACTATTCATATTCTTTCAATTATGTTTAATTACGGCTGTAGCCATCACACTAGGCGTTTTTACCAGTTCCCTTATCGCCACAGCTTTAACATTTGCAGTCTATTTAATGGGGACTATTACTCAAGATTTAGTGGCATTAGGTCGCTTAAGTGAAAACCCAGGTATGGAACGCATCACTCAAGGGTTATATCTGTTATTACCAGATTTATCTAGATTAGATTTGAAAAATGATGCTGTTTATGGTTTACAAGCATTACCTGACACAATCACATTATTTACTAATGCTGGTTATGGTTTACTTTATAGTTTTATGTTGTTAGCATTTGCTATTCTCATCTTTTTACGCAGGGAGTTTTAATGAATCGGTGTTGCTGATTAAGAGTATGATTTTGTTTCACGCAGAGACGCAGAGTCACAGAGAGTAAGAGTTTGAAATAATTGATTTTTGAATTTCATACCCTAATTCAGCAACGCCATGAATCAGTTTGTTGACTCGGTGACTCCTATCCCTAATTAATCATTTCCCCATGTTCTTAATTGCCAATAGACTAATAGTAATGTCACTCCTAAAAGTACCGTTGCTACTGCTGCGGCATAACCAAAATCAAATTGCCCAAATGCTTCTTGATATGTATAGTAAACCAACAAATTGGTAGAATTTAATGGTCCACCACCAGTCATGACATAAACAGGTTCAAAACTACGTAATGTAAATATTGCTGTAGTAATGGTCGCAAATATTACCGTTGGTCTGAGTCCTGGTAGGGTAATATGCCAAAATTGTTGCCAGTCATTAGCCCCATCTAATTCCGCAGCTTCATAGCGACTCAGGGGAATTGCTTGTAATCCGGCTAAAAAAACTACCATATTAAAGCCGATTTGTTTCCAAATACTAAATAAAATAATGACTGGCATTGCCCAAAAGGTATTTGATAACCAAGAAATTGTACCAATACCATACATAGATAAAAGTCCATTGATTGGTCCTGTATCTTGAAATAACCAGCGGAAACCTAAGCCAGCAGCCACAAGGGAGATAATAGAGGGGAGAAAATAGGCACTGCGTAAAATTCCCCGCATAGGAATGGCACGATTTAATAATACACTTAGCCCTAGTGGAATTACTAAACTGGGAATGAGGGTAGCGATCGTGAAATAAACCGTATTAAAAATAACTTGCCAAAAATCCGCATTGAATAACAATCGCTTGTAATTTTTAATGCCTACCCAATAAGTACCGCTAGAAGTGAAACTACCAGCAGTGAAACTAAGGTAAAACAAATAGATAATCGGCCAAATTATAAATAAACCTAACAAAATCAGGGCTGGGGTGAGAAAAATCCAAGCCGCGGCTGTATCATTATCTAGCAGTTTCATCTGAGAAGGACGAGGTGTTGTCATGACTATGTTATTTAATAGGACTGAGAAATAGCATTAGCGCCATATTGAAATAAAATTCTATTAATACATGGGAATATCCTTAAATGCCGTATCTTGTTCTTGACTTTGACAAACTCAAAAATGCTAGTAAATTCCTAACTTACAGCTTATTAGTGGCTTTACCATTGACATTTCATACAAATGTACTAGCTCAACCGACCACAGCACCAACACCTACTGTATCCCAACCAGCTAATTCTTCAGAAGACGCTATTCTGAAAAAACTGCTGGGACGATGGGAAAATAAGGATTCTTTAGGTTTAGATATCAATTTTCTCTTCACTGCTGATGGTAAGCTATTTTTGATTATGGGGATTGCTGAAAAATCGGCTGCTTACCCATTAGAGTATCGGATTAACTCGACACCAAACCCCATGTATTTGGATATTATTCTCCCTGATAATCCTAAACCAGTTTTAACTATTTTTGATTTTACTACTGATGGTAAAATGCGGCTACAACTAAAGGATACTGATCCTGGACAACCTAGACCTAATCAGTTTTCTCCAGATGTATCTCTGTTTACAAAGGTTTCTGATAATACAACATTACCAGAAAATGTTGAAGTAATTGATCCGAATATGGAAAAACCAGCTAATAATCCAGAAGCTGAAGCTGAAATAATTATCAAATCAATGAATCGCGCCCAACAGGCTTATTTTATAGAGTTGAATAAGTTTGCCAACACTATTCAAGAACTAAAAATTGGCATTGAGTCGGAAACTGAGAATTACCGTTATCGCATTATTCCTCAAGGTAAAAATAATCAGCGTGTTGTGCAAACAGCTACTGCTAAAAAGCCTGATTTGAAAAGCTATACAGGAATTGTATTTATCAAAAAAAACAACAGTGAAATATTGCCAAATACGGCTATTTGTGTAACAGTTAAACCTGCCACTAAACCCCCAGCCATTCCCAAAATTCCTACAAAAGCTGCTCAGGAAGTTCAATGTCCAGTAGGTTCAAGTTTGTTAAAATAATCATTATTTATGATTCATGATTCCCCAAAAAATACTACGGCTAGTCTCATTTCTCCTGATATTGATCATCACCAAGTTTCCGCAAATAAGCCTGTGAAATTGGGAATAATGGCTTCTGGAAATGGGAGTAATTTTGAAGTGATTGCTCAAGCGATCGCAGATGGGAAAATTAACGCCCAAATTCAAGTTTTAATTTACAATAATCCGGAGGCGAAGGCAGCAACTAGGGCTGACAAATGGGGTGTAAAAGCTGTATTATTAAATCATCGTGACTGTAAAAGTCGGGAAAAGTTTGATGGTAAAGTTGCCGAAACATTAAAGCAGTATGATGTGGAATTCGTAATTATGGCGGGATGGATGCGATTAGTTACACAAGTGTTAATTGACGCTTTTCCCAATCGCATGATTAATATCCATCCTAGTTTATTACCGAGTTTTAAGGGAGTACGGGCTGTAGAACAGGCTTTAGCTGCTGGAGTAAAAATTACTGGTTGTAGTGTGCATTTTGTTTCTTTAGAAGTTGATAGTGGAGAAATTTTAATGCAAGCCGCTGTTCCCGTGCTACCAGATGATACATCAGAAACACTACACGCGAGAATTCAAGTACAGGAACATCGAATTTTACCAATGGCGATCGCACTTTTAAGCTAGGGGGCAGTTCAAGAATTGACAATTGACAATTGACAATTGACAATTGACAACTGACAACTGACAACTGACAACTGACAACTGACAACTGACAAATCCCCTATGATAAATGCTAGAATTTTCAATTAGAAATTTAGGATATTTTTATGCCAGTTGTAACTAATCCAATCAAGTTTGGTACAGATGGCTGGCGGGGTGTCATAGGTGAGGAGTTTACCTTTGAACGCCTAGCCTTAGTCGCAACTGTAGCAGCCAAAGTTTTACATAATACTTACTTTTCTGAAGTGGGTAGCCGGACAATTATTGTCGGTTACGATCGCCGATTTATGGCGGAAGAGTTTGCCCGTGTTGTGGCTAATGCCGTCACCGCAGTTGGGTTTGATGTCTTGTTTAGTGACTGTTTTGCGCCAACTCCGGCTTTTAGTTGGGCGGCTAAAGAACGCCAAGCTTTAGGGGCGCTAGTTGTAACAGCCAGTCATAATCCTGGTACATATTTAGGATTAAAAGTTAAAAGTGCTTTTGGTGGTTCAGTTCCACAGGAAGTTACACAAGAGATAGAAGCCTTATTATCAGAGAAAGTTGTACCAGCCGCAATCCCAGGCAAGGAAAATACCTTTGATCCCTGGCCGAGTTATTGTCAAGCATTAGCAGCTAAAGTTGATATTGACAAAATTAGGAAAGCGATCGCTTCGGGACAATTAACATTATTTGTGGATGTTATGCACGGGGCGGCGGCTGGAGGAGTAGCACGACTATTAGGAGAACAAGTTAAGGAAATTAATAGCGATCGCGATCCTCTGTTTGAAGGTGGTGCGCCTGAACCTTTACCAAAGTACCTTTCACGACTATTTACAGTCATGAAAACCCACCGGGAAACCCAGAAAACAGGTTTAACAGTGGGTTTGGTATTTGATGGAGATTGCGATCGCATTGCCGCAGTAGATCAAGATGCTAATTTTCTCAGTTCCCAAATTTTAATTCCCATCTTAATTGACCATCTCACCCTGCGGCGCAACTTTCAGGGCGAAATCGTTAAAACTGTCAGCGGTTCGGACTTAATGCCCCGTGTAGCCGCACTACATAACCTTTCTATCCATGAAACGGCAGTGGGTTATAAATATATTGCTGACCGAATGTTAGCTACACAAGTATTGCTAGGTGGTGAAGAATCCGGTGGAATTGGTTATGGTAGCCATATTCCCGAACGTGATGCTTTATTATCTGCGCTGTATGTATTGGAAGCGGTGGTGGAATCAGGGTTGGATTTAGGTGAATATTATCGCTATTTACAACAACAAACTGGTTTTTCATCAAGCTATGATCGCATTGATTTACCTTTAGCAAATATGGAAGTCAGAGGGCGATTATTACAACAGTTGCAATCCCAACCTTTGACAGAAATTGCAGGTAAAAAAGTCATCGGTTGTCAAACAATTGATGGTTATAAATTCCGTCTGGCTGATCAAAGTTGGTTAATGATTAGATTTAGTGGAACAGAACCAGTTTTACGTCTTTATTGTGAAGCTGCAACCCTAGAAGAAGTTCACAAAACTCTAGCTTGGGCAAAAACTTGGGCAGAATCAAATTAAGCATTAATGGGTAATTGGTAAAACTATTACTTATTGCCCATTGCTAATGTAAATTTAACCCGACAATAAAGCGAAAATCTTTAACATTTAAAGTATATAAATCAATTTTATGAACTCATGCGGTTGAGGCAATTAAGGCATCAGGAATACTGAGTTTATGACTGAGTGAATAAGTTTCCATTAATTCAATGAATTGATTACATACCGTAATATCAACAGGAAAAATATGAAGTAATTTCAAATGTTTCTTAATTGTCTTCAATTCCACATTATTAATAGCACCATAATATAATTCAGCTTGAGTAATTGTACTAATCGCTAATTGATTTAGTCCAATCAAACGAAGCTCAGAGATAATTTGAGAATTGTTTTTATAGAATTCTATGAGAATATTTGTGTCACATAAAATCATTTAACTTCTCTTCTCCATGCTTCTTGACGAATTGACTCAGTAGAAATATTTCTATTTTCCCAGAGTCCTGCTAAAGAGAAAAAATCTTCCTCATCATCAGATATAATGGTCTTATCTTCTATTACTTCTACAGAGTTAACAAAATCCAAAGCAGAAATAATTGATAATAACATCTGTGCTTTTTCTTTATCAGCGACCTTAATGATTAGTTGTTCCATGGTTGCGCTATCTTGAAACAATTCTATCTAAATTGTACAATTATTTTTGTTGTATTGACAGAAAACTATAAAATAAATTACAATTGGGACTACAAGTTAAAAAATATTATTTGCGTCAACCAGTTAATTTTACATTGTACATAATATAAATAATGAATAGAATACTCGTAGTAGCAACAGGAAACCCCGGTAAATTAAGAGAAATGCAAGCTTATTTAGCTGATTCTGATTGGGAATTAACTTTAAAACCGGAAGATTTGGATGTGGAAGAAACTGGAGAAACTTTTGCAGAAAATGCTTGTTTAAAAGCTTCTGAAATTGCCAAAGTTACAGGGAATTGGGCGATCGCTGATGATTCAGGTTTAGCCGTAGATGCCCTCAATGGTGCGCCGGGGGTGTATTCTGCTCGTTATGGGAATAGTGATGCAGAAAGGATTGCTAGGTTATTAAGAGAATTAGGTGATCAAGAAAATCGCCAGGCTAAGTTTATGTGTGCGATCGCTGTTGCTAATCCCCAAGGAGAAATAGTCATTCAATCTGAGGGTATTTGTCAGGGTGAAATTTTATTCGCACCTGTTGGGGATGGTGGTTTTGGTTATGATCCAGTTTTTTATGTACCAGAAAAACAATTGACTTTTGCCCAAATGACAACAGATTTAAAAAAATCAATTAGTCATCGGGGAAATGCTTTAAAAGCTTTAGTTCCCCAATTAAGGAAAGTTATAAGGGCATTTTCACAGTAAAGGTTGTTCCCTTGCCTACTTCGCTATTGACAACGATTGAGCCATGATGTAAATCAATACATTTGGAAACAATTGATAACCCTAAGCCTGTACCAGCAATATTACCGACATTTTGAGCGCGGTGAAAAGATTCAAACAGTTGAGATATGTCTGCTTCGGGAATACCAATACCTTGATCATGAATACTGAAAATTACATTTGACTCTATAATATTCAAGTTGAAGTTGATTGTAGAAGTCTGGGGTGAGTATTTAATAGCATTAGAAAGCAAATTGATTAAAATTTGCCGGATTAGCTTTTTATCCATCTTCCCACTTACACCAGTTGGAGGATTACTAGAAAAAAGAATAGTGTGATTTGGGGCGCTCAATTGTATTTCTTCAGTTAGTTGCTGGCAAAAAGGAATTAAATCGAGAAGAGCCGGTTCAAAAGCTAATTTACCATGTTCTGCTTTATTAATTAATAAAATATCATCTAATAGTTGTGTTGTGTGTTTGACATAAGTTTGAATGCAATCTAAATGTTTTGTTTTTCGCGCTTCGTCGAGTTTGTGGCCAAAATCTTTCAAAATTCCGGCTGAAGAAGAAATTACAGCTAAAGGGGTGCGGAACTCATGGGAAGTCATAGATACAAAACGTGATTTGAGTTCACCGAGTTCTTTTTCTTTTTCCAATGCTTTCTGAATTTCCTGTTCGGCTCGCTTACGTTCGGTAATATCAGTTGATACTCCGAGAAGTTGATAGGCTTTACCGTCAGCAGCTATCAAAGGAGATTTGATAATTTGGAAATAGCGAGTTTCCCCAGTTGCACTGATGATCATTCTTTCAGGTATGGTATAAGGTTGTAATGTCGTCATTACTTGCTGATTGATTAATTTGAAGTATGCCACCTCATTTAAATTAGGATTAAAATCTGCGTCAGTTTTACCAATAAAATTTTCAACGGTTGTTCCATAAATATCTGCTAAAGCTTGATTAACTAAAACATATCGTCCTTCCCAATCTTTGACAAAAATAAGATTAGGATTAGTATCAATAACCTGACGGAGAAAATTTTGACTTTGCTCAAGGGCAACTGTGGTTTCTTTGCTATTTGTAATATCTTCAGCAATACCAACTACTCGATAAACTTCTCCAGTTTTATACTTGAGGGGGAAAGCTTGATCACGAATCCAACGCATTGAACCATCAGGTCGAATAATACGATATTCGACATCAAACCCTTGTTTTTTATTTTGCATAGCTGTCAGAAATTTTTGTCTATCATCAGCATATATAGCATCTATAAAAGATTTGGGATTTTCATAAAGACTTTTACAAGTCCGACCCCAAATTTCTTCGTAAGCAGGACTTATATAGAGCATTTGAGATTGTTCTAGATCAGTTATCCAGAAAACTTGTTGCAGATTTTCTGCCAGTTCACGGAACTTTTCTTCACTTTCTTGGAGATCAGATTGCGTTTGTTTGCGATTAGTAATATTATTACGAATAGCTAAATATTGCCAAGGTTGGCCACTACTATCTAGGAAAGGAATTATGGTTGTATCTACCCAATAGTCAGTTCCATTTTTAGCCCGGTTTTTAAGTTCTCCGCTCCAAACTTCGCCTTTGGTAATAGTTGCCCAAAGGTTTTGGAAAAAATTCTTGGGAGTGATAACCAGAATTAACTATTTTATGGGTTTTACCAATGAGTTCTGATCTTGAATATTGGGAAATTTCACAGAATTTATCATTGGCATAAGTAATTTTGCCATCGGAGTCTGTAATCGCAACAATCGCAGATTGATCTAAAGCATATTTGAAGTCTGACAATTCCAAAAGTAATTTTTGGAGTTGTTTTCTGCTTGTTTATTTTTAGTAATATCCCGACAAACACAAATTAACTCACCATCTTTCGTTAAGGTTAGTGATACTTCTTCACTAAAAAGACTGCCGTCACGTCGCTTTGCTGTTGCTTCTCCTTGCCAGTATCCTGCTTGACTTAAAATCGGAAAAACCTCACTTTCAAAACGGGCTATTTCTTCTGGAGTATAGATTTCTTGCCAAGGTTTACCGATTAATTCTGTTGCTGTATCATATCCAAACATTTCAGTATGGGCTTTATTTAAATAGAGATATTTTTCATCTTGAACAATGGCGATACCATCAATAGTAGATTCAATAGCTGTTAACTGTTTTTGGATTTTTTTTCAATGTGTTTACGCTCTATAATTTCTAGTAATAAATCCTGATTAATTTGCTGTAATTGGGCAGTACGTTGAGCTACACGGGTTTCTAATTCTTCATTGAGTTTTTGCAGATTTATTTCTGCTTGCTGACGTTCTAGTAGTTCCTTTTGTGTTTCTTGATAAAGTTGGGATTGTTGAATAGCGATCGCAATTTGGGCAGATAATTTTTCTAGTAATTCAACTTCTAAGGTGTCCCAATATCGAGGTTCTAAGCATTGATGAACGCACAATAAACCCCAATGCTGACTATTATGGACAATCGGTACAATCAGACTGGCACGAATTTGTAATTGTTCTAGAAACTGAATATAGTTTTCGTTAAGATTGCCAGTATAAATATCATCAATCTTCCGCACTTGGTCATTAATATAGGGTTCTAACCAACGCTCTGCAAAACATGAATCCTCGTTGTTAATCTCTAGAAGAGATTTTATTCCTGGTAATAGGGACTCAGCAATAATTTTTCCAGATGATATTGTTTCAAACTGGTAAATTATGACTCTTTCTGTTTGTAAATACTCCTGAATTTCTGAAACAGTAGTGTGTAAAATAAACTCTAGATTAAGGGATTGCCGAATTTTTTGAGAGAGGGTAGCTAGGAGTTGACCTGAATTTACTTGTTGTCTTAATTCTGTAGTCCTTTCCTGAACTTGGATCTCTAGTTCTGTATTTTGCTTATGCAGAATCTCGACTTTTTCTGATTCTAATTGACAAACCTTATTCTGTAAAAAATTAATAGTTTCATACATCTCCACTGGATCAAGAGAATAAAGTATGCTGGTTTGGGTGACAATTCCTAGTAGTTCATTAGACTCGTCTACGACTACTAAACGTCTGATATGCCGCTGCTGCATTTGTTGATGAGCTTCCCACAATGACTGCTGAGGACGCATATAAAACAAAGGCGCACTCATCACAGTATGAGCCTCAAGTTCTACAATATTTAATTCCAAAGCCTGCATTTGGACAATATCTCGTTCTGTGACAATGCCTATAGGTTGACGTTGGGAATCTGATTCTGTAATTACTATACAACTAACAGAATACTTTGCCATTAATTGTGCTAATTCTAATACCGATATTGTTGGTGGTGCTTGGATGACTTCAGCAGTCATGACTTCACCAATAGTACGTATTTTTAGTAAATCAGCAGCTTGTAGTAATTGGCGCACTGTTGTAGGTGTGATCAAACCTATAATATGATTCTGATCATCAACAACTGTTAAATGGCGGATTTTGTATTGACGAAACAAATTCAAAGCCACAAAAATATTAGTCAATTGTGATTTTTTAATAGTTACTGGATTTTGAATCATTACTTCTGCCAGACTGGTGTTGTCTAAATTCAAACCCAATGCTGTACATCTGACAATATCCCTTTCTGTAAAAATACCAATTAATTTTTCGTTCTCAATTATAAGAATACAACTGGCTTGTTCTGAATAATTTAACAAATTAACATCTGATTGCACCAATGCTAAGGTGACATGACAAGTTTCTCGAACTTGACTCATTAACCGCACTGCTGCAATTACTGGAGTGTCAGCAGAAAGTGTTAAAGGAGAAGTGAGAATAGTTGACTCTATATCTGATACAGAAAAATTTTTTATAGACATAACTTGTCATCATCTCTGAATATTTGATCTGGGTTTTATTTAGGGATTATTTATTATGCAAATACTAATTTGCAATTTTTCTAATGGTTGCACTTTAGGTAATTTATGACCGGGAATTTTTTCATTAATGAAAGTAATAGAAATATTTACTACTTTTTGCCAGTTTATAAATCTTAAATTCAACGTTTTCTGGTGGGTATGTGTATATACAAATGCTATAGTAAAAAGCACAGATTTGGGTTTCTTTGTCAACCTACCATAGATACAAGTAGTTTTGCGTTAATAATTGCTTACTGTATCTAATTATAAGGGTAATCAAGTAAGTAGAGTATCAGTGTAAATACTAAAAAATGACTTATGGCTAGAGCTAGTAGCAGCACTGAGTTTCCCCCATACCGTGAGGTCTTATGAGTATTAAAAACAAAATTATTTATGGGTATGCAGTATCTCTAGGAATAGCACTAGGGGGAACTATCATTGGACTAACTGTAGGTAACTATTATCAACAGAAAGCTTTACAAGCCAGTCAAATAGCTTCAAAAGAGCGTAACCTGCTGAGTACATTGCAGGTTGATGTTTTGTACAATCGGCCAGCCAAGCAACTTTCACCATATTTACAAAATCCCGAAGCCTTTGAACGCGAAAGTAGCAAATTAATTAATCGGGTGGAACAAATTCGGTTGCTGCTTCATAATCACAATAAGTCAGGGAAACCAGTGACTCTAGAGGGGTTACAACCTTTACTAGAAAAGTATGAAGTGACTGTTAGTAAATTTGCACAAAAAGCGCGAGAATTTACTCAAGAAATTCAGCCACTGACAACTATTCCAGAGGGAGCAGCACAAGCAGAAAAGCTAGTAGTTGCAATAGTCAAAAGTCCAGAATTTGTTCCTTTTATCGAATTTCCAGATCAGTTAAGAAGTTTTTATGAACAATCAGTAGAAAGACAAGGTGCAGCAGAATTAGCTCTTATCGAAGCCGAACATTTACGCACCCAGATTATTATTATGGGGCTAGGACTATCAATTGCGATCGCTATTATTTTGGCATTCTACATCAGTCGAGCGATCGCCCGACCCATTCAATCTGTCACAAACATAGCTCAACAAGTCACCCGCGAATCAAATTTTGATCTGCAATTACCAACAGATATCAACGATGAAACCGGCATACTAGCTATATCTTTAAACCAACTGATTCAACGAGTTAAACAACTGCTACAAGAACAGCAAGAATATACCCAGCAATTAGAAGTAGCCAAGGAAGTAGCAGATACGGCAAATCAAGCTAAAAGCGAGTTTCTTGCCAACATGAGCCACGAATTACGTACACCTCTAAATGGCATTTTAGGCTATGCTCAAATCCTCACCCGCACAGCACTAAGTTCAGAACAACAACGGGGAGTTGGGGTAATTTATGAATGTGGCGCTCACTTACTTACCTTGATTAATGATGTCCTCGATCTTGCCAAAATTGAAGCTCGAAAAATGGCACTTTACCCCGCACCTTGTTATTTACCATCTTTATTACAAGGGGTAGTAGCAGTTGCACAGATCAAAGCCGAGCAAAAAAGTCTCGATTTTATTTACCAAACACCAGAAAATCTACCATCAGGAGTCATTGTTGATGAAAAGCGGGTTAGACAAATTTTACTCAATCTTTTAGGTAATGCCATCAAGTTTACAGATAGAGGAAAAATCATTTTTAGAGTTATTCTTAGTGAAAATATAACAGAATCATTTACATCATCTACAAATTCTGTATCTACCGTCAAACTCCACTTTCAAATTGAAGATACAGGTATTGGGATGAATTCAGATCAACTAGAAAAAATTTTTCTGCCCTTTGAACAAGTAGGAACATCAAAACGACAAGCAGAAGGAACTGGTTTAGGTTTAGCTATCAGTCAAAATTTTGTAGAAATGATGGGTAGTAGTCTGCAAGTTCGCAGTCAATTGGGAATTGGGAGTATATTTGAATTTGAACTCCAGTGTCCTTTAGCAGATGATTGGGCTAAAGCTAACACTATCACAAACCTGGGGCGAATTGTCGGATATTCTGGACAGCGTAAGCAAATTTTAGTAGTTGATGATCGCTGGGAAAATCGCTCTGTACTTATGAGTTTGCTTACTCCCTTGGGTTTTATCATTATAGAAGCAAAAAATGGGGAAGAAGCTTTAGAAAAGGCATTAGCAAATCCTCCTGATCTGATCATTTCTGATCTGAAAATGCCAATTATGGATGGGTGGGAAATGCTGATCCAATTACGTCAATTAGCCGAATTGCAAAACACCATTGTGATTATTTCCTCTGCTAGTGTATTGGATGCTGATCGTCAAGCCAGCTTGTCAGTCGGTGGACAAGATTTCTTACCTAAACCAGTACAAGCAGAAGAACTTTATCGTATATTAGCTCAATATCTCCATCTGGATTGGATGTATACAGAGTCAGAAACAATCAATGCTAAATCATCAGAGGACAATATAAATACAGAAATACTTGTTCCTCCAGCCTCTGATTTAAGTACATTATTAGAATATGCCATGCAAGGACAAATTAAAGCAATGCAGCAAGAGCTAGAAGTGCTAGTTCAAAAAAGTGAAAAATACCGCCACTTTGTAGATAAAATTGCTCTAATGCTGCGTGGTTATAAAATTGTTAAAGTTCGTGAGTTTCTGCAAGAAGCCATAAATGAACAATCAACAGAAACAATAGTATCCAATTAAAGAATGAGTTAAAGATGTTGGAAAATTTACCTGAGTGCGCCACGATTTTAATAGTTGATGACAATCCCACCAATTTAGAAATTCTTGATCATGCTTTAAGTGCCAGAGGTTACAACGTTCGCATTGAAGTAGAGGGTTTAAATGTCATCAAGCAAGTCCATCTCAGTATTCCTGATTTAATCCTTCTAGATATTATGTTGCCTGATATTAGTGGCTTTGAAGTTTGTCAGCAATTGAAAGCCGATCCTCTCACTCAGTCAATTCCAATAATTTTTATGACGGCTTTAATAGATACTGTTGATAAAGTCAGAGGTTTAAATTTAGGTGCTGTAGACTATATCACCAAGCCATTTCAAGAAGAAGAACTATTTGCTCGTATAAGAACACATTTGCAATTAAGCCAGTTGAGCAAAGCTTTGGAAATTCAGAACCAACAACTTATGGAACTGACTGAGAAATTGGAAAATAGAGTTGCTGAACGGACAGCAGAATTAAAAGCATCTCTAGAAAAAGAAAAGGAATTAAACCAATTAAAATCACGCTTTATTACCATGGCATCCCATGAGTTTCGTACACCGTTAGCTATTATTTCCTCATCATCAGGGATTTTGCAAAATTTTAGCGATCGCCTCACCCCAGAAAGAAAACAGGAACATCTACAAACAATCCAAAACACTATCACGCATATAACCCAAATCCTTGATGATGTATTGATGATTAATCGTACTGAAGCTGAGATCATAGAATTAAATTTAGAAGCATTAGATATCATCGCTTTCTGTGATCATCTCAAAGAGGAAATAGAAGCTAAAAGTACCCAACATGAAATTGATTTTTCTGTAGATTTAGGTGAGGAAATTATTGACAATTTTCTGATGATTTATTTCGATAAAAAACTGTTACAGCAAATTCTCACTAATCTCCTCACTAATGCTATTAAGTATTCTCCTAATACTAATTTAGTTAACTTGAGTTTAACTCAAGAAAATAATCAACTGATATTTAAAATTAGTGATAGTGGCATCGGCATTCCTGAAGCAGATAAAGTTAATTTATTTGCATCTTTTCACCGAGCTTCAAATGTTGGTAATATTTCGGGAACAGGGTTAGGACTATCCATAGTCAAAAAATGTGTGGATTTGCACAAAGGGAAAATTAGTCTAGATAGCCAATTAGGAAAGGGAACAACATTTACAGTTAGTATTCCTTTTCAAAACATCCCTTTATAAATTAGATAATTTACTGGAGAAGAACAATCCTAATAATTGTTTGTTTCCCATATATACTTTCAATTGAAAATTCTCCTCCATGGAGTTCCACCAACCTCTTAGCAATTAATAGTCCTAAACCAGAACCCTGTTGTTCATAAATTTTGCGCCCAAATTGGACATAGGCTCCAACATTAGCAATTTCTTCGTGAGTCATACCTCTACCGTAATCAATTATATACAAATGAAAGGTATTTTCAATGCTATAGCCAATGATTTTTATGGGTGTATTTGGCTGGGAAAATTTAAAAGCATTATCAATTATTTCTTCAGCAATTTTACTCAATTTGGCTGGAGAAATTTTGACCATTGCATCAGATATTTCTATACTTAAATCTGCTAATCTATTGGACTCTTGGGCAATTTTTACAGCTACATTTTCAATATCTGATTTGACAAAACTTTTGACTCCATTATTGCGAATTGCTGCAATTTTTGCCGGATCAGATGATATTAATTCCATCTCTGTATACATGAGGAAATTAAGAGTCAACTTATGTATTCTTAAACCTGCTTGATGAATTAAATTTAGCATTTCTAAATTTTCCTCATTAGCAAGCATTCCCTGCTCTTGAATCAATAAATTTGATAATCCTATAATGTGATTGAGAGGAGTATTAATTTCATGGGGAAGTGAGTGACTTATAGCACTGCTTAAATCATTTAATTTTTGTTGAATTTGTTGGTCAGCTATAGATTTTTTATCAAGTCTAGCAGTAATTGCTTGTAGTAATTCATGAGGTTGAAAAGGCTTAGTTAGGTAATCATCAGCACCAAGTTCCATGCCTCGGCGTACATCTGACCACTCTGATTTAGCAGTTAAGAAAATTAAAGGCATTGTTGCTGTAGAACTATTCTGACGCAATTGAGTTAATACACCATAACCATCTAATTCAGGCATCATCAAATCACAAATAATCAAATCAGGATGTTTATTTTTAGCTAATTCCAAACCCTGTAACCCATTTTCAGCAACGAGTGTATCAAAGTCTGATAGGTGCAATATTTCTCGGATATTGTTTCTGATTTGAGTTTCATCTTCAATAATTAAAATGGTTTTCATGTTATTTTCCTTGTTTCCTTGATTGATAGATAAATGGGGTTCTGGTTTTTTAATGATTGGCTAGTAAAAAAGTCTTTAATTCCTCTATTGTTAAAGGACGACTGATAAAATATCCTTGAATCATAGAACAATGATTGTGTTTGAGCCAATTTAACTCTTCATTTGTTTCTACTCCTTCGGCAATAATATTGATTTTCAAACTATCTGCCAACTGAATTATACTTTTAACAATTGATTGCTTATTTTCCAACTTGTCAATATTGCTAATGAAATAACGATCTATTTTCAAGTGGCTAAAAGATAATTCTTGTAAATATTTAAAAGATGAATATCCTGTACCAAAATCATCAATTGATAATTTAATGCCATAATTCCTCAACTCTTCTATTTGGCTTTTCACTACTTCAATATCTTGAATAAATACAGTTTCAGTCAGTTCTAACTCTAATAGTTCTGGATTGAAATTTGCCTCAATAATGATATCATGAATACGTTGAAGAAAATTTTCTTGTCTAAACTGATAAGCTGATATATTAACAGCCACATTTAAATTACCAAAGCCTTCTAATTGTAATTTTTTTATTTGTGAACAAGCTGTTTTTACAACCCATTCTCCCAAAGGAATAATAAAGCCTGATTCTTCAGCCATAGGAATAAATTCTGCGGGAGAAATCATTCCATATTCTGGATGTTGCCAACGGATTAATGCTTCTAAACCGACAACCTTTTTAGTCTGAATATTCATTTGAGGTTGATAATAAAGCTGAAATTCATTCCTTTCCAGCGCCTGCCAAAAGTCAGTTTCTAAAATTACTTTTCTAAAAACAATATCTAGTATTTCTTGATTGTAGAAATAATAGTAAGTTTTATTTTCTTGTTTATAATGCTCTAGAGTAACTTCTGCATGAGTCAATAGTTCTCCTAATTGCAGCGCATCATTGGGATAACAAGCAATACCAATTTTAGCTTGAATAGAGATTTCCTGATTATTGATAATTAATGGTTGTGATAAATTTTCTAAAATTTGTAAAGCAATATTAGCAGCGATTTTACTGTCTTGAACTGGCTTTAATAGCAATGCTAGTTGGTCGGTTTTTAAGTAAGCAATTAAGTCAATAATCTGATCTTGGGAATTTAACTGATTTAATTGTTCCCCTACAGTTTTAATTAACAAATTCTTCAAACTTGGTTCAAAGAATAATTTAGTCCGGTAGAGAATTTCTATATCAATCAATAATAGGGGTAAAAATTGACTTTGATTGTAGACTTGAAGACGAGTTTGATTGAAATACTCTTCTAAGAAAAATTGATTGGGTAAACCAGTCAAGCTATCATGACGAGTCAGATAATTGATCTGATCTTCCATCTGTTTAATCTGTCCACTGTAGCGTTGAGCAACTATTTGGCGTTTTTCTAGTTGAACCGAAATTACCCGAATGAGTTCATTGGGTTCAAAGGGCTTGGTTAAATAGTCATTTGCACCCAGTTCCATTGCTTGACGCAAATCACGATGTTCTGCTTTAGCAGTAAGAAAAACCAAGGGAATGTCCGCAGTCAATGGCTGTTGACGCAATGCTTTAATCACTCCATATCCATCTAATCGTGGCATCATCAGATCGCAAATAATGATATCTGGTTGATGGCGTTCAGCCATTTGTAACCCTTCCAATCCATCTTCTGCGGTGATTGTGGCAAACCCCTGAAGGTCGAGAATTTCCTGAATGTTTTCTCGTATTTGAGGCTCATCTTCAATGATCAAAATTGTATTCATATAAGTAGGTGTGTGTTAAAAATTGTCGTTGGGGCAAGGGAACAGGGATTTAAACTAAGGATAAAAAGGTATATGGCTAGTTTAATCTTAATGCTTTTGTTGTATTATTTGCAACAGGAAAGGTAATCAACCTGTATTAACTTATTGTGGTTGTGTAGTTTCTCGATGATTAGCAGCTTGTAATAATAAAGATTCGGCAAAAGCGATCGCTTCATTTGCAGATTTCCCACCGGCTAACTGTGCCAATTCCTCTCGACGGGTAGTTAAATTATCTAAACTTGTCACCCTGACAACTGTCCGCTGTTCATCATGACTATTTCTAGGTTTATTAATCACTAATTTATCAACTCGAAAATGACGATCTGCCATAGCTGCAACTAGAGGCTGATGGGTTACACATAATACTTGATGTCCTTGACTGAGTTGGTGCAATTTTTCCGCGATCGCTTGGGCAACTCGACCAGAAACACCCACATCAATTTCATCAAATACCATTGTTCCTACTTCATTCCCTTGATTAAAACAAGCTTTTAATGCTAGTAAAAATCGGCTCATTTCCCCACCAGAAGCAATTTCTGTTAATGGTTGAATAGGTTCTCCGGGGTTAGGACTAAACATAAAAGTAATTTTATCTGCACCTGTAGCTGTGGGAGCAATTGGCATAATTTCCACTTGAAATTTCACCTTATCCATGGCTAAAGGCTTGAGTTGGGCTAATAAACGAGATTCTAAATGAGCCGCAGTTTGCCGACGTAATTGGGTTAATTTTTGACTAACTTGCAGGAGTTCTTGTAAATATAATTGTTCTTGTTGTTCTAAAGTTTCTATAGCTTGTTCACTATCATTTAATGCAGCTAATTCACCTTGAATAACTTCATAATAGGCGATCGCTTCCGTCAGAGTTGGTCCATATTTACGACAAATTTGTTTTAATTCCCGTATCCGTTCATCTACTTCTTCCAACCTTTGAGGATCAGCTTCCAAAGCTTCCCCATAAGCATTAATTTGTCTACCCACTTCCATCACTGCGGCGATCGCATCCCGCACCAATTCTAATAAAGATTGTAGTTGAGAATCATACTCCACCATGTGAGTTAATGTCATCTCACCATCTGCCAATAAATCAGCAGCAGTCCGACTTTCCTGCTCATCTTGATACAAAGCCTGATAAACTTTGTAACTCATTTGTTGTAAATCAACAACATGATTGAGGCGTTCCCGTTCTTGATTTAATTGTTCCAGTTCTTGGGGATCATCAAGATTTGCTGCACCCAATTCTTGCACTTGATAGGTGAGTAAATCCAATTGTTGCAGTCGTTCCCGTTCCGATATCCGGCGTTTTTCTAGTGCTTGCCGGGCTTGTTGGTACACACCATAAGCAGCAGCCACATTTTGCCGTTTTTGCCAAGCAGAATCACCACCATACAAATCTAACCAATCTCGAACTTGGGCTGATTGTCCCACCTGTACAGTTTGCCCTTGTGCCGTAATTTCTACTAAACTGTCCCGCAATCCTCCCATTAACTGACGATTTACCAGCACCCCATTCACCCGTGATCTACTGCGGATATTACTGGTAGTAGTAGTAATTTCTCGACTAATTATCACCACATTATCATCAGTTAAATCAATTTCCTGCTCACTTAACCAAGCGGCTAGAGGTGGAGTGACGCTAAAAGTCGCTTCTACGATCGCTCTATTTGTGCCAGTCCGAATCACCCGACTAGAAACTTTACCACCCAAAACCGCATCAATCGCATCCAAAATAATTGACTTTCCTGCGCCGGTTTCCCCCGTCAACACATTCAAACCAGATCCAAAATCCAATTCCAGATGATCAATCAAGGCGAAATTTTCAATTCTCAAGCACAGCAACATTTTACTAATCCAGATATTGGCGAAATTTTTGGGCAAGGATTTCGACATGAGGAACAGCCATCATTGTGTGATGATCTCCTGGTATCCATTCCACCGCTAATGGTATACTTGCGTACTCTTGCCAACCCCAATCTTCCCGTGCAAACCACTCTTCTTTTACCGCTGAAACCTCTTCTGTAAATCCCCCTTGAGAACGAAATAATACTATCGGTAATTTATCTCCTTCATCTTCCTTCACAACATATTCTATTTCATTATTGGCCTTGTAGACTTTGATAATCCCCCGTAGCTGCCTCACCAAACTTCCTGGGGGTAAAATACCAGCCTTAATCAGTTTATCTAAAGCATAAGCATATTGCTCATCTTCAGAATTAAGTTGCTGTAACTCTTCACCCTTTACTCCTATCTCTTTTCCATATAATCCTTCCGCTTGATTAAGAGTCATTTCTAACCATTGCCACTCTTCCATGTGTTTAGGAATATGATATTTTTTAGGTTTAGGTGCAAGTGTATCTACCTCAAATATCAAACCAACTTTCTCCCCTTTCTGGAGCAATTGTCTACCTATTTCATAAGCTATCCAACCCCCAAAGGAATGACCGGCAATAAAATAAGGACCTTCAGATTGTACCTGTTTCATAGATTGAATATAGGTAAAAGCCATTGCTTCTACAGATTCATCTAATTTTCCTTGTCCATCTAAACCATTTGGTTGTAATCCATAAAATGGCCTTTCTGTACCGATAAACTGGGCTAAACTATTTAAATAAATCACGTTACCACCAGCACCAGGAACAAAGAATAAAGGTAGCTTATTGCCTTTGCTTTGAATAGGAATTAATGTAGGACTAGAAACATTAAAATTAGGATCATCCACTAATAATGCTAATTGTTCTACTGTGGGAGATTGGAATAAAATTGCTAAAGGTAAATTAATTTTAAATCTATCTTGAATTAAAGCCATTAACCGCACAGCTAATAATGAATGTCCACCTAAATCAAAGAAGTTATCCTGGACTCCTACGGGATTAATATTTAATAGTTCTGAGAATATTTCACATAATATTACTTCTGATGCTGTACGAGGTGCTTGATAGCTTTGTTGTAAATTTTCTCTCGTAAATTCAGGTTCAGGTAAGGCTTTTCTGTCAATTTTACCGTTGGGAGTAAGGGGAAATGATTCTAAGATTACAAAACCACTAGGAATCATATAATCTGGTAATTGAGATTTCAGGAAGTTTCTTAATTCCTGTAATTCAAAACCATCTTTTACTAATAAATAAGCTACGAGATTTTGATTGCCTAATTTATCTGCTTTAGCAATTGCTACTGATTGATTTATTTGGATATAATCATTAATTACTGCTTCTATTTCTCCTAATTCTATTCTAAACCCACGTATTTTCACTTGATGATCTATTCTGCCTAAATATTCTATATTACCATCTGATAAATACCTAGCTAAATCTCCAGTTTTATATATTTTTTGTTCAGGATTAAATGGACTATTAATAAATCTTTCTGCTGTTAACTCTGGACGGTTTAAATATCCTCTCGCTAACCCATCTCCTCCTATATGCAATTCTCCAGATACTCCTATGGGTACTGGTTTTAAATAACTATCTAAAATGTAAAGTTCTGTATTGGCTATGGGTTTTCCTATGGGTATTATTGCTACATCATCTATTTTTTCAACTTGCTTCACCATTGACCAAATTGTGGTTTCTGTAGGTCCATATACATTCCATAATTCTGCTCCTGTTCCTAATAGTTGATTGGCTAATTCTGTTGTTAATGCTTCTCCTCCACACAACACTTTTATCTTTAATTTCTCTGTTGATAATCCTGCACTTAATAACATTTGCCATGTCGCTGGAGTCGCTTGCATAACTGTGACTCCTGACTCTTGCATTTGCTTTAATAATCTATTTCCATCTGTTGCTATTTCTCTACTTACTACTATGACTTTTGCTCCGACTATTAATGGTAAATATATTTCTAATCCTGCTATATCAAAACAGATTGTTGTAACTGCGTTTAATGTATCTTTTTCTGTTATCCCTGGTTGCTGACTCATGGTAGTTAAAAAGTTCACTACTCCTTGATGTTCTATTTGCACTCCTTTGGGTTTTCCTGTTGAACCTGATGTATATATTATATATGCTAGGTTTTTTGGTTTTATTTCACTATCTGGATTTTCTGAATTTTGTTGATTAATTATTTCCCAATCTTGATCTAAACTAATTATTTTTGTTTGATGTGCTGATAAGGATGATAATAATGATTTTTGACTGATTAATATTTGTACGTTGGCATCTGATAGCATATATGCTATTCTTTCTGCTGGATAATTAGGATCTATTGGTACATAAGCTCCCCCTGCTTTTAATATTCCTAATAGTCCAATTACCATTTCTAAGGAACGTTCTACACATATCCCCACTAATGTTTCTGTTTTGACTCCTAATGTTTTTAAGTAATTTGCTAGTTGATTGGCTTTTTGATTTAGTTCTTGATAAGTTAGTTGTTGATTTTCAAATACTACTGCAACAGCATTAGGAGTTTTAATTACTTGGTCTTCAAACAACTGATGAATACATTTATATTGGGGATATTCAACTTGAGTATTATTCCAGTCAAATAATAATTGCTGTTTTTCTGTGGTTGTTAATAAAGGAATTGTATTTACTTGGATTTGATGATTTTCAACTATAGCTGTTAATATGTTTTGGAAATGTTCTGCCATTCCTATGATTGTTCTTTCATCAAATAAGTCGCTGTTATAATCATAAGATGCTATTAATCCTTTCTCAGTTTCCATCATTGATAAAGTTAAATCAAACTTAGCTCTAACTATATCTGATGAGAATATTTTTATATTTACTCCAGGTAATTTTAAATTTTCCATTGGTGCATTCTGTAAAATAAATAGCACCTGAAATAAAGGAGAATGACTTAAAGAACGTTCTGGTTTAATAACTTCTACCACTTGCTCAAAAGGTACATCTTGATGAGAGTATGCCGATAATGTTACTTCTTTTATCTGATTTAGTAATTCTTGAAAACTAGGATTATTATCAAATTTTGTTCTTAATACTAATGTATTTACAAAACAACCAATTAAGGATTCTATTTCCCCTCTATTTCTGTTAGCTATTGGTGAACCTATGAGAATATCTTCTTGATAACTATAACGATATAATAATGTAGAAAATCCTGCCAGTAATGTCATAAATAGGGTTGTTTCATTTTCCCTACTGAGTTTTTGTAATTGCTGAGTTAATTCGGAATTAATAGTAAATCTGTGGCTTTTGCCGGCATTTGTCATTACCGCAGGTCTAGGTCTATCGGTTGGTAATTGTAACAAAGCAGGTGCATTTGCTAATTGCTGTTTCCAGTAGTTTATTTGAGTTTCTAAAATTTCTCCACTCAACCGTTGTCTTTGCCATATTGCAAAGTCTGCATATTGAATTGGTAATTTAGGTAAAGAAGAATTTTTCCCCTGAATATAACTTTGATAAAGGTGAGATAATTCTTCTACAAATATTCCTATTGACCAACCATCAGAGATGATATGGTGCATAGTTGCCAACAATATAAATTCATGATTAGATACTTGTAAAAGAGTGGCTCTTAAAAGAGTATCTGTAGTTAAATCAAATGTTTTTTCTGTTTCTTGTTGTGAAAATAGTTGAATATCAGCTTCTGTTTTATTGAGATGCTGCCAATCTTCTATGGTTAATGTAAAAGTTTTTTTATCATCAATTACCTGTATGGGTGTACCATTGACAGCTTTAAAATTTGTCCGCAGCACTTCATGACGATTGACTATTTCTTTCAATGCTTGCTCAAGTGCAGAAATTTGCAGATTCCCCGTAATTCTTAACATTCCAGGGATATTGTAAGTAGAATTTTGACCTTCTAATTGATCTAAAAACCAAAGTCTTTCTTGAGCAAAAGATAAAGGTAAATCACCAGTTCTGGGAGCAGGAAGAATAGGTTGGAGATAAAAATCTTTCTGAAGATTAACTTGTTTAAGAAAGCTAATAATTTCCGGTTTTATGGCAGCTAATTGAGTGCGGATATCAGGAGTTAAAATGCCTTGAGGTGCATCACAAAGTAAACGTTCACCTTCAAGCCAAAGTTTAACATCTAGATTTGCTAATTTGGATAAAAATTCTTCTATAGTTTTCATATTTCGATAATCTCCCGGTTATCTAATTGAGTAGTAGGAACAGCTTGTAGCTGTTGAGCTAAGGATAAACTATGATTATTTCTGAGTGACTCAATGCGATCGCTTAATTGAGCTACAGTAGGAGCAGCAAACAATTCTTTCAAGGGAATTTCTATCTCAAAGGCTTTTCGCAAACGAGAAATCACTTGAGTTGCCAGTAAGGAATGACCACCCAGTTCAAAGAAGTTATCATGAATCCCGACTAATTGCACATTTAAAACAGTTGCGAAGATATTAGCTATCATTTCCTCCGTAGGAGTTTGGGGAGGAACAAATTCTTTTTCTTTACTTAAATCAATTTCCGGTGCAGGTAAAGCCTTTTTATCAATCTTCCCATTAGGAGTCAGAGGTAAAGAATCCAAAACCACAAAAGTCGCAGGTATCATATAATCAGGCAATTGCAACTTCAATAAATTGCGTAACTTTGGCAAATCAAAACCATCTTTCGTCACCAAATAAGCCACCAAGCGATGATTTCCTGGACTATCTACACGGGATATCACCACTCCTTGATTTACGTCGGGATAAGCATTAATTACCGCTTCAATTTCTCCCAACTCAATTCTAAAACCCCGCACCTTTACCTGATTATCAATTCTTCCTAAATATTCAATCTGACCATTAGCTAAATAACGCGCTAAATCCCCAGTCTTATATAATTTATTGTTGCTATTAAATGGACTTTCAATAAATTTCTCTGCTGTTAACTCCGGTCGCTTTAAATAACCCCTCGCTAAACCAGCACCACCAATATGTAATTCTCCTGCTACCCCAATCGGTACAGGTTGTAAATCACTATCTAAAATATATATTTGTGTATTCGCAATCGGATAACCAATGGGAATTATCCCCTCTGATCCTGAATCATTTATTTTCTCAACTTGCTTCAGCATTGACCAAATTGTGGTTTCTGTAGGTCCATATACATTCCATAATTCTGCTCCTGTTCCTAATAGTTGATTTGCTAATTCTGTTGTTAATGCTTCTCCTCCACACAACACTTTTATCTTTAGTTTCTCTGTTGATAATCCTGCACTTAATAACATTTGCCATGTCGCTGGAGTCGCTTGCATAACTGTGACTCCTGACTCTTGCATTTGCTTTAATAATCTATTTCCATCTGTCGCTATTTCTCTACTTACTACTATGACTTTTGCTCCGACTATTAATGGTAAATATATTTCTAATCCTGCTATATCAAAACAGATTGTTGTAACTGCGTTTAATGTATCTTTTTCTGTTATCCCTGGTTGCTGACTCATGGTAGTTAAAAAGTTCACTACTCCTTGATGTTCTATTTGCACTCCTTTGGGTTTTCCTGTTGAACCTGATGTATATATTATATATGCTAGGTTTTTTGGTTTTATTTCACTATCTGGATTTTCTGAATTTTGTTGATTAATTATTTCCCAATCTTGATCTAAACTAATTATTTTTGTTTGATGTGCTGATAAGGATGATAATAATGATTTTTGACTGATTAATATTTGTACGTCGGCATCTGATAGCATATATGCTATTCTTTCTGCTGGATAATTAGGATCTATTGGTACATAAGCTCCTCCTGCTTTTAATATTCCTAATAGTCCAATTACCATTTCTAAGGAACGTTCTACACATATCCCCACTAATGTTTCTACTTTTACTCCTAATGTTTTTAAGTAGTTGGCTAGTTGGTTGGCTTTTTCGTTTAGTTCTCTGTAGGTTAGTTGTTGATTTCCATAGATTACTGCAACTGCTTCTGGAGTTTTTTCTACTTGCTTTTCAAATAGTTGATGAATACATTTCTCTTGCGGGTATTCAATTTGAGTATTATTCCAGTCAAATAATATCTGATTTCTCTCTGCTTCTGTCAATAAAGAAATATGATTAATTTGTAGTTGAGGATTGGCAATAATTGCTGTTAAAATATTTTCAAAATGACATAGCATTCTCGTAATTGTCACATCTGCGAATAAATCACTATTATATTCCCAAGTTGCGACTAAACCTTTTTCAGTTGGTTCTATATCTAATGTTAAATCAAAATTTGTAGTTTCCTTGCCAAGTGTTAAAGGTGTTAGGGTAACATCAGGTAATTCCAAAGATTCATTTGGTGTATTTTGTAAAATAAACATTACCTGAAATAGAGGATAATGACTCAAAGAACGTTCTACTTTTACTGCATCTACAATTTGTTCAAAAGGGATATCTTGATGATTATAAGCGGCTAAAGTTGTTTCCTTAATTTGATTTAGTAATTCTGTAAAATTGAGATTTTCTGAAAAATTGGCTCTTAATACTAATGTATTTACAAAACATCCTATTAATGGTTCTATTTCCTCGCGGTTACGGTTAGCAATAGGTGAACCTATTAAGATATCTTCTTGATGACTATAGCGATATAATAATGTGGCAAATATAGCCAATAATGTCATAAATAGGGTTGTTCCTGTTTCCCTACTTAATAATTGTAGTTTTTTGCTTATTTCTTGATTAATAATTAATTCTTGACTTTTACCATTAAAAGTCATTACTGATGGTCTAGGTTTATCTGTTGGTAATTGTAATAGTGATGGTGCATTTTTTAATTGTTCCTGCCAATAATTAAGTTGTTGTTCTAATATTGTCCCGGTTAACCATTGTCTTTGCCATTGAGAAAAGTCTGCATATTGAATAGATAAAGGTGCTAAATCAGGATTATTACCTTGACTATAAGCTTGATAAATAGTAGATAATTCCTGTAAAAATACACCTGTAGACCAACCATCCCAAACGATATGGTGTCTAGTTACTAATAAGATGAATTTAGAATTTGATACTTTTAATAAAGTCCCCCGGACTAAAGAATCTGTAGCTAAATTAAAAGGTTTTTGCTGTTCTTTGTGAATATATATAGCAATTTCTGATTCTTGGCAATTTTCGATAATTAAAGGCCAATTTCCTGATGGTTTAATTATCTGTACTACAGTTCCATTAATTTCTTGAAAATTAGTCCTTAATACTTCATGACGTTGGATAATCATATTTAAAGCTTTCTGCAAATCATTAATTTCTAATTTGCCAGTAATTGTTACTCCTAGTAATAGATTATAGGTAGCACTATTTTCTTCAAACTGATCTAAAAACCATAATCTTTCCTGTCCCCAAGATAAAGGAATTGGGTTTAATTCTCTGTTGGTAGGAATGATAGGTAATTTAGAAGGATCTATTCCTTGTTTTTTGAGTAATTTAATTAAAATATTCCGCTTTTCTGGAGGAAGACTTGCCAGTTTTTTAGCTATATCTTGCTGTGATTGAGCCACTATTTATTATCCTCTTTGATCCCAATAAAGTTAATTTATATCATTTCCAGGATAGGATAGAGAAAACTACAATTATGTATTTCCTCTATCCTCAATTATAAAACTTTAGGTTTGTAATTTTCTCGCAGCTATCATATTTGCTGTAGGTCTTTTTACATCCCAAACTAAACCTGTTTTTTCTAATATCCAAATTAACCATTTACCTAAATCAATTTGCCACCATTCTAGTCCAGTAATTGCGGAATTGGGAAAAGTATGATGATTGTTATGCCACGATTGACCAAAAGTAGGGATAGCTAACCATACATTATTAGTGCTAAATCCATTGGTTTTAAAAGGACGACTTCCATAAACGTGACAGATTGAATTTGTACTCCAAATGAAATGTTGGACTAGAAAAATCCGCACGAGTCCTCCCCATATAAATCCTTTAAAAGCTCCTATCCAAGACGATGTAATTACCCCTTCTAAAATAGCAGGTATTAGCAGTCCTAACACTACCCAAGTTAGTTGTAGTTGGTCAATTCTAAAAATTACAGGATCTTTAAGCAAGTCTTTAACTAAGAGTGAAGAATCTGTATCTCCAGACTTTAAAACTTCAAAAATCCAACCAATATGAGCATGATATAAGCCACGAAGTTGATTTTTAAAGCCGATTCCATGTAAATTAGGGGTATGAGGATCACCAGATACATCACTATATTTATGATGACGTGGATGCTCAATTACCCAATATACTAGACCACCTTGAGCAGCCATTAAACCGAAAATAGTTAAGATAGCTCGAATTGGAGTTGTAGTTTGAAAGGAATGATGTGAAAAATGTCGGTGAAACCCTACTTCAACACCAATTACTGTTAAAATACACAGACTAACTAACAATCCCAATTCTAATGAACTAATACCAGAATAAAACAGAATTCCCATTCCAATTACTGTACCGACAAGAGGAAGTAAAACAATAATTGCTGTGATTATTGTATTGATAGATAGTCCATCATTATTTGTTGATGTTGGACTGTCTGGTTGATTATTTTCTACTATTTGATTCTTCATAGATGTTTAGTAATTATCAAAAGATAAACGTTTTTACAAAAGGTATTTAGATTATTCAGCTAGAGCATTTATTTCATCGTCTGAAAGTAATTCCATCATATTCAAAATATCATTAATTTTGTCCATATCATCTTGCCCTGATTCCTGTTTGCTGTCAATAAGTTCTGCTAGTTGCGCTACAGTAGGAGACTCAAATACAGTGCTAATTGGTAAATTCATGGCAAAGGTTTGTTTAAGTTTAGATAAAAGTTGAGTTCCTGTTAATGAATCACCTCCTAATTCTAAAAAGCTATCATGGATACTTACTTGATTAACACCAAGTAGAAATTCAAAGATATTAGCAATTTTGGCTTCGGTTTCATTTCTCGGTGCTATATAATTTGAACTTGCTGATATTTTTCGATTTGCAGCTTGCAGATTTTGATTTTTTGCTAAACCTCGCTTTACCCAAAAATTAATTCTTGGTTCTAAATCAACAGTGGAGACAATTAACTGATGACATTGATGATCTGCTAAAATATGTTGAAATGCTGTAACTCCTTCCTCCGCTGTAATTTCTAATTCTGATATTTCTTCCCCAAAACCTTGATTATTAATGATGACTTGTTGATTGCTTTTCCAACCATCCCAATCTACACTAATCCAAGGATGATTTGTTGTTTTGTTATAACTATAAACAAATGTATCCATAAAAGTATTCACTGCTGCATAAGCTACAAATCCTAATCCTCCTAAGATTGCAGATAAAGAAGATGTCAACATACAAAAATCAAGTTCTTTATTTTTGAGGATTTTAGCTAATACTAATGTGCCGTATACTTTAGCTGTAAATTGATTTTCACATTCGGTTTTGGTAATATTTTCAATTACATTAATTGATTGTCCCCAAATAGCACCTGCACCCGCTGCATGAATCACACCATTAATTTTACCAAATCGTTGTTCTGCTTGCTTAATGGCTGTTTCCATTTGTTGTAAATTAGCAACATCAGCACTAATTACCATAACTTCAGCCCCTAATGCTTCTAATTCTTGAACTTTGCGAATTTGCTTACTGATGCTATCTTCTGCGTCATGAGTAGCCAGCCATTGCTGCCAATTTGCTTTTTCAATAACAGCAGAACGTCCTGTTAAAATTAATTTAGCTTTGACAGTTTTAGCTAAATGTTTTGCTAAGATAAAGCCCAAATAACTCAAACCACCTGTAATGAGATATACGCCATTTTCTTTCAATTTGTGATTGGTTGCGGGAAGTTCTAAGGGGAATGATGCAAAGGTTTGCACCCAACGATGTTGTCCCCGATAAGCAATATTTTTTTCTGCTGATTTGGTGGTAATTTCGGCAATTAATTGTTTGATAATTTGCTGTTTCTCTTCAGAAAAAATTACATCAATCAAACGACAGTTAAAATTGGGGTATTCTTGGGGAATTGTTTGGACAGTTCCTAAAATTGTGGATTTTTCAGGGCAGAGGATTTCTGATCCCGTCACTTCATGTATATTGTTAGCAATTGATAAAATTTCACAGTCATGGAGAAAAACTTGTTTTCCACAAGCTTGGACAAAAAATAGTAAACTGTAAAATCCTAAATATTGGGCTGTTGCTATTAAAGCTGTATCTAATTCCTGATTTAAAGTCTCAGTTGTTAAATTCCATAAATGGATAACTTTATCAGGGATAAAATTGAGGTTTTGCAGTTCTTTAATTAAGGCTATATAATCTTCTGGATTTTGAGGATTAAGAGTATATATTCCCTCTTTTTGTTTAGTAAAAGCTACACCAACTTTGACAGAAATTGTCTGTTTATTTTGTGCTTGCAGTTGTTGTTTTAGTTCTGTTCCTAAACCACATTCATCTATAAATAACAAAACCTGATTTACTGATGTTGCTAATTGATTTGGAGATAAAGGAAGACGTTTCCAAGAAGGAATATAAAACCAACTTTTAATATCTGGATTTTTACTAATTGTATAGAGACGTTCTGCCGAAATCTCTTTATTTTCTGGTGGAGAAATCCAGTAACGCTGACGTTCAAAAGGATAAGTAGGTAAAGGTACTCGATAACGTTCTTCTTGAGAGTAAAAATTAGACCAATCTATGTTCACTCCAGCTAACCAAAGATTACCAAGGGTAGTTAACAAAAACCCTACATCTGATTGATTTTCCTGGGGATGACGAATTGATGTGAATACCTGTTGTGATACGGGTTTTCGTGGGTGTTTTTTAGCGAAGGAACTCAAAACTCTACCAGGACCAACTTCTAAAAGGATTTGTTCTGGTTCTAGGAAGAAATTTTCTAGTCCTTGGGCAAAAAGGACAGTTTGACGCAGATGTTGAGAATAATAATTTGGGTCTGTGGCCTGTTCTGTTGTGATCCAAGTTCCAGTTAAATTGGATACATAAGGTATTTTGGGAGGATTTAAGGTTACTTGTGTAAATAGCCGTGTAAAGGGGTCAAGAATTGCGGCCATCATTTGAGAATGGAAAGCATGGGAAGTGTGGAGACGACGACATTCTACACCTTTGGCGGTTAACTGGGTTTCTAGTTTTTCTATGGCTGCGGTAGTACCCGATACTACACAACGAGATGGTTCGTTAATTGCGGCAATGGACAGTTCTTGATCTAACAGCGATTTGATTTGGTTGGCTGATAAGGGTACAGAAAGCATTGTACCAGGGGGTAGTTGCTGCATCATCCGTCCTCTAGCGGCAACTAAGGATAAAGCGGTTTCTAAGGAAAATACTCCAGCAATACAAGCCGCGACGTATTCACCAATGCTATGGCCAATCATGGCTTGGGGAATTATCCCCCAGGACTGCCATAATTGAGCTAGGGCGTATTCAATGACGAATATAGCTGGTTGCGAAAGGGCTGTTTGCTGTAGTTGCTGTTCTGCTGCTGGAATTTGTGCGGGTTTGGGGTAGAGGATATCTCGTAAATCTAGTTTTAGTTGGGGTTTGAGGATTTCACAGCATAAATCTACCTGTTCACGAAAGTCGGATTCAGTTTGGTATAATTCTAGCCCCATATTTACGTATTGAGAACCCTGTCCTGGAAACATAAAGACAACGGAACGCTCTTTTATTTCCTGAGTATTTGTGACTAATTCTGGAGAATTCAAGGTATTAAGAAGTACCGCAGATTCATTGATGTTTTCAGAAACTAAGAACCGACGTTGATCAAATCCTCTACGTCCACAACTGAGGGTATAAGCCACATCTGCTAGATTTAAGTGAGATTTTTTTTGCAGATATGCCCCTAAATTAGTGGTAGCTTGATCTAGTGCGGTATTAGTTTTGGCAGAAATTAACAGGAGTTGCCAAGGTCGAGAGGTTTCCGAATCTGATAAACTGGGTGCTGCTTCTAAAATTACATGGGCGTTAGTACCACCAATTCCGAAAGAACTCACTGCTGCCCGACAAGGAATATCATCTCTGCTTTCCCAAGGAGATAGTTGAGTATTCACATAAAAAGGTGATTGGGCAAAATCTATTTTCGGGTTAGGTGATTGAAAATGCAGACTTGGTGGTTTTAATTTATGTTGCAATGCCAATACAGTTTTGATTAAACCCCCTACCCCTGCGGCTGTATCCATGTGTCCCACGTTGCTTTTGAGAGAACCAATGGCGCAAAAATGAGTTTTTTGAGTTTTTTGGCGAAAAGCTTTGTTTAAGGCAGCAATTTCAATGGGATCTCCTAATTCTGTCCCTGTACCGTGGGCTTCTAGATAAGTGATGGTATCAGCTTCAACATCAGCTACAGCTAAAGCATCGGTAATTACTACGGCTTGTCCTTCGATACTCGGTGCGGTGTAACCTACTTTGACAGCACCATCATTATTAATTGCTGATCCTTTGATTATTGCATAGATACAGTCATTATCAGCGATCGCATCTTCTAATCTTTTTAATAATACTATCCCTAAACCATTACTGCCCACAGTTCCTTTAGCTTGGGCATCAAAGGCGCGACAGTGACCATCGGGTGATAAGATCATGCCTTCTTGGTATAAGTAACCGTTTTTATGGGGTACGCGCAGGGTAATTCCTCCTGCTAAGGCCATATCACATTCCCCACTCAACAAACTTTGACAAGCGAAATGTACAGCAACTAAAGAGGTTGAACAAGCTGTTTGGATATTTACAGCCGGTCCTTTGAGGTTTAATTTATAAGCAACGCGACTAGGTAAAAAATCTTTATCACTATCTAATATTACTTGATATTCACCAATTGATTCCAACAAATCACGGTGATAAATCAGATTATTTAATAAATAACTATTAATCCCCACTCCTGCATAAATTCCTATTAAGCCTTTATATATTTGAGGATCATAACCTGCTTTTTCAATGGCTTCCCAGGCACATTCTAAAAATAACCGTTGTTGAGGATCTAAGATTTCGGCTTCTCTAGGACTAAAATCAAAGAAATTGGCATCAAATAAATCAATATCTTCTAATACCCCGGAACTTTTGACATAATGAGGATTATTTAATAAAGCTGGTTTAACCCCTTCTGCTAAAAGTTCTTGTTCAGAAAAACAGGAAATAGATTCTACACCTGCTTTGAGATTTTCCCAAAAAGATTCAATATCTTTTGCACCGGGAAAACGTCCAGCTAGAGAAATAATTGCGATATCAGCATCATTAATGGAATAATCAGAGTTTGCTAATGGCATAAGTTTAAATTAGGAATTTTGTGATTTGTAAAAACTTCACTTATAGTTAAATCCTTGGTAATAAGTAATTAGGATATTTGCTAATTACCTATTACCAAAAACTAATTACCTACCGCGCATTTGACGTTTTTGTTTCATCATTGCTTTCCCCTGAGTGCGGCTTTCGGCACGGATTTGGGCTTTTTCGGCTTCCTCTTCTGGGTTAGACAATCCAGAGAGATATGCACTTAAAGCTTTAACAGTTGGATAGGTAAACAAATCAATGACAGGCATTTCTATTGCTAATTGTTCCTGCAATTTTCTATGGATTTGAATTAGCAGTAAGGAATTCCCTCCCAGTTCAAAGAAGTTATCATAAGTTCCTACTCGTGGTAATTGTAGAACTTCTTGCCAAATTGCAGTAATAGTTTTCTCTGTTTCGTTTTGAGGAACTACATATTTTGTCTCAATTAGAGGACTTTGATCTGGTGCTGGTAGGGCTTTGCGGTCAATTTTACCATTAGGTGTCAAAGGCAGATTTTCTAACAGCACAAAAGCATTAGGCATCATATATTCTGGCAATTTGTCTTTCACAAACTGCTTAATTTCATTTACCGATAGGAGAGTTTCTTCTACCATTGGTAATTGCTGAATATGGGCTGCTGGATTTTCCTGTTTAATTAATCTGCCTTTTTCGGAAGGACGAATAGCGTAAATGTAACAAAGTTCTGTGTTAGTTAATAACACATCTTTGTCAATCACCAAATCATACCCATGAGTTTCTAATAAAGTGACAATGGGTTCGAGGTTTTCCTTGACATCAACTTCTACTACAAGTTGGCGAATTTTTGCCCAATCTTGCGGTTGAATACCTTTAAGAACATCAAATTCACTTTTTTCAACATTGATTTTTAGTAAATCAATCTTTTCAACTCCTTGTTCAGCAATCATATCTGAAAGAGTTCTTAAATTAGCTGTGAATGTTTCTGCTTGAAAGCGAGATTCGAGAATTTCATCAGCTTGGTTAAGGAAATCTTGAGATGCTACATCTTGTTGATTACTAACGAAGTTTTTGACTACTTCCTTTTCAACTTCTGCGTCTGCATAGAAACCAGAAAGTAGAGAAAATCCAGGGAAAAAGGTAAACTCAGCCGTTTTATTTTGATCTGATATCCCGCAGTTAAAGACTTTTCCATCTACTGTATAAAGTGACAAATTAGCCTGGACAATCTTAAAGACTGTGGGATTTGGTTCAAAGGCGTAAATTTTGATTTGGGGACAAATGCGCGAGATAAATAAGCCGAATAAACCGATATTACAACCAACATCAAAAACACAATCTCCGGGATTAATAGTAATCCCATGACGGAGATATGCTTGCAGTTCAAATATTTCCCGATAGATGTAATCTGTCTCATTTTTGTTGAGGTGTGCCACTGCCATATTATTAGGCAATTTATAGCGATTCATCCCCGCAGCTATGGGACTGCGTTGGTTTTGTGGCACTATATAAGCAAGTAATTGTTTAGATTCTGAAAGGATAACGGTGGTTTCTGTGACATCAGGATGTTGAGATATAACAGACTCAATATCTGTTAACTCTACTCGGAAACCGCGGACTTTTACTTGATTATCAGCCCTACCTAAAAACTCGATTTCACCTGTTGCTAAATAACGGGCTATATCTCCAGTTTTGTAGAGATTTTCTCCTGCTTTATGACTATATAAATTGGGAATAAATTTCGTTTTTGTTAATTCCGGTTGATTGAGATAACCGCGACTAACTCCCACTCCACCAATGTAAATTTCTCCAGTAACTCCCACCGGAACGGGTTGCAAATTGACATCCAATATATAAACTTGGGTATTATTAATTGGACTACCAAGGGGAAGAGTTGCAGATGTCGGTAAAGGTTGTTTGGGATTAACTTGATATGTTAATACACCCACCGTAGTTTCTGTTGGTCCATAGTGATTGTAAATTGTACAATCTGGTTCACAGGCTAACATCTTTTCTACCCAATCTAAGGGGGTGGCTTCTCCTCCTAAAATCAAGCCTTTGCGGGGGAGAACTTGTTGAGGTTGGGCAGGATTTTGTAAAGCGATTAAATGGGAAAAGACGACTTTCAAATAATCGATCGCATTTTCGGCTATATATTGGCTGAAAGCCTTGTTATCTGCGGCTTTATCCCAAGACATAACGTGGAGTTGTCCACCTGTACACAACGCCGGAAAAATGACTGTATTGCCCAAATCCGCGCTAATGGTGGACACTAAGGCGAAGTTGCTACCTGGTTCGATATGCAGCCGTTCAATAATGCTAGATACGTAATTGACGATGGATTTGTGAGTAATGGTAACGCCTTTGGGTTGCCCAGTTGAACCGGAAGTATAAATCACATAGGCTAAATTATCGGGTTTGACTGACGTAAATAGGGGTTCGTGATTTTGCTTACTTATTACTTGCCAATCGGTATCTAAACAAACAATGGTAGCTGTAGTAGCAGGTAAAAATTCCTGTAAGAATTGCTGGGTGAGTAAGACTGTGACATTAGCATCTGCTAACATATAAGCCACCCGTTCAACGGGAAAACCAGGATCTAGGGGTAGATATGCTGCACCAGCTTTGAGGATTCCTAATAACCCTATCATCATTTCGAGCGATCGCTCTACACACAATCCCACTAACATTTCTGGTTGCACACCTAAGCTTTGTAAATAGTGCGCTAGTTGGTTACTTTTTTCCTCTAACTCTCTATAAGTTAATCGCTGATTTTCAAAGACTAAAGCGATATCATTGGGGGTAAGTTTTACCTGTTCAGCAAACAATTCATGCAAACATTTATCTAAGGGATAATCACCTTGAGTATTATTCCTTTCTACTAACAGTTGATATTGTTCTGCTGTTGTCAACAGCGGTATTTTTCCTAATTGCTGTTGAGGATTTTCTACAACTGCTGTTAACAATGTTTGAAAATGATTTAGCCAGCGTTGAATTGTTTCGTCATTGAACACATCTAAATTGTAACCACAATCTAAAAATAGTTCACCTTCAGCCTCAGTAATCGTCAAATAAATATCATAAGCCAGCGGAATTTTCGGCGGAGACATAAAGCTCATTTCCACACCGAACATACTCGGTTGACCCAATGGTAAATCCAAGTTAAATGCGGCTGATACCAAAGCCGGACGACTGAAATCTCTATTTAAATCCAGCTTATTCAATAAAGTAGCAAAGGGATAATCTTGATGTTCATAACCATCCAGTAATACCCCACGAATATGTTTCAAATATTCCCCAAAGGAAGCATCTGGACGCAAATTTGTTTTAATTGGTAAGAGATGAACACAATACCCAACTATACTGTCACTGCCAGCAAAAGAACGTCCAGCGGTGGGAATACCCACGACGATTTCCTCTTCCCCTGTCAGTCGGTGCAGCAATACTTTATAGGTAGCCAGCAAAGTCATAAACAGTGTACAACCTTGCTGTTTACTCACCTGTTTAATAGCATTACCTAATTGAGCATCTATTTTCAAACTTTGTCTATTTCCCCGATAACTCATCATCGGAGGATGAGGTTTATCTGTGGGTAAATTCAACACAGGAATAGATTGAGAAAATTGTTCTAACCAATAGGATTCATGAACTTTCATTTCCTCAGTTTTGCTTTGTTGATTTTGCCAATCTATATATTCTCGAAATTGCTGCGGCTTCTCCCATGACAAGGTTTGTCCTTGACAATGAGCAGAATATAATTTACAAACCTCTTGGAGAATTAAGGAAACTGACCAACCATCAGCAATAATGTGATGTACCTTAGTAATTAATTGGTGTACTTCCTCCGCCAATTTGAGAATATAAACTTGAAATAGTGGCGCTTGCGTTAAATCAAATCGTTTTTGAAACTGCTGTTCTATCCATTCTTTAACTTGAGATATTTGTTCACTACCAGATACATTTGAGAAATCAATTACTTCTATATTCACAGTCACAGAAGGTAATATTTCCTGAAATTCTCCTTCCGCATCAATTCTCGTTCTCAAAGCTTCATGTCTATCCACAACAGTTTGTAAAGACTGCTGGATCACTTCAATATCTAACTTCCCTCGTAACTCTGCACATAAAGAATCAAGATAAGCCAGGGCGCTATTTTCTCCTAACTTATCTAAAAACCATAATTGCTTTTGTGCTTCTGCTAAAGGGATTTTATCAGTCAGATTTTCGTAATGCTCTCTAATGGTATTGATATATGGCAGACTTGTCAAAACTATATTTTCATCTGCACCAAAATCAATTAAACAAGCAATTTCATCTACACCAATATCTCTCAACCGCTCAATAATAGGAATACATGATTCCGGAGTCCCAATTAAAGCACTATTTTCAACATACCGCTTATAACCAGTTTCCAAAATTACCAACCTATCATCATCTGTCAATTCATCCAGATTAGTTGATAAATTCTGATTCCCCATCATACTTTTGAAAAGTTCGATAGAGGAAGTCATGTAATTATACATTGGTTGTCGTCCTTGTTCGCGGACTAAATCTATATCTTCACCTACCAATGTATGTAATAAAACCGTCACATGACCAGCATCAGGATCATAACCATTTTCTAACAGTGACTGACGATATAATTGGATATTTTTCGCCAAATCTTCTATCTTCTGTCCCATTAAATTAGTTAATACCCCCGCCCCAATTGCTCCGGCTCGAATATAGGTATTGGGATTATTGACAATGGTAATCCAAGTTGGTAATTCTGCCTGCATGGGTTTGGGAAAAATCCCCAATTCCACTTGTTTACCGACACCATTGGTAACTTGAATTTTTTCACCGCGCCAAAGTTGTTTAACTTTATCAATGTTTTGGAACATCAATTCCCGATGTTTTCCAAATGATTCTGGTGCAAATACAAAATCATTTTCGTGCCAACCGGAAGCAAAAGCAATCCCTACTCTTCCGTGAGAAAGATTGTCTATCACTGACCATTCCTCCGCCACCCGGATAGGATGATGCAGAGGTAATACTACACTACCAGCCCGCAATTGAATATGCTTGGTTTCTCTGGCTAAAGCGGCACTGAGAATGGAGGGGTTGGGAGAAAATCCGCCAAAGTCGTGAAAATGTCTTTCTGGCAACCAAACCGCAGCAAACCCATTTTCATCAGCAAATTTCGCTCCTGAAAATAGCAAGTTATATTTATCAAGATTAAATTCAGAATTATAGTTACCGAAGTAAAATAAACTGAATTTTAGTTTTTGGGACTTGCTAGGAATATAACTTAACTTACTCCCAGAATCCTGTGAAGATGTAGCACTGTGTCTTGACCAAAATCCCTGCTGCTGGTTATTTTTTTCAATTTCAACAACAGGTGTTTTTGTCGTTAACAAGTTAGGAGTTGATGTTAAAAAAAAACCACCTGCTCTCATCTCTTGAATGGTATCTTTAACGGCTTGAATTATATATTCAATATCCGCATCTGTGTGAGCAAAAGAGAGGAAATATTTCCGCCATTCCCAGACATAAACGCCTTTATTCACTAAATGATAAAAGAAAGGATCTAAGTTGCTGGTAAAGGAAAACCGGAAAATAGAACTGAAATATTCTACTTCAATGGGAATATCATTTTCTAAAAAGTAATTGTTCAGAGTTGCAGCTAAATAGGCTGTTTTCTGATTGAGTTTTTCTTGGAGTGCAGGACCTTCATCTTTAAGACGTTGTAACACAGCCTTAGTCGCCACCATAGCTAGAGGGTGCATACAAAATGTCCCTCCAAAAAAGGTTCTTTCTACTTCTGGAAAAGACTTATCACCATAATTCCACATTCCACCATCAACATAATCCAGGTATTTAGCTTTACCTGCAATAATCCCAATGGGCATTCCCCCGCCAATGACTTTACCATAATTGACAATATCAGCTTGAATACCTAGCCAAGCTTGAGCGCCACCGGGGTGAAAACGAAAACCGGTCGTGATTTCATCAAAAATGAGGATTACTCCGACTTTTTCCGTAACTTGTCTGAGTTTGATTAAAAACTCTTTCGGCTGCAAGGATAGTTTATTGCTTTGAATAGGTTCAACTAATACCGCTGCTAGTTCATGTGCATGAGCTTCAATATAGTCCAGACTTTCTGGAGAATCATAGTCCAGTACAACCATATCCTCAGCAATACTAGCCGGGACACCAGGCGCAATAGTGACCGTAGTAGGAACACCATCAATGATCTCTCTTTTTACCAGTGTGGAGTCGCCATGTCCGTGATAAGAACCTTCAAATAAGGCAATTTTAGTCCGTCCACTGGCTGCTCTAGCTAACCGTAAAGAGGTGACAACTGCTTCTGTACCTGAGTTGGAGAAGCATACTCTTTCCACACCTGTGAGATCCTGTACCAGTTGGGCAACTTCTCCTACTAAATGATGTCTAGGGTGTAACTGGATACCTAACTTCATTTGCTCTTGGATAGCTTCCATAATGAAGTCTGGTTGATGTCCAAATAGGAGTACACCCTGTCCCATTGTTAAATCAACGTACTCATTACCATCTATATCCCATACTCTCGCCCCCTGAGAACGCTGGGCAACTATGGGATATAACATTTCTTTGATGGAAGGACGAAAACCAACGGAAGCGCGACTATCAGCTAAAATGGGGCGATATTTTTGCGCTAATTTTTTAGAAGTTGGAGTGCGTTGATTGTACCGTTGGGTCAATTCTTCAATATGACGTTTTTGCTGTTCTGTTAGTCCCCCTATTTTAGGTCTTCTCAGTTCAGCCGGTGAGGTGATTGACTGTTTACTTTGTACCCGCTTAGGGACAACTACAGGAGGCGCTGGTGGGACAATAGGTGCGGGTTGGGGGATGGGTGCGGGTGTAACATGATTATTTATATAAGCTGAACCGTTATTTTGCTCAGTGGGTACTTCATAACCTCTAAACAATTCTAATTGCTGGGACATGACTTGCAGTTGTTGCCGCATCACCTTTTCTAAAACTGTATCAGCGGCTGTGTCATAATTTTCTGGTGTTACATGAGTATTACCATTTGTAGGCTGCGGTGGTATTTCGTACCGAGGCTGATAAGTGACTCCGTTTGTCTGGGGTACGGGGGGTTGTAGTGGTATTTCATACCGGGGCTGATAAGTGACTCCGTTTGTCTGGGGTACGGGGGGTTGCGGTGGTATTTCATACCGGGGCTGATAAGTGACTCCGTTTGTCTGGGGTACAGGTGCTACTTCAGATTCAGGCTGTAAAGAATTTAACCCATCTACTTCTGGTGGCAGATTCTGATCTATATAAGTAGCTAAAGCATCTATATTTGTGAGGTCTTCAAAAAATTGCCGAATCGCAATCTGAATTCCATAAGTTTTTTTAATTTTGGCGACGGCTTCCATCATAGCGATAGAATCAGCACCCATTTCTAGTAAAGAACTATTAATATCTAGTTCGGAAGGATCGTCAAAACCAAGTAAAATGGAGGTTTGGGCGCGAATTTGTTCAAGAATCGCTTCCCGTCGTTCAGATACGTATCCTGATGTTTGTGTAACCATATATCTTTAGTGAATTGGTTGTGAAAGTGTAACAATCAAAGATTAATAGTTGGCATTCAGGTCAAAAGAAGCAGGGGAGCAGGGGGGAGAGACTGGGATTTTGACGATTCCCCCAATGATTGTATCAGCGATTGATTGTATCAGATCACTGTTAATGAATCTTGGTAAAGTAAGATAAAAACTGTAGCCTGATAATTAACTATGGTATCTAATATTACTACATTTTCCGATATTCAAGGTCATTGGTCTCGACCATTTATTGAAGCCTTAGCCGCACGGCAAATCATCAACGGGTATCCAAATGGAACTTTTCGCCCAGATAATCCTGTGACTCGCGCTGAGTTTGCAGCCATTATCGCCGCAGTTTTTTCTCAACCAGTCAAACGCAAGTATGTTCCTTTCGTGGATGTTCCTGATACACATTGGGCGATAAATGCGATTAAAAAAGTATATGAAACTGGATTTTTGGTAGGTTATCCGAATAGGCGTTTCGGGATAAATGAAGGTATTGCTAGAGGTGATGTGTTGGTGGCCATGGTCAATGGCTTGAGTTCGATCATTTCTAGTCAAGTTGACTTGGTAAGTAAACTTGCAGATATATATCAAGATGGAGCTTTGATTCCCTACTATGGGATTAATCAGATAGCTTTAGCGACTAGTGTGGGTTGGGTGGTCAATTATCCCCATGTAAAAATACTTAATTATAGAATAGCCGCTACTCGTGCTGATGTGGTGGCAATAGTTTATCAAGCTTTAGTATATTTGGGAAAGGCGGAAAAAATCCCTTCTAATTATATTGTTGTTCCGCCACCTTTACCTACAGTTGCTAATACTGTGAAAGTCAGTCATCGTCGGGAGTTCCGAGGGGCTTGGGTTGTATCTGTCTGGAATAATGATTGGCCGTCTAAACCAGGACTGACTGTTGAACAGCAAAAAGCGGAATTGGTGGCGATTATTAAACAGTTACAATCTTTGAATTTCAATGCTTTAGTTTTGCAGGTACGACCAGAAGGTGATGCTTTATATGCTTCTGAGTTAGAACCTTGGAGTGCTTGGATTACAGGAACTCAGGGAAAAGCACCAGAACCATTTTATGATCCTTTGGAGTTTGCGATCGCCCAATGTCATCAACGCAATATTGAATTACACGCTTGGTTCAATCCCTACCGCGCTAGAGCTAATAGTCGGGTTTCTCCTGTTCGTCCCCACATCGCCCTTACTAACCCAGAACTTGTTTACCAATGGGGTACTCAACAATGGATGGACCCCGGTGCAAAAATCGTTCAAGACCGAGCTTACAATGTCATTATTGATGTTGTCCGTCGTTATAACTTAGATGCAATTCATCTAGATGATTATTTTTACCCCTATCCCATATCCGGTCAATCTTTCCCAGATCAAAAAACCTACGCAGCTTACACAGCCAGCGGGGGTAAACTAAGTGTAGAAGATTGGCGACGAGAAAACGTCAATCAAATGGTATTGCGGCTGTCTCAAGGAATTAAAGCTACCAAACCTCACGTTAAATTTGGGATTAGTCCCTTTGGTATTTATCGTCCTGGAGAACCCGCTGGTATTGTTGGTTTAGATGCCTATAATGTCCTCTATGCTGATGCTAAAAAATGGTTACAACAAGGATGGATAGATTATATTGCTCCTCAACTCTATTGGCGTACCGACCAAACCAAACAAAGTTATGAAGTTCTCCTCAAATGGTGGACTCAAGTTAATACCAAACAGCGTCATGTTTATACAGGTAACAATCTGGGACAACTAGATGGCAAAAACTGGAAAAATAGCGAAATTGCCAAGCAAATTCAGATTTCTCGCAATTTGGCGGGTAATCTTTCCTTGGGTAATATCTTTTTCAGTATGAGTAGCATCAAAGAAAATCGTCAAAGCATCAATGACCAATTGAAAACCGATTATTCCACACCGGCGCTAGTTCCCACTATGTCATGGCAAAGTCCGACAACGCCACCCCCTCCCAAAAACCTCAAATTTATTGATGGTAAATTAAACTGGCAACCAGGAAATGATCAACCTGTGCGTTCTTGGACTCTGTATTTACAAAGTAATAATAATTGGATCATTCAACGTATTTTATCCGCTGGTACTACCTTTGCCACAGTCCCACCAGGAACTTATGCTGTATGTGCTGTGGACAGGTTAGGCAATGAAAGCGAAGGTATGAAGATCACTGTGAGTTAATCATAGTAGAAACGTTGACATTAAGCTTCTTTATTGAGATTTTCAGAGAACATTCCAAAAGACACAGACACACAAATATAAACTTTTTGACACAAAGCATATACATGAAAACCGAAATATGCAAAAATAAAAACCTAATTTCACTCGCTTGGTGGGGGTCACTGTACCCTTACACAGGAGCGATCGCAAGATATAGTTCTGGTCATTAGGAGAACATCAACTTGCAGGGAACTGTGCTAGGAGGTCTTTGCCGTCAATAATGGTACTAGTGAAGATAAAACTACGTTTAGCTTGGTAGCGTGGGTCTGATTTAATGATCGCCATGAAATCACGATGTCCCTGTCTAGTCCTACCTACTTGACAGCCAGCACTCCATCTGCCTACGTCGGACTTAGGGTTATCACCTCCCCAATGTTGGTTAATGCCAAACATACCTGAGTCAATAGTGTCACCTGCATCGCGGGTTCCTGACCGATTTGCATCACGATGGACTGTTACTGAACCACCTGTTTGCACAAGAGCTTCATGTCCACCACCTGGTGTGTGAATTCCTACCTGCCATGCTTTGTATTGCCCGAAGGCGATGATTGCCGCACCTTTGGGGTTCATAGGATTGTACGTGTAGTATTTACCTGGGTTGGTTGTGGCTTCCCAACAGCCAATCATTTTAGGCTTACCGTCTTTAAACTCAATTACGATGCGGAGGTCGTTCCAGACATTGAGGGCGTTGTTATTGAGCGTTCCGTCCGGATTCATGCCTTCGATGTAGATAATATTCTTGTATCCTGGTTCTTTGTCAATTTTGTAGCCTTTCTTCTGGCAATAGGCAACGATTTTCTCTTCTAGAGTTTTAGGCTTAGTCCCAACAGCGGCGATTTTGCAACCGTCAATCTGGATATGCCCACCATAGATAAACCAAGTGCGCCGATCCTGAACTGGAGCCTTAAGCATAACTCGGACATGGTGAGCGTCTGCGATCGCCACCTGGGTAATTTCTAACTTTCTCCCCGCTTGGACAGTAGCTTTTTCTGATGTATCGAGCTTGTTGGAGGGCAATGAGCAGCTTTTAAACACTGTGTCAGAAGTCACTGTGAGATTAAATAGCCCCTGTTCGGTCTGGTCATCTTTGAGTCCTATCGCTTGCAGAAAGTACAAAATTGCCCCACAACCAGCAGCCGAATCAATAGTCTTGGTGTGATTAGTCCCAGCCCAAACAAACGGCGTAATTCCCTGGCTATCTTTGCCCTGGAAGTCGTTGCACGCATCGAAGGCAAGTAAGCGAGATGAGAGCCTTGTTGGTATCTGTTCGCCCTGAATCTTCCTCAACTTGTGCGTGATTTGATCCCACATTCCGCAGATACTAAAGCAAATTTAGGAATTAAAAATTTTCATAAATAAAAGCCTGAAAAGATTGCCTAGCAAAGATTTCAGGCTTTTATTTGTTAAAATAATCAAATCAAATAGAGATGGGAAAAACCATGAAAGAGTCTCAAGTTGGCATGAAAATCCTAAATATAGACCATTTGGGAATAGTAGCAGGAATAATAGACGAAATGGAATTGGTAGAAGAAGTGAATAAAATAGTGGGAATAAAAATAAAAGAAACCCTAACACCAGGACAAGTAATAAAAGCAATGATTTTAAATGGATTAGGCTTTTTAAGCGCCCCATTATATCTATTTGGAGAATTTTTCGTAGGAAAATCAACAGAACATTTAATAGGAGAAGGAGTATTAGCATCACATTTAAATGATGACAAACTAGGAAGAGAACTAGACAAGTATCATCAAGTAGGAACAACAAAAATATTTACAGCAGTAGCGATAAAAGCAGCCCATAAATTCCAAGTAGAAATGGATAGTATTCATTTAGATGGGACGTCTATGAGTGTAGAAGGAGAGTACAAAAAAGAAATAGAAGAAATAGAAGAAACCAAGCAAGAAACAGGAGAGAATAAAATAGAAATAGAACCAGAGATGAAAGCAATAGAAATAGTTCATGGATACTCAAGAGATAAAAGACCAGACCTCAAACAATTTATCATAGACATGATAGTAACAGGAGATGGAGATATCCCATTATATTTAAAAGTAGACTCAGGAAACGTAGATGATAAAAGTGTATTTGTAGAAAGATTAAAAGAATTTAAAAAGCAATGGACATTTGAAGGCATAAGTGTAGCAGATAGTGCCTTATATACAGCAGAAAACTTAGCAGCAATGGGAGAATTGAAATGGATAACAAGAGTACCATTAAGTATCAAAGAAGCAAAAAATAAAATCGTAGATATAAAAGAATCAGAATGGAAAGATAGTCAAATATCAGGCTATAAAATAGCAGCTAAAGAATCAGAATATGCAGACATAAAACAAAGATGGATAATCGTCGAAAGTGAATTAAGAAAAAAATCAAGTATCCAACAGGTAGAAAAACAAGTTAAAAAACAGGAATCAAAGGTAAAAGCCTTACTGAATAAACTATCTAGACAAGAATTTGCTTGTCAAGCAGATGCTAAAATAGCAATAGAAAAGCTATCAAAATCCTGGAAATATCACCAAATAAAAGAAATTGAATATCTAGAAAAACCAGAATATAAAACAGCAGGTAGACCAAGTAAATTGACAGAGCCAAGTCAAATAAAATATCAAGTGAAAGGTCAAATAGAAACAAGAAAAGAGGTGATAGAAGCTGAAAAAATTAAAGCGGGGAGATTTATATTAGCAACGAATATCTTAGATAAAAATGAATTGAGTGATGAGCAAGTATTAGAGGAATATAAAGCCCAACAATCTAACGAGAGAGGATTTAGATTTTTAAAAGACCCGTTGTTTTTTACATCAAGCGTATTTGTAAAAACTCCTGAAAGAGTAGAATCAATAGCAATGATAATGGGATTGTGCTTGTTAGTCTATAATCTTGCACAAAGAAAATTAAGGCAAGAATTAGCTAAATTTGATGATGGGATTAGAAATCAAGTCAATAAAATCACAAATAAACCGACAATGAGGTGGGTATTTCAGATGTTTCAGGCTGTACATTTGGTAATCATAAATGGACAAAAACAAATGAGCAATTTAACGGAGGAACGTGAAAAGATTGTCAGGTATTTAGGAAGGAGTTGTAGTAAATATTATCTAATTATTTGATGAGAGTTTATTAGACCAAAAAAGATGTAGATAGTGATCGATAAAATTAGTAAATAGAAATTTTTAGCAAAGAGTGAAAATATTTTTTGCTGTAATTGTCATGTTTATTTAAGCCGAAATGACTATTTTAATTGAGAGAGAGAATCTATTTTAAAACCTAGCGAAATTAATTTCGGTAATATTCTCTATTTTTTGGTAGATAAAGTTAAACTCAACCAGAAAAATTAGGTAAATAAAATTTTCCTGGCTGGGATTTTTCAAAAATATCAATAATCTGAGTTACATCTGCGGAATGTGGGTTTGATCGAAGAATTGTGCAGAATCCTGGAAATCCGCCTTAGCGTGTAATATTCCTGCCCAATACCAAGGTAAGTTGGGATAGTACCACTCGATTTTCTCGTAAAAGCCGCGATCATAATACAGCTTCTCAGCAATTTTTTCTAACTCTGGCAAAAGATTTGATTGCACCTTGCAGCTTTGCCATCGTTCTGTATATTTTTCTTCAATAGATACAATATTAACCATATTATGATATCTACTAACTGTTCATAGATAAGTAAGGAACGGCAAAATTTTGTGATCATAAAAGCGGCTTAGAGCTTTACTTTTCAATAATTGCCAAAAGCTTGAACACGCAACACTTGCATCCGCTTTTAAAAAGTCCAGCTATGAGTCGTTTGAAGTATAGCTTGCTGTGTTCAAGCTCCAGTTGGGATTTGTTAGCTGTTGATTGCTCGTGTCTTCATGCTGAATTTCTTGATATCTAATGTCTTGATTTTTAACCTGTTCTATATGTTGACAGAGGCTGTAGATCATTATCGGGTCGCGGATTATTTCAGTCAGAATGCGGGCTTCATTAAAGTCTCTGGCATCGCTTCTTAAGTCACGCAACAGTAGATCGATTAGTTCAGGACTCATTTCTATTTCCAAAGAAATGCTAATCGCAACATCTGGTCCCATTTTGTCTACGTTGATCGAATACTTTTTGCTATTACGAATCATAGTTGTGTCCTGCGGCGATCGCCTTTATTTTTTGTTTACTGAAGCAAATTTATTGTGTTTCAAAGCGTGTTTACTGGTATTTAGCTAAATTAATCCCTCAAAATTTAAATGCTAGACCATTAGGGGTAGGGTTTCAGAAATAGTTCAGCTTCAGCTTCTCTTCGTCTCCTCAGTCCTTGCTCAACATTTGATCCAGGATTGCGATACTTGATGAAAGTTTCGCGGATATTAGCCCAATCACGATTCTTTAAGACTCTAGTCATAGACTCAAAATTAGAGGCACCGTAAAATTTACTCCCCAAGTTGTAGCCAAAGCTGAGTAATGCCCCTTGTTGGTTAGGGTTGAGTTCGCCCCAGGAAGGTATTTTCATTAAATCGGGTAAGTAGCTTGTTTCCAACTGATAAATCAACAACTCATCAGCTTGTTGTTGGGAAATACTATCTCCCATGTACCACGGACTACCGTCACGTTTCCTAGTCGTACCCCAGCCAATTGTGATTGGTAGCCCTCCACTTAAAGGATCTGGGTATGCATTAAGATAGCAACCTTCAAACTTTTTAATTAGCTCGACTCCACACATAGGTATACTTGTGGAGACTTGTTTCGTTTCCGTGGGCTGGGTTGCTGCTGTACCGTTCCTGCTGATAGGATTGTTCTTAATCTTAGCCAAAATCTCGTTAGCACTGAGATACTTTACTGAATCAGCGTTGAGGCTGGTGCTGTCACGATCTTCTTCATCCTCTTGCCATAAATTACCAACAGGACTTAAATCAGGTTGCTTATCTAATTGGGCTGACAGAAGCGCTGGTTTTTCTTTATCGCTCTGTTGTATAGCAGAGCGCTCTTGTTCCAACTGCTGCCTTTCGGTTTGGATGCGCTGCTTCTCGGCTTCTACTTCCTTAAGTTGGGCTTCATACTGCGCCCGTAACTGCAACTGCTCGTTGAGATTTTCTAGGGCAAGTTCAGTATTCTTTGTGGCTGTTTCTTGTGTCTGCTTATTGCCTGCCTCTTGTCGTTCTGTTAATTGGGAAATAAAGCCCTGTAAGTCTTGCTGAATATACTGTTCAACGCGTTCAGCAAAAATCGTGTAGGCATCGGAGTGGGTCTTAAATTGACGATAGGGTCCAGCCATTTGGAAAAATTGCCACCCCTCAATTTTTAAGCCTTCGGCAGTATTACGATAGCTGCGGTACTTCTCACCATGACCAAAAAACTCTTCAACCGCAGCAGAAACAGCTACTACTTGACTTAAACCGAAAGCCGACCAGCCAGCAATTTCCTGCCACTTCTGGTTCCCCTTCTGAAAACCAATTAGTGCCGGGACAATTACCCCGCCAATGATGGTAATCATTCTGAGATTGTGATGAGCATTGCGTTCTTTGGTGGCTCGTCCCTCCAGCCACATTACTTGGTCGAGCCAGCGATTTTTCAGAAAGTCTTTTCGCAAGTCTGACAAGTCGAGCCGGTCAATAAGTCCAGAGAAGCTCTGTTTAAGGTATTGACGATAGTCGTTTTTCTTAGCCATAGTTTTAAATTTCTCAAAAGCTTCTAGCTATACTTACACGGCTTATGTGAATTAAATGGTGCAACCCTTGTAATACCGTTGATGATTCTGGAATTACCGTTTTAGGGAAGTCTGAAAACCCTTATAAAACAACAATATTTTCAACTCACATAAGGCATCTTACATAAAAATATCACTTTTTGAATAGTAGTTTACCTACTTAGCGCTATTGCTTTCAAAAGTCATGATATCAGGGCAAACGCACCTTCTTATTTTCTCAAATTATTGCCACATCTCATATTCAACCGCCTTGTTACCCGTTAAGCATTTTTTCATTCAAGTCACACCTTGACCACAATATAAATAGCCTCTTAAATAATTTGATTTACTCCTTTTGTCGTTGGAGTTCATAAACAGGGGAATTAGCGAATTCCTGAAGCTGAAAAAGTGATAATAAATTAGTCCATCCTTGCTGATAAACGACACGGTTGTGAGCTAATTGACTAACGGTTTCATACCAAATATCCTGTTCTGCATCAGGAATGTACTGTGGTTGATTTCCGGGTTCTTGTATATTATTTACTATGTCAGAACTAGCTTCAACTCGCTGAATCCAGCCATTAACGCTGATATTGGTATTAAGTCCTTCAGGGTTAACACAAGTAATATTCAAGTACCAATAGTATTTTTCACCTACTGATAATGCTTTTTCGGTAGAGGGTAAACTAATGCTGACAATGCCTTTTTTTTCTGGTAAAGAGAACAGCAATGGCTTTGTCAAAACAGACTTTTTTTGCTCATCCAATAATCTAAATTTGGCTGGAGGCGACTGGGAATCACCACCAAAGGGTAAATAAAACCAGAACTGGGGGTACTCTTGAGTAGTTAAACCACCATGATTATTAGGAACTAAAGCGATGAGGTTGTTGCTATCTATTTGAGAACATTGCGATCGCGTCGCCCCTCCCCGTGAACGTCCAGACGCATTACCCTCACTCCTCGAACCAGAAAACATCCGATTGACTCGCTCAAACAAATTCTGGGCTTGAGCTTTTTGAATAAAAAGGGGCAACGAAAAATTAAAGTAAAAGACAGTTGTTAGCGTGCAGATAAAAACAATTGATCGCCAGGGCAATAATTTTTGACAACGCATTTTTCAGTTACCTCTTAATTTGCTGTGTAAAGTTATCCTTTACGAAGTTTATTAGTCAAGTACAATACGATTGTACCTGTTAATAAAAATACCATAAACGCTGGAACAAAAGGTATCCAACCGCTTTGGGTAATTAAAATTACAGAACATATAATGTATAAGGAGCCAGCAAAGCTTATTACAGCTATACTTGTATAGAGAGTGCGGTTAAATTGCCAGCAGACAAAACCACCTACCAAAGCCCAACCAAACATCCAAATTGTTTCATAACCAAGAGACCACCACCAGATGAGCGAGCGATTATCTAAGGTCGCACTCAGTATCTGACTGATCATTTGCCCATGCAAGGTTACTCCAGCAACGTCACCATAGGGTGTACTCCAGTAATCAGCTTGTCTGTTTTGCCTGTCTGTAAAGCCAATCAGTACAATCCGATTGCTAATTTGATCAGCAGAAACTTTATTGTCCAAAACGTCCAGAATATTGACTCTAGGGGCAAAATTACTGGGGTCGCTGCCAAAAGTACGATATTTGAGCATCGTTTGATAGCCTTGAAGCTGATTATTGATGTCTTGGTAGCCACCTCCTAATCCCAGCAGTTGAGGAATCTCTGTTGTGCCAAACTTCATAGGCTGGTCATATTTTGAGATTTGGGGATTTAAAGGAGAGGTGAAAGCTTGACCTTGGGCTTCTAGGTAGCGACGAGCAATTACTAGACTAAAAGCGTCTGGTGTCTGACAATATTTAGGGTCTGGCTTTTGCATTAAGTATTGTCGGCGCACATAACGACCACCTTTAGCATCATCATCAACCAAGTCACTAAACCCAACTTGCGCTACAGGGATTTCTGGTGGTTGTTTAAAGCCAAGAATGTTTTCACCCAAGTTATTTTGATAACTGTTTTTGCAGACTGCAATGAAGTTTTTTGTTTGCTGCAAACGTTGTTTTAGACCACCCTCAGCCGAAAAATCACGGATGAAATCTAGACCAATTATACTAGGTTGATGCTGGGACAGATTTTTGAGTAAATCATCTAAAGCTGCATCAGGAATCGAACCTCTACCACCGGGATATCTGCCAGTTTCATTCAACTTCTCCAGGCTTTCTGGATCAACATCTACCATTAAAAATCGTTCGTCCTTTGGTTCATCAGGGCGTAACAGCATCATCTGGTCATAAGCTGCGAGTTCCAAAGGTTGGGTAAATCCGATAAACCTGGCAATGAACGTAACTGTTGTTACAGCCAAGCTAGTCAGCAGCACAGTGCGGAGCTTGATTTTGCGATAGGGGAGAGCGCGACTGGCTGCAAGATATTCTAGTTGTAGATTGGTGGGGACTGGTTCTTTGTTATCAGACTGCTTCAACCATTCCTCAGAGGCGACTAAATCTTTACCCCGGAGCAAAAAACTATCGTCATGTTTAGTATCATCCCATTCTTTGGCTTTGAGGAACAGCCGAGTGTGCGATCGCACATAATCTGGATCTGCATCTAATGTTCTGGTTAATTCCCCAAATTTAGTCAGAAAGTCTCCTCCATGCTGACAAAAATCAATCCACTTCACCTTTGCTAATTCTGGAGAAAGATCCCCAAAATTAACTTCCCGATACAAAACAGTCACAATCCGCTTATTCAACTTTGCCGCATACTCTACCTCAACCTGGCAGTCGGGTGAACTGATAGAGTCTGGCGAAATAATAAATAGGAAGTTGTTAGTGCTTTCTATCCCTTTATAAATCTCTTGCTCAAAGTCAGTACCAGAGGCAATACTTTCCTGGTCAAACCAAGTAGTCTTGTTTTGAATTTGTAATGTATCGTTAAGCTTGCGGGCAAAATCAGAATCAGCGCGAGAGTAAGAAATAAATACATCTAACGCTACCAGAGGCGGTTGATTGAGACTTTCGGTGATGAACTCTACTTGCAGAGGTATCGGCTGATGTTGGGTTTTTTGTTGAGCTATCTTTAACCAAGCCTCCGCCTGCCTCAGATTATAACCCCGCAACAGAATACTAGAATTGCGTTTTTGTCTTTCCCACTTCAGAGCTTTTATTAATAAGATTTTATGCTGTTCGTAGTAAGCCGCATCTTGAGTCAGCACATTGATTAGCTTGTCAATATTGGCATCTTTTTCCTGTTGTTGTTGCTCTGTCAAGTCGATGAACTGTAGGGTACGTAGTTCAACAGGAATCTGCTCTACCTCCACTTGTTCAATTAACAGAGGAATGATCCGTTTTTTCTGCGAGCAAGCATAAGACAGTTCCATTTGACAATATTCTGATTGCAAAGAGGCTGGCGACATCAGAAACACAACATTGTCCGCTTCCTCAATACCGCGATAAATTGACTCGATAAAATCCGCGCCAGACTGAATATCTGTTTTGTTTGTCCAAACCGTGAAGCTTTCTCGCATCAAGATATTGGCAATTTTTTCCATAACTTCCCTCTCTTTTTCTGAGTAAGAGAGGAACACCTGAGTCATCAGGTTGTTAGCATTCTTGGTACTTTGACAAATAAAGGCACAGTGTAAATCCGTTGGTTGACATGGTGGTTGCTCATGTTTAAACCGGATTTTTAACCAGTTTTCAGCCTGTACCCGCTCGTCACCAATTAACAGGTATTGTGAGTTTTTTTGCTGTCGCTCCCACTCCAAGGCTTTGGCTAAAAAGTATGTGTGTTGATGCACATAATCTTGATGGCGAGAACATAGCTCTAGCAGTCCCGCAAAGGATTTTTCAAAGTCATCTATACCTTCACGGAAATATACCCAGTTAATTTTGCCAATAGCTGGGTGCATATTGGGGAAACTGGAGTGTAGACCCTTGGCTTTATATTCTTCCCACGCACTAGCGTCACGTCCAGGATAGCGTTCCTGCCAAATTTCCTGAGTAATTTGTTCTACGTGTAGCAAGGGAATAATGCGTTTATTACGGCGGATTGCTAGGTCTATTTCTTTACCACAATAGGGGGAGTTAATTGAGTGGGGCGCAATGATAAACAGAAAATTGTCAGCTTTCTCAATGCCATCATCTATTTGATTTTGAAAGTCAACACCTAAAGGGATATCATTTTGGTCGAACCAAATTTCCAAACCGGCTTCTACAAGTCGCTGATACAGCTTAGTGGCAAAGGTTTTGCTATCTGCTCTCCCATAAGAAATAAAGGAATTGTTAAAGCTATTCATATTAGAGGATTAATACTCGTTTTCATACATAGTTTTTTGAACGATTACTTATATCACTTACGTCTCAGTGATATAGCCGTAGACAGAGTAGTGAGGATATTAATTGATTAAGTAAAATTTACCATTTTATCTATTCGTTAACAACACCAATTTAATACACTATATTTAATATAGGATTTCTATTTGCTCATTGAAAAAACCCCGTACACTTAAATCTCTTAAAACCCTATTGCCTATTGCCTATTGCCTGTCTCCACAAGCAATTTCAAAAACAAAACCGGAATCCTATATTTGAAGATTGACATCAAAGCCAACTACCCACTAAAACATAAGGGGCCCAATAACGAGGGTGGTCATATCTGGGGTTTTTGAGTAAAGATTGCTGTGCTAAACGCAGGGCTTCGGCTCGGCTGATGTTGGGTTTTCCTAAATGTTGATAAAATTCTTTAATGAAGGGAACGCTGGCTTCATCGTCTAGATCCCACAAACTGGCGATCGCACTACTAGCCCCAGCTTGGACAATAGTTCCAGCAATGCCCATCACTTCTTGGTCATTACCTGTAGCTGTCTGACAAGCACTCAGAAGCAGTAACTCAATTTTATGAGTGCGGTTTTCGCTTTGGGTAGTAAACAATTGATCAAAATCATCTATCTTCAACTTCCCATCGGCCGTCACCACAAAAGTATTTTCTCGGCCTGCACCAAATAGACCGTGAGTTGCTAAGTGTACTATTTCAAAATTAGAACTATTTAGCTTTTGGTTAAAGTTTTTTGTGGTAAATTTTTCGTCAGCAATCCAATTCACGGCTAATCCCGTCTTCTTGATTTCCTCCACTTCGACTGAAACATTTGCTAAAGGAGAAAAACCAGAAAATTCTTGATTATCTGGTGGTTTAGTTAAACTAGCAGCCAAAACTTTCATAGTTTCTCTGTTTAAAGGTTTTGGTTCACGCACTTGTAACCCTAAAGCTAAGGAGACAGAATATTTTTCTACTAGATACTGCTGACCATCATAAAGACTAGCCATAGGAATTTTTTTAAACTGACCATCCAAGACAAAAATCAAATTCTTGATTTTGCTTTCCTTTAGCTCTTTTTCTATTGGTTGAATCAGCCATTTATATACTTGTTGACCATCCTGTTGTACTTCTGGATAACTACCCACTTCTTGCAGATTTTCATATAGTCGGCTGAGAACTTCCTCAATTTTCTCTTGAGGTGAGGTAGCATAATGACTAAGTTCTTTATTAGGCCGCTTGAGGATAACTTCTAAACGGTCATCTAAAATGATTGCATAGATAACAGCCGATGTTTGGTCTTGAGAATCAATCACCTTGTCGAGTGCTAATTTTGTATCTTCACAAGCTTGTTGTAAATAGTTTTGTAATTTCACTACTTGCAGTGCTTCAATAACATTGCGAGCCTGGATCAGATTTACTTGACTTGGTGTTGATGATTGCAGTAATAAATCTACTAAACGCCGATATACAGGTTCTACCGTTTCCCGAAAAGAAAACTGCACATTTTTATTCGTAGCAATCAAATCGCCACGGATATTTTGTAGAGTATTAAATGCTTGTTGATAGGCAGCGATCGCTTCTGTAATATCTCCCGGTTGCTCACAACTGGGTTTACCTTGACAGAGAATACGTCCCATTTGCCAATGCCAACGATAGGCAATATCTGGTGCTTGAATAGACTGTGATAAATTTAGTGCTTGTCTGGTTAAATCCTGGGCTATAGACCATTGTTGAGATAATTCATATAGATGTCCCAGATTACCTAATACAAAAGACTCTGAGCGTACATCTTGCAATTGTTGCGCCTGCTGAAGTGCCACAGCTAAAATTTTACCAATTGTTTCTGGGTTGGGTTCAGGGAATTTTTGCCTCATTTCTAAAAGGCGTTGCGCCAAATTTACTTGAGCGTAAATAGCAGAACGTCCCAGGGGCAACTCAGCAATTTGACTTTGAATTTCGGGATACAATGCTTTAGCTGCTGGCCATTGTTCCAACTCAATTAATAGGCGTAAACGGTTAAGTTGGGCAGGGATTTTGCTAGTCGCAGTAGTTGATGAAACGGCTGCTTTTGCGTAATGATCCAGAGCAGTATTTTTTTGTTTTGTGCTGCTACCGGGAATATAAGCAAGATTCCCCAAACTCAGGTAAGCTTTAGCAATTGCTTCAGGTGATTGCAGTTTTTGGGCAATTTCCAGACTGGTTTGTAAATGTTTTTCTGCTTCCTGAACATCACCAGCCAGCGCCAACGCTTCACCCAAGTTGCGAAAACTAGCCGCTTTAGCGAGGGTGTCTGGTTGTTTTTGTAGATCCGTTGTTAAATTCTGGAGTAAAGAAATTTCTCGGCGATAGAGTCCTAAACTCTGCAATGCTTGTGCTTGGTTAATTTGAGCGAGGGTAGCTCTATTGCTATCTTTTAATTGTTGGTAGAGTGAGGCGGCTGTTTCCCAAGATGACAAAGCGACATCGGCTTTACCCTTGGCTAGTTCCAGATTACCTTTGACATCCCAAACTTGCGCCCAAACTGGCAGGTGTTGCGGTGAATTGGGTATCTTTTGTAAGATAGCGATCGCATCCTCAATTGCCCTAGTTGCTTCATCAATACGACCTAATTGGTGGAAGTTGAGAGCCAAATTACTCAGAATCACCGCCTTTTCTACTGGATCGCTCTTGGTCTGATAGGCTTGCTGTAATAACTTGACTGCTTGTGTAAATCGCCCATTCATATAGAGATTTTTAGCTGCTTGCTGTGGAGATGGATCACCTAACCCCCCAGCCCCCTTCCCTACAAGGGAAAGGGGAGTAGTCAAGGCCTCTCTCCTACGAGGAGAGAGGTTTTCTAGATCCCGTGAAAAGTCAGAAGCAACCACCGATGTAGTCAAACCTTGAGTGTCCACATTACTAGCCACCACAGGCGAAACTAATATACATAGTAAAGTTGTCAGACAAGCCAAAACTCCATACC
>NZ_VILD01000001.1:855692-858956 GCF_009712085.1 Anabaena sp. UHCC 0253
AAGCCAAAACTCCATACCAGAATTTCTGGCTTTGTTTTTCAGAAAATTTTTTCACTTTTAGCATCAATCCCCAAATTAAAAATTTGTATAGATCAAAGAGAAATACAAACCGTTTTCTTGCCATGTTTTATCCGTTTGAGAATTAACTGATGTCAGCGGAATACCCCAATCTAAACGAGCAGTGAAATTATTACCCTGTCGCCACAGTAAGCCCATACCCGTACCGATTAAAGTGTTATTATCGGGATTTGAACCGCCATTATTCCAGCCTGTACCTATATCTACAAAAGGCGTGAGTTGCAAGACTCCTTGAGAAACTCGCGCAATTGGGAAGCGAATTTCTGCGGTTGCTTGCACACCGTTATCTGTTAACAATTGATCCTGACGGTATCCGCGCACAGTTGTTTGTCCGCCGATACCAAATTGTTCGAGTCCTAACAGTCTTCTATCGGCTAACTGCATATCAGCTTGTAGCAGCACTAAGGTATCAGGAGCTAGTTGGCGCAGCCATTGTGCTTGTCCTCGCCAGCTAAAAAAATTACTATCAGGTGCATCGTTATTGATTGTGGCATCTAAAATTCCCAAGCCGACATTAAATTGCGATCGCGCTGCTATGACTTGTTGGCTACTGCGTTGAGTCCATTCTTGAAAAAATCGGACAGCAGAAACCCTCGTGTTTCCTTGGTCATCAGCACCAACCGCTAGGGGAAACGCCCCAATGTTGTCAAAACCTAAAAATGTTTGACTTGCTTGATGGCTGGCGGTGATTCCTAAAGTGAACTCTTGGGTGGGAGTTTGTAAGAGGGGTTGACGGAAGGTTAATTCGTAGTATCTGGACTGGGAGTTGACATCCAAAGAGTTAAAAGGACGCTCTATAACATCACTATTAGTATTACCATAGCTAAAAATCAGCTTTCCGTTACGTGGATTCACGGGTAGGCTATAGCTGACATCAAAGCCATTACTTCCATCAGTATTGGTGTAACCTAAACTTAAACCATCTCCTAGCCCTAACAAATTGGCTTCGCTAAGATTGATGCGTCGGCGAAAACTTCCCACACTCGGACTGCGTTGGTTATCTAGAGCTAGTTGAGTGCTAAAAGTATTGGCTTCCGTAACTTTAACTTCTAATATATTAGTCCCCGGACGAATCCCGGCTTGTAAATCTGTAAATATACTTTCAATTAAAGGATCTAGTTGTAATAGTTGCAGTCCTACAAGTAGGCGATCGCGCGATAGTGGTTTACCAGCAGCAATCGCCAAGCGATCGCGGATATAGTTGGGGTTGAGGCGGCTTGTACCTGTAACATTGATCTTTTCTAAACTTCCTTCTACCGCCTGCATTACCACTACCCCTGCTTTCACAGTTTGGGGGGGAATAATCACTCCAGAGGTGATATAGCCTCTATTTATATATAATTGCGTCAGTTTTGATCGGAGTTGGAGTAAGTCATTAAAGGTTACTGGGCGTTTGAGGTAAAGGTCTGTCACCTTCGCCAGTTCTTCGTTGCTAAAAACTGTGTTTCCTAAAAACTCAAACCGTTCTACAATCAAGGTTTCCGCTAACGTTTCAGGATTAACATCTGGTTGAGTTGGTGACTGGGGTGCAGTGGGTAGTAGCTGTTCTGGAGGTGGTAGTTCTGGTAATGGTTGTGGTTGGGGTAATGGTTGTATTGAAGGCGGTTTTACCTCTATGGGAGCATTTTGAGCCGCTAAGGGTTGTGCATAAACACCAAGAATTAACCCTGTGATTAGGAATAATCTATAAACCTGATGTGAATAGTCTTGATATAGATGAGGCGATCGCCTACTCAGTCGGTTCATTGTCTGATATCCCCTTGCACAACACTACAAACCTGACTAGATAGCCCCGACAGTAACCCAGTAGCGGTTGTTGGTTGAGCCGTTAAAACAATCTCTCCATTAGCACTGCGTATCATGCCCACTGCTTCTACTAAGGTATCGGAATTATTTGCTGATAATTGCCTGAAATTCATCTCCGTCATACTTCCTAAATTATTACCAGCATTTACAGTATTATTTGCTACCCATTCCGGTGAAATAGCTCCAGGCTTGAGAGTATCATCAGGACTAGGAGGTAGTCCGCCACGTCCAGTAATTACAAACTCACTTTTTCCTTGAGCAACGTTACTGTTACTACCGCAGGCTTGAGCAATTAATCTAGAAGTGTCTACTAGATTTGTCGGCAGTGTCACAAGTCCCTGAGTAGGGTCAATACTGAGAGTATTCAACGATACTTCTCCATTTTCACCCACATCGGAACTTGCGCTGATGTCACTGATGCCATTTTTATCAAGTTTCATCAGTTGTTCTGAACTCAAATTTTCCTGGTTTTGAAATCCGAGAATGCGGTTAGCAGTAATCACAATCGTGCCACCCTTACCACCAAAGGCATTGGCAATAATATCGCTGTCTTCCGATGGTACTGCTACAACAAATCCATCCTTGGCATCAATCGTGATGCTACCACCATTACCAGGATTATCTATTGAACCTGCGGTAGCAGTAATTTTACTTTGGCGACGAAGTAGCAAATTATTTGTTTTAATAGCAATTTTACCACCATCTCCTTGACCTTGATTCTGAGCTTCTATTGTTCCTTTGTCAGCAGTCAAGAAGTTAGTGTCAATATTAATATTTCCACCTTTGCCTGTTGCTGTGTTTCTGACACTACTAGAAATCCGACCCTTTCCTTCTAGGAACACTAAGTCAGAAACATTAATTATGACATTGCCAGCATTACCTTTGCCTAGATTACTCACAGATATACGTGCATTATCTGTAACAGCAAGAGTGCGACTGTTGATTTCAATATTTCCACTATTACCATCCACGTTGTCTCTAACAACGCTGATAATTCTTCCGTCATTCTTTAACTCAATCTGTTGTGCATTGACTTTGATATCACCTGCATCACCTTTTCTATAGCTATCTGCTGACAAACGAGCGTCATCTTTGATAATCAGCTGATTTGTATTAATTGTAACGTTTCCCTTGCCATCGGAGTCAAGCAATTCACCTTTGTCAATAATTTGAGTGAAAATACCTGTCTGATCGTCTGTGTTCTTGAGGCTCGAATTCCCCTGAAGTAATAAACTATCTTTTGCCTTAATAGAAATAGAGCCAACTTTGTTTCCTTTATCAACTAGACTGGAGTTAATTTGAGCGCCATCAGTCAGAGACAAGCTGCCTGTGGCGATGTCAATATAGCCATCATTTCCCTGACTAATATCTTGCTGCTGT
>NZ_VILD01000001.1:859364-863658 GCF_009712085.1 Anabaena sp. UHCC 0253
ATACCTCCTGCATTACCTGAACCTGTATTAGTAGTATTTATTTCAGATTTATTATCAATCAAAACATTTCGAGGTGTATATATTTTATTGATATTAGCCTCAATGTTTATTGATTCCTCATTATCGATCAACTCTTTTGGATTAATACCAATTAATATTACCCCATTATTTCCCTGACTAAATATCTTGCTTTCGTTGAGAATAGATATTTGATCACTAGCATTAATGATGATACCTCCTGCCTGATCTGAACCATTACTATTCGTATTTATTTCTGATTTATTATCAACCAAAATATTTTTAGGCGTATTGGTTTGATTAGGATCGAAATCAAAATTTATTTCTCCATCATTATTGGTCTTTATTATTAGATTAATACCAATTAATAGTACCCCATTACTTCCCTGACTAAATATCTTGCTTTCGTTGAGAATAGATATTTGGTCTCTAGCATTAGTTATGATATATCCTGCATAGCCAGAACCTTTGTTAGTGGTATTTAATGTAGCGCCATTTAAATAAATGGAACCTTTCGTAGAATTAATCGTGATGTTATTCTTATATTTTTCGATCTCATTATTACTAATTGCTTTTATCATGCTATTAGAAATAGATATATCTCCTAACGCTTCAATCCTGACACTTCCAGCAATTCCATTATTGGGAGATTCTGATGCAACATTCGCGTTTATTATATCAATATTTCCGTTACGACTGTTGAGGTAAATATCACCACCATTGCCATCCAAAATACCCCCACTGCTTACATTAGATAACAGACTACCTTTAACGAAGATATTTTTATTTGCGAACAGCTTAATACGACCGCCTGTTCTGTTTTCTTTTACATTGTCATTAATAGTAGTATCAATATTCCCGTTAGTTTTAATATCACCCCGAGAATCAACAGCGACATTACCATAAACGAGAATTAATCCAGTTGTAATATCACCTGCCAATCCATTGGGATGATACTGATTAGTTACAAGTGTCTCTCCACTGTTAGATTGAAAGCGTGAAGTATTATAAATCCAACCTTGGATGCTAATATTTGCATTTGTTGGAGTATTGGTTGTTGTAGGATTTTGCAGATTGAATCCAATCGGGAAATTGGGTGTAAAGTTTGGCGTGCCAATATAGTTTGTATCTACCCCTGCTCTAATGTCTAGAGTTGGTGTTTGACTACCATCAATATTTATTGTTGTTCCATCCGATAGCTTAACGGTTTCTCGAAGAGAATTGCCTGTGCTGTCTACGCCCGTGATTCTAACGTTACCCGAAATATTGACACTCCCACCCGCCAGGATGTGCAAAGATGCACCTTCGTAGCTACCAAAACTCACATCACCAGCAGCACGAATTATTGGATCATCAGGACTAAACAGATTACCTAAATCGCCGTTCAACCTTTCTACCCTAAAATTACCCCCAGCCCAAAAATGGGCATCGCTGCCAATGGTATTTTTAGACTGCAAGACCATATCGCCACCAGAGTAAAAGCCACTATCTGGGTGATTTAAGGCATAAATATCGACTTTCTGATTACCTTGCGCCAGCAAATTCCCACCCGCCGCCGCAATGAAAGGATTAGTTGCGCTATCTCTAACTTTTAAACTGTTCTGCGCCTGTAATGTTAAATTCCCACCAGATTGAACTGTTCCCTGTAAATCCAGATTTCCTGCATTCAGCGTTAAATCCTTTCCTGCTACCAATTGTCCTTGATTGGTAATACTTGCCGTTTGCTGTAAACCAAACTGCACACCCACGGGTACACTCATTGTTAACAGTGGGGGCGCTTGGGGATTAGTAGCACTAAATTCACTACCATCAGGAAACACAAAACTGTTAGCTGTGGTAGCCAGAAATGAACCTTCAATATCTAACTGGGCATTTGTCCCAAAAATAATCCCCTGGGGATTGAGCAAAAATAAATTAGCTGCACCATTTACGCCCAAAGTCCCCAAAATATGAGAAGGGTTACTGCCAGTAACTCGACTTAAAATATTATCAACGCCTGTAGGGTTGGCAAAATAAACCCTTTGCCCATTATTGACATTAAATTCTAAAAAACTGTGATATAAGTTGCTGCCTCTTTGGACACCACCTTCAATTAAGTCAGCCTGATTTTCTTTAATATTGACACCAGTCATCACACGGGAGTTTTGATTTCCCAATGTGGTGTCAGGTGTGATTTGCGCTAGGCAAGGATTGCTGGTAAATATCGATACTACAGTGATCGGAATTATAGTTCCCCTTGCTAGGAACAACCCAGGCTTACGGTCATCAAAATTCCTACGGTGATTCACGGTGGGTTCAAAGCCTTATTACAGTAAAATTACGCACAATTTCTTACTGAAAACACTATACTTTAATTTGTCAATAATTTACATAGTAATTTTCTTGGATTAACATATAGGATTGCTATAGAACATCAAATAGAAACTTAATACCAACACTATTGCCAATTTTCCCAAATAGGTCTGAAACCCAATAAAATCGTGACGATATCAATAGGGTTTCAGGGTTTTGGCAATAGTATTGTAATACTGTAAATATTTAAATTTTTGCAAGCTCTCCTCCGAATAAATGGTCAAATTTTTTAGCCTAACTTTAAATCCCAAGCAAGCAGCAGTAGCAGTTACGGTATCTGAAGCCGCAGAATTACCCCAGGCTCTAGTGCAATTAGGGCTAAGTAATTCCCGTCCCGTCTTAGTGATAGTAGGGGGCGCTAGTCAGATTAGCGAAGCGGACTTCTTGCGTATCAAAAGGCTATTCGTAGAAGTCTTAGCACCAATAGCTCAACGCTTGGGGGCTTATGTGGTGGATGGTGGTACTGATGCGGGAGTGATGCAATTGATGGGTAAAGCCCATAGCCAAATCAATGCGGACTTTCCCCTAATTGGTGTAGCTCCTACAGCAAAAGTAGTCTTACCTAAGCAAACGACAGTCTTGAGTGAGGATGCTACACCTCTAGAAGCACATCATACTCATTTTGTCCTAGTTCCTGGCAGTAATTGGGGTGATGAATCTCCCTGGATAGTACAGGTAGCAACCCTTTTAGCTAATGGTGCGCCCTCAATTACAGTCCTCATTAATGGTGGCGAGATTACTTTTATTGATGCGTTAAACAGCGTCATTGCTGGGCGCTTAGTGATGGTAATTGCTGGTAGCGGGAGAACAGCAGACAAGCTAGCTTCTGCTTTGCATGGGGATGCTACTGATGAACGAGCTAAACAATTAGCAGCGTCAGGCTGTTTACAAACAATTGACTTAGAAGCCCCAAAAGAAGATTTGATTAATACAATTACAAACTTACTGTTGACTGGGAGCAACGCGATTTTGTGAACTCATGGTTTAATTCTCAATTACCACGGGTTATTCTCAATAAATAGGTCTTGATTTTCCCATTTTCATCTCTTTTAAGCCCACATTCCGCAGTTATTGAAGCAGATTAAATAATTATAAATTGTAAGACTGCAAAGCCTGAAAAGATTAGCTGGTAATCATTTCAGGCTATTTATTGTAAAATAATAAGTGCGAAATAGAGAAAGAGAAAAGCCATGAAAGAGTCAGAAGAAGCCATGCAAATCCTAAATATAGACCATTTAGGAATAGTAGCGGGAATAGTAGCGGGAATAATAGATGAGATGGAATTGGTAGAAGAAGTGAATAAAATAGTGGGAATAAAAACAAGAGAAATTCTCACACCAGGACAAGTAATGAAAGCAATGATATTGAATGGATTAGGATTTTTAAGCGCCCCATTATACCTATTTGACGAATTTTTTGTAGGAAAAGCGTATCCGCTCAATAAGTAGGGGTAGGGGAGAAAAATAAGATAAGTAAGGGACATAGAATATAATAAAATATAAGACATGACGCAAAAACAGGATTCGAGTAAGAAATCAGGAGAAGAAATACTGTAAACCATCGAGCCAAAAGGGATTGCAGACGAATCAATGCGTCGGACAGTAGAAATATTACTCAACTTAATAGAGCAATTACAAGCAGAAGTTAAAGAATTACGAGCAGAAAATCAACAGTTAAAAGATGAAAATAACCGTCTGAAAGGAGAACAAGGTAAGCCAGACATCAAAGCCAATAAGAAAGAGTTGACCAATAATCACTCATCATAAAAAGAGCGAAAAGCTCCAAAAAAGCACAGCAAAAGCAGTAAGAACGGGACGATTAAAATAGATAGAGAACAAATACTGGAATATCCACAAGACAAACTACCAGCAGACGCAGAGTTTAAAGGGTATCAAGAAGTAATCATCCAAGACATCATCCTGAA
>NZ_VILD01000001.1:863683-866765 GCF_009712085.1 Anabaena sp. UHCC 0253
GTAGAAATATTACTCAACTTAATAGAGCAATTACAAGCAGAAGTTAAAGAATTACGAGCAGAAAATCAACAGTTAAAAGATGAAAATAACCGTCTGAAAGGAGAACAAGGTAAGCCAGACATCAAAGCCAATAAGAAAGAGTTGACCAATAATCACTCATCATAAAAAGAGCGAAAAGCTCCAAAAAAGCACAGCAAAAGCAGTAAGAACGGGACGATTAAAATAGATAGAGAACAAATACTGGAATATCCACAAGACAAACTACCAGCAGACGCAGAGTTTAAAGGGTATCAAGAAGTAATCATCCAAGACATCATCCTGAAAACAGACAACGTACTATTTCGGAAAGAGAAATACTACTCACCCTCAGCAGGAAAAACCTATTTAGCCTCTGGTCAATTTATCCCTGGCTAGATATTTTTCCCAATTCCGATTTATTGCTTGGATTTAATCACCTCATCAGTGCCATGAATGGATTTGTTCCCTTTTATTCTTCAGGATAATTTAGTTTATTTACTACTTACTTTATTCGGAAAGTGACAGAAGAGGGATACAATCTACTTGACCACAGCCAAGAAAGATAGACTAAGTGTGGTGAGAGTATTGCAAAACGAACGGGAACTGGAGTTAATCCTGAATCAACTTACATACGATTTGGTGGAGACTTTTCAAATCCCGACTAAATGGAAGACCGCGCTTAAACTATTACCTGAAAACAAAGTGTTGAGTGAGACTGAGTTTAACGCCCTGCTTGATACATATTTACCCAAACTGGGTTCTCAGCAGAGGACTCGGATCATCGAAGCAGCAGCCATTGCTTTCTATCATCAACAAACTGATTGGCCAGTGGTACAAACTCTGGTTTGTGATGATGCTTCCTCAGTTCAAGCTCCTGACTGATAGTATAGCTTTGTGCTGGGTACATGAGGGACGACATTACAAGAAATTGACTCCTTATGTTGCTTGTCATCAAAAGGCTCTTGATGACTTCTTGGATGATTTCTGGGATTACTACCAAGATTTACTCGCTTATAAGGATTCTCCTAGTCAACAAACGGCTGAAAAACTCCGGTCTGAGTTTTGGAAACTTTTTGATACTAAAAGTGGTTATCAACAATTAGATGAGCGAAAACAATTAACTTTGCTTAAAAGTTCGGAGTTGCTTTTAGTATTAGAGCATCCTGAATTGCCCTTGCATAATAATCCGGCGGAGTTAGCTGCTCGGACTATGGTGCAGCGACGTAATATTAGTTATGCTACTCAAACTTTAGAAGGTACTCAGGCTTGGGATACTTTTATGTCACTTGTTGCTACTACTCGTAAGTTAGGAATCAGCTTTTTTGAGTATGTGCGTGACCGGATTTCTCATCTTGGGAATATTCCCTCTTTGGCAACTATTGTTCGTGAACAATCTGCTCTCAATCACTTTGCTTGTTCATGAATGCCCGAATAACTCCTGACCCCGAAATATTGAGGGGATACGTTATAAACTTGATTCATTGGAAGCAGATCATATTGTTGCTATGAAGACTATTACAGAAATTCAAGACTTTAGTAGATTGTCATCAGAAAATCTACTAAAAGTTTTAAATAATCCAGATAATTTTATGGGATTAGGAAAAAGCTCTAATGCATCAAAACAAGATAAAAGTTGGGCTGAATGGGAAGGACATTCTGCGTTGGGAGCAGTTCCACCAGAATTTAAAGCTAAAATTATCAATGAAGAGCAAAGAATTAAATCTTTACTAGAAAATCAAATTCAAACATTAGTCAAAGAGCAACAATTAGGTGAATAGAGGCTTTTATGTATGAGTCAAATTACTAAATCCAATATTTTAAACTATCTCGAAAACTACTGCTATAATCCTCAATTAATTACAGATATCCAGGATATTCCTCAAGATGTTTTATCAAAAATTTCTCAATCATGGTTAGGTCTTTTATCTTTAGAGGAAGTTGATTTTACAAAATTACGAGAGTTATGGCAACCTATTCTTCACAGAGTTGAAGTGATAATTGAGGATTTAGAAAGTAGGTTACAAGGTTTAGCTATCTTAATAGAAGATAATAAACCTCCCTCTTTACTATACGTATTTCTCAATGATGAAGAACTATATTATCACCGGGGATTTCCTCCTTTACAAGAGCAGGAAATTATGGAAGGAATAAAACCTTTTTGGTCAAAATTACCAGAAGATTTAAAAAAATTGTACACCATTAATAATGGCTGGTTATCTCTGTTTGATCTTTCTATGGGACATAAACCTGTAGATAAAATATCAGTGTTATCATCAACAGAGTGGAATTTAGAACCTGAAGTAATTAGAAATCTGCCACTTAATTACACAAAAACAATTATATTATTTGCTAATGGCGGTAGCGGTTATATTGGCTTTGAACTGTCGGAAGATAATGAAATGAAAAAACCCAGGCCTCTAATTTTTTGGTCCAACAAACCTACAGAACCAGACTTGGATATCAAATTTTGGACAATTTTTAATACTTGGATCTCAATTGATTTACAATCTAAAGATTATAATCAAACATGGTTGGAGGAATGATACTGTTATTCAATGAACACAATCAAAAAAATCACAGCCGGCTTCTTTTTAACCATAGGTCTAGCCATCTTCATTTTAGGAACTGTAGACCTTACTAACCCCAATACTACCCAAAAAGGCAAAGAGGGAGCATTGGGAGCGATGGTATTATTTGGTTTACCATCAACTGCTTTAGGAACATGGATTATCTGGAGTTTACGTCAACAACATCAAAAACAACTTAAACAATTAAACTTAGAAAAAGAACAACTATTTCTGAATTTATTACAACAACAGGAAGGAGAAATCACTATTACTAAATTTGCCCTAGCGGCTCAAATTCCCATCGAAGAAGCCAAACTATATTTAGATGAAAAAGCTAAACAATTAAATGGCAACTTTGAAGCTAGTAATGAAGGTGGAATTATTTACAAATTCCCTACATAAGTGATAAAATATTCCTGAAAATTCATAAACAAAAACTATGGAAACCCAAAATAACGAAAACCCAACTCCTACAAAAACATTACAGCAAGAATATC
>NZ_VILD01000001.1:866790-873897 GCF_009712085.1 Anabaena sp. UHCC 0253
CTAGCCATCTTCATTTTAGGAACTGTAGACCTTACTAACCCCAATACTACCCAAAAAGGCAAAGAGGGAGCATTTGGGAGCGATGGTATTATTTGGTTTACCATCAACTGCTTTAGGAACATGGATTATCTGGAGTTTACGTCAACAACATCAAAAACAACTTAAACAATTAAACTTAGAAAAAGAACAACTATTTCTGAATTTATTACAACAACAGGAAGGAGAAATCACTATTACTAAATTTGCCCTAGCGGCTCAAATTCCCATCGAAGAAGCCAAACTATATTTAGATGAAAAAGCTAAACAATTAAATGGCAACTTTGAAGCTAGTAATGAAGGTGGAATTATTTACAAATTCCCTACATAAGTGATAAAATATTCCTGAAAATTCATAAACAAAAACTATGGAAACCCAAAATAACGAAAACCCAACTCCTACAAAAACATTACAGCAAGAATATCAAGAAGCATTATTAAACTCTGGAATTGAAGCCGCTAGTTTACAGGACTTACGCAACTGGCACAGGCGATCGCTATATTATAGTATTTTTGTACTGAAACAAGTGACACAACTGGCACAAATAGTGGGCGGGCTTCGCGGGAGCAAAGCGGCAAATTGAATCAAACCAAACACATAGAAATACTTGGGCGTTTGAGTTGCTCAATTAAATAATTAGAAAGCAATTTATGCTTGATTTCATAAATAGTTTGACCAGTTCGATAGGCTAAATTCTTTAACCTAACCCAAACCAACATAGCACAAGCAATATGATTTAGTTGCAGTCGAGTTTTACGACATTGACAAGATTCAATGCCCGTTAATTGTTTAATTTCCCGATGAAACTCCTCTATTTTCCAACGAATTTTACACACCTGTTGTACAACATTCGTAGAACTTTGAGATAAATCGTTAGTTACGACGTAGTCCGTTCTGTTGGTAGAAACAGTAACCCGGAATAGTTTCACTTTTTTATTGGCGGGAAACCCTTTAATTTTGATTATTTTACCAGATTCTAAGTCTTCTTCACTCCATTGTAATAATTCAATACGTTTATATTTTTCTTGCCCAAAAGTATCATCAACTAAACGATTATCCTTTAAAGGACAATAATAAATTTTATCTAGGCTATCAATATAAAGCATCAGATTGTGTACCGCATACCATGTATCCATTAAAACGGTATCAAATGGTAAAAGCTTATGATACACAAGGTTTTGCAGCATATCTTTAACATGGTCTATCTTGGTTTTACCATCTGCATCAGGATTAAAAATGCGGTAATCTACTACCCAAAATCTTTGCAGTTTAGGATTTACATATACACAGCTGACAACACCAATTCCTTTGAGTACACCATGTTCGTTACCACTGTATTGTCTCCTGACTATTTCAATTTCTTCAGAATACCTTTTATCTAAGACACTATCATCAAATATAACGTAACCGTTATCATCAGTCATAATTACATCTTTAACATTATCCCAAAGTAAGCGAGGTGTTAACTTTGCATTTTTTAAATAGTAGTTAATTTGATCATGACTAATATTTTCTAAATGGTCTGCCAAGTTAGTAATAGTATAGTTAATTTGGCTACTTAGCAGATATTGGCAATAATCTAACTTAGTAAATTTCATATTAACTCAGAATTGATAATTCATGGTTTTGATTATTTTACCATTTCAGGAATAATCGTATTTTTATTATTTCTGATCTTGGTGATTAAAAATATATTTTAATAATTGCAAAATTGGTTTTTACTGGAGTTTAGTCGAAGGCGCGATGCTTCCGTCGCACCGAGACTGATTGTGCCAGTTATGTTACTTATTATAATACAATAATACTATTATATAGCGATCGCCTGTGCCAGTTGCGTAAGTCCTGTGTAACTTCCTCTCTATTTACATCAATAGAAGGTGTTGTAGGTACTAACTATGATGACACTCTTAATTTAAGTAGTTTAACAATCACCAACTCAGATAACCTAGTTACAGGACTTGTGTCTATAAAGGGGAATAATGGAAATGACACCATAACAGGTAGCCAGTATAGTGATCTTCTTGATGGTGGTGCTGGTAGTGATAATATGATTGGTGGTTTAGGTAATGATATCTACATTGTTGATAATACTTCTGATGTGGTTACGGAAACTTCGGGACAAGGAAACGATACCATTAAGTCCAGCGTCACCTTTAGCCTACCTAACAATGTAGAAAACCTTACCCTGACAGGAACAGAAGCTATTAACGGTATTGGTAATTCTGGTAATAACATCATTATTGGTAATTCTGGTAATGACATTCTAAGTGGCGATACTGTTAATAACATTCTAATTGGGGATACTGCTAACGCTACTTTTGGTGAACCGATTCGTGCCGTTATTAACTATAGTCCCAATCAAGGATGGAGTAGCTTTGATGAATATCCACGCCACGTAGCTGATGTAAACGGTGATGGTCGTGCTGATATTGTTGGTTTTAAAGATCGTGTCTATGTCGCTCTTGGTCAAGCTGACGGCACTTTTGGTTCTGTTAATTCAGTATCGGAATTGTACACTCAAGGATGGAGTAGCTTTGATAAATATCCACGCCAGTTAGCTGATGTCAATGGCGATGGTCGTGCTGATATTGTTGGCTTTGGTGGCGGTGCTGTCTATGTCTCTCTAGGCCAAACTGACGGCTTTTTTGGTGAACCGATTCTTGCCGTTAGTAACTATAGTCCCAATCAAGGATGGAGTAGCTTTAAAGAATATCCACGCCACGTAGCTGATGTAAACGGTGATGGTCGTGCTGATATTGTTGGTTTTAAAGATCGTGTCTATGTCGCTCTTGGTCAAGCTGACGGCACTTTTGGTTCTGTTAATTCAGTATCGGAATTGTACACGCAACTGGAGTTTAGACTAAAAACAGAGATATAAGTTAAAACTACCGAGAAAAAATAAGTTAAAAAGACTACCGACCATAGAGGATAAAGATTGGGGAAAAAAAGCGGTCAGTGATGTAAAACTGACCGCAAAATGTTCAATGCTGATAAATGTAAAAGAGTTATCAGATTGACAATGCCATTAGAACAGCTAAGAGAATTTCGCACAAGTGTATACAATATTTTGGGCAAAGCCAAAGATGCCTTGTTTGACTTGATGGATGCAACATTAATCACTCGGAGTATTTATGCATTCGTAGAATTAGCATTATCGCCAGTGTTTAGAAGAAAGTGGTCAAGTGTATATGAGGCAATACAGGATGGCAATCCCCCAAGAACAGAATTAATGAAATTGTATATAGAACAACTCAATCCCACAGAAAGAATAATCTTAGCCGGAGATCATACAGCTAGGACTTGAATAGATGCACCGACGTTAAAAGACAGAACCTATGAGCATCAAGAACAACCAATGTCAGGAGCAAAACCCGTAACCTTGGGGCAAGGTTATAGCACAATTGCAATCATCCCAGAGACATCTGGAAGTTGGGCTTTACCGCTATTACATCAACGCATTACCAGTTTTGAGAATCCAATTCAAAAAGCCTCTGCACAGCTGAAGCTCGTGTGCGAAAATCTACCTACACGTCCGATTAGTTTGTGGGATTCAGAATATGGCTGTGCTAGTTTTATCAACCAAACTAGTGATATCCCCGCAGAATTGACCACTGGTATCGGTTTGCCAAACAACGCTTGCATTGGACTCTACCACAACTTAGTACCCCAGAACAATGTGAGAAGTGGAGCGACCTATTACCACTTATGACTTGGGAACTCTGGTTAGCCCGTGATGTTGCGGCTGATAATCCATTACCTTGGCAGAAAAAACAGACCAATTTATCTCCTGGAAGGGTCGCTCAGTCTATGGGAGGAGTTTTCGCCGCGATTGGTACACCGGCTGTTTCCCCCAAACCCCGTGGAAAGTCTCCTGGCTGGCCTACTGGGAGAATTCGCTTACGCAGAATTCGCGACCCTACCGTCAAAAAGACTACTCCTAGATCCAAGAAGGAACAACCTAAATCGGCTTAACCTCTTAGTTTTTCTAGTTTGAGCTATGTAATTTGTAAACTCAGTCCTTCTGGGTCATTTTGTCATGTCTTAGTCTAAACTCCAGTTAATAATGCTACAGCCGGCTTTAATGCCAATACTGATGCTATTATTGAGGTGACAGGTTTAACTGGCACTCTAGGACTCAATAACTTTACCACTGCCTTGGTGTAGCTTCTGGAATCAATGAGCTAAACTAGATTGTAGAAATGTTTCATGAAATGTCTCTACATCATCCTTATCATTGAATTGTGGTATTTATTGCCTTGAATATTGTATAATCAAGAAAAATATAATTCAAGGCATATATAATTATGAATACATTAGAAAAATTAGAATTATTGAGTGAAAACTGTAGCGACAACACAGAATTAGATAGAATTATTGGACAACTTTTAAATTTAATTTTAACCCGTTATCGTCAAAAAATCGCTATCTATAACTTAGATATAGATAAATTTGAGAAAAAATATCAACTCACTTCTGAACAATTTTTAGAACAATTTAACGCAGGAAATTTAGGAGATGAAATGGATTTTTTTGAGTGGTTTGGCTTATGCGAACTACGCAAAGATATTTTACAAAAAATCCATAAATTAGAACAAGCTTCATGAAAAATGTTAGAAATGCCGATGACTATTTGGCATGGATAAAATCTGTAATTGCACTTTGTCCAGAAGTCGTAAATTTAACGATTATTCGAGAAGAATCACAAACTGATAAAGGACTATGGCGTTATCGTCTGACATTAAAAGATGGTAGCTTTTTAGAAATGTTTGAATTCTTCCAAATAGCATCAGGACAACTAGAAATAATTAAATATAGTTTCCATTGGCAAACTGAAAATAGAGAACTAATAAAACGTTGGGATAACGCACCCCATCATCCTGAAATTCCAACCTACCCCCATCATGTACATGATAGTTCTGAAGATTCCGTTTTTCCGTATTTACCTGTTGATATTGAAGAAATTTTAAGACAAATCTCTGAACACATAAAATCTCAATTAAGTTAGTGCAATAGCGAAATTAATAGTATCAGAAAACCAATCATCATCAATTAACTGTTCTAAAGTATAAGGACATTGATCAGGAAAAATGTTTTTCTTTAATCCTGTTTTTGTTATCACATACTTAATAGCTTTTTGATAATTATTTTCTTTTTCTTCATTTAGGTGTTTTCTTAAATTCGTAGTCATATCTGTTTCTAACTCACTACGAAAATTAACAATTTCCGCCGCCCAATGACGACGATTTATGCTTTCTGCTTCCCAATATTCAATTAATAACAAATGGATGATAATTTGTCTTAAATAACTTTCTCCACTCCGTTTAGTATCTCTAACCAAATTTTCTAAAACCTCACTTAAACTATCTAAATCTACATCATTTAACTGCTTATTTTTTATTTGTTCCAAAGTTATTTCATACCAGGCTAAATAGTCTGATTTATATAAATCTTTTAAACTATTTATGCTTAATATTTGCATATTTTTACCTCAAAACATTTTATGATTTTATCATAACCCATAAAAATAGGCCTATAGAAACATTCCCTGAAACGTCTCTACAAAAAATTAAACTAACTTTTTAATATCACCATAGACACGATAAAAACCACCTCCAGCAGACTCCCGCACCTCCTGAACCCAATAACGCTGTCCCTCTTCCCGAATATCTCTCGGAAACTGCACCTTCCAATCAGAATTATAATTAGGAGAAACAACTCGGATTCTTAATTTAGTCCCCTGACGGAAACATTCAACAATCACACCCGCACTAGTATCTGTAGTAGTTTCCAGAACTGTAGAAGGTGCAGCCCCCTCTCCTTTTGGTGCTTTAATAATAGTAGCTTCAGGAATTGTTCCTGCTTGAGCAGCAGCAATAGCCGCTTCACTAGCATCAATACAAGCTAAAGAACCATCAGTTGTAACTATATATATCCGGTTGTCAGAAAATTGCATAGATAAAGCTGAACCGCAACCAGTTCCTAGCTTCCATAACCGTTCTCCTGTTTGATTAAAACAGTAAATCGAAGAACTATTATCACCCGCAAAAACATATTTACCATTTAAAGCTGTAGCACAGGAATAAACGGAAGCATCACATTTATAAACTGCACCTGGTTCACCTTTTTTACTAAAAGAGTAAACTTTTTTATCGCTAGTACCAGCATAAACTGTCGTTGCTTCTTGCCAACCAAATAATACAGCACCAGCGGTTTTTTGATGCCAAAGCATTCTGCCTTCTTTGTGATCATACATAGTTACACCTGCGCTATGTCCATGATATACACCTTCATGATCACAACGTACCATCCAACCAGAAGTACCTTGACTCAAACGTGTCCACTGTGATTCATCATCATGGTCAATAGTTGTGACACCACCTTTAGCGTCAGAGACTCCCAACAAACCATCATGAATATCTAACCAGAAAATATCCACATTTTCATCAATTTGGTAAGCGACTCGTGGTAACTTCCCTGTTAAGTCGTAGACATTACCATCATCACAACCAGCATAAATCCAAATATCATCAGCAACTAAACATTTTACCCCTTCGGGAAGTTTAAATTGGTTGATAACTGTACCTTGATGATTCAGTGCAAATACTTGTCCTGATTGGTTTCCTAGCCAACAACGTTCACCATCTACAAAAATCCCAAAAGCCGCAGAATTAGAGTTAAATTTCCAAATAATTGGCGATTGTTTTGCTGTTGAATTAGTGCTATTGACTTGACGACGAGTAATGGAGCGTTTTTGTCGCACTCCCATAACAGCTTGTTCATAGCCTTTTTTCAGCTTTTCGTTAATTTTTTCTTTGCTTCTGCTTGGGCTTTTTCTGGGGTGGGGTAAGTTTTGTTTTGAGTTTGTCCTGTGTCCCCAATCCGACCATAACGAATGGTTAATTGAGTATCATTAATAACAAGCTCATAGAATTTATGTGAGCCGCTATCACCTTGGGAAAGTTCTAAATAGGTCTTTTCTTCAGACATGATACTTTTTGATGTTATGAACTTAATTAAGTATAGATCAAGACAAAGCACAATCGAATAGATGTAAACCTAACCGCTGCGAT
>NZ_VILD01000001.1:874428-884764 GCF_009712085.1 Anabaena sp. UHCC 0253
TACGCCCATTCACCGGCGAAGTTATACATTCCACAGGTGTACATGACACTTAATATATCTTTGATATAACAAGTATCTACTGCTTGTTCTTGGGTAATTGGATTAATTCCTTTATTAGCGAGAGTCGCTGCCATCACTGCTAAATCTCGACAATTGACCATGACAGAACATTGTTGAAAGTATAAATCTAATGATTCTTCGATATTCTGGTCAATCATGCCAAAATTTAACATTAAATGGGCATTGGCGCGGTTTCGATGTCCCGTACTACGTTCTGATGTAAATACAGAAATATCTACAAATATATCTTTACCAATATAACGCCGATACATTTCCAATAATCTATTTAATCTTTCTGTTGCTCCTTTGCCTTTAATTAAACTGGTAGTAGCTATAGCACCAGCATTTACCATGGGATTATAAGGACGTTTGGACTGTTCATCAAGAATAATGGCGTTAAATGCGTCTCCTGTTGGTTCTACCCCGACTCTAGTTAAAAGATAATCTCTACCATGATCTGCTAATGCTTGTCCATAAACAAAGACTTTGGAAATTGACTGGATAGTAAATAGTTGCTGAAAATCTCCTACTTCGTAAATTTGACCGTCTGTGGTAACAATACAAATACTAAATAAGTCGGGATTTACTTTTGCTAATTCGGGAATATAGTTTGCGACTACACCCTCTTTGAGGGATTTATACTGGGAATGTAATTCTTTGAGAATGTCTAAAAGTGCTGGTTGTAATATCTCTGAATTTTCTAGCTTAGACATGGGTTTGATAACTTGATATAAAATTGATTACTGAGTAACTACCGGAGAAAACAAGTCAAATGTAATTTTTAATACTTTAAAAGTTCATGTATACGCGCTTGTCACCCTTTTTTATTGTCTCATTGATTATTTATCTTGGGATAAGAATAAATACTTACTAGAGAAAAAATATTTTTTTTACTTAGTAAAGCTTGGTTAATACTTATAACTGTATAAATTATAAATTTAGTTATATTTACTGAAATGCAATATGGTAAATGACCTATTTTGTAAATAAAATTATCAACCGTATTTTCATATAAACTTATCTATAAATGGAGTTTGAGGTAATTAAGTCTCTGGAAAATTAAGACTAATCCAGAGAAATCTATATTTAAACAATAAAATAGATTTTATACAAAATTTATCTTAAATACTAAGAATGCGTATCAGTAGTAACTGTTGAATAAGGCGATCGCTCTATGTTAAGTCTTCATAAGAAAATATGGAAATTCTCAAAAAAAACGTTACATAGCCGAAGTCCGCAATTGAACACCGTTTCAATCCCCAAACCCGACTGGAAATTTAGCCCGGTTGCTCAGACTTACGCTAAAACCCTGATCCCCAGACCTGGAAATTCATGTTAGTCTATTCCAGTTACAAACCAAAAAGTGAAAGCGGAACGAGTTCGAGTTTCAAAGGGGTGGCACTATTACCAGTGAAAACCCGTTATTTAGCAAACTAAAGTTCTACAGTCGCTTTAAAATCGGACGCATGAATCAAAGACATTTGTGGACTACTGTCGCTGCCCAAACAATAATAACCGTAGCTGTTTTGGGTCTACCCTCAGTTGGTCGAACTCAAACCAGTGTAGGAAATTCTCTAACTAACCAAGCATCAGTGACAGGTGATGCAGTCAAAGTAGGAGAGTACCAATCCTTAACAGAAAACCCCACCTCAAATACTGTGATTACGAGAATTCATTCTCACAGTATCAAAGGTTTACAAGCAGCGACCCTTTACGTTCGGGATATTCCCGTTCTCACCTTTTTGGGGTCTACCCCAGTTAGCAACAAAAAAACGAAAGTTGGCGTAATTAACAATAATGTTGCTACCAACTCAGTCAAAGTTGCCAGTTCTAGCAAAACTGATGGTAAACTGAATCTCAGTCGGCAAGTTAGCTCAATTGACAATGACCCAGTTCAAAAAGCTAGTATCATAGCCGCTAGAATCAACAAATTAGTTGAGAACAATGTAGACGCAAGCAAAATTACTGTCAGTTGGAAGACAGGAGACAGTTCTTCAATTCACAATAAACCCCAAAAGCCAGGGATTTCTGTTCAAAAACAGTCAGGAGATTCCTATAATAAAGAGCTTCGCGATCGCTACACTATTAAAATCAACGGTCAAGAACTGGTGGAAGTCAATGAAGGGACAAGACTAGCAGATACCACCAAAAATCTCGCCCAAGATGCCTTACAAGCAACTAATAGACTGCGGAGACTCATAGGTAACGCATCTCCTATCAAGGAAATTGCTAACTTACCCACAGGTAAATCACTCTCCATCCCTAAGCTATCGCAACAAATTGCCCTCAGTGGCGTAAAGCTCACTTTTCAGGGTATAGCTTCCTGGTATGGTTATGATTGGTCTGGTAACAAAACAGCTAGTGGTGAAAGATATAATCCTGACGGGTTAACTGCGGCTCACCGGAGTTTACCCATGGGAACAAGAATCCGTGTGACTAACACCCGCAATGGTCGTTCTGTCGTCGTGCGAATTAATGACAGAGGTCCCTACATCCGTGGTCGGATTATTGACGTTTCCGCTGGTGCTGCGAGGGTATTAGGCATGGTCGGCAGTGGCCTTGCTCCAGTTCATCTTGAGGTTTTAGGAAGATAACTCGCTTCCTAGTTCCAACTCTCTTTTCGCTCTTCACTATCCTCAATACCCCTAATTCATCAATCTCATCCCCCATTATGGCTTGTGCCACTCGGCGCTATCAGATATAAACTAACGGGGGAAAGGATCGAAAAGAATTAGGGGTATTTTGTGCGTGTGCTGACAACAGTTGCAGCCTTACGCTGCTATTTACATCAACGTCGCTGGAATAGCCACCTCCGGCTACCAGAGGATATTGAACTTGATGAAGAAACTATTTGGTATCCCACAGCAGTTGGTTTAGTACCAACGATGGGAAGTTTACATCAAGGGCATTTGAGTTTAATTGAACGGGCTAAACAGGAAAATTCGACGGTGATTGTCAGTATTTTTGTCAATCCCCTACAATTTGGACCAAATGAGGACTATCAACGCTATCCCCGAACTTTAGAGCAAGACCGACAATTTTGTGAACAAGCGGGAGTAGATGTGATTTTTGCCCCGACTCCGGAAGAAATTGGTGTACCTGGGAAGAATATAGAAGCAACTCAGGTGACACAAGTGATCCCGCCATCTGATATGATATGTAACTTGTGTGGTAAATTTCGGCCGGGTCATTTTCAAGGTGTGGCAACAATTGTTACCAAGCTTTTTAATTTGGTACAACCTGACCGAGCTTACTTTGGACAAAAGGATGGTCAGCAACTCGCAATTATTAAACGGTTAGTAGCTGATTTAAATTTGCCAGTAGAGATTGTGGCTTGTCCCACAGTGCGGGAAGTGTCGGGCTTGGCTTTAAGTTCTCGTAATCAATATTTGACGGCTACAGAAAAAGAGCAAGCAACGGTGTTATTTAAAGGTTTACGGCAAGCTGAAGCGGCGTTTCGGGCTGGCGTTCGTGACAGTGGTGAGCTAATAGCATTGGCGCGGCAAGAAATCGCAAAAGTTAGCAATATCAGCTTGGAATATATTGAATTGGTTGAACCGAATACGTTGATGTTTTTAGAAAAAGTTGAGGATGAAGGAATGTTGGCGATCGCTGCTCGTCTTGGTTCTACACGGTTAATTGACAATACGATTTTGAGCGATGTCAATGACGGGCTACGCCAACCGATTATCGCTATTGATGGACCTGCTGGGGCGGGTAAATCCACCGTCGCTCGCCAAGTAGCACACCAATTAGGGTTGGTATACTTAGATACAGGGGCTATGTACCGGGCGATTACTTGGTTAGTGCTAGAACAGGGAATTGCCATTGATGATGATTGTGCGATCGCTGAATTAGCAACGCGGTGTAAAATTGAATTAACTCCTAGCCAAAGTCTGCAATCTCCCGTCAGAGTCCAGATCAACGATGTAGATGTGACTCAAAAAATTCGCACAACTGAGGTGACATCTCTTGTATCAGCGATCGCTGCTCAAAGTGCAGTTCGTCAAGCATTAGTCCAACAACAACAAAGTTGGGGACAACGGGGCGGTTTAGTCGCTGAAGGCCGAGACATTGGTACTCATGTTTTCCCCAATGCCGAAATTAAAATCTTCTTAACCGCTTCTGTGGGTGAACGAGCGCGTCGTCGTCAGCAAGACTTTCAAAAAACAGGTTCAATGTTGAGTTTAGAACAACTAGAACGAGAAATTGCTGAACGCGACTTGAAAGATAGCACTCGTAAAATTTCCCCTTTGCAAAAAGCCGCTGATGCTATTGAACTCCAAACCGATGGTTTAACAGCCTCTGAAGTTGCAGCACAAATTGTCAACCATTACAATCAGCGTCTATCGCACTGGTAATAACCCATGTTGCTAGTCATCTAGTTAAGGCTGGTACTTCGACTATGGCTACGCCACGCAGGCGATCGCTCAGTAACCAATGGGTAATTGGTGATAAAATCTCAGTCTTAATCCTGTTCATCCTTAAATCCTGTAAATCCTGATTCAGACAATTTTCCTAACTAGCAACTTACGCTAATATTGCAGGAGTCACTCGTAAAACCCTGTTGAAAATTGAGTTGAAAATGGTGGTGAGTGCTTACCATCATTAGACATCTTGTGAAAACTAAATGTAGCTTATCTTGTAGAGACGTTCCATGGAACGTCTCTATATTATTTAAAACGTCTTTACATTATTTAGAGAAAATGTTTAGTGATATTTACTCAAATTATAGTAACTTAAACAACATCCTAAACTATTTGTAGATTGATTCATCTACCTTGAGATAGATATTAGCCTTGATGGATGATTAAACTCTCTGTTTTGCGATTATTTGCTTTATTTACAAACTACTTGGCGGGAATTTTCACTTTGGTAGTAGAATAAAAACGTTAAGTTTTATGTTCTGACATTAAGGATATAAAACAACACTATACAAAACCTGTCGTTTCCTAAGCTTCTTTCATAGCTTTTAACGAAAAAACACTAAAGAGAGGAGATTTCACAAAATGGCATTTACACAACCCCCCTTACCTTTTGCTGCTAATGCTTTAGAGTCTTATGGCATGAAAGCAGAAACCTTTGAATATCACTATGGTAAGCATCATGCAGCTTATGTAACCAACCTCAATAACTTGACTAAGGATACAGAATTAGCTGATAAGTCTTTGGAAGAAGTAATTCAAATTGCCTTTAAAGACTCCACTAAAGCTGGAATCTTCAACAATGCCGCTCAAGTTTGGAATCACTCTTTCTTCTGGAATTGCTTAAAACCAGCAGGCGGCGGCGCACCTACAGGCGCACTAGCTGCTAAAATTGAAAAAGACTTTGGTAGCTTCGACAAATTCAAAGAAGAATTTTCTGCCGCTGCTGCAACTCAATTTGGTAGTGGTTGGGCTTGGTTAGTTGATGATGGTGGTACTCTTAAAGTAATGAAAACCCCCAATGCAGAAAACCCCCTCGCACATGGTAAAAAAGCATTGCTAACCATTGATGTTTGGGAACACGCATATTACATTGACTTCAAAAATGCTCGTCCTGCATTCATCAAGAATTTCTTAGATAATTTAGTGAACTGGGATTTTGTCGCTGCAAATTTTGCTGGTTAGATTTTAATTGATAATTGACAATTGATAATTTTAAATTGTCAATTGTCAATTGTCCATTGTCAATTATCTAAACCATGATATTTAATTTTTTTAAAAATACACAATCTTCTCCAGCAAATAATATTAAATTAAAGCCTAATTGGTGCGTAGCTTACGGAAAATTAGATAATTTGACAGCAGATGTAATTTGGCAAGATCAGCAATTTGCAATTATTTCCGCACCACATCAATTTGCAATCAGTTATAGTCAAAGATTTGTAGTAGTTGGGGATATTTGGTTAAGTAACCGAGAGGAATTACTACAAAATATAGGAATTGAGATTAATGATAATTGTAGTAATCAACAACTGATTGCACAACTTTGGGAAAAATACAATTCTGAATGTTTAACCCTATTATTGGGAATGTTTGGGTTAGTAGTTTGGGATTGTGAAAAACAAGAATTATATTTAATTAGAGATGCCATTGGTAGCTGGACTTTATATTATACAAATACTGGTGTAACTTCTTGGATATCTTCAAAACTAAGAACTCTTACACCTTATCGTTCTAATAACTTAGATTTAGTCGCATTGCGGGATTATCTTTGTTGTGCATTTGTCCCTGGAGAAAGGACACTTTGGCAGGATGTAAAAGAAATTCGTCCCGGTACTTGGCTGCAAATGCCATCAGGACAAGTTTATCATTATTGGCAACTAAAAGAACAGATTATAGACACAAATCAACCGATAGAATGGTATGGAGAAAAACTCCGTTCTTTACTTGAACAAGTTGTTAAAGAATATTTACCCGAAAATCAACCTGTTGGTATTTTCCTATCTGGTGGTTTAGATTCTAGTAGCATTACCGCATTAGCAGCGAAATTACATCATGCACCAATTCACACCTATTCAATTCATTTTGGTGCAGAAACCGCAAACGAATTAGAATTTTCTAACTTAGTTGCTGAACATTGTCAAACGCAACATCACATATTGGAAATTACCTTTCGGGATATGTGGGAACGTCTTCCAGAAACAATGGTTTATTTAGATGATCCTATTGGTGATCCTTTAACAGTACCAAACTTATTAATAGGCAGAATTGCACGGGAAAACGTACAAATTACTCTCAATGGAGAAGGGGGAGATCCTTGTTTTGGGGGTCCAAAAAATCAACCCATGCTAATTAATAGTTTATATGGTTATGTTAATAATCAAGATTCATTACAAGCATTTTTAATTTCTTTTCAAAAATGCGCTTTAGATTTACCACAACTCTTAAAACCAGAAATTTGGCAAAGTATAAAAAATGAACCATCTGTATTTTACCATGATTTAAATGCCGATGCTAATTATTTAAATAGATTAATGGCATTGAATATTAAATTTAAAGGTGCAGATCAAATTTTAACAAAAGTCAATAATTTAACTCAAGCAGCAGATTTACAAGGTTTATCACCGCTTTTTGATCAGCGTGTAGTAGAATTAAGTATGCAAATTCCTCCAGAATATAAACTTTCAGGAGTAGAAGAAAAAGCAGTTTTGAAAAAAGCAGTTAGTGATATTTTACCAGATAGTATTATTCATCGTCCTAAAAGTGGGATGATGGTTCCTGTGCAATTAGGGTTTAGGAAATATTGGCAAAGGGAAGCAAGAAAATTATTGTTAAATAGAAATAGTGAAATTTCAGCTTATATTAATCAAGAGATGTTGCGGAATTGGTTAGATTTTAAAGGGGATGTTTGGGGACGTTATGGTGTTAAACTGTGGTTATTGGTAAGTTTAGAAATTTGGTTACAGGTAAATAAAAAATTAGGACATTAAGTAAAAATCATTCCAGGAGGAAGAACAATGATACAAAACATACCAAAACATGATATTTTATATGAATACGATTTTTTAGCTTGGTGTGAAAGAACCGTTGCTCAACTTAAAGCAAAAGACGTGGAAAATCTTGATTTTGAAAATTTAATTGAGGAAATTGAAAGTTTGGGAAAGAGCGAAAGACGAGAATTAAGAAACCGACTATTAGTGTTGATAGCTCATATTCTCAAGCGAATGTATGTTAACAGTTCTGAAAACTTCAACGGTTGGGAAGTCACTATTGTAGAACAACGAAAACAAATAAAAGGTTTATTGAAAGAATCTCCCAGCTTAAAACCTTATCTTGCACAAATATTCACAGAAGTTTATATTGATGCTTTAGATATTGTTTCCGTTGAGTATAAACAAACAGATTTTCCTGATACATGGCAATTTGATTTTGGTACTGATTTACTTTTATCTGCCAAATATTGGGAGCATAATTTGTAACCAGCTTATTATCCAAAACTTTCCACCATATAAATATCATTTCCTGAATCACCAATTAAAATCATACTACTATTATCAATTGCAAAATTATAACTTGCAGAAATAATAGCACTTCTCAGAATTTGAATTAACCTTTGTGGGGTGAAAGATTCCAATTCTACAAAATTACCAGCATCTAACCAAGCTAATTCTTCCGAAGTTAAACTTTGACGAACTTCTTCAGATAACTGTTTAGCTGTGGTTGCTAAATCAGGAGAAGATTGGATAAACATTCCTCGCTTAGTTGCCATAATTTGTCGGGGTAAAAGTCCAATATCAATAATTGTTACATTGCTATTTAGAAACCAGCGATCGCTACTGCGAATATGATTAACTAAACTAATACCTTTAGAACTACAATCATGGATTGCATAAACTTTTAAATCAGGGTTACGATGAAGCATTTCCATTGTTGTATTGAAAATACTTTCGGGATAACCAGTAATGCTGAGAATTGCACAATTATTTTCAAAATGGAAATTATTAGCAATTAATAATTGTGCAGTAGTAGAACTATCACAAACTACTAATCTATCAAAACTGTAAGCAGTTACATCAGGATTTACTAACGCAGGTGTAATTTCCTTTCGTGGAGAAAGAAGAATTTTTTCAGGTGCGTTATTGATTTGTTCCCAGCGGTTTAACCAATCTTGTAATTGGGTTGGAGAAATTAGTAATTCTTGGGTTAATTTGCCAATTTTTCCTAATTGTTGAGTTCCTAAAAATAATGAAGATGTTCCTATGATGACAATAGCAACAAATAAAATAAACGACTTGAATACAAACAAACTTGCTAATATTCCCACAACTAAAATTAAAACTCCCAGTCTTTGTAAAGATTTAGCACTTGCTTTGCGACCGGGATTATTTAATTTAGCAGAAGTCGTATTTTTAAACAAATAAATAACTACGCAAACTTGATAAATTAAATTTGCAATTAAAAAAGAATTATTACCAATTATTCCGCTTAAAAATCCACCGACAAATCCTGTAAACCAAACATTCATGAAAATATAAAAGCTGGCAAATTGTAATGATTGAAATGATTTATTTCTCAACCGACTATCTAAAAAGTAAAGCAATTGTTTGGGGGTAAAAAATAATGTGTTACTAGCAGAAATATCAGCTAATATTTTAGCAAACATAGGATCTGTAATCTTCACATTTCCCATGCTTGTAGGTTCAAAAGCAAAAGGATGATTACATTGTTTACATCTTCCTTGATTTGCTGTTCTATCTTTTAAATTATTATCAGTTCCGCAGTTAATACATTTCATAGTTTTAGAACAATTGATTATTTGTTAGATAAATTATCTCACGCAAAGGCGCAAAGAAAGAGTCATACAATTTGATTGTTAAGTAAAACGCTGTAATCTTCTCGTTTACGAATTAAATGATGTGTGTTATTTTCTAGTAAAACTTCGGCAGGTTTGGGACGATGTAAAAAATGTGAAGACATTGCATAACCATAAGCACCAACATCTAAAATAGCTATAATATCGCCAATTTCTAACGCAGGAAGTTGACAATTCTTTCCTAAATAATCCCGTGAGTAAGTTGTATTTCCACAAACATCAGTTGTGTATTTTTCTGAACTTGAATTTTTCCAAGTAACAATTTCTCGATAACTCCCATGTACAGCAGGAACGGATATATTAGCAACAGTAGAATCAACACCAATAATTTGTTTTTCTCCTTGCCACTTTACAGAAACAACTTTAGCCAACAGAGTAGCACAACCAGCTATAGCAGCACGTCCCGGTTCAATTACTAAATTAATCTTTTTTCCTAAATTGCCAATTCTTGTACTTAACTCATTACCAAATATTTCCCAATTAAAAGCTGCACCTTGATGATGATATGGATAACCAAAACCACCACCAAAATCTAAATATTGCCAATCTGGTAACTTCTGCGCCATTTCTAAAACCGAATCAATAACATCAATAAAAGCGGTTGTTGCATTAGTTCCCGTACCACGATAAAAATGTAAACCCGTCACCTTTAAACCCACAGCCTGAGTAATAGAAACAGCCTCATCAAAATCTGCCGAAGTCACACCAATACGACTATCTTCCGAAACATTCAACCGTAAAACCACAGCCACCGCTAAATTAGCTTTGCATTTACGCAAACAAGACCGTAGTTGTCTGCTAGTGGCTACAGATATCTATCGTCCCGCAGCTATTGACCAGTTAATTACCCTGGGTAAACAAATTGATGTCCCAGTATTTGAACTAGGAATTGAAGCAGACCCCGTAGAAATTGCCCGTCAAGGTGTGGAAAGAGCTAGAGCCGAAGGAATAAATACAGTAATTATTGATACTGCCGGAC
>NZ_VILD01000001.1:884789-899453 GCF_009712085.1 Anabaena sp. UHCC 0253
GCTGCACCTTGATGATGATATGGATAACCAAAACCACCACCAAAATCTAAATATTGCCAATCTGGTAACTTCTGCGCCATTTCTAAAACCGAATCAATAACATCAATAAAAGCGGTTGTTGCATTAGTTCCCGTACCACGATAAAAATGTAAACCCGTCACCTTTAAACCCACAGCCTGAGTAATAGAAACAGCCTCATCAAAATCTGCCGAAGTCACACCAATACGACTATCTTCCGAAACATTCAACCGCAAACCAAGACGTAACTCCTCTTCCTCTTTGCGCCTCTGCGCCTCTGCGTGAGAAAACAAAATCTCACAACACAAACGCAACTGAGAAATACTATCAAAATTGAAAGTATTCACACCCCAATCTAAAACTTGTTCCATTTCCTCCCGATTTAAATTACTGCCACTATAAACAATATCACCAGGAAGAAAACCTGCCTTTAACCCCAAATAAATATCACCAGGAGTATTAGCATGAAGTCCCCAACCAGCAGATTTAAATATTTTCAATAAAGCAATATTGCCATTTGTAACACTAGCAAAATGAAACTGAGTCAAAGGATAATCAAAAGCTTGAGTAATATGGGAAATAGTGCGGCGTAAAATATCGCCATTATAAACATATAAAGGAGAACAGTAAACTTGTAATAACTCCTGTGCAAGTTCTAAGTTTGGAATTGCTGGTATTTTTTCCATAACCATCGAGGTAATATAAATGGATGATAGAAAGACTTTTTACCTAGTTTAGAACCAAAAACGTGAGAATACCAAAGTTGCCACATAATTAGTAACCAGAGACTTTCACCAATACGTCGGCCTTGAATTGTTCCTCCTAATTCACCTGTAACAATTTGTGAAGCAAGATCAGGAAAAAAGTAATTATCCGAACTTAGTATACCCGGATTTAACCAATTACCGATATCATGCCAAAAATCATTTAAACACCAAGAGGTTAAGGGAACACCCATACCGCGTTTTTGTCGCCAAACAATTTCCGACGGTAGCCAATTTTCCACCGCACGTTTGAGGATATATTTCTCACAAGCACCGTGTAAACACAGTTCACCAGATAGCTGAAAAGTCCATTCTGATAAAAGTAAATCACAAAAAGGCGATCGCACACCTAACCCATGAGCAAAACCCAACGCAGTCGCACGCGGATGTATATTTTGCGCTCCTTTTAACATCAAACTGGCACGACGGAGGCGATGTAACAACGAAGGACAAAAACTAGCATCTAGAGCATTTAACAACCAATCCTGAGCATTTAAACCCTGAATCTGTGCATATATTTCCTGTTGATACACCCTTTTTTCATAACCCCAAAAACGGTGAAAAGTCCGCAGATATTGTTGAATAAAACCTTCTTTTTGATTGGGATGTTCAGCTTGATAAATACCAGCAGCAATCAAAGGTTTATTAGTCCAACCGGCAAATAATTGATCACCACCTTCACCATTAAAAATTATTTGAGTTTCTTGACTAGCAACTTGATTGAGAAGATATAAAGGAACAGTTACACCGTCACCAAAAGGTAAATCTAAAGCCTTGACAGTAGGAACTAGAGCATTTTTAATATTCTTAGGACTTGCGTCAACCTTCACTAAAGGAATATTCAAAAATTCCGCTACTTGTTCCGCATAGGGATATTCAGGAATACCCACATTACCAAAATCCAAAGTATAAGCACGAACTTTCACCCCAGCTTCTACCAACAAAGCCGCAACAATTGAAGAATCTAAACCCCCAGAAAGGAAAACCCCAACAGGTTCATCTGGTAAATCAGCAACTTGTTTTTCTACGGCATTTTTTAGTAAAACTTGTAATTGAGAAACTGCAATATTTTCATCCTGAATATGTTCCTTTGATTCACACCATTGATAAATATTCCGAAATTGAGGATAATTAATATCTTCCCAAACAACCTCAGTTCCCGCAGAAACAGAAAACACTTCATTGACAGAAGTCAAAGGATTAGGAACATAAGAAAAACAACTATAACCATATAAACCAGAAATATTAACTTCCGGTTTTTCAATCACTTCTAAAAGTAACTGTAACTGCGAAGCAAACCAAACTACCCCACCTTGCTGAGTCCAAAATAAAGAAACCCTTCCAAAAGCATCCCTCCCCAAAATCAACTTATTTGATTCTAACCTCACCCAAACATCAAAATTATCAAAAAACCCCCCAGCAGAAATAGCCGCAATCGTATTTTTAGCTAGTACAGGTACAGACTCACAACCAACATAAACAACATCCCAAACAAACTTTCCCTCCGCACCTTCTTCCTTTGCGCCTTTGCGCCTTTGCGAGAGAAACTCTTTTCTCTTATCACCCCAATAACCAATAAAATGATAGGGAAACATAACTATTTAACCACAAAAGATTCATCACTAATTTTCCGACCATCAAGAAACATTTCGACCTTCCAATTACCCAGACTTGCATTAGGATTAATAGTGTAACGACATTGGGTTTCCCAAATAGAAGTTTTAACTTCACGGGTTTGGTAATTATTTTGTTTAACAACTTGACCACTTGAATCAACCCAATTACAAGAGAGAGATAGCTTTTTACCAATAGGTGCATCTTTCAAGGTCACACGATAAAAAAGTTCCGGCTGAGATTGACGAGAAATAGTATTAAGATTAGCATTATCAGCCAAAGTAATGCGGTCTTGTTGTGCTGTTATATTAGCTAGTAAAGAAGTTTTTTGTTGACTAAAAAAAATTGTCAATCCTATCCCTACTATTACAATAGTAACCACACCAAAACCAATTAATTTATTGCGGCGTTCTTGAACTTGTAAAGCTTGTTTACGTCGAACTTGAATTAAAGCTTCATCTAATAATTCAGGTGGTAAATTTAAATCTTGTAAAATATCTCTAACTTGCTGTTGATCTAGTTCTGCTTCTTGACGCAATTGCAATCCTTGAACTTCAGCAATGATTTGATTTAATTGTTCTTGGCTGAGTCGCTGGTTCATAATTTCTGGTAACTCTTGATAAAAACACTGGGTAATTAATTATATTTTAATTCAACATAAAATGTATAGCAATACTTTTCGGTTAAGTTAAAATCATTAAATTAGGTACGTTGGGTTGACGTTAGGAAACCGAACAAGATTGAAATATATAGGACTTCTATTTAATATTTTTCAGAAATTTACAGTGAGGGCGAAGCATTCGGAAAATATTCTTGGGAAAAAACCGATAATTTATCGTCCGAATGCTTCGCCCCTACGATTCCTGCTGTCTGTTTCTTTTTTAATTCCAGTGATAGAATAAATTAAAGTTAATTGTTGCCTTCCCCGTAGCTGCAACTGCTCTACTTTTTGAGTATGAAAATGCTGTTTAACAAGTTGAAATGTGGTTTCACTGATTAAGATACCATAAGGGTTTCCGTTGTTAACATTTTTATTGAGTTGTTCCAAACGAGCCGCAATATTTACAGCATCTCCTAATACAGAATAATTCAATCTTTTATAACCACCAATACTCCCAGCAACCACCAAACCTGTATGAATACCAATACCGATATTAATAGCAGGTTTACCCAGTAATTTTAATTCCTGATTTAATGTTACCAATTTTTCCTGCATAAAAATTGCCGAATAAACCGCATTAATGGCATCTTGTTCAATTTCTTCTGCACGCGTGTGGGGAAAAGGAATACCAAAAACAGCCATAACTGCATCCCCAATATATTTATCAATTACCCCATGATGTTTTTGAACACACTCAGCCATAGCACCCAAATATGAGTTTAACCAATCAAGTAAATCTTTGGGTTTCATCCCTTCAGAAATAGTGGTAAAACTACGAATATCACTAAATAGAACTGTTGCTACCATTTCTTGAGCATCTAATTGACCATTTTGAAAAATTTCATCTCGATGTTGCCAAATTAAATCTGCTGTTTCTTGGGAAACATGACGAGCAAATAAACTCATTAATTGTTGTTTTTCTTTTTGTTCTTGCCACTGTACCGTTAATCCAGATAAGAGAAATGTGCCAATAGGGGAAGCAATTGGCAACCAAATATGAGAATTATTTAAAACTAACACTACTAAAATAAACCATGCCAAAGGTATTAATATTAAGAGAATAATTCGCTGTTTAAATTGTAAAAAAATGAGGATTAAACTAGAAATAATACCAACAGTAAATAATAAAAATAATTCAACTTGCCAGGGTATTTTTTGGAGAAATCGGTTATTAAGTAGATTATCAATGGCGGCAGCGTGTAAGTAAATACCAGAGGTAGGTGGTGTTTGTTCAAAAGGAGTTTTCAAAGGATCATTTGCACCAGTAGCAGTGAATCCAATCAGGACAATTTTGTTCTTGAATTGAGATGGAGCTACCTTTTTATTGACAACATCTACAAAAGAGTATGTGGGAATATTCCGAGTTGATGTTACCCAATTAATCCAAACAGATAATAAATTCTTTCCTGGTTCTGGTTGTGGTAATAAAATTGGTGTTTTTCGGGAATTATTATCTGTAGTAAAAGTTTGCTGCAAGCTGTTATTATAAGCTGCTAATAATGCAATACTAAAAGCAGGAACTTCATTAATATATAGAGATAATTGACGACTTACTCCATCTAAATCAGCATTACTAACTATATGTCCTTTAGAAGTAACACGATCTAGGATAGGAACAGGACGGAGAGTTTGTTGATGTAAACCGGGGGCAATTGCTAACACAACTTGGCCATTTATTTCCATGGCTTCGGCTAGTTTGGCATCTGCGTTGGTGGGTTCAGTAAATAAAATATCAAAGCCGATTGTGGAGGGAGGAGAGGCTTCTAAAGTTTCCAATAATTGAGTATAGCGATCGCGTGATAACGGAAATTCTCCATATTCAGCTAATGTATGATCATCAATGCCAATCACCACAATCCGCGAATCCCAACTAGAATAAGATAAATAATTGCGTGTTTTGAATACTAGATTAAATCCTATTAATTCTAAGGATTGCCAAGCACCTATTTGCCATAATCCCATTGACAACAGTGCAGTTAATAAACCAGGCAAAAATAAATGCTTCTCTCTAATAGGACTTTTGAGGTATTTTACCCAAGTTTTAACAGTCATTTTTATAACATTAAAAGAGATTTATATATACCTGAAAAAAAGTGCCGCGATTGTATTATTCTCAAAATAATCAAGAACTAAATTGGCATTCCTAGTGAAAAACTGATATCAATACTTTACCGCTAATTGCAATTCAGTCAACGCCAGATCATCATCAAAGGTAGGATCACAATTGAACACATTATTAAAAATATCAGGCTTTATTGATACCTGCACCGAACGCATAGGCCGATTAACCAGTTGGTTAGTCCTAGTTATGGTCATCCTCGGTGTGTGGAATGTAGTAGGTAGATACATGGGACGGATTATTGGTAATAATCTCACCTCCAACGCCTATATTGAAGCCCAATGGTATATTTTTGACCTAGTTTTCCTATTAGGTGCAGCTTACACCCTTAAACATAACGAACACGTGCGGGTGGATGTTTTTTATAGTAACTTATCAGGGAAACAGAAAGCGATCGCCGACCTATTTGGGACAGTATTTTTTCTGATCCCCTTCTGTATCATGGTAATTATTTTTTCCTGGGATACCATCATTGCCTCTTGGCAAATTATGGAAACATCACCAGATCCTGGTGGTTTACCTCGTTACCCCATTAAAGCCATGATTATTGTCGCCTTTGTACTGCTGATTTTTCAGGGCATTTCCGAGGCCATTAAAAATGTCGCCATACTGCAAAACAGAATAGCACCCCAGGAGGAAAATCATGACACTGGACTATGAATGGCTTGGTCCGTTTATGTTTGCAGGGGCTTTAGTGCTGCTATCTGTGGGGTATCCAGTCGCTTTCTCTCTCGGTGGAGTAGCGATTTTATTCGGCATTATCGGCATTGCTTTGGGTGTTTTTGACCCGGTATTTCTCACAGCCATGCCACAGCGGATTTTTGGCATCATGGCCAATTATACCTTGTTAGCCATTCCTTACTTCATCTTCATGGGGTCAATGTTGGAAAAATCCGGCATTGCTGAAAGACTTTTAGAAACAATGGGGATTTTGTTGGGACGCTTGCGGGGTGGACTGGCTTTAGCTGTGATTTTGGTAGGTGCATTACTGGCAGCAACTACAGGTGTGGTAGCCGCGACTGTGGTAGCAATGGGTTTAATTTCTCTGCCAATTATGCTGCGCTATGGTTACAGCAAAGAATTAGCTACTGGTGTAATTGCCGCTTCGGGAACATTGGGACAAATTATCCCCCCTAGTGTGGTTTTAGTAGTTTTGGGTGATCAATTGGGGATATCTGTCGGTGATTTATTCCTCGGTTCAGTCATTCCTGGCTTGATGATGGCGGGGTCTTTTGCCCTTCATGTGTTAATTGTGGCCTTTTTGAAGCCAGAGGTAGCCCCAGCCTTACCAGCCGAAGTGCGGGAAATTGGCGGTAAAGCCTTGAGAAAGCGGGTTTTTCAGGTGATGTTGCCGCCGTTGATTTTGATATTGTTGGTTTTGGGAAGTATCTTTTTTGGCTTTGCTACACCCACAGAAGCCGGTGCGGTGGGATGTGGAGGAGCGATCGCTTTAGCTGCTGTTAACCGTCAACTAACTTTAACATCTCTGCGTCAGGTATGTGATAACACTTTAAGAATCACCAGCATGGTAATTTTTATCCTGTTAGGTTCTACAGCCTTTAGTTTAGTATTTCGGGGCTTAAATGGCGATCAATTCATGTTTGATGTCCTCTCTAATCTTCCCGGTGGTAAAGTCGGATTTTTAGCCCTCAGCATGACGGTAGTTTTCTTACTGGGCTTTTTCATTGACTTCTTTGAAATCGCTTTTATCATCATACCTTTATTTGTACCAGTCGCCCAAACTTTAGGAATTGATCTAGTTTGGTATGGAGTAATATTAGGGGCAAATCTGCAAACTTCTTTCCTCACACCTCCCTTTGGTTTTGCCTTGTTTTATCTGCGCGGTGTCGCACCTCCAGAAGTAACAACTGGTGATATTTATCGGGGTGTAATTCCGTTTATTTTGCTGCAATTGTTGGTGGTAGTTTTAATTATTGCCTTTCCAGGAATTGTTAGTTTCTTACCTTCTTTGGGAGGGTAAGAAAATTTTGGGTTTTATATGATCTCGTTATCTTGTTCCCAATTTGAGACTGAGAACGAGAAAATCAACGAAGTGAGTGAAGTTTTGGGTCAGTTTTTTTTGTTGGAACACTCTAATTTAAGATAAATACAATGTACGAACAAATTTCTCACTCATTGTTAAATTCAATCCTGGATGATTTAAAGCCAGAAATTCGTCGGCAAGATTTGCGGCATTTTTATACCCGTCTTGGAGCGAACTTTTACGCTATTCATTCGCTATTTTCGACGCTGTACGGACATCGTGATGATTTTAAACTGCAAATGTTGCGGCTAGTTGAAACAATGGCGAAAGGCTATATTGATCGTTCTCCAGAGTTAGAGCGGTTGGATATTCAACGTGAGCAAGACCACAATTGGTTTTTGTCGCAAAAATGGGTAGGGATGGCTCTTTATTCCAACGGTTTTGCAGAAAACCTTGCAGATTTAGAGAACAAAATCGGCTATTTTCAAGAGCTAGGCATCAATATGGTGCATATTATGCCAATTTTGATGTGTCCTAATGGTCAAAGTGATGGGGGGTATGCCATCAGTGATTTTAGGCAAATTGACGATCGCGTTGGTGATTTAGAAGATATTCGCCGCATTGCTAAGGAGTTCAGAAAGCGTGATATTTTGCTGGTTCTAGACATTGTGCTTAACCATACTTCTGACGAACATGAATGGGCGCAAAAAGCAAAGATGGGCGATCGCAGTTTTCAAAATTACTATTATATTTTTGAAAACCGAGAAACTCCTGATATGTTTGAGCAAAGTATGCCAGAAGTTTTCCCTGAGACAGATCCGAGCAATTTTACTTGGAATGCTGAGATGGAAAAATGGGTGATGACGGTTTTCCATAATTATCAGTGGGATTTAAATTACAGCAATCCCAGAGTTTTTATTGAAATGCTCGACATTATTATGTTTTGGGCAAATCAAGGTGTTGATGTTCTTCGACTCGATGCTGTGGCGTTTTTATGGAAAAAGATCGGTACTTCTTGCCAAAATGAACACAACGCACATTTAATTTTGCAGTTAATGAAAGATTGTTGTCAGGTGAGTGCGCCCGGTGTATTGTTTATAGCTGAAGCAATCGTTGCCCCTATTGAAGTAATTAAGTATTTCGGCGAAGATGCGATCGCAGCCAAAGAGTGTGAGATTGCTTATAATGCGACTTTAATGGCTTTAATATGGGATGGAATCGCCACTAAAAATACTAAGCTACTCTACCAAGGCATCAAAAATTTGCCTAATAAATTAGAACGTGCTACTTGGCTAAACTATGTGCGTTGTCATGATGATATTGGTTTGGGTTTTGACGATGGTGATATTCGTTTAGCTGGTTATGAACCGAGAGCGCATAGAAAATTTTTAGTTGATTACTTAAGCGGTAAATTTGATGGATCTTCATCTAGGGGACTGGTGTTCATGCCTAATGAAGCTACAGGAGATGCACGTATTTGTGGTTCACTAGCTTCTTTAGCGGGATTAGAATCTGCCCTGGAAACTGCTGATGAGGGTTTGATTGCCTATGCAATTAACAGAATTTTATTAATGCACGCAATTATTCTATCTTTTGGAGGCATCCCTCTAATTTATAATGGCGATGCGATCGCTGTACTCAATGATTACAGCTATATTGATGACCCAAGCAAAACCGATGACAATCGCTGGGTACACCGCCCTAAAATTAATTGGGAAAAAGCCGACTTACGCAAAAAACAAGGCACGGTGGAACACACGGTATTTAATGCCACAAAAAAAATGATTGCCGTCCGTAAAGAAATTTCCGCTTTTGCTGATTTTAATAACCGCGAATTGGTACACCTAGAGAATAAACACTTGCTATGTTTTGTTCGTTTCAATCATCAACTTCCATCAGAAAAAGTGCTGGTTATCGCCAACTTTGATGCAAATCCGCAAGACTTGTATTTGGAGTCAATTAGAACTATGGGCTTCAATATTGATAGTAAATTTGTTGATTTATATAGTGGTATGAAACCAGAGCAATGTGATAATCGGATTATTTTACAAGGATATCAATTTTATTGGCTCACAGAGACATAAAAAGCTTCAATCGTTAAGAAAAAATGGGAGTCAAGCGATCGCTGCATAAATTTTTGCATAGCTTAATCTCGTTCCCAGTCTGAGACTGGGAATGCCATCAAGAGGTTCTACCTCTACATTTAATACAGAGTATGGAAACGAGAAATATTCCCCTCCTCGCTTGCGGGGAGGGTTTTTTTTGATAATGCGGTTATATGATAAGTATTTAAAATAACTTTACATTTAGTCAAATATTTTTATATCAGATTGCCATATAAGAACTTTATACTATGATACCATGTAAATAGTAACACTTAAATATACAGCTTTCTGATCAGTTTCTCACCACCATGAGTAATACAAGTTTTTGGCGGCCTGCTTATCAACTATTCAAACCAGAAGAACCTCTGAGTACATCTGAAGACCTCAAAAATTTTTACGTCCCCAGAGATAACAGTCCTGTAGATCGACTTGTTAGTTTACTGGAAATGGAAGACGACCCCGCAAAATTTTTACTCGCAGGTCATAGGGGTGGAGGGAAAACTACTGAACTACGACGACTAGAACAAAAGTTAGCTGATACACATACTGTTATCTGGATAGATACGCAAACAGCCCTAGATAGATATAACATTGGTTATGCTGAAGTAGTAGTTTTAATTGGTTTGCAAATTGCACAGCAAGCTATTAAATCTAATTGGTTTTTGAAAAAAGATAAATTATTAGCCAGACTACAGGACGCACTCAAAACTGTAGTTTATCAAGATAAAGGTACTCAAACTGAAGGTTTGGGAATGCCAGAATTTATTGAAAAAGCAGGATTAATTCTCAAACGCGGCTTAACCAGAGAAATCACTAAAACCGTTAATGTTCGTCCTAAATTAACGGAAATTATTGATAGCGTAAATGAGATTATTCTCGCGGCTGAGAAAGAAAATAAACAAAAATTATTTATCATTATTGATGGACTAGATAGACATGATTTAGTCACAGCTTTGGATATGTTTTCCAGTTCATTGCTAACAGAATTAAGCTGTCATATTATTTATGCAATTCCCATAGCATTGCGATATTCACCAAATTTTCGCCAACCAATGGAAAGCTTTCAAAAATGTTTGGATTTGACTAATCCTCCCGTTTTTGAATGTGATAATAATCTATGTCCCACAAATAACCCTGATCAAAGAGGAAGACAAATTCTGCTGAATATCATCAATAAACGTCTTGATAGATTGGGTTATAATTATAAAGGGTTGTTTGAACCTGATGCTCTAGAATTAATTTGTGAAAAAAGCGGTGGTGTTATTAGAGATTTAGTGAGGTTAGCGCGGACTGCTTGTGAAATTGGATTGCGAAAAAAAATGAAGTTAGTAGATTTAGAAATTGCACAAGAAGCCGTGCAAGAAGTCCGCAGAGAATATAATTTAGATGATTACCAATATCCAGAAATTGACTCAGTACACAAAACTGGGACATTAACGACTAAAACCCATAGCTTACCCCAAAAAGGCGAGTTTATTATTTGTGATGAGCTTTTACAAAACAAACTAATTTTGGGTTATTACAATTCCAGACAAGAACCCTGGTTTGATATTAATCCTATTTTGCTAGAGGATTTACAGCGTTGGCAAGCGGCTTAAAATCCTATTTAATAACGTGACTACGCTGGAAAGATTACTAAGTATAAACTGGTGCTAACTATGCTTTCTGATGACTCCAATTATATTTTGAGCGAAGCTGATAAAGAAGAATTAGAAAAATTAGTCAGCATCTTAGAACTTTCCAGTGGGACAACAATTATCTTTGCCATTACACCAGAAAGTAGTCCTCAGCATTTAGTTGTGAAACAGCTAAAAGAAGATTTAGCAACCAGTGAAGAGAATTTTCGCTTTCATAACTTTTTTTATAGTGAAAATTCTTTCCACAATTTCCTATACAGTTTAGATGAAAATCTGCAATTAGAACGTAGATTAATTATGGCATTTGGTCTTGATCAATTGCCTACACCGCGTTTGGTTAAAGAAATGCAGCGTTTAAACTTAGGAAGAGAAGAGTTATTTGGTAGAAACTTAATATTAATTTTTTGGTTGAATCAAATTAACTTTCTAGATGAGTTTCGTCAACGTGCGCCGGATTTTTGGGATTGGCGAGGAAAAGTAGTACAATTTGAAACTCGTAATCCCTTACTTTATCCTTATTTGGAATGGTTAATTGCTGAAAACTCTTATCTCAAAATGAGTGGAGTAATGCAGGTAAATCGTCAAGTTGATATTTTTCTTGACCAGATTTATGTTTCCCTGCAAGCACAAAGAAGACAAGAAATTACAGATACTTCTGAAAGTAGAGAAATTGAAGCAGTAACTGTTTTGAAATCTCGCTCTAATTTTAGTAGAGTTAAAGGAGGAGGAATTGATGTAGATGATTGGGATGAACCTTACTATTATGAACCTGTACGAGAAAAAACTACATCTATTTCTAGTACCAAAACAATTACAGAAAAGGTTGAATTATCCCAAGCAGTAAGAAATAATGCTTATAGTGTAATTTTGGGCGCTCCTGGTGCTGGTAAAACTACTCTTTTACGTTATTTGGCTTTGCATTTTGCCACAGCGAAAAGAGATGATGAAGAAGCAGTAATTGCTGGGGAAACAAAGGAAGATTTAGGAAAAACTCTACTTCCCGTTTTCTTTCGGATTGCTGATTATGCAGAGAAATTAAAACAACAACCAAATTTAACTTTAACTGAATATCTACGGCAATTTTATCGTCAATGGGAAGCTCATTTTCAAACACAAGTAAAAATAGGAATTGAGGTATCAGCATTTTTATTAGATGCCATACGTCAAGGAAAATGCTTAATGTTGCTAGATGGTTTAGATGAAGTATTTGATCAAGAAAGCCGCAGACAAATTGTAGAATCTATTAATCAGTTTGTTGATGAATTTCCTCATAATAAATATGTAATTACTAGCCGCATTGCTGGCTACCGTGACGTACAACTAAGCAGCCGTTTTGCTGAATATATTATTGAAGATATGAGCAGTGAAAAGGTAGAACAGTTTTTATATCGCTGGTGTCGAACAGTAGAAAAAGCACAACAACCAGATGCTAGTGAAGAACAAATAGAAAGAAAAGGTAATGAACAAGCAGCAAATATTTTAAATGCAATTCAAGATAATGAAGGTGTAAAGCGTTTAACAGCAAATCCCCTATTATTAACTATTTTGGCACTGATTCACCGCAATGGGGAACGCTTACCTAATCGCCGAGTCAAGTTATATGAATTAGCAGTACAAACTTTGATAGAAGATTGGCAACTGAGCAAAAAATTACCAGATGCTCCAAAAGTCGTATTAAGAGAAACTGAAGTAGTTGAACTTTTAGCACCTTTAGCATATTGGATGCACGAAGAAAAGCCTTCTGGTTTGGTAACAGAGATGGAAGTGCAAGAGCAACTAGCAACTAAAATGGCAGAACTGAATGATGCTGAACCGGAATCAGATTTAGTGCGCCAAGCTGTGAGAGAGTTTCTGCGAAAAGTGCGAGAAACAACCGGTTTATTTGTGGAAAGAGCGCCTGGTGTTTATGGTTTTATGCACCTGACTTTTGAAGAATATTTTGCGGCTCGTTATATTGCAGATAATGACCAAAGTAAAATTCAAGAACTAATTCAACAACATCTCCATGAACCACGCTGGAATGAACCAATTTTGTTATCTTTAGGGTATTACGGAATTCATCTGCCTGGACAAGTTAAGAAATTAATAGATCAATTATTTAGTAATTTGCAAGATTACCAACCTCTGCTACAACATGGCGAGATAAAAATAAAAACCTCTGCTGATAATACAATTATTATTTACTTAAAAGCCGAAAATGATTCAGAAAAAACATTAAAAAATGTAGAATTTAATTTGCAAAATTTATTTTTCGCGGGACAAGTTATTGCTGAAATTGAAGTTAGCAATATTTTCCGAAAAAATGTTATTGAAAAGTTAATTGTTACTTACATTGGTATAGATGATGATTTTGAAAATGATCTAATTAAGCAACTCCTGCGAACACTAAGAAAAATTGAACTATTTTATCAGAAAGGTGAAGTCATAGCTAAATTAACAGAAGTCGCTAATGATTTAAGTTTATCTCAAGAAATGCAAATTAAAGCAAAAACAGCTATTTTATATGTTGCTTGTGGTCAATCAGCAGGATTAGATAATTATATAGCAGAAATTGTTAATGAATTAGACCCTTCATTGTTTGATAGTATTAGAAATTTGGTTAAACAACTGGGTGAAGAAATGACACCTACTCTGGAAATTAGCTGTCAGCATTATAATAATGAAAGTTGTCAAATAGCATTAATTTTTATTACTGCTATGTCTTATGTGAGAAAAGATAATTATGATAAGGCTATTGCAATTTTTGAAGACATAGATCAAAAATCACATAATAGTCTTAAATCATTTATTTATTGGGCTTTTGCTATATGTTACCAAGAGAAAGAAAATTATGAAAAAGCTGATGAATATTATAATAAATGCAAAGTAGCTGATGATAATCTATCAAATACATCATTTGTTTTTTGGAGAAATTGGGGTTGGTGTCAAAAATCAAACAACAAACATGAACAATCACTTGATTACTACCAAAATGCACTAAATCTTATCAATGAAATTCAAAATTTTCAAAATAAGGCAAATTGTATTTTCAGTATAGGTAGAGTTTATCAAGGTTGGGGTAAATACGAACAAGCAATCAGTTACTACGAACAAAGTCGGGAACTTTATCAACTATTAGGTAAAGAAAAAGATGTTGCTAATCAGTGGTATTGGCTGGCTTATTGCTATAGAGAATGGGGAAAATATCAGCAAGCTGTTGATTGTGAAAATCAAGATTTAGCTATTCGTCAGCAGTTAGATGACCAAGTTAATATTGCTGATGCCTATTTTCAACTAGGATGGATTTATCAAGGTTGGGGTAAATACGAACAAGCAATCAGTTACCACGAACAAAGCCGGGAACTTTATCAACAATTAGGTAAAGAAAAAGATGTTGCTAATCAGTGGTATTGGCTGGCTTATTGCTATAGAGAATGGGGAAAATATCAGCAAGCTGTTGATTGTCAAAACCAAGATTTAGCTATTCGTCAGCAGTTGGATGACCAAGATAGAATTGCTCTTGCTTACTGGCAGCTAGGATGGATTTATCAAAGTTGGGGTAAATACGAACAAGCTATAAGTTACTATGAACAAAGTCGGGAACTTTATCAACAATTAGGTAAAGATACAAATGTAGCTAATCAGTGGTATTGGCTGGCTAATTGCTATAGAGAAATGGGGAAAATATCAGCAAGCTGTTGATTGTCAAAACCAAGATTTAGCTATTCGTCAGCAGTTGGATAGACCAAGTTAATATTGCTGATGCTTATAAACAGCTAGGAT
>NZ_VILD01000001.1:899919-906550 GCF_009712085.1 Anabaena sp. UHCC 0253
TATAGAGAATGGGGAAAATATCAGCAAGCTGTTGATTGTCAAAACCAAGATTTAGCTATTCGTCAGCAGTTGGATGACCAAGTTAATATTGCTGATGCTTATAAACAGCTAGGATGGATTTATCAAAGTTGGGGTAAATACGAACAAGCTATAAGTTACTATGAACAAAGTCGGGAACTTTATCAACAATTAGGTAAAGATACAAATGTAGCTAATCAGTGGTATTGGCTGGCTAATTGCTATAGAGAATGGGGAAAATATCAGCAAGCTGTTGATTGTCAAAACCAAGATTTAGCTATTCGTCAGCAGTTGGATGACCAAGTTAATATTGCTGATGCTTATAAACAGCTAGGATGGATTTATCAAAGTTGCGGTAAATATGAACAAGCAATAATTTACTACGAACAAAGTCGGGAACTTTATCAACTATTAGGTAAAGAAGAGAATGTAGCTATACGGTTTCGGCAAATTGCTAACTGTCAAATCTTATTAGCTAAAAATACTGCAAATATGACTGAAGCTACTAATTTATTAGAGGAAGCAGAGGAAAATATCCACCAATCTATAAAAATCAATACTCTAGGAAAATATCAAGAAAATCTTGCCTACGACTATATTATACTCAGTTTACTTTACTCACAATGTCTAAATGTGTTACCTATTGAGAACTCGTTTAAAAAAGAGAATATTACTCAGTTTTATGAAAACTACCACAAAGGTTTAAATTATTTTGATGAACTAGGTAAAACTGTAAATAAAGCCGAAGAAGCTCTAAAAATAGGTCGTGCTTATCTGGAAGTAGAAATTTTAGAAAATCTAAAGCGGAGTGAAGAAATCGCTCAAGAATGCTTGCAAATATTTCAAGATTACAACCGCCGAAAATTGACAGCATCAGCATATAAACTGTTAGGAGAAATTTACCTCAAACGTACACAAAATAATCAATCTGATCATAAGGAAATTGCTAAACAGTTTCTAGCTGAAAGTTTGCAAATATATCGAGATTTAGATTTACAGGAAAAAGCAGGAGAAGTAGATAATTTGATGTAATACTTCTCGATTAAAGAAATTTAGCGACTGTTTTGAATGTCAAACAATATATACAAAAATTCCCCTCCTCACTTGCGGGAAGGGGTTTTTCAATGAGGATATTATTTACTATCAGCCGTCACAAAATTAGCATAGCTTAATTCATTGATGCGATTCCAGTTATAAATCTGTTCTCTAAATTTTTTCCACTGTTCATACAACTGTTTAAAAGTTTCATCCTTACTAGCATTCTCTTCATATATCTCAAAAGCAGCTTTCTTTGCAGCTTGCATAATTTCTGGGCTGTAAGGAGTTAATTTAGTTCCACCAGCCAGCAATCTTGTTAATGCTTCCCCATTCAAAGCATCATATTCAGTTAACATATTCATATTGGCTTCAATAGTCGCTGTTTTGAATATTTCTTGATATTCTTTCGGTAATTTATCCCAAGCTTTCCGACTCACCAATACATCTAAAGTTGGACCCGGTTCCCACCAACCAGGATAATAATAAAATTGCGCGGCTTTATTTAAACCCAACTTCTCATCATCATAGGGTCCCACCCATTCAGCCGCATCAATAGCACCTCTATCTAATGCTAAGTAGATTTCTCCTCCGGGTAACACCTGCACATTCACCCCTAACTTAGACATTACTTGTCCACCTAAGCCGGGAATTCGCATTTTTAAGCCATTTAAATCAGCCACAGATTTGATTTCTTTTTTGAACCATCCCCCCATTTGTGTCCCAGTATTACCAGCGGGAAAGTTGATGATATTAAAATCAGCATAAATTTTTTGCATGGCTTCTAGTCCACCACCATGATACAACCAAGCATTTTGTTGTTGGGCGTTTAAACCGAAGGGTACGGTGGTAGCAAAAGCTAAAGCCGGATTTTTACCTATGTAATAATAACTAGCTGTGTGTCCACATTCTACAGTTCCCCCTTGGACTGCATCTAATACCTGCAAACCGGGTACTAATTCCCCAGCCGCAAAGGGGGTAATGGTGAAACGACCACCTGTCATTTCTTTGACACGTTTGGCGATGGTTTCCGCACCTACATAAGTCCCTAAACTCTTTGTCCAACTTGTCGCCATACGCCATCTGACAGTGGGTAAACTACCTTCGACACTAGTAGATGTACTTGCTTTTGCACAAGCTGTGGCCAGTGTAGCAGTTGCAGCAGCGATCGCACCTGTATTGATAATTTGTCTACGCTTCATAATTTTTTTTGATTTCCATTACTCTATCTTCAGGTTGATAGTGCAATGTATCAGGTTTTTTGGATCAAAAGATCAAAACTGTAGAGACGTTCCATGGAACGTCTCTACATGATTTCTTTGTGATCTACTGAAATTGTGCCATGAAACGGCGATCGATACAGTCTTTCCAGTGCCACAATAGTTGATGAGGTGGTAAAGTAAAATTTCCTCTAGTCGCTAATGCTCTTCCGTCTCCTGTACTAATTAAACTTAAATACGCCTTTTGTGGTTTATAGGATTTGAGTGATTTACCTAAAACAATTCTTCGCAAATTTTCATACAACGGTTTACCTTGACGCACCGCAAACACACCTGCTTTTGGTAAGTGATAATTTATCATTGTGGCAATATCACCCGCTGCAAAAATATGAGAATGCGTTACAGATTGCAAATTATCATCAACTAAAATAAAACCTTTTTCATCTGTACCAATACCCGCATCCTTTACCCAATCTGCGGCTGATGCTTGTGTTACCCAAAAAACGCGATCGCACTCAACTACTAACCCAGATTCACATTTAATCTGCAACTTTTCTGTGATTGGTGCAACTTGACACACAGTTTCACTTAAATGTAATTTCACACCTTTGTTAACTAAAACTCTCTCCATTATTTGCCGTACTGATAAATGATGATTTGGCATTAATTCCCCACTGCGTTGAAATAAATGCAATTCCAAATTTTCAATCTTTAATTTCTGTAAACAAGCTTGCATTGATAATGCTAACTCAACACCACCAGCCCCACCACCAACAATACTAATACTTAGTAACTTTTGGGGATTAATAATAACATTTTCCTGTAATTTATACCAATGTTCTAAAAGTTGCTTAACTGGTTTAGCACCAATAGCATATTCGGCTGCACCTGATACAGACAATTTCGCCGGAGTGCTGCCAATATCAATAGATAATAGATCAAAATCTACTACAAATCCATTAGCACAAAGCACTTTATTATTTTGCAAATCTAGCCCAATCACTTGATGAAGCAACAACTTTGCTTTAGCAAATTTACATAAATTTTGCAAGTCAATATGGCATTCAATATATTTATAAAATCCAGCAATATGTCCCGGTAGCATTCCTGAATAGGGTGTATATTGATCTGGAGTAATTAAGATTAAATTTATGCCGGGTAAAGGGTTTTTACCAAAAAGTCTCAAGACAATAGCATGACTATGCCCACCACCAATTAAAACTAAATTTTTCATAAACGTTAAGAGAAAAAACATCTTTTGCAGCAAACTAATCTTAAACTAACAGTATTAATTAAAACCCGATATTCTTAGGCTAAGAGTTTCTGTAGGTTGGTTTGACATTAGGAAACCCAACAAAACAGGACTTACGCACAAATCACGAAAGAATGAACCATGAAGGAACGAACCATGAAGGAACGAACCACGAAGGAACGAAGGAAACGTTCGCGAAGCGTCCCGTTAGGGATAGAAAAGAGAGTTTCAGAGATATTTTGCGTAAGTCCTACAAAAGTCCGCAAATGTTGGGTTTCCTAATTTAATGTTTTTAGGTTAACCGACAAGTATTAAATTATAACCCAACTTACATCTTGATATTCAATCATTAAACAGGTAGTAGTTATATGATGTCAAAAGTATTTTTTATTGCTCGTTATTTTTCTATCAACGATATTTGGCAAAACAAAATCCTCCCTAAGATAATTGAAGTTCAGAACCAAAGAAAACACAATCAGAAATATTTAGCGCGAATTATCAAACAACTGGAGCAACATCCTATGAGTACAAATATAGAGATAATTCATGATTTAGAAAATATTGCTAATATTAATCCTCAATTTCATTGGGTAATTATGAATATGCTCACAAATATTATTAGAAATAATACCATTTCTTCTCCTTCCCATAAAAAAGAAATCACTAATCACTCTGCGGAAAAAATTAGCCCCTTCATTCAAGCAGCGATTAATGTTATTGCTAGAAGAGACATGACAAAAGATCCTGAAAATGAGCAAATTGATTTAAGTTATACAGACTTGAGCGGTATGAATTTACAAGGAGCTAATTTAGAACATATAAATCTCTATCAAGCGAATCTTTCAGGAGCAAATCTGGCAAATGCTAACCTAGAAAGAAGCATTCTCAGTGCAGCTAATCTAGAAGGTGCAAATCTCAATCTTGCTAATCTTTCTGGTGCAATTCTCAATGCCGCAAATCTTAATAAAGCTAACCTTGTGGGAGCTAATTTACAAAGAGCTAATCTCTATTTAGCTAGTTTACAAGGTGCAATTTTAAATGATGCTATTTTGGAAGGAGCAAACCTACGAGAAGCTAAATTTACAAATTAAATTTTCCGACTTTGAATTACCTGTAAACTTCCACCTGCATATAAAGTCGGTGACTTAACATCAAAACCATTTTCAGTTAATAATCCAGGTAAATCCGTTTTCAATAATTTCCAAGCCGTCTCAGTTTCAAACAACCAGAAAAATACTATCAACCCTGGCCAGAATATCGGGTTTGTGGGTGGGTGAAAATCCACTAGAGTAAATATTCCCCCCGGTTTTAAGACTCGATAAACCTCTGTAATAATTTTTCGCAGTTGTTCAGGCTGCATTTCGTGTAAAGCGGCGCTAGTATGTACTACATCAAATAGATGATCTGCAAAAGGCATATTCTCAGCAAACCCTTCTATGTATGTAGCATCTGGCACATTTTTTTGCGATCGCTGTATGGATAATGGAGAAGCATCTAAGCCGGTGACATTTTTGGAAAAATTTACCAAAAATCTGGTTGCTTGACCACTACCACAGCATAAATCTAGAATTTGGGTATCTGATTGCAATTTTAAATCTTGGAAAGCCAATTGACGAAACCGGGCTTCACCACCCACACTCACAGCCGCTAACCGAGAAATGCCATCATATAACCATTGATATCTATAACTCAAGTCTCTAAAAATTGTTGCCATTGCATTTTTTCCTGCCGATAAAGCTTTATATTTAATAAAGATATATTGTTAACATTAGTAAAAAATCTGCAAAGATTGGGGGAAAGTAACTGCTATGGGTCGTATAGGGGTATTATTACTTAATCTCGGTGGTCCCGATAAACTAGAGGATGTCGGTCCGTTTTTGTATAATCTGTTTTCAGATCCAGAAATTATCCGCCTCCCGTTCCGCTGGATGCAAAAACCCCTAGCTTGGTTTATTGCTACACGCAGACAAAAAACATCTCAAGCCAATTATAAGCAAATTGGCGGCGGTTCTCCACTGCGACGCATTACAGAAGAGCAAGGAGAAGCCATTAAAGCCCAGTTGGGTGAATTAGGACAGGAAGCTAACATCTATGTAGGAATGCGCTATTGGCATCCTTATACAGAAGAAGCGATCGCCCAACTTACCCAGGATAACATTGATAAGTTGGTAATTCTTCCACTTTACCCCCAATTTTCTATTAGTACCAGCGGTTCTAGTTTCCGCCTCTTAGAACAACTGTGGAAAGAAAATCCCAAACTCCAAAGTCTTGAATATACTGTTATCCCCTCCTGGTACAAACAACCCGGTTATCTGCAAGCAATGGCCGACCTCATAGTTGGGGAACTTGAACGATTTCCTAACCCTGATGACGCACATATCTTCTTTAGCGCCCATGGTGTACCAAAAAGTTACGTAGAAGAAGCTGGAGACCCCTACCAACAAGAAATTGAGGAATGCACCTATTTAATTATGCAAACCCTCAACCGTCCTAATTCCCACACCCTAGCTTATCAAAGCCGTGTTGGTCCGGTAGAATGGCTACAGCCTTATACAGAAGATGCACTTAAAGAACTCGGTGCAAAAGGCGTGAAAGATTTGGTAGTTGTCCCCATTAGTTTTGTTTCTGAACATATCGAAACATTACAAGAAATTGATATTGAATATCGAGAAATAGCGGAAGAAGCCGGTATTCACAACTTTGGACGCGCCCCTGCACCCAACACAAATCCGGTATTTATTCAAGCTCTCTGTGACTTGATAATTGATGCCCTTAAACAACCTAATCTGAAACTTTCTCAAGCCGCCCAAATGAAAAAAAGGGTGAAGATGTATCCCCAAGAACGTTGGGAATGGGGAATCACTACCAGCGCCGAAGTCTGGAATGGTCGCATAGCTATGCTAGGTTTTATCGGGCTGATCATCGAGTTAGTCACAGGTAAAGGCTTGCTGCACGCGATCGGACTTTTACATTAGTTTTGGTGATTGGTAATTGGTGATTGGTAATTGGTGATTGGTAATTGGTGATTGGTAATTGGTGATTGGTAATTGATAAGAATTATTACCTCTGCTTCTTCCTTCTTCCTTCTTCCTTCTTCCTTCTTCCT
>NZ_VILD01000001.1:907007-917441 GCF_009712085.1 Anabaena sp. UHCC 0253
TCTTCCTTCTTCCTTCTTCCTTCTTACCTGTCACCTGTCACCTGTCACCTGTCACCTGTCACCTGTCACCTGTCACCTGTCACCTGTCACCTGTCACCTGTCACCTGTCACCTGTCACCTGTCACCTGTCACCTGTCACCTGTCACCTGTCACCTGTCACCTGTCACCTGTCACCTGTCACCTGTCACCTCTCTCTATACCAGTTATACCAATATTTCGCGCTGCGAATGGCAAACCAGAGCAGGATTAAAGCCATTAATCCTCCTTGACGAGGAGCATCAACAGCAAAAACTACAAACGTAATACACAATATATCTTGTATAAATACTGCCCATATTGGCAAACCACGTAAGCGATAAAACCAACCTACTAAAACTAGCTGAAATACAAAAGCTAATAAACCACCAATCAATGCAACTAACCAACTTGGTGTTTCAGTCGCTGAAGCAACGGCTAAACCCATTAAAGCCCCGACGAAGGGAGATAAACATAAATGAACTTGCTGTACTATTCTCTGTCCAATTAATTTTTTGGAAGCAAATAGTTCAAATAAAGACCAACTAGTTAGTAGTCCGACTAAAACATGGGGTGAAAAATTTGATAATATTGGTAGCTGTGACCAGAGCCGATCACCTTGTAGGAGACCAATAATTAGTAAAGGTACACCTATTCTCATCCCAGCAGCAGCACCAGCAGATAATATGGCGAGAATTTCAATCATGGGTATATCCCTGACTTTACTAAATTAGAAACGGTGCTTTATTCATACTGACTGTTCCTTCTAATGGTTTCTGATCAAGACTAAATGAAATTAACATAGTCATGTTAGATGCAGGTTTAATTACTATATATACACTGTTGTAGTCTATCCTTTGATCTTTTGGATATAGTAATAAACCGCATATTTACTCTTCACTTTGCGACATCGAAGGAGTCAGTAGTCAGGAATCGAGGAGTCAAGAGGGAGAAGGAAGGAAGAATAAGAAGAAAGAAGAAGAAGGAAATTAACCCGGTAAGTCTAGTGCAATTAACAAGGCTTGCTCCAGATGTGCCATAACAACCGTAGAAAGTACACCTCTTAAACGCAAAAAGCGGGTTTTTGACAATACCCGCACCTGATCTGCCATTGCGATTGAGTCTTTCCTAAGTCCGCCATCTGGTGCTAAAATTAAAACTTGAGTAGGGTAAACTCGCTTCCCATCTTGATAGGTAGTACAGGGGACAGCTAAAACTACCGGGCTAGATAGATTAATCACGTCACGACTGACAATAATTACCGGGCGAGTTCCTCCCTGTTCTGAACCTTCAGTCATCTCCAGACGCGCATCGTATATCTCACCCCTTCTCATCTTGGAGATTCCCCTAGCTGCAACGCCTCCCACTGTGCAGTGGCAAATTCCACCTCTAGTCTTAGAACTTCTGCTTGATAATCTGGATCATTGGCCATTTCTGATAGTGCAGCATCTATTTCGGCTCGCTTTTGGATAGCTAGTTCTCGCCGCAAAGCTTGGACAACAAAATCATTCCGATTTTTAGCCTTTCCTTCCACAACTGCTTGATCTGTAGCTTCTAGCAGTTCTCTAGGAATGGTGAACGTCGTGCGAATGGTTTCTGCTTTCATAGCGCGTTCATTATTTGATGATTGAAGTGATGTCTTATATCATATCGTTTTACGCATCAATTAGTAAATTTAAAATAAATGGGAAGTTTCCACCTCCCATTCCCCCAGGAAATTATTTTGTAATTTGATTAGACAAGATAACTAGTATTCGGCACAATAGGGAACATTGCATACTCATACCAAGCCGTCCAGAGAAAACTGCGAAGCCATCGCTGGCGTTTTTCTAAACTTAATTCGTATGCAAATGCACCAGAAGAGGCATCAATGGAAGATAGATGAGAGTTGCATCCACAGCCATGTTGATAGGTGAAACCGTATTTGGAGGCTATACTCTGCACCTTCATTTGGATAGCAAAAACCTTACCTGCGTGTAATATGGCATCCCAGGAACGCTTATGTTCTATATCACGCTGATCAAATCTTAATGCCCGTTCTTCAAATACATGATCTCGATAAATTGGTGCTAAATGGACATGATAGAAACTAGCTGGTAGTTCATAACCAAACTCTTGGAAAAGTTCTAATCCAATCTGGGCTACTTTTACTTCGTTAGTGTATTCAGCACCCTTTGATTCAACTTTACGCAGAACTTCTTCAAAGTTGGGATAGTTGTGAACCATGAAGTCATGTCCATAAAATTCCAGTGTTTCCCTTGCTAGTTGCCCAAATAGCTCCGAAAATGAAGGAATTAGATGAAATAGATGTGGGCGATCGCTAAACAAATCAACATCACCAGATTGCAGTTTATATTGAAACAACTGCGCCATTTCAACATAGGTTTGTGTATCACTCAGTCTGACATTTGCCCTTCCTTTTGCAATATCTTGCCACACTGAAGGTAGTTGAGAAACAGTAACCGCATTTTCACCAACAATTACTGTAACGTTAGAGGCTTCTTGAAGTTGCATATCCAATTTCCACAGAGTGTTTAATTAACTAATCTACTGTAAGTAATCCTTTTTTTATCTTCCCAACATAATTAAAAAATGTTTGACAGGCTGTCTTTTGACATGGGACAGAGGATATCCATTACAGATTCTCTTCTCAGACATCTTTTAATATCCTTTGTCTGACTCTCTCGATAATTATTTTTTCTTCAGCAGATAGACCATTGAATAACATTTCATATATTATTGGTAAACCCAACTCTAAATCCTCTAAAAGAGTCCGCTGGCTAAATACATCTTCAGGTTTTCCTTCTAGCATCAATTGTCCTTTATCCATGACAAAAACCCAATCTGACCAGCGATACACTAAATCTAAATCGTGAGTTGCCATTAATAGAGTGTTACCATTTTCATGAATTTTTTTGAGAGTTGTCATCAAATTGCGAGTATGTTTAATATCTAAATATGCGGTAGGTTCATCTAATACTAAAAGTTGTGGTTGCAGGACCATAACATCAGCTATAGAAACTCGCTTTTTCTGCCCTAAACTGAGGTAATGTACTGGTGTTTCTGCTAAAGTAGTTAGCCCAAATTCCATTAAAGCTGCTTCTACTCGACTTTTAATTTCTAGTTCCGGCAAACCTAAATTACATAAACCGTAAGAGATATCTTCTTCAACCGTAGAAGCTACTAACTGTTGTTCTGGATCTTGAAAAACTAAACCAACTTGTTGCCGAATTTTACTGAGATAATCACGATTATAAACTAACGGTTGATTACACCAGCGGACAACACCAGAATTAGGTTTATATAGTCCATTCGCTAACAAGAAAAGTGTAGTTTTACCACAACCATTTTGACCAATTAAGGCACACTTCTTCCCAGAAGGTATTTTCATGGTTAGACCATTTAAAGCTGGTTTTTCTGAACCTAAATAAGTGTAATATACTTGATCAAATTCGAGTAAATATTCCTGCATCTCGGCAAATTTCTAATCCTATTAATACTACACATCCCAAAATTGCTTCAATAGTATATCGTTGAGATGGTTGATAACGTCGGGGATGCCAAACTCGAAATTCACCGGCGAAACCCCTAGCTTGCAATCCGAGAGAAAACTGATGATATTGTTGTAGAGTCCGCTGTAGTAATTGTCCTATTAATAGTGCTAAACTCTTCATACTACTATGCCAGGTGCGGTAGCCACCACGAGAATTTTGTGCTATCCACAATTCATTAGCTGTTTTGAGGAGAATAAAAATAAACCGATACATTATTAATAATAAATCGGTTAAAAGCACTGGAAATCTGTAGCGACGCAGAATTTCTAATATCTCGGTGAAAGGGACAGTTAACATGAGAAAATATAAACAGGAAACAGAAGCTAATGCTCTTGTTAAAATTCCCCATGCTTGAATGCTACCACTGCGACTGATATAAATATAAAAATGTCCGAGATTTAGCCCAAAAAAAGAATCTAATTCCACGCTGGGAAAATTATTAATTGCCACTCCATTTACCATCAATGCTGGTAAACTTGTCAAACAGAAAACTAGGGTAAATGATAATAATCGAAAATAAACCCTAGCAGGTATTTTGGCATAAATAACTGTCCAAACACCCATCCACAGTGATATTAAAATTTGCACTAGGGAATGGGTAGAAAGGGAAATTGCCAGAGTCGTAAATGCGAAAATTAGTTTATGTTCTGGTGGTAATTTTCGGAGGCGATTAGTGTAAGCTAAAGTGTCTAGTGGTAGACTCATTCTTCACTTTTTTGTTGTTGGGAACGGCCTTTGTAGACACCAATAGCATAACCAACTAATCCAGCACCTAAAGCGGCTTGTGAAGCAAATAATAAGCTGGCTATTTCTCCACTAGCTGGTTCAAAAAATGGTTTAAACCATGGTTTATATCCAGGTTGAATTTCAGTAATTGCTGCTTCGGCTTGGCCATCTGCACCAGCGAATTCTCCATCACGCACAAGTATTAACGGGGCAATTGCTAAAGCTAAAACTGCTAATATTAAAAACCAGTTATTCAATCCTGTTTTAGATTGATTCATTACTTTGATGTCCTTGCTTGATTAATTGCAAAAGTTCTAATTCTTGAAGATTATAGGATTGTAGCCAATTCCACACTAAGACAGTTAGTAATCCTTCGCTAATTGCTAAAGGAATTTGAGTAATTGCAAAAATACCGGCGAACTTAGTAAATGAAGCGATAAATCCACCAACAGGTGCAGGAAAAGCTAGAGCAAGTTGGATAGAAGTGATGATGTAGGTGAGTAGATTTGCTAATGCTGTTGCTAAAAATATGGCGATTTTTTGTTTACCACTCAACTGCATGATGAGATTATATATCCAGTAAGCTGCATAAGGTCCAGCGATCGCCATTGCAAAAGCATTTGCTCCCAATGTCGTTAAACCACCGTGGGCTAATAACAAAGCTTGAAATAAGAGTACCAAGCTACCTAAAACTGTCATAGTCAAAGGTCCAAACAACACTGCACCTAATCCTGTTCCTGTGGGATGAGAACAGCTACCTGTAACGGAAGGAATTTTCAATGCTGACAGGACAAAAGCGAACGCACCAGCTAAACCTAAGAGCAGTTTTAACTCTGGGTTGGCCTGGGTAATGCGTGTGAGACTACGTAATCCTAAAACAAAAAATGGTAAGGCCACGATCCACCAAAACATAGCCCACTGCACTGGTAAAAAACCTTCCATAATGTGCATAGCATAGGCAGGTTGTGGTGAACCAACTACCAAGTAAAAACTAATAAATCCCATCAGGGTTAGACTTACTAACGCCTGTTTTTTCCTGGACATAACCTGTACCTCGCAGATTTATGGTATTCGTTTCTATCGGCGGGTATTCTGACTCACCGTATTATGGCTCACAGTTGCGGGACAGCGCCGGATTTGCACCAAACTTCCCCCCTTACCTCCGACAGGACTAAGCGAGTGACTGCTTCCCATCAGAACCGATAGCAGTCACTATATCACTATTGAACTATCGGTCTCTAGAAAGTTTGCTTTGGAGACAAAGACGCTATTAAATCTTGTTTAATTCTTGATCATCTGGAAAATTGAGGATTGGTAAGCGATCGCCTCGAAATAATTCTTCAGTTGCTTCACCTAGATTGATCAAAGCCTCACTTGTAGCTTTCTGAGCAATAAGTAACATAAGTATAGATACTGTCCCCATTTGCAATAAACAAGTCGGGGGAATGGTAAAAGCAATCAAATTGAATCCGGTTGGAAAAGAGAACTGTTCTTTTGCAGGTGACATTGTAATTATTAAGTAATTTAGTTGATGGGTAAAATAGACAAAAAAAGTCAATCTTCAGTTCAGGAGACAGAATTTATAGAAGTGCCACAATCTGAAAACTATGGCTACGATATAGTACGTCAATGCTAACAGAAGAAAAATATAGCAGATCAAAGGTTAAAAGTATTCTTGGATCTCATATCACAGTATTGCCTGCTTACTGGGCGCTGTCCCTGAGTCCTTACCCTCTAAATTCTTCTAAAATACTATCTTTGTCAATTTTGCAAGCTGCGAAAGTAACAAAATTGTTAAAAAAAACAGCAAAATGTGATAATTCTATGATTCTAGTTTACAAGTACACGCCAAATCCCCAATCAACCCTTCCTGTTAAATTCTTCTGCCCATGAAAACAGTATTACTTGAGCGTCAAACATCCTTAGTGCAATGGGTTAGCCAAGCAACAGGTATAAATACTTTCGGGGTAAAAGTCCGGTTGTTAGGTAACGATCTGCATATTTTGTGTGAAAGCGTAGAATGTCCACAACGTTGGCAAACTTTGTCAGAATTGCTACAAGCACTCCAGCAAACAGATGTTGATACCCTCACCAACGACGAACAACCCTCAATATACCAAGTGTTAGTTTATGGTCGAAAAAAAGGGGAACACCGTCCCGAATGGTGTCATCGGGTGTACTTGAACCAGCTAGAACGGCATTTAGAACAGGTAGAACAGGCCTTATTAGCAGAGGCAGAAACACTAACAAATTCTAGTGGTTCATTGATTGTCTCTAATGAGAGTTTGGCACGCCAAGGAGATGTAGAAGCGATCGCTCGCTATCTGAGTGAATACCTCAGTCATTTAGGGGTAGCAGTACAGGTGAAGATTCATCCTTGTCAATCTAAGGATAATTCCCAAGCGATCGCCAATCGTCTGTTAATATTTTGTCAGTCAAGCTATAGCCCTGATCCTTCATTATTAGCAGAAACAGTCGCCCAAAAGCTAAGACATCTGAAACTTTCTGGCTATCAAGATGCTGTCATTATTTCTCAAGTGCGGGGCGAAATTGAGCCAGATTGGCGGTTACGGATAGATTTGACACCGCCAGAGGTAATGTTAAAAGAATGGGCGCGTTGGGGAGATGTGCAAGCGATCGCGAGAATATTAACCGAGGAACTCTTAGGTTTTAAAGTAGCGGTGCAAACTTCTCTCAAAGAATCTACTCTTCACATATTTTGTACTCCAGCTTTTGATCCCTTGGAAACTTCTCCTGCACCAGATAAGGAAACCGCCCTAGAGGCCATTGTCCCTCTGCTCGAAACTATCGCCCCCCAAGCCATTCTTTCAGCAGCCATATATGGACAAAAAATAGCGGATAAACAACCAGTTTGGATTGATTGGGTATCTTTACCGGCATCCCAGCATCCTGCTTTAGTTACATCTGCCTTGGATCTTGCCCATGCAGGAGATCAACCTGCTATTATCTTTTTATTAGAACGTCTACTCAATCCTGACCTAGATTGGCGATTGAAAACAGGTGGTATACGTGTACTCTTAGTTCGCAAAGAAGATTTATTACACATTATGTGTGATGCTCTCATTTGCCCCACACGCCATCAAGTCTCTAGTAAAGTTACTCAATTTATCCGCCAACTCAAAATTTCTGGTATTACTGGTGTCCGTGTTTATGGCCGTCGTGCAGGTGATAAAGAACCTGTTTGGCATTATGGCCTTGACTTGGGAGAACGTTCTCGATTAGTTCCCGAAGCAACACCAGAATTTGCTGCTACATCTGAATATGTAAGTTCCCTCATTACCAATGCAACTAATGAGCCGATTCTGCGTCCAGATTTAACAAAAGAAGAAGTAAAAACATTTGTCAAAGAAGTGGCAAAAAATTGGTTAACAAATACCAATCAAAAAATTAGAAAATTGCTTTTAAACAGCCAATTATTTACAACATCTAATCCCGAAATAGATCAAAATCCTGATGATCAAGGAATTCGTAGTGGTGTTATCTGGCTGGCTTTAGGATTACTTCTGGCTTTCCAAAGTGATTTGATGTTAGGTTATGTTTTATCATATACTGTCAAAAACTCTGCCAAAGTTACTAATAATCTAGTTCCACCTATATCTTCACAATCACAAATATCAATAGCAGAAGTAAATGAACAAACAACAGCATTTTCAACACAACCAATAACAACAGAAAACCCTAATAATCAGTCTGCATTTAATGATTCTGGATTCATAAATGGTAATAATTTACCAGCCGCACCATTAAAAGAAAAAGCCACCGCTACGGCAATTTTATTAGCAGCGCGATCGCCAATGCCCAGTTTTAATGCTAGGCAATTAGATGAACAATTAGCCTTATATAAACAGCGTCTAGCCCTGAAAAAGCGTCCACCAGATGTCCTCATTATTGGTTCTTCTCGCGCCCTTAGAGGAGTTGATCCTGTCGCCCTTTCTAAAGCTTTAGCCGCCCAAGGCTATCGGAATATTGATATATTCAACTTTGGGATTAATGGAGCAACAGCCCAAGTTGTTGATTGTCTGATTCGTCAAGTTTTAGAACCAGCAGAACTACCAAAAATGATTATATGGGCAGATGGTTCTCGCGCTTTTAATAATGGTCGAGAAGATATCACTTTCAACGCAATCGCAGCCTCACCAGGATACAAACAAATATTGCAAAAAGCTAGAACAACAGTAAAAACTGATGCCATACCCCAAAATAAAGAAGATGCTCCTGAAAAAATTATCAGTCAACCTGAAGTAGAAAATATTAATATCTATGAAGCAACTAACGACTGGTTAAATCAATCTGTAGCTAATTTATCTGCCAGTTATAAAAACCGTGAACAAATTAAAATTATTTTGCAAAAACAACTTCAACATCTTCCTTTTAATCATCAACATCCCCAAGTAAAACCAATAACTAACCTGACCAAAAATTCCGAAGCAGATACCACCTCTTCTATTCAAGGTGTTGATTTCGATGGATTTTTACCTTTATCCATTCGCTTTAATCCGGCAACATATTATCAAAATCATCCCAGAGTTTCTGGAAGTTATGACAATGATTATAAATCTTTCCAATTAACAGGTAAACAAGATGAAGCATTTAATTCAATGTTAGAATTTACCAAAAACAATAATATCTCTTTAATATTTGTGAATATGCCCCTTACCTCAGATTATTTAGATCCTGTCCGCACAAAATATGAACAGCAATTTCAAGAATATCTATTAAATTTTACCGGACATTCTAATTTTATCTATCGTGATTTAAGTCAGCTATGGCCAACAGCAAATGATTATTTTTCTGATCCCAGTCACCTTAATCGTTATGGTGCTTATGAAATATCCAAAAAACTGGCAGTAGATCCCATTATTCCCTGGACTAAAAAATAATTGTTCTTCGGTACTTGTTATTCTAAGTTCCCAATTGGGTAAGAGGGAATAGAAAAAAAGTTTTGAGCGATTTTACTTTTATGCAAACGTTTTGGTTATCTAATATCCACCTACTTACCAATTCATCATCAATCAATAAACAATGAAATTTATATCAATTTTTTATGGGCTTTTTTTGCTGAGTGTCTTAATAATTTACTGGAATGTCTATTTAGTAAATCTAAGATTATGGATACTACTCATAGCCAGTCTTGTTTTTTACGCATTTTTGCACATTCAATATATACCATTACTGTTGACACTAACTTTTATAAATTTCCGTATAGGTTTAGAAATTGGCAATAATACTTCCCCAGGGAAACATTCTCAAGACTGGCGTTTATCTAATGAAGAATGGCAATTTGCTCAAGCTGACTGGAATCAACGCCGACTTAAATTATTAGGGATTGGTGTCGGCTTTAATATTTTTATTCTCTTGGGTTTTAAATACCTCAATCCTCTCCTAAATTTAGTTTTTAATCTGCCTACAAACTCACCAGAATCAACAATTAAATTAGTTGCTCCCTTAGGAATTTCCTTTTTTACCTTTGAATGTATTGCTTATTTAATAGATGTTTATCGTGGCGCTCCAGCTACATCTAAATTTATACAATTTGCTACTTATAAATTATTTTTTGCAAAACTTATTTCTGGACCAATTACTCGCTATCATCATTTAGCCGGTCAATTCAATACACTACGATTTCCCAGCATTGATAGACTCGCAGAAGGATTATGGTTAATTGCTAGAGGTGCTGTTAAAAAAGGAATTCTCGCCGATAATTTGGGGATATTTGTAGATTTATGTTTCGGTAACTTACAACGAGCAGGTAGTACAGATTTATGGTTAGCTACCTTTGCTTATGGCTTGCAATTATATTTAGATTTCAATGGTTATGTAGATATTGCTCGTGGTAGTGCGTTACTTTTTGGTTTAGTTCTACCTGAAAATTTTGACTTTCCCTACTTTAGTACCAGCATTGGAGATTTTTGGCGACGCTGGCATATAACATTAGGTGATTGGTTGCGGAATTATCTCTACTTTCCTTTGGGTGGTTCTCGTCGTGGTTTAATACGTACCTGCGGAAACTTATTGATAGTAATGTTAGTAGCTGGTATTTGGCACGGTTCAGCTTGGGGTTTTATAATCTGGGGATTATTGCATGGAATTGCATTAGGAGTTCATCGTCTCACAGATG
>NZ_VILD01000001.1:917466-918010 GCF_009712085.1 Anabaena sp. UHCC 0253
TATTTTGGCAAAACCCTTTAGGAATAATATTTGCTTGGTTTTTAACACAAATCATGGTTTTCACATCTTGGATTTGGTTTCGTCTCCCCAACCTCCAAGACTCATCTTTAGTTATACAAAACCTTTGGGGACATACTGCTGATCAACAATTTGCCGAAAAAGTTTATGTAGAAGCTCTCAATATCACTCAATATCAACTTTCCTATCTATTAGCAGGAATAGCTCTTTTGATGAGTGTCTCCTATTTCTTTAACCGAGGGATGAAATTAGAGTTTAGCTGGCCTATTAAAATTGTCTTCATACCTTTATGCTTTTATGCAGTTTGGTTATTAGCTCCTGAAGGTAGCTTACCCTACATCTATTTTGATTTTTAACTAGAATATTTAGATCCCCGAAGGGACTAGCAACTTGGGTTATTTATGATTTTTCCTCAATCTCAAGTTGTCCAGATTGTACAGTAGCATCCCATTTTGTAGAATCACCATCTTTCCAAAAATGTAAGTCAACCAAAAGCTGTACCCACTTCCAGACGACGCAACGTTAA
>NZ_VILD01000001.1:918049-923392 GCF_009712085.1 Anabaena sp. UHCC 0253
GTCTGACTCGTGTTTGATGATAGAATCGTAAGTTAACACAACCTCATGTCCGTCCAATTGTTAGGGGAAAAGCTGGTTCATCAGTGGAATTTGGAGCTAAGTTGTCAGCTAGTTGTTACGAAGGATACGATTTTTAGATCGGATTAGCTGGGATAATTTTAATGAATCAGGTGACTTAAAATCACAAGTAGAAGCGTTTAAAGCTGCAACAGGATACTATCCAGAATCAGTGCATGTAGATCAAATTTATCGCACCAAGGATAATAGAAAAATGGTGCAAAGACAGAGGGATTAGAATTAGTGGACCACCACTGGGAAGACCACCAACAAATGTCAGCAAAGAAACCAAAAAGCAGGCACAATTAGACGAGAGAGATCGTAATTGTATTGAAGGTAAATTTGGAGAAGGCAAAAGAAGATATAGTCTTGATCGAATGATGACTAAACTTTCTAATACTTCAGAAACAGCCATTGCCATAACTTTTTTAGTCATGAATCTTTCCGCATTACTGCGGCGGATTATTATGACTTTTTTTGTATCTATTTGAGGAAATACTATGTTTTTCCTATTTTTAGATTTGGATGATTAGAAAATATTATATTTACTCAAATTACTTCATACAATGAATTATGTTTTCACTTACAAGCATTGTTAATTGATTCTTGGTCTGGCTTCAATACGACTTTTTCAGCAAGCCCTAAGTAATAGTGAAAATAACTCCTGTAGGGGCGAAGCATTCGGGCGATAAATTATCGGTTTTTTCCCAAGTTTATTTTCCGAATGCTGATGCTTCCAGTCCCGTTAGGGATACGCCCTTACACCAAATGCTTCGCCCCTGGTAAAACTTTTTCACCAAATACTGCAATAAAATTCTCTTGTTCGCGGTTGACATTATGCAGATAAATTTCACTAAATCCCAGTTCTATATATTTTTGCAACCATTTTATATGTTGTTCTATATCGGCAGAAATTCGCACGAACTGGTACATATCCTCTGGTTTGACAAATTCTGCGGCTGCGTCAAATTGATGAGGATGACGTAAATCAGACAATACTGAACTTTTGAAAATATTTGTGCGCCATTGTTCGTAAGCTGTTTGTAAAGCTGTGGCTTCGTCTTTGGCGTAGGAAAGTTGTACTTTTAAGTACATGGGTTTGCCCTTACCACCACCACGCCGAAAAGCTTCTACCACTTCTTTGAGTTTTTCATCAGGGTGAGATATGGTAATTAATCCATCCGCCCAACTACCTACCCATTCAGCCGTTTGAGGAGTAATTGCTGCACCAATAATTAAAGGTGGAATTTGAGGACGGGTATAAAGCTTTGCTTGTTCTACAGTAATTAAACCGTAATGGTTGACAGTTTCTCCAGCCCATAATGCCCGTATTATATCAACACATTCTTTTAAGCGAATATTGCGATCGCCTTTAGTTAACCATCCTTCTCCGGTAATTTGCTCGTTTATGGCTTGTCCACTACCTAATGCTACCCAAAAACGGCGAGGAAACATCTCTGCCAGTGTAGCCGCAGCCTGGGCGATGATAGCAGGGTGGTAACGCTGTCCGGGGGCGCAAACAACACCAAAAGGTAAATTGGTGGCTTGCATGGCTGCACCGAGCCAAGACCAAGCATAACCGCTTTCTCCCTGGCGATCGCTCCAAGGATGAAAATGATCTGAAGACAGTACAGCACTAAAACCAGCTTTTTCGGCTGTCTGCACATACTCTAGAAGCCGACTAGGTTTAAATTGCTCATGAGAAGCATGATAACCAAATTTCACCATAAAAATTACTCTAATTTTTCCCCATAAAAAAAAGCTCGTAGTCAGGACTTTAGTCCTTAAAATTACCCACAAAAATCCATAACAACAATACAAGTTGAAAATAAAAAAACTCAATTTGAATATACTTCCTTAAAAATATCTGATCCAGTTGGATAATACATCCATCTACAGTCATGCCATAATTATCAATGTTTTTGCTAAATCTCATCCAAAAGACATATTTTTTGTATATAGCATTTCTTAGTCTAACGACGTACAAACTTATCTGTATCTGCGTTCATCTGCGTTTATCCTCTTCCATCTGCGGTTAATTCTTTCTTCTTATACCTCACTTAAATGGGAATTGCTATATTTACATTTAAAGTCAATCAGCATAATTAATCATAATGCCTTTCATAGGGGAGATAAGACAGACGTGAAATTCGATCAATTATTTGGCTTAATAAGCTTAATTGCTTCTTTATATATTCTTTGGCAAATTCGACGCTTGATGTTACTGTTTTTTACAGCAGTAGTCCTAGCTACAGCTTTAAATCAGTTGGTTTTACAATTACAAAACTTGCAGATCAAGCGTTCTTGGTCAGTATTACTCAGTATTTTTGGATTGCTATTACTATTTATCGGCTTCTTCTTCTTGATTGTGCCTCCTTTTATTGCTCAGTTTCAAGAGCTTTTAAAACTTTTACCAGCAGGGATATCCAGAGTTCAAGATTGGCTCAACTATTTAGAAAATCGCTTTGGAGGAGAAACCGAATATTTACCTAATATCAATGACTTAATTCAAGAAATTCAACCTTTAGTTATGCAGGTATTTGAGAGGTCAGTTACAATATTAAGGATCTCTATTAACGCTATTTTAGAATTTCTATTAGTTTTAGTTTTGACACTGATGTTATTGGCAGATCCTCAACCATATCGTCGAGCATTTATCCGATTATTTCCCTCATTTTATCGCCAACGCGTTGATGACATTCTTTCCCGTTGTGCAACTGGGTTGGGAAATTGGACAATAGGTGCTTTAATTGAAATGTTATTTATTGGTGCTTTGAGTGGGATTAGTTTATTGATTTTGCAAGTTCCTCTAGTATTGGCTCATGCTGTTTTAGCAGGATTACTTAACTTTATTCCCAATATTGGACCAACTTTAAGTGTAGTATTTCCTATGGCGATCGCTCTTATAGATGCACCTTGGAAAGCTGTAGCAGTTTTGATTGTTTATGTTGTAATTCAGAATATTGAAAGTTATTGGTTAACTCCCACTGTTATGGCTCAACAGGTAGCTTTATTACCTGCTATTACTCTAACTTCTCAAATATTTTTTGCCACTTTTTTTGGAGCATTAGGATTAGTCATGGCTATACCATTAACTGTGATTACTAAAACTTGCTTAGAGGAAGTTTTATTTAAAGATATTTTAGATAAATGGGAGAATTCATATTTTTAATCTTGGATTTTAATCTGTATAATTATAGTGGATAAAAATGCTGAATTACGATTTTATCAAAAGGGTAATCTTGATACAAAATCAGCCTTTACAAATATCCTCTTTGGCAATATGCTATTGTTAGGCAATACAGAAGTTAGATGTACAATTAAACACAAAATACACGGCAAAAAAGAACCTAACTGAATTGTAAAATTATCCTATCAGGGTAAGATTTTGGAGCAAAAAATTATGACAGCATCATCTACAAATGAATTAACAGAATATAAATGGCATAACTTACCTGTACAGGAAGTAAGTCAATATTTAAACAGTAATATTGAAACAGGTTTAACTGCTGCTGAAGTAGCCAAACGCAAAGAAACTTTTGGAAATAATGAACTGAAAGCCAAACGCGGAAAAAGTGCTTTACTAAGATTTTTGTTGCAATTTCATCAACCGCTACTTTATATTTTATTAATTGCTGGTGCGGTGAAAGCATTTTTGGGACAATGGGTAAATGCTGGAGTAATTTGGGGTGTAACTTTAATTAATGCTATCATTGGTTTTGTGCAAGAATCAAAAGCAGAAAGTGCGATCGCTGCTTTAGCTTCATCAGTTAAAACTAACACCACTATTATTCGTAATAGAAATAAGCTCCAAGTTCCTTCTACTGAATTAATCCCTGGAGACATCGTATTATTAACATCAGGTGATAAAGTACCAGCAGATTTGCGACTTGTACAAACACGGAATTTACAAATCAACGAATCAGGATTAACAGGAGAATCTCTCGCTGTTGAAAAAAATACCCAACCAGTACAAGTAGATGCAGTTCTAGCAGAACGCACTAATATGGCTTATGCTGGTAGTTTTGTCACTTTTGGAACTGGTAAAGGCATTGTCGTTGCTATTGGTACAGCCACCGAAACCGGGCGTATTTCTCAATTAATGGAACAGGGAAATATCCTCAAAACCCCCTTAACTCGGAAGTTTGACAAATTTAGTCGCACCTTACTTTATATTATTTTAGGAATTGCATCTTTAACATTTGCTGTCGGTTTAGGATACGGTAACACCTGGGTAGAAATGTTTGAACCTGCGGTAGCATTTGCTGTGAGTGCCATTCCTGAAGGATTACCTGCTGTAGTCACCGTCACCTTAGCAATTGGTGTTTCCCGCATGGCCAGCCGTCACGCCATTGTACGCAAGTTACCCGCAGTCGAAACCCTGGGAGGTGCTACAGTTATTTGTTCTGATAAAACTGGGACTTTGACTGAAAACCAGATGACAGTACAAGGTATCTATGCAGGTAATGAATATTATACAGTCACGGGTACAGGCTATGCACCAAGCGGGGAAATTTTGCTAGACGAAAATCCTGTAGATATTCATGATATTCCTCCTCTAGCAGAGTGTTTACAAGCTGGTTTGTTATGTAATGATTCCCACTTAGAAGATAAAGATGGACAATGGATAGTAGTTGGTGATCCTACCGAGGGCGCATTAATAACTGCTGCGAATAAAGTCGGGTTAACCCATAATAATTTACAAGCAACTATATCTAGGCTTGATGTCATCCCCTTTGAGTCAGAGTTTCAGTACATGACAACTCTGCATGAAATTGAACAACAAGAACGAATTATTTACGTTAAAGGTTCAGTAGAGGCGGTTCTCAAACGTTGTCAACAGATGTTAAATTCCTCTGGGGAACTTTCTCTTGTGGATGCAGAAACTGTAAATCAGCAAGTTGATACAATGGCGCATCAAGGTTTACGGGTGTTAGCTTTTGCGAAAAAACCAGTTTCTGAGAATCAAGATTCATTAGATCATGCAGATATCGAGAATGATTTGATTTTCTTAGGTTTACAGGGGATGATAGATCCACCCCGTGCTGAGGCTATAAGGGCGGTGCAAGCCTGTCAACAAGCTGGTATTCAGGTGAAAATGATTACAGGTGATCATGCTGTCACGGCGGCTGCAATTGCATCTAGAATGGGTTTTAATCATCATCGGGAAGTGAGGGCTTTTACAGGTGCAGAACTGGCGAGAATGGAAAAACCAGAATTGGCTACAGCTATAGAAGATGGGGTAGTATTTGCCCGTGTAGCACCAGAACAGAAATTGCGAATTGT
>NZ_VILD01000001.1:923753-934514 GCF_009712085.1 Anabaena sp. UHCC 0253
AATTGTGGAAGCACTGCAATCTAAAGGTGAAATAGTCGCCATGACAGGGGATGGTGTCAATGATGCACCAGCGTTGAAACAAGCGGATATTGGTATTGCTATGGGTGGGGCGGGTACGGAAGTTGCCAAAGAAGCCGCTGATATGATTTTGACAGATGATAACTTTGCATCTATAGAAGCTGCTGTTGAGGAAGGAAGAACAGTTTACCAAAATTTATTGAAAGCGATCGCCTTTATTCTTCCTGTGAATGGTGGTGAATCTATGACGATTTTAATTAGCGTTTTGTTAGCCAGAGATTTACCAATTCTCTCTTTACAAGTTCTCTGGTTAAATATGGTAAATTCCATTGCTATGACAGTTCCTTTGGCTTTTGAACCCAAGTCTGATCGGGTAATGCAACAACCCCCACGTAATCCCAATGAAAAATTACTTTCTCCTAATCTAGTTAAACGTATTGTCCTCATTTCTATCTTTAACTGGATTTTAATTTTCGGTGTCTTTGAATGGATGCGACAAACAACTGGAGATATTGCTGTTGCCAGAACAATGGCAATTCAATCTTTAGTAGTAGGCAGGATTTTTTACCTGTTAAGTATTACCCAATTAGGTGTTGTTATTTTTGATAAAATTCGCGGAATTAATCGAGAAATCGGCGATCAAAAGGCAATGTATGCAGGAATTGCCAGCACTATTATTTTGCAGATCATTTTCAGCCAATGGGGTTTGATGAATAAATTATTTTCTACAGCCCCATTAGACTGGAATCAATGGTTAATATGTCTGGTTGTTGGATTACCGATGATTGCAGTAGCAGCCGTTGCCAATCGTTTAGACTCTAACTTTTGATGTTACTACTCTTTAGCCATCAATTTTTGTCCAAGTAGGGGCGTTCGCGGAGCGTGCTGGAAGCATCAGCATTCGGACGATAGATTATCGGTTTCTTCCCAAGTTTATTTTCCGAATGCTTCGCCCTTACTATTAAATGCTGATGCTTCCATTACCGTCAGGGATACGCCCTTACTATTAAATGCTGATGCTTCCATTACCGTCAGTAATACACCACTACGACTCCTGACTGGGCGCAGGAAATCCTGTTAATCTCAATACATTAGTAAAACATATAACTGATATAACCAATACTAATTTTAATTATCTTTACAAATTGACACTTATCCTCTAATGTTGAATTCAGGTAGGCAAAATAACCTATCAACATCATACGAAAATAAAGCACTCATAAAATGACCACAACCATTCAACAGCGTTCAACCGCTAACGTCTGGGATCGCTTCTGCGAATGGATCACCAGCACCGAAAACCGGATTTACATCGGTTGGTTCGGAGTATTGATGATTCCTACCCTGTTAGCTGCTACCACCTGCTTCATCATTGCATTCGTTGCTGCGCCTCCCGTTGACATTGACGGTATCCGTGAGCCAGTTGCAGGTTCTTTGATTTACGGAAACAACATCATCTCTGGTGCAGTTGTTCCTTCTTCTAACGCTATCGGTTTGCACTTCTACCCAATCTGGGAAGCTGCTTCCTTAGACGAGTGGTTGTACAACGGTGGTCCTTACCAATTGGTAGTTTTCCACTTCTTAATCGGCGTAGCTTGCTACCTCGGTCGTGAATGGGAATTGTCTTACCGCTTAGGAATGCGTCCTTGGATTTGCGTAGCCTTCTCTGCACCTGTAGCAGCAGCTACCGCAGTATTCTTAATCTACCCAATCGGTCAAGGCTCATTCTCAGACGGTATGCCTTTGGGTATCTCCGGAACATTCAACTTCATGATCGTGTTCCAAGCTGAACACAACATCTTGATGCACCCCTTCCATATGTTGGGTGTAGCTGGTGTATTCGGTGGTTCTTTGTTCTCTGCGATGCACGGTTCACTCGTTACTTCTTCTTTAGTTAAAGAAACAACTGAAACCGAATCACAAAACTACGGTTACAAGTTCGGTCAAGAAGAAGAAACCTACAACATCGTTGCTGCTCACGGCTACTTCGGTCGCTTGATTTTCCAATACGCTTCTTTCAACAACAGCCGTCAATTACACTTCTTCTTGGCTGCATGGCCAGTAGTTGGTATTTGGTTCACCGCTTTGGGCGTAAGCACAATGGCGTTCAACTTGAACGGTTTCAACTTCAACCAATCCATTATTGATTCTCAAGGTCGCGTTATCGCTACTTGGGCTGACGTAATCAACCGCGCTAACTTAGGTATGGAAGTAATGCACGAGCGTAACGCTCACAACTTCCCTCTAGACTTGGCTGCTAGTGAAGTTGCTCCTGTTGCTTTGACTGCTCCTGCAATCAACGGCTAATCTGAAAAATTCAGATAATTAAAAGATACCCTCCAGAAATGGGGGGTATTTTTATTTGTCAAGATTGATCTTGCCATCTGGTGTAACTGGTTTACTGCTTTTCTCATTCACATCGCAGACACATTATCAAATCAAGGAAATCTGACCTTAGATAAAGTCATATCAGCAGTTCAATCTGGTTTAATAGTTACTAAGCTGATGTAGAAAAAATAGCAATATTCTTGTTAAATTTGGCGAATTGTGCCACTTCCCTGTATGATAGATGTTTCACTTGTAACTACAAAATCAATTTAGTATAAAAAGACTAGACATCACCAACTATACAGTCAATTATGGAGGAAGACAAATGTCCAACAGCCCAGGACTGTACATTATACTCGTCAGTGTTCATGGTTTAATTAGAGGTCATAATCTAGAGCTAGGAAGAGATGCCGATACCGGCGGACAAACAAAATATGTAGTCGAACTAGCCAACACATTAGCCAAAAGTCCCCAAGTAGAAAGAGTTGATTTAGTCACAAGACTGGTAAATGATCCCAAAGTTAGCCCTGACTATGCCCAACCGATAGAAATACTTTCAGACAAAGCCCAAATTATTCGTCTTGCTTGTGGTCCACGTCGTTATCTCCGCAAAGAAGTTCTCTGGCCACATTTAGATACCTTTGCAGATGAATTACTCCGACATATCCGCAAAGTGGGAAGAATACCAAATGTCATTCATACACATTACGCCGACGCGGGATATGTTGGTAGTCGGGTTGCTGGTTGGTTAGGAACGCCTCTTGTGCATACTGGTCATTCCTTGGGACGAGTCAAACAGCAACGATTATTAGAACAAGGAACGAAACAGGAAGCGATTGAAGAGAATTTTCATATTACTACCAGAATCGAAGCAGAAGAAATTACCCTGGGGGGTGCAGCCTTAGTTATAGCCAGTACAAATCAAGAAGTTGAGCAGCAGTACAGTGTATACGATCGCTATCAACCAGAAAGAATGGTGGTTATTCCTCCTGGTGTGGACTTGGATCGCTTTTACTCAGCCGCAGATGATTGGCAAAACCCACCCATTCAAAAAGAATTAGAGCGTTTTCTCAAAGATCCCCAAAAGCCAATGATCATGGCGATTTCTCGTCCAGCAATTCGGAAAAACGTCAGTAGTCTGATTAAAGCCTATGGCTCAGATCCTGAGTTGCGGAAACTGGCTAACCTAGTAATTATATTGGGAAAACGAGATGACATCATGACGATGGAATCGGGTCCCCGTCAGGTATTTATCGAGATATTGCAATTAATAGATCGCTATGATCTTTATGGTTTTATGGCTTATCCCAAACACCATAATGCTGATGATGTTCCAGATTTATATCGGCTGACGGCTAAAACCAAAGGAGTCTTTATTAATCCAGCCCTAACAGAGCCATTTGGGTTAACTTTGATAGAAGCTAGTGCTTGTGGTGTACCTATTATTGCTACGGCTGACGGCGGTCCCAGGGATATCTTAGCAGCTTGCCAGAATGGGTTGTTGATTGATCCCCTGAATATTAAAGAAATACAAGATGCTCTGCGTACAACTCTAACAGATCCTGAAAAATGGCAACGCTGGTCTAAAAATGGCTCGGTTAATGTCTGCAAATATTTTTCTTGGGATAGTCATGTTGAGAAATATCTAGAAAAAATCCGCCTATTTCCCCAACGACGAATTCAATCTTTACTCAGTCCTCTACCTGCATCTCCTGCTGCTGATCATCCAGAGTGGAATGTGCCAGATACCAATCGTCTACCAACGGCAGACCGTTTTCTAGTTTGTGAAATTGATAATACGCTATTGGGTGATCAAGAAGCTTTAGAAAAATTGATTCATCGCATTCGTAGCGAAGGACATACAACCGGAGTTGGTATTGCTACTGGACGCTCTTTAGAAAGTACCTTGAGTATGTTAGAAGAATGGCGCTTCCCCATGCCAGATTTGTTAATTACATCAGCAGGTAGTGAAATCTACTATGGTCCGCAGATTGTTACAGATACAAGTTGGCAAAAACATATTGGTTATCAATGGCAAGCTCAAGCAATTCGTCAAGCGATGAAGAATATCCCTGGTGTGGAATTGCAACCACCAGAATCTCAACGCAAGTTTAAGATCAGCTATTTTGTTGATGAAGCCAAAGCGCCAAGCTTCCGGGAAATTATCCGCCATTTGCGTCGTCAACAACTGCCAGTCAAGGGGATTTATAGCCACAATATGTATCTGGACTTAGTGCCTATCCGGGCTTCTAAAGGAGATGCAATTCGCTATGTGGCTTTAAAATGGGGTTTACCTGTTAACCGCTTCTTGGTAGCAGGGGCATCAGGTAATGATGAAACTATGCTTGGTGGTAATACTTTAGGTGTTGTGGTAGGAAATTACAACCCAGAAATTGAAAAGCTGCGGGGTGTTCCACAGGTTTACTTTGCTCAAGGGAATTATGCTTGGGGTATTTTGGAGGCTTTAGATCATTATGACTTTTTTGGTAATTTGTCTCAAACACCGTTGGAAATGGTGAAAGGTTAATTAAGTAAGAAGGTGACAGGGAACAGGGAATAGGGAAAAGATAAGAGTTTGATGGCTGATTTTCTCACTTCACTAAATTAAATTTAGCTGCGTATTAGCTTCAGAAGGTGACAAATAGGGAATAGGGATATTTGTCATGTTAGGTTTTTTTGTAAAAATAAAAATTTCTGTAGCAATTCAATATAAAATCTAAAATTTAAAATCAATAATTACAATGACAAATCTTACTCCCAATTCAAGTTTTAGTGTTACCCTGCGGTTGCAGATTCCCAATCGAGTGGGGATGTTAGCATCTGTAACTCAAGCGATCGCTTCCAGTGGTGGTAATCTAGGACAAATTGATTTAATTGAACAAACTCGTCAAGAATCTATACGTGATATTACAGTTGATGCTGCTAGTACCGAACACGCGGAAACTATTGTTCAAGCAGTAAAAGTATTACCAGATATTCATGTAATTGATGTTTACGATCGCACTTTTAATTTACATCGAGGCGGGAAAATCAGTATTGTTAGTAGAATTCCGTTAAGAAGTGTTTCCGATTTAGCTATGGCTTACACTCCTGGAGTCGGCCGAATTTGTAAAGCGATCGCCGAAAATCCAGAGGAAGTGTACAATCTAACTATTAAACAAAACACTGTGGTAATCGTCACTGATGGTAGTGCTGTCCTGGGTTTGGGGAATTTGGGAGCAGCCGCAGCTTTACCCGTTATGGAAGGGAAAGCCATGCTGTTTAAGGAATTTGCTGGGCTTGATGCTTTTCCGATCTGTTTAGATACTCAAGATACAGATGAAATCGTCAAAGCAGTTAAAAATATTGCTCCTGTGTTTGGTGGTGTAAATCTAGAAGATATTGCTGCACCACGCTGTTTTGAAATTGAAAAAAGACTGCGCGCAGAATTAAATATTCCGATTTTTCATGATGACCAACATGGTACAGCAATTGTCACACTGGCAGCATTATTAAATGCTCTTAAACTTGTCCAGAAGTCAATTGCAGACATCCGGATTGTTATTAATGGTGCTGGTGCGGCTGGGGTAGCGATCGCTCGTTTACTCCGCAAAGCTGGCGCAGAAACCATCTGGATGTGTGACTCTAAAGGGATTATATCTACTACCCGTACCGACTTAACCCCAGAAAAAGTCGAATTTGCTGTGAAAGCCCAAGGCACTTTAGCAGGTGCAGTTCAAGGTGCAGATGTCTTTATTGGTGTCAGCGCACCGGGAGTTTTAACACCAGAAATGGTACAAGGAATGGCGAAAGATGCAATTGTTTTTGCCATGGCTAATCCCATTCCCGAAATTCAACCCGAATTAGCCCCTAAAAACGTTGCTGTCATGGCTACAGGTCGGAGTGACTACCCCAATCAAATCAATAACGTCCTGGCGTTTCCTGGGGTGTTTCGTGGGGCTTTAGATTGTCGGGCTAGTACAATTACCACAACGATGTGTTTAGAAGCTGCCAATGCGATCGCTTCTTTAGTTAAGCCTTCTGATTTGAATCGAGAGCATATTATCCCTTCTGTCTTTGATAAGCGTGTGGCTACTGCTGTTGCTGCTGCTGTCAAACAAGCTGCACGAGAAGAAGGTATTGCTCAAAGTTAATACGTAGGTGGGCGTTAAAAATTGTCGTTGTGGCAAGGGAACAGGGAACAGGGAACAGGGAACAGGGAACAGGGAACAGGGAACAGGAAGAGAGTTTTGGGCGATTTTACTTTTCTTCACATACCTTTAAATTTTTCTGTTCACCTACTTAGATATCTTTTAGCATTTTTGTAGAGACGTTCCATGGAACGTCTTTATATTTTTTGTCTCATGCAGAGACACAGAGATAAATCAAAATAGTGCTTTGAATATTTAGTTACTTTCTACTAAAGTCCAAAAATAGCCATCTGGTGCAACAAAAGAAAAACTATTTTCGGCAAATTCATTACTAACGATTTCTGTAATTTGTTTTGCGGCACTTTCTCGCACTCGTTGAAAATAAGTCTCTATTTTCTGCACTTTGTATGTATAAAGGCACATTCCTAAACTTCCCGGTTGGGCATCTGCAAAGCGAGATTTTAAGGTAATATTTTCTGGAAAGCGAATAATATAAAGTCTACCACTTCGGACTGCCATAAAGTCAGTTTGCGAAGAACGAGGATCATCAAAAGTAGTAACTATGAATTTTTCCTCTGGGTTAAGTTCAAAAATTTCTCTTCCTGCTAAAGATGATTCATAAGTAGTTTCTACATCATCACGCACACGCAATAAACCTAAAACTTCTTCATAGAATTTGAGAATTTCTTTACTATCATCTTGAACAACTATCCCGACATGAGTAAACTGACTAGTTTGCAAAGGTGCATGATCATTAATATGTCCATAATTAGGGACATTATAACCAAAGCGTTGAAATAAAACTTGCCGAGTTAATGGTTGAAGTAATAGCATTTCTCGTACTCCTACCAGCGGTTCTACAAAAGGACGACTTTTTTTGTCTTTGTTATAAATTACTTCCCAGTGAGGTTGTGTGTAAAGAATATTTTCACCAATTGCTTTTGCTGCTTCGGCATGATTTAAAATACCTAATATATCAGCAGTTAATGTAGTAGCCCAACGATTACCTTTCACTTTCATGGAACTGACACCTAAACCCGCAGATGTGGGATTTTGCCAAATCATTAACCGAATTAATCCATGATCTGTATTTTGATGGTGAAGACGAATTGCCTGTAAAGGTGAATTTACCCCATATAATTGATAAGCTGTGGTTGCAGTTAATTCTCCTATTTTCCCAATCTGATAGCCAAATTGCTGCCAATATTGAATTGCAGAAACAGCATCTGTAACACCAATGCAGACTTCATATATACCGCCAATTGTTGTATTATTGTTTGCATTCATAGTTTATTTAGGGAGGAAATTTTATGGTTAAACGGAATAATTCGGCTAACTCCAGTAAATCAAATGGGGGAAGTTATGAGGCTAAGATAGCAGAAATTGAAACTATTATCACGCGCATTGAAGGAGGTGAGTTAGAACTAGCAGATGTATTTGCAGAATTTGCGACTGCGGTTGAGTATCTAAAGGAATGTGATAGTTTTTTGCAGCAGCGACAGCAACAGGTGGATTTGTTAATTGAAACTTTGCAAGAAGATTACAAATAGATGGACGTAAGACAACCAAAATATGTGATGATTTGTAAAATTGCCTAAATGCGTTATTTTGGTTGATTTTTAGCTATTTTACCAAACAAAATATATTTTTATTTTATTCCACATACTTATTTAGTGGTTTTGGTTTTATGACTAAACTTATTAACATATTTACCTTCACTGAAGCTTTAAAAAAATGCCACCACAATTAAAATTTTTTAATACTTATCCCCAATTAGATTTATTTAGCTTTCATCGAGTTGCTTGGTGGAAGCAGATTGTAGTGGCAATCACTTACTATATTACAGCTTTACTATCCCACACATTCACAACCTATCCTAACACTGGATCAACTCCTATTTGGATTCCTGGAGGTATTGCTGTAGGGTTAATTGCTATTTGGGGTTATCCTCTATGGTTAGGAGTCTTTATAGGTGTATTCATCGCTGAATTCACCATTTTTCAAGCTTGGACAAGTGTTAAAACTTTAATTTTCACCATCTTGATAGTTGTTATTGTCACAGCAGGAAAGGTTCTTTCAGTCTATTGGATGGAATATTTAATCGCTAATAAATACTTTTTAAATACAGCTAAAGATACCATTCAATTTATGGTTTATGGCTGTTTCTTGAGTCATTTACCTGTGGCTATTTTGTGTCCATTATTATTGTGTATTTTTGGTCAAGCTCCTTGGCAACTTTATACAGATATTGCTCTAACTTGGTGGTTAAGTGATTCTTTTGGAATTCTTATTTTTACTCCCTTGATTGTTGCATGGCATAAAAATATTATCTCTTTTAATCATTTATTACACCGTTTCTGGGTAGAATCTATCATCATTTTATTGTTAACCCTAGTAATTAGTGGCTCTATTTATACTGGACACAATGTAGAATATTTATTAGTACCTTTATTGGTATGGTCTGCCTTTAGATTTAAAGAATTAGGTGCAACTTTATTGCTAGTGATTATTACCGTAATCGTGGTAATTGGTACAGTTAAAGGATATAGTTCTTTTGTGCAAGAATCTATTAAAAATTCATTATTATTATTACAGTCTTTTATTGCCTGTATTGGCATGACAACTTTAGTTTTAAATGCAATTCTTAATGAAAATGATCAAGTAAAAAATGAGTTACGTTTAGCTAATACTAGCCTAATTAATCAAAATGAATCTTATGCTCGTTTTATACCTCATCAATTTTTACAACTTTTAAATAAATCCAGCATAATTGATGTTAAATTAGGTGATCAAATACAACTAGAAATGTCGGTATTATTTTCTGATATCCGCGATTTCACCCAACTTTCAGAAACTATGATCCCAGAAGATAATTTCAAATTTATTAATTCCTATCTTTCGCTCATGGAACCAGCTATTACTGAAAATAATGGTTTTATTGATAAATATATTGGTGATGCAATTATGGCTTTATTTAGTGGAGAAGCTGATAATTCAGTTAAAGCTAGTATTGCTATGTTGAAACTTTTAGATGAATATAATAATACTAACAGAGGTAGTCCTAATCGTCCTAAATTACAAATTGGTATTGGCATCAATACAGGGTATTTAATGTTAGGAACTGTAGGCGGAAAAAATCGCATGGATGGTACTGTAATTAGCGATGCTGTTAATTTAGCTTCTCGCGTGGAAGGGTTAACGAAAAATTATGGTGTATCTCTATTAATTACCGAATATACTTATGCAAAATTAAAAAATCCTAGTAACTATAACATGAGAATTATTGATACAGTTAAAGTAAAAGGTAAATCTCAAGCAGTGACAGTTTATGAAGTGTTTGATGCAGATTTACCAGAAATAAAATATCAAAAATTAGCTACTTTGTCAATATTTGCGGAAGCTTTATTACTTTATAATCAAGGAAAATTAGTAGATGCGGAGCGTTTATTTAATGATTGTTTACAAAAAAATCCAGGCGATCATGTAGCCTATATTTATTATCAACGTTGCCGAAATTAAATGAGCAATATTTACTCTACCAAAAAACCAAAATACTGTAAGCCTTCTTCTATTCCAGCAGCAAATTTAGTTGTTGCTAAATAACGATTGTCGTTGGGGTTTTCGTTGTGCCAATCTAATAATTCTTGTTTGGCATTGGCAACAATAATACCTTTTTCTTCTCTGTTGGCAAACAAAGCAATATCATTACCAGAATCACCACAAGCAACGGTTTTTGCTGCATCTATTTCTAAATGTTCCCGCACAAAAGTCATTGCCATACCTTTATTGGCTTGACTGGGCAAAATATCTAAATTATTATAACTTTTATGATCACTATAACTATAAATAACTTGAATATCTAATCCAACATTTCTTAAAGAGTTCTCTAGTTCCGATAGAACTTGTGTAGCATTTTCTTCTTCTAAGAAGTAGCTAACTTTAAAAGGTCTTTGCTCACTTTCTGGCTGTGGTATTAATTTAATAAAATTATCAGCTATTTGTTTAACTAATTCTTTATCCCAATCCTGAGATAAATGCTCTGACCATTGCTCATTGAGAGTTAACTTATATTGAGCATCATAATTATAAATTTCTGTGCCTACCGCACAAATCAAAATATCTGGTTTGAGAAGTTCTTTGTCTTTATCTTCTTGTTCCTTTTCCAGTTGTTGATACAGAAACAGCGATCGCCCTGTAGAATAAACAATCTTTGTATTATATTCCTGACGATGCAAATTTAGTCTCTGATTCAGTTTTTCCATTGCCTGATCATCACCCACGAGGG
>NZ_VILD01000001.1:934539-945358 GCF_009712085.1 Anabaena sp. UHCC 0253
ATTGCCTGATCATCACCCACGAGGGTGTGGTCTAGATCAGTAATAAATAGAAATTGTTGCAAATTATACTCCATATTTTATCTGACAGGGCGATCGCCTGTTTTTTACCGTCAACTCTACCAGAAAAAAAAATATTTACTATAGTGGTGAAAATGACCTTGACATTTTACCCCATACCAGCGATAAAGGTCAAGCAATAGAGTTTTTGCGAAGGTTTACAGTATTTCCGTTTCTTAAATAAAATGATTAGCTATCTCAAAGGTATCGTTGCTGGTGTTCAAACCCTTGGCTCTAATCGCGTCATCTTGACGTTAGAAGTAAATGGCACGGGTTATGATTTGCAAATTCCCCAACGTCTGTCCAAGCAGTTAACATCAACAGGTGATGTAGTACAAATTTTTACCCATTACCAGATTCGGGACGAAATACCCATGCTTTACGGTTTTTCTTCCCCCTCCGAACGGGATTTATTCCGCCACTTGCTCAGTGTCAGTGGTATTGGTTCAGCATTAGCGATCGCTCTCTTGGATACAATGGAATTACCAGAGTTAGTCCAAGCTATTATTGCTGGTAATGTGCAAATATTAATTCAAGCCCCTGGTGTGGGTAAGAAAATCGCTGAACGCATCTGTTTAGAAATCAAAAGCAAACTAATCGAATGGCGCAAATCAGCAGGCTTCTTCGTCGCTACAGGCGGACCGGCACCAGGAATTTTAGAAGAAGTGCAAATGACTCTCTTTGCTTTGGGATATACTGCCCATGAAGTTAGTCACGCCTTGCACGTAGTTAGCGAAGATATTGGTTTACCCAAAAATGCCTATGTGGAAGATTGGATTAGACAAGCGATCGCTTATCTCAGCAGTAGTGAAGTAAAGTGTTCATAATTCATCATGAATAATAATCCTTATGCTTGGATAAACGAATCTCTGGCCACCATTCATCGGGCTGACTGGTATCGCTCCGTACAAACGATTCACAGCCGACCCGGTGCAACTGTGGTATTATCTGGGCAAGAGGTTATTAATTTTGCCAGTAATGATTACTTAGGACTAGCAGGAGATGAACGCTTACAAACAGCCGCCATTAATGCTATTCAAGGATTCGGCACTGGTAGCACAGGTTCGAGGTTACTCAGTGGGCATCGAGAATTACACAGAGAATTAGAACAGGGCATAGCATCTACTAAACAAACTGAAGACGCATTAGTATTTAGTTCCGGTTATTTGGCAAATTTAGGCACAATTGCCGCCATAGTCGGTAAAAGAGACTTAATTTTCTCCGATCAATATAACCATTCCAGCTTAAAAAAGGGGGCAACTCTCAGCGGTGCAACGGTGACCGAATATCCGCACGGTGGTACTGCAGCACTATTGCAAAATTTACAGCAACACAGAAAGAATTACCGACGCTGTTTGATCATTACCGATAGCGTCTTCAGTATGGATGGTGATTTATGTCCATTACCCCAACTGCTAGATTTAGCTGAAGAATTTAGCTGTATGCTATTACTCGATGAAGCTCATGCTACCGGAGTCATGGGAAAAACCGGCGCTGGCTGTGTAGAACATTTCGGGTGTACAGGTAGGGAATTAATTCAAATTGGGACATTAAGTAAAGCCTTGGGTAGTTTAGGCGGGTATGTCGCCGCCAGTAGCGCCCTAATTGACTTTTTACGCAATCGCGCCCCCAGTTGGATTTACACTACCGCCCTTTCCCCCGCAGACACCGCAGCAGCCCTAGCAGCCATCAAAATAGTCCAACAAGAACCCCAAAGGCGATCGCAACTCTGGCGAAATGTCAATTATTTAAAACAATTAATTCAAAATAATTTACCTAACTTAAAATTATTACCAACAGAATCACCGATATTATGTTTTCAATTGCCTAGTGCTGCCGCAGCATTAACAGCAGGAACACATTTACGAAAATCAGGAATTTTCGCCCCAGCCATTCGTCCCCCCACAGTCAGTACCAGTCGGATCAGAATATCACTAATGGCTACACATGAGTTAGGACATATTAAAAAATTAGTAGAAGTGATCAAAACAATGGAAGAATTAGAATAATTTATTTGTTAAAAACGTTAATAATATGTCTCCTCATATCCAAGCATTAATTTCCTTAATGGAAACTCTACCCTTAAATATCCAACAACAAGTAGTAGAACATCTCCAGGAATATATCCCACAATTTGCCAAAAATTTAGACGTTAATAACCTACAACCACCTGCGGACAATATTCAAGATTATCACCAGAAAATAGTCAAAACCAATGATTATTTATCAGAACTTTCCCCAGAAGAATTGGAAGTATTAAATAATTGCACAGAATTTCCTGTATGGTCCCCCTTTGATTCATTACAGTGAAAAAGAATATTTGATGATAGAAGTATAAAATTATCCGCGTTTATCCGTGTTCATCATCTTCAATCTGCGGTAAATTCCTTAGAGACTTTCCCAACATCTTCTCAGATACATTCATATCACCTGCTGTCATGACCTTTGAATTTCCTGATACCGCCCTTTCCGTAGCTGGTTTAACCGACTACTTGCGCTTGCTATTAGAACAAGATCAAATTCTCAGACAAGTGTGGGTGACTGGAGAAGTTTCCAGTACCAATCATCACCGAAGCGGGCTATTTTTTACATTAAAAGATACTGAGGGTACAGCCTCAATTAAGTGCGTAGCTTGGAATAGTCAAGTAGCAAAATTAGCACAAATGCCCGTTGCTGGTGAACAATTAATAATTTTAGGTAGTATTCGTATTTACCCTCAAAGAGGAGAGTATCAATTAACAGTATGGCAAGCTTTACCTGCGGGTGCAGGTTTACAGGCATTACGTTACCAACAATTGAAGAATCGCTTAGAAGCCGAAGGACTATTTGATACAGAAAGAAAGCGATCGCTTCCCCCACATCCTCAAATTATCGCCGTTGTTACCTCCCCCACCGCAGCCGCTTGGGGTGATATTCAAAAAACCCTCAAACATAGATATCCCGGTTTACACATCTTATTTTCTCCCGCAACAGTCCAAGGTGAACAAGCACCAGCATCCATAGTTAAAGCCATCGAACGAGTCAAACAAGATGGTCGAGCCGAAGTATTAATTTTAGCCAGAGGAGGTGGTGCAGTTGAAGAATTAGCTTGTTTTAATGATGAAAGAGTCATTATGGCGATCGCTAATTGTCCTATTCCCGTCATTACTGGTATTGGGCATGAAAGAGATGAATCCTTAACAGATTTAGTCGCTGATTTGTGCGTACATACACCAACAGCCGCAGCCGAAACCGTTGTTCCCTCACTATCTAATTTACAAATTCAACACCAGCAGCGAATTACAGCCTTATCTACAGCAGTCAATTCATCATTAGCAAATAGAGAAAAGCAACTCCAAGGGTTAAAACATCGCTTGCGTCAATTGCGGTTAGATAGACAAGTAGAACAGGAACGGCAAAAGTTATCTTGGAAACATCGGCAATTACTACAAATAACCACAGGACAATTACAACAAGCCAGCCAACATTTAGAAATGTTACGCCAAAAATTAGCCAGTATTGACCCCAAAGCCGTCTTACAGCGTGGTTATGCAGTAGTGAGAACAGAGAATGGAGTCATTCCTCGATCTGTATCAGAATTAACTATAGGGGAAAATTTGGTGATTCAGTTGGCACAAGGTAAGGTAACAGTTAAAGTTATAGAAGTTACCTGAAGCCTAAGTGACGAGAACGTATATTTTCAGACTTTAGACTTCATCCCAGGATGCTCTACTGTACAATGTAAGCCATGTCCTATCATGATTCTGTCTTATTACAAAAAATTTCTGCCCATATTTGTCAATCAATTATTGCTATTCAACAACAACAACCCGAATTATTGATTGCAAAATATCGAACTATTAACTGGCAAATACCTACAAATAAATCCGCCTTAAGTACAAAATTTAAAGCCATACTCAGTCAAACTCAAACCTGGGATGAATTATTACAAAAACTGCAATCATCACTCAAAGCAATTCTTGTTCCCCCTGCTTTTGACTCCCAATTATTATCAGATTTAATCTCCTCTATTCAACAACTAAATTCCGAAAATCCTGAATCAAATTCGCTACATTTTCCACAGCGACAATCTATTGGTATAGCAGTTTTACTTTTAGATGCAGAAAACCTCCAACTCAACACTCATACAGAAAAGTTTTTAACCACAATTTGTAATTGTCCTCTGCAAGTTAAAATTGCTTTTGCTAATTGGTCAAATCGGGGAAAATTAGATGTAGAATTACATGAACGGGGTTATGATTTAATTCATGTTCCTGCTGGTAGAGATAATGCTGATGGTAAAATGATTGCTATTGGTTCTTCTATTCATGAACGCTATCCCAATGTTCAAGAAGTTTTTGTTTGTTCATCAGATAAAGTAATGACAAACTTATGTAATATCTTACAGCAAAATGGCATATTAGTTTATCAAGTCAGTCAGCAAGGGGAAAATATTAAACTATTCAATAGTTCAACCAGTGAAATTATCAATCATTCCCTCAAACCCCTACCAGAAATACCATCTGTAGAGCAGTTTATTTCCCAAATCAAGGGGTTAATTAAATTGCAGCAAAAACAAACTGCAAGTTATTGGATTAAACTTTCTATCCTGTCTAAAATATTTAAAAGCAAATATCAATTAACTATTAGTCAGATAGTTGCTCACCACTTTCCTGGTAAAAAAGCTAGAGACGTATTTATTAACTATCCATCTGAGTTTGTAGTTCATCAAATTGATGAAAAATCTGAATTATATGTCACGGTATTTGAACATCATCAAACCAAGTTAGACAATAGTCAAGAAAATTCACAAACTCAACTTATATTATCTACTATTACTTCCCCACCAGAGTTAGAGCAAGCAATCAAAAATATTCTGACTGATTTAATCACAGCAGATCATCAGAAATCAGTTGATATTAGTATTTTAGGCAGTAAATTTTATCAACAATATGGTAAACCAATAACTGAGCAAATAAAACAATTACAAATTGGTGGTAGTTTGGTTAAATTTTTACATTCTTGCAATTCTTTAAAAATTCAGCAAGTAGGTAAAAAATGGGAAGTAAGTATTAAAAATTAACTCATAATCAAGTAGGCAATGTCTTTTTGTTATACAATTAATAGAGTGATATTAAACTCCTAATGTTACCCTTTTTCTGTATTCATATAAGTTACATTTTGTCAAAATAAATTAGATGCGTTTCCCTGTTTCATGATTTATGGTGAGCAAGATTTTTGATTTTTGAGCGATCGCCGAAAGCATCGCATTGCCGTGATGCACATTGGTAAAATAGTCGAACTAGAACAAAAAAAGCAGATTTTTGCCCATTCTCAACATCTCTTACACCTTTACGAGCAAGAGTTAGTTAGGATAATTTTCATAACAGAATACCCAAATTATTGCTAAACCATGGCAAAATAATAACATTATCCTAAAAAAACTGTGGGTGTAATCATGCAGAGTCGAACTACAAAAACCAGCCAAAATAACACCTCTGCACCACAGTCAAACCCCTTCCAAACCAGGCCATTTGAAAGTGATACCCTCAAAAAATCACAACCACCAAGTACAGACATAGACCTAGAAACAGAAAACGAACCAGGGAAATCCTATGGACTGGACTTGAAAAATGTTCCCATATTCCCACCCGAACCACCAACCCAACCAAATATACAACCTAAATTAACCATAGGGCAACCCAACGATAAATATGAACAAGAAGCAGATAACGTTGCCACAGAAGTAGTTAATAAAATCCACACACCACCCTCTACATCAACAATAGATTACCCTATTCAAACACAAAGAAAAAGAAATCCCACCCATCAACCATTCGATAGAGAAGTAGTAGGAATAAGTGTAGATAGAAAAGTAAATACACCTACATTTCAAGAAGTTCTAAATCTCCCTGGGATAGGACAACAGAATATTCAAACCAAAAGAAATCCCACCCATCAAACATTCGATAGAGAAGTAGTAGGGATAAGGGTAGATAGAAGAGTAAATAAACCCACATTTCAAGAAAATCAAAATCTTCCTGGGATAGGACATTTAAATCCCTAGAGAAGAATTCAATATGACCACTTTTGATGATCTGCTATCTATAGTAACTGACCCCATGATTAGCCCTGATGGGTGGGGTGACTACTATCTCGAAGTCGCTATTGAACTGGCTCAGAAGTTGAGTCAATCTGGAGAAATACAAGAGTGTCTTCAGCATTTGCCATTACTTGACCAAGAAGCTCAGATCAGGCTGATTCAGGTAATAACCAATTTTCCATCATCTCAATTGTTCGAGCCTTTACTTGGCTTGTTAGTAGAGGCAGATGGAGAACTGGCAGAAGTCTTGATTGACGGACTACGAACGTGGTCACTTAACCAAGAACAGAAACAACAGTTGTTATTAATTTCTAAAAAGTTTCGAGGTCAGTCAAAACTTTTGGATATGGTTATAAATGAACTGAATATTACCATCCGCTAACCGAAATTGATTAAGTTAATTTAGCCTATGTTAAATAAAGGCTCGGAAAAACCATAGATTTCTGTAGATTCGTAGAATTATTCAAGTTGGATTATGAGGTATTCAAAAATGTGGCGTTGCTGAATTGAGGTATGAAATTCCTAAATTGAACCTTTAAAACTCTTACCTTGATCTGTTTTAGGCGTACCTTTAGATATGATTCAGATGATCATTCAAGGAGGTATTAGTCTTGCAGAAATTGGGACAATGGCTTGGAATGGCATTAAGGAGGCCATACCAGGAATATTAATTGGGATTTTAGTAGAGAAATTAGTATCAATGCTTGTACCGGCGGCGGGAATGATATTAACTGTGATTGAGGGATTACAAGCAGCATGGGGAACAGCATCACAAATATTGCAAGTTTTTGAAAGATTTATTGCTTTCTTGAAGGCAATTAAATCAGGTACAGCAGGTCCATCTTTTGGTAGTTTGTTAGCATCTGCGGCTGTAACTGTGATTGATTTTGTTTCTAATTGGTTGATTAAGAAATTAGTAAGTGCTGCTAAGAAAGTGGCAGGGAAAATTAAGGGTATTGCTCAAGGTTTGAAGGATAAGTTTAGTAAGAAAGGGAAGAACAATAAAGATAAAGATAAGAAGGGTAGTAAGGATAAAAAGGGTAACAAAGATAAGAAAGGTAAAGATGATAAGAAAGATAAAGATAAGGAAAAAGATCAAGAAATTAAAGAGCGTGTAGAAAAAGTTGAACGTGAGTTAAAACCAAAAGTTCAAACTTTGATTGCTAAAAAACCTTCTAAATTAAGACTAAAAGCTCAATTAGCTATTTGGCGTTTAGCCTATCGTCTGCAAAAATTAGATGTTGTGGGAGAAAAAGGAAAATTTGATATTATTGCGAAAGTAAATCCCACTATAGATTTAGCAGATGGATGGACTTTCGATACTAATCAGGTATTATCTGTTTTGGAAAAAATTGCTTCAGAATATGTTACTGACGCAGAAGCATTGAAAGAAGGAACTTCAACTACACAAAGAGAATCCACAGATCCTATTTCCCTAGAATCAAGGGAATCAGGAACTTCATCAGTTACTTTGCGCGATCGCCAAGCATATCGAGATAGAAGAATAAAAGCTGAAGAATCAATTCCAGTCGCATCTGAAGGAAAAACTTCAACGATACCAGGGGAATCAACCTTTCTAGACTTAAGAGAACCAGGAAATGCTTTGACTAGTTTACGTGATCGCCAAGCATACCAGATCGGAACAACACAGAGTGGAAGCCCATTAGGTTACAAGCATCAGCCTACACCTATCAACGAACAATGGCAGGAGATAGCTGGTTTAGAATCTGATAGAGGAAATATGTACCCTACACTCAAAAAGCGACTTGCTGATGTCAAAGTGGGTGAGATGTTCACTAAAATTTTACGTGGAGAAGCATTACCCGATCTCCCAACAGACCAGAGAGAGGCGATTGGCGAACTTTTTGGGCTTTGGTATGCAAAAGAACCAAGCCATCCTAAAGGTACGCAGGGACACCGCCGCGATTTGGTGTATTCTTTAATGATTACACAGATGATGACACCAGAGACAGGAAAAGAACATCTCGATATAAATAAGGGTATTGATTTACATCCAGCATCTTTTGGCGGAGCGCAGCAAGGAGCTAGACGAGTAACCAGTGAAATGGAAAAAAGTAAAGACCCACCTCGCCAAGGAACAAAAATACGCCAAAAACGGGATGAACGATATAAACGAGAAAAAGATACGATTAAGGCATGGTTCAAAAGAAATATGACAGACTTACCTGTATTGACAAGAGAACCAACTATTGCTGATGTAGAAAATTTTGTGCGTCAGCAATTACAAAAATATATCAGGGGCAGGTATCACTAAAAAGGAGGTTGTATGAGTCAATTTGAAGGAGAAATTCTTGTCCTAGAAGAAGATATTAATTATGATGACTTCCTGGGTGTAGCACAGAAACAAGGCTGGATCAAGTACAAAACATACTTACCAGATGAAAAAAATAAGCGTTTTGAGGAAGTATGGGCAACACCAGACAAAGCGAATGCCATTCACTACATAGATGATTCAATAAGTGGTACTCGGTTTTTGTGGGTACGTGGGCCAGAAATAAGGCAGCTTTTGTTTGAGATTGTTAGAAGACTTCCAGCTTATGAACCTGAAGAATTAATTGAGATGGCTAGTACAGCTACTGAACATGACGAAGTGGTTGATGTACTCTTTCGGATTGCTGTGGGTTTTCCTAACTTCGATCCTCAAGTGTTTCGTGTGTTTGAAACCTACTTAAAACACCCTACTCCTCTGTTGCGTGAAGCTACTGTTCAGGCGATCGCTTATAGACTATGGCCTGAAAGTGTGAAACTGATCGAAAAAGTTGTACAGGAAGATACTGACGAAGATGTTCAACAATTTGCTCAAAGTATTCTTAACCAAATCAAGCACTAAAAAGTATAAATATGATAAACTAGTGATGCTAAAAATATCTATCTTCCACATTGGAAGTAATCTCAATATAACACAATCATCCACCAAATCCTTAATAATATGGGTTGCAAATTTGAGAACCCACAACAACTAGTTGATTCTTGGAATAATTGCTTGAATACACTCTGTCAGCTAAGTGATGAATGCTCAGATGCACTGATACAAATTGGGCAACAATTACTAAACTTTGTTGACGGAAATAATTCGGAAGTTGAATACAAGCTATGGATGGTTATTTATTCCAACGGCTAATTATAAAAAGTCCTTCAATTAAGGATGATATTATGGATTTTACCTGGGAAAACAATTGGTTACTATGGGGAAGACAAGAACAGGATATAGAAAATCAACTTCCTTTTGAACTAACTTGGATAACCTCAGATCAACAAACAGGGTTGCATTATATTGAAGACTATGTTGTTGGGTTTCCTTATTTAGTGATTAAGGGGAAAGATATGGAAAAAACTCTCTTAGAGTTGCAAGAGTATGAAATCCATTTTTATTCATTAGAAGAAATTATTGATTGTGTCAAAATAGCTACAACTATAGAAGAAATGAAAACTGCTATTCTTCATTTAGGTGTTGCGATTACTCAGCCTTATGATTCTGAGTTGTTTGACATATTATGTCAAACTCTAGAACATTCATCGCCAATTATACGGAACGTAGTAATTCAAGCGATCGCCTATATTGGTTGGACTGAATTTAAACCAATTTTAGAGAAAATTTATCAGAATGATTTAGATGATAAAGTGCGGAATAAGGCTTATATTTTGTTAGAATCTTTTGAAATAGTTGGTATCTAAAAATTTCATCTAAACTAGAAGCATAAATGACAAATCCAGATGAAGAAGTAAAAGAATTTGCCCACACTGTTTTCAGTTATTATGTTAATAAGCAAAATAACTACTAAAAACATGAATTTAAATACTCATCCTCTCCATCACCAAATTTTTCTACATTCCTCTTCCCACACAAATCTAAATCTGACAATAGTTAATATATCCTTAACCAAAGAAGAGAATAAATTAACTAATTGTCATATTACTTTCTGTATTAATTCAGAACTTTATTCTCGCATCATTAATGAATCATTATTTAACCTGAAACCAGAAGCATTAACTAATGAAACATTAATTGACTTTGATTCTACATTAGAAATTTACATAGAAGCTAGTGTTCATCCTCATTTACTTTCTCAACTAACTGAATCAGCAACCAATATTAACAACATAGCTAATTATCTAACTTCTGTAAATCAATCTCAACCAAATCATCCTTTATTTTTTACAGAAAATTGGTTTATTTTAGAAGTTAAACAAATTCAAGATCAAAAAGAAGTCGGTTATCGAACTTTCTGGAATTATATTAGTCCTAGTATTTTGGTAAAAGAGGATATTTCTCAATCTCAAATATCTACAGTTATCCTCAAATATTTTCAAGATTTGACTAATGATAACTTACCCAAACTTGCGGAAATAGAAACAGCAGAAACAATTACAGAAATTAGTAAATTATTAGAAGAATTAGCTAATATTCAATTTCAAAATATTGCCGAAGAAACTACCGCTGAATTAGTAGGAGTAATGGCTAAATCATTACAACAATGGTCAGATGAAAATCGTCATGGTAGCTATAAAAATGATCAATCTATATTTGCCAATGTAATCGCATTTTTTGAAAAAGATGATTGGCAATTTCGGAAAATTGATGATGAAGATTCTTTACTTTTGGCTTTTGAGGGCGATAATGGGAGATGGAATTGCTACGCCAAAGTTAGAGAAGAACAA
>NZ_VILD01000002.1:0-26353 GCF_009712085.1 Anabaena sp. UHCC 0253
GGAAGTAGTCTGAATTTTAAAAGTACAGTCACTGGTAATGGTGATTTAACAGCTATTGGTGCAACTCAAATTGAGGGAAATGTTACAACTACAGGCACTCAAACCTATAACAATGCAGTTAACATAGCCAATAATCCCACATTGTCAGGAAATGGGATTAGTTTCGCTAACACAGTTAATGGTAATACGAACTTAACTGCAAATTCAGGAACAGGAAATCTCACCTTTAATACAGTTGGTAATACCACAGCCTTAGGGAATTTGATAGCTAGTGGCAATTTAATAGACATTAATGGCAATGTTACAACTACAGGTAGTCAAACCTATAACAATGCAGTTAACTTAGTTAATGATTCCATTTTTACAGGCAGTAGTCTGAATTTTAAAAGTACAGTCACTGGTAATGGTGATTTAACAACTATTGGTGCAACTCAACTTGATGGAAATGTTACAACTACAGGAAGTCAAACCTATAATGGTAATTTAACTATAGCTGCTAATACTAATATCACAGCCGATACAGATAGTGATGGAATAGGAAATTTTGCCTTGAATGGGACTCTATTCAATACTAATAATAATCCTCTCACGATCATTGCGGCTGATGTCCAATTAGATGGAGTATTAAATTTAGGTTCTGCCAACTTAACGTTACAACCTTCAACTGATAATAATACAGTTGGTATTGGCAGTGGTGCTACTGGTATTTTCAATCTCAATACAACTGATTTAACGAATATCACTACTACTGGTAATGTCACTATTGGCAGGATGGATAATACTGGAGTTGTGAATATTGCTGCATCTGGAAATCCTCTTGATTTGAGTGGTATAGATTATAATTTGATAGTCATAGGTGGTGGTGGTTTGAATATTAATAGCAATATTACTACAGAAAATGATCAAACCTATGATGGTGATATTAACTTATCAAATAATACGGTTTTAGAAGGTAAAAATATTGCTTTAAATGGTAATATAAATGCCTCGACAAATGGGGGACAGTCTTTAACTGTTAATGGTAGTGGAAATACTACTTTGGGGAGTGATGATACTCAAGAAGTTGGTGGAATTAATCGGCTAAGTTCTTTAACTATGAATGGTGCTGGTACAACTACTATTAAAACTAATGCAGTCAATACTACAGGTAATCAGACTTATAATAATGGTGTGATAGTAGGAAGCGATACAACTATAAACAGCAGCAATAATAGTAATGTTGCTTTTAATAATACTATTGATTCTGATGGTACACCACGTAGTTTGACTATTAATGCGGGGGGATTGACTAGCTTTAATGATTCAATTGGAAACACCAGTTCACTGTTTTCTTTAACCACGGATGTTGGTGGGACGATTGCTATTAATACTACCAGTATTAAGACAGCAGGGGATCAAACTTATGGTGAATTAATGTCTTTGGGTAGTGATGTAGTTTTAGAAAGTACAGATAATGGCAATATTACCTTCAATGATCAGGTTGATTCTGGTGGTGGTATAGCGAGAAACTTAACTGTGAATACTGGTGGTATAACTCGCTTTAATAATGCAGTTGGTGATAATAATCCTCTCAATTCTTTGACTACAAATATCGAGGGGAGTACAGAAATTAATAATAATGTTACTACCACTGGTACAGCAGGACAAACCTATAATGATCAAGTCAAATTTACCAATAATGCAATTATTACAAGTAATGCTTTAAACTTTGGTAATGATGTGAGCGGTGTTGGTGTAGAGTTGACAATTTTGCCAGTGACAGCAACTCAGGCAATTACTTTAGGTGGAACAAGTAATGATATCAGCGGTGTGCTGACTCTGAATAAATCAGAAATAGATTTCTTCCAAGATGGATTTAATTTAATTACCTTTGGCCGAGTTGATGGTAGTGGTTTAATTACATTAACGGGTGATGTGACATTTAAAGATCCTGTAGTTGTGCGATCGCCTATCGGTTCAGGAGCAATTAATGGTACTAATGCTAATATCACTGGCACAGGTGACGCTAGTGTGACTCTCCAAGCAAATCAAGATATTGCTATTGGTGACATTAGCACCCAAGGTCAAGTAATTAGCATTACCACACCCAATGGTAAAGTGACAACAGGTTCTCTAATTACCAGTTCTACCACAGGGGATGGTGGTGATGTCACCCTTCAATCTTTTGGCAACATTGATACAGTCAACATCAATAGCAGTTCTACCTTTGGGGAAGGTGGTAAAATTGACATCACTGTTACAGACAGAAATATCCCTGTCGAACTATTAACCGCCGAAATTCTCTCAACAGGATTGGTAGCTACAGGTAACATTGATAGTTCGGGTATTACGGGTGGTGATATCACCATTCAACCCTTCTCGTCCCTGATTACAGGCAACCTCAACTCCAGCGGTACTTTTGGTAAAGCCGGTGATGTTACTTTGGGATTGAGCAATCAAAGTATTCAAATAGGTTCAATCAAGGCAGAAAGCATCAGTAATCAAGGTGGTAATGTGGATATCTCTGCATTGGTTTATTTTATCGCCAAAGATAGCTTCACCTCTTTTAATGGTCAAAAAGCCAGTATTTCCACCTTGGGTTTACCTAGTAGTGGTATATTTTCACTCCTGCATGGTGCATCTATATTACAAGTTGGCACACTTCCTATAGATAGTCTAGGAAATATTACAGGTAGCGGCACAAAAGATGCAATTATAGTTGGTGAAACCAAACTCAGTAATATCAATATACCTGGTAATTTTAGTGTTCCTAACATTAATATCGTTAGCCAAGAACCACCTCCTAATGTTCCTAGAACTGCCTTTTTAAGTGGTTCTCTCGGACTAGCAGCACCAAATAGCACAGATGTATCTCAAAGAGGAGAAACTAAAATTCATAATGAAGTTTCTAGTGTTCTAGGTATCAATGTTCGGGAATTATCCGATGCTGAAATTCAGAGTAGACTCAATAAAATTGTTGGCATCAAACCAGCTATTATTGAGGCCTTTTTTAAACCAGATTGGAACTTTCCGCAAGGAACTGCCAAAGAACAAGATTCAGATAAATTATATCTAGCAATAATCACAGCAAATAGCCAAAAGATTGAAAAACTAGTACCAGGAGTAACTAGGAAAAATATCAAAGAAATTAGGCAGAACTATCTCAGAAGACTTCAGGACTCTAATTTAGCTAGAAGTGATAGTAAATCCTATCTAAGTTATAGCCAAGAACTATATAATGTCTTAATTAAACCTATAGCTCAAGATTTAGTAGAACTGAAAGTTGATACTCTATCTTTTGTAATGGATACAGATTTACGTTCTTTACCAATTGCTGCACTTCATGATGGAGAAGGATTTATTTTTGAGAAATATAAAATTGGGATTATGCCCAGTACCTCACTCACATTACCTGAAGAACCAGAATCCTATGATGTGAGACAAACTCAAATTCTCGCTATGGGAGCATCAAAATTTGACAATATTAATCCATCATTAGATCCATTACCAGCAGTACCAATTGAATTAAATACAATTACAAACATCTGGCTAAATAACTCATCTGCAACTAAATCTCCAAAAAGTAAGCCCTATTATCTCAACAAAGAAGATTTTACAATTAGCAATTTCATCAAAGCCCGATCATTAAATCAATTTCGGGTGATTCATTTGGCAACTCATGGTAAATTTGAAGGAGGATTAAAAAATTCTTATATTCAGTTTGGCGATGGAAAAGTAACATTAGATAATCTCGCAACTACATTAAACTTAAATAGTTCACCTTTTGTAGACTTAATGGTACTTAGTGCTTGTGAAACAGCGATCGCTGACAAAGAAGCAGAAATGGGATTTGCTGGTATAGCAGTCAAAGCAGGAGTAAAATCCGTTTTAGCTAGTCTTTGGTCTGTAGATGATGCTGGTACATTAGCATTGATGGTCAGCTTCTATAAACATTTACAATCCAACCCCATTAAAGTAGAAGCACTACGACTAGCTCAACTAGATATGATGACAGGAAAAGTCCAATTTAAGGACGGTTATATAGTTATCAATGATGAACGGATCGAAAAATTACCCCCAGATTTAGAAGATTTAAAAGATATAGATTTTAAACATCCTTATTACTGGAGTGCATTTACTATGATTGGCAATTTTTGGTAATAAAAGGAAGAATTAGAAGTCGTAGGGGCGAAGCATTCGGACAATAGCCTTAGACAAAAATGGATAATTGATAGCCCGAATGCTTCGCTCGTACAGTAGTTAATTGTTAATTATCATCGTTACGCTATCAGCAAACATTAATTAAATAACCAGCAAATTAAATCGCTAATAAAATTATGATGTCTCAACTCAAATCAAAAATTGACGCTTTGTTATTCAATCCCCAATTATCTCAAGCAATATCTAGATGGAGTAGTAAAGTATTAATCGTCAGTGTGGGGATGACAGTTATAGTCTTGGGAATTCGCCAATTAGGGGGATTACAATCTTTAGAATTGCAAGCTTTTGATTATTTAGTCCGCCAACGTCCTAATGAACCTGAAGATAAAAGATTATTGATAGTTGGTTTCACAGATGAAGATATTAATAAAAAAATTCCCTATCCCATATCTGATCAAAAACTTGCGGAAATTTTAGAAAAACTACAAGAGAATGAACCAGCAGTAATTGGCGTAGATATATTTCGAGATATCCCCATTGGTGAAGGCAAAGAAACCTTAAATAAAACCTTTGAAGAGGCAAATACAGCTATTATTATGCCTTGCGGGATGAGTGATGCTGGAAAAAATTCTGGTGTCCAACCACCCTCTAGCATTCCTTCTGAACAGGTTGGTTTTGCTAATAAAGACCCCGATCCAGATGCAATTATCCGCCGCAGTATTTTAGTTAGTAGTCCCCCCTCTTTAGACAAACCTTATCCAGACAAACATCTTTGTAATGATCCTCAACAAATCCTCTCTTCTTTTCCTTTTCTGATTTCACAATATTACTTTCCTGAAGACACGCAAATAGACCCACCCACAGATACAACACCCCTAAAAATAGGTAAAGCTGAGTTTAAACGTCTAGAAAGCAATGCCGGTGGTTATCAGAACTTAAAGACTTCCGATTATCAGATTTTACTCAACTATCGTTCATCTCAATCACCTAGTCGGATAGTGAGTATTTCTGAACTCCTGAATAATCAGGTTTCTCCAGAATTAATCAAAAACAAAGTAGTTTTAGTTGGCTATACTGGTTCTAGTTTTAAAGATACTTTTCCCACCCCCTACAACCGCAACTCTGATACATCAGGAGTCGTGATTCACGCCCAAATTATCAGTCAAATTATTAGTGCGGTTGAAGATAATCGTCCCCCGCAAATTCTGTATTTTCCTGAATTAGGAGAATGGTTATGGATTGGGGGCTGGGCTGTTCTGGGAGGGCTGCTAACTTGGCCAAAATTAAAACCAACAGGGTTAGTCATCACCGCAATAGTAGTCATGGTGGGTGGATTATTTGTAGTTTGCTATGCGGGGTTATTTTTCTGGGCATATTGGCTACCTCTTATTCCTTCCGTATTAGTATTAGTAGGAACTTCTACCACTGTATTATGGATAGAACGTATCCGCATTGCTCCCGAAATGGACTGGGACGGTATACGGGAAGAAGAAACCAAAAAGAAAGGACAAGCTGAAAAAACCGCACGTCAAGAGTTTCTCAAACAATTAGCTGAAAAAGCTGATGAATTAAAAAGAGAAGCCATTGATTTCAATATGGAAGAAATTCAGGATTCCCTACCTTTTGAGCGTCTAAAATCTTCTTACATGGATAATTACTTAAATAAATTAGCTCTCAAAGCACAACAAATGCGAGATAATTGGCGCATCCTCACAGAAAAACCCTTTGAGCAAAAAAAAGCATCAATCCGCACCTTAGTAAAAAAATCTCAATATTTACGTAGCAAATTCGATTAATATAATACGGTTGAATAATCACAACTCTCATTAACGAAAATATATGCCGAAGATTATATCTTTTTACTCCTTCCGAGATGGTACAGGTAAATCAACTATTGTGGCTAATCTAGCAGCAGCGATCGCTAGAAAAACAAAATACAAAGTCGGAATTATCGAAACTAATCTTTCCTCTCCAGGATTACATTATTTATTCCCAGGACAAGAACGCCTCGATTACCTCAATCACTATCTGAAGAAAGAATGTTCCATCAACAAAGCTGCATACAAATTTGATTTCCAGATGGAAAATCAAAGTTTTAACATTGACCTGATTCCTGCTAGTCCTAAAATGGGAGATATTGCTCAAAGCCTAAACTTGGAATTAGATGATCAATATCCTAAATATATTTATGATGGATTCAACACTATAATTGAAAACTTAAACATTGACTATTTATTAGTTGACTGTCCAGCCGGAATTAGAGAACAAACCTTATTACCTATTAGCATTTCTAACACCATCGTCATCGTCTTGCGTCCAGATATCCAAGACCTCCAAGAAACAACTATGTCATTAGAAATTGCCGAAAAATTAAGTATTCCTAAAAAAATGCTAATTATGAATCAAGCCGTTAATAATGAAGAAGAATTGACAACCGAACTACATAAATTTTTCCATCGTCAAGCAACTGTAGCTGGAATACTACCTACCTCTGAAAAAATTATCCAGTTTTCTATACCCAAACAATTACAAAATAACAAAAAAAATACATCTAGTTTATTTTATGTAGAAAATCCAGAAGATCCATGGAGTAAAAAAATCGAAAAAATCGCTAACAAAATTATTGCCTAAAGCTATAAAAACCGCCACTCAAAATCATTCTTGTCACCAGCCTCTTTTCCTTTTAAATGCTACTAAATTACAGATAAATAACAAATTATAGTGGACGCATGAATCAGCGCACTTTGACTAACCAAAAACCCCTAAGTTACATTATAGATCCCACAGGAAATATCGTTGCTGAAGCTGGAGAAACATTTAAATTAAGAGTAACAGTATTTAATCAAGGTGGAGAAGATGCCCTGATTAATATCCGCATAGATAGCATCAAATATATAGATAAAAACTACTTCGGCCACACATTAAGAAATATCCCACCTAGCCAAAGTCTAGGTTTAAATGCGGAACAGAATGGAGAAGTAATATTTGACATTGAAATTCCATCTGATTCCATTGCTGGATTATACGAATATATACTTATATTAGATGCCCCAGAAGCATCACAACATTATCGAGAAGAACGCATTCAGCACCAAGGAAAACTATTAATCAAATCTTTTGTTAAATCATCTGATACAGCGAATGATCCTACCTTTACCGTTGAACCATATACCAGTTCCTCCTCACCGATTCCTCTCCAACCAGGTGATAAATTAGACCTCATAATTAAAGTTGATAATCGTTCACAACGGGTAGATAGATTCCGTCTGAGTTGTCCAGATTTAAACCTAATTTGGCCTGATTTTCCTAAAGATAATCTGCAAATTAACTATACACCAACTGGTTATACATCAAGATCACTTCCTACCTCCGACACACTAGAATTAAACCCTGGAGAAAAAGGAGACATTCAGGTTGAATTAACTATCCCATCTGATAGTATAGCTGGAGTTTACTCGCCTACCATTCGGATCTATTCAGATAACGAAGAATTTTCCCCTAACCAGCAGAAATTAGTCCTATTGGATATGTTTTATATCCAGGTAAAAGGGACTTATGAATTAGATATACAAATGCTTACCAAGGTAGGAAAAGTTCAAAACTTACCAGGATTATTTGAATTACAATTTTATAACAAAGGCAACACAGTTAGGGAATTAAAAATTAATGTAGAAAGTGCAGATCAAGAAAATATATGTACTTATCAATTAAACAAAGAAGATATATCGTTATTACCTGGAGCATCTACAAGCATTAATTTAACAGTACAGCCTCCTCAGTTATGGTGGCGACGACCTTTTTATGGTAGGTCATTTAACTTCATAGTAGAAATTATAGATACCCAGGACTTACCATTAATTAATAATCGGTTTCAGGGGGCATTAATTTGGGAATCTCGTCCTTGGTGGCACTTTATCATCTTAGCTTTAATAATTTTAGGCGTAATTACAGGTACAGGTTTTATCCTCTGGTGGCTATTATTTAAACCCAAGCCATTACCGCAGATTGTCCATTTGTATTCAGAAAGCACTTTTTATAAAGAAATTAATGATGATGCAGTTAGATTAAATTGGCAAATTACCGAAGCAAATAGAATTAAAAATATTCAAATAGTCGGTTTTTCCCCTGAAGGAATCATCACCAGCGCCCCTGTAGTTTACGATTTCCAACAGGGTATTCCTCCGCAACTACAAGATTCTTGTCAGATTAAACAGCAGGTATTGAACTGCGAAAATGTGATGACAGATGCTCGAAAATCAGGTGACTATAACTTTGAAATTACCATCTCTTACCAACAAGGAAAAGGCACATTATCTCAATCTCTAAAAACTAATAAAATCAATATTGAACCTATTCCTCAACCTCAGATTATTTCTTTAACATCAACTCAACCTGAATATCAAGAAAATGCCCTAGATAGGAAGGGTATTCTACTGAATTGGGAAATTAATAACCCAGAACAAATCAAAGAAGTAATATTAGTTGGTAAAACACCTGAAGGAGCAATACAAACTCAATTAAAAAAATATGATTTGCAGTCATTAAATAAATTGTGTTCTCAGCAAGCAGAAGTCCTCAGTTGTAAAAATGTTCCTACTGATGGTATTAATCCCGGAAATTACTTGTTTGAATTAGCAGTGATTCCCAAAAAAGGACAACCCGAAAAAATAGAAGTTAAAAAAACCGATTTAATTAAAATCAAACCCATACCTACCCAAATAGTCGAGTTTAAAATTCAAGGTGCAGAAGCCCGCCCCAACTATATAATTCCAATTATTGCTAATCAACAGATGCCCTTGAATGTATCATGGAAAGTCAAGGGTAGTAAGAATATTAAAGTTGAACTTCTTCCCTCACCAGGTGTAGTTCAACCAGAGGGAGCAATTTCTTATTTGTTAAATACTGCTAATCCTATTAAAGAAACAATTACTTTACAAGTAACTAATGAAGCAGGTGAAGTAATTACTCGTTCTACAGTTATTGAAACTCTTGTTCCACCAATATCACCCTCAGAAAAATCCTCAGATATTCCTAATATTCCGCCAGGAGCTTTGTCTCCAGAGAATCCTGTACCAACTGGTGCTGGTAATCAAACTGAAAAAACTCCAACTGCACCTAATGGAACAAAAACACCTCCACGAAGATATTTACCAAATTCTCCAGAAAATGACATATTACCACCTGAGGAATTACCACCTCAATTTCGCTAATAAATAGATTGATCATTTAGTTAGTAAATTCTCAAAATTAATTATGAAACATTTTTATTGGTTGCCACTGATATTCCTAGCGACATTTTCAATTTTAAATTTACCTGGAGAAGCTGCCAATAGAAGGCAGTTAGAACAATTATTAAAAACTGGAGAATGTATTAAATGTGATTTGCGAAATGCCAACCTGAGAGGAGCAGAATTAAATGGAGCAAATTTACAAGGCAGTGATCTTAGAGGAGCAAAACTTAATGATTTGAAAGCGACAAGAGCAATTTTAGAAAATACAAAATTAGAAAATGCTGATTTAGAAAATGCCAATCTTAGTAATGCCAATTTAAAATCATCTGATTTGTTAAGAGCTAAGTTAATTCAAGCTAATTTATCAGGAACGAATCTATCAGGTTCTAATTTATTCATGGCTAATTTGAAAAATGGCAATTTAGAAAATGCTGTTTTCAATAAAGCTAATTTAAAAGAAGCTAATTTAGAGGGAGTTAATTTAAATGGTGCAGATTTAACTGGAGCAAATTTAGAAAATGCTAATCTTCTGCACGCTGATTTGAGAGCAGCTAAAATTAGTCAGGAAACAGTTATAGATAGTAAATGGCTGTTTGTCTGGAAAGTAGCTAATCAAACTGCTGGTAAAGAATTAGCAGGAGTAGATTTAGTCGGTGCAAATTTACAGGGGATTAACCTAGATTATGCTAATTTATCAGGGGCAAATTTAGAAAATGCTGCTTTATTTATAGTTAACTTACGAGGAGCGAATTTGTATGAGGTAAATTTAACCAAAGCTCAACTTACCTATGCTGATTTAAGTAGAGCTAATCTGAGAGGGGCAAAACTTCTAGAAACTGATTTTCGTTATGCAAATCTAGCTGATACTGATCTAAGACAGGTGAATTTCCAAGATACAAAAATCAATGAAGGAACGATTATTGATCCAAAATGGCGCTTGGTTTGGGAAATTACCAATCAAGGAGGTGAAAGTAAGGATATGTCCCAAGTTAATCTGGAAGAAGCTTATTTAAGTAATGTGAATTTATATCGGGCTAGACTAAGTAATGCTAAACTATATGGTGCAAATCTAAGTAAAACTAATTTACAAGAATCTAACTTGTATAGTAGTGATCTCAAAGGTGCTAACTTACAGGGAGCTAACTTAAAAGGAGCTAATTTGGCAAAAGCTAACTTAGCGGGGGCGAATCTGAAAGCGGCTCAAATGGAAGGAGCTAACCTCAAAGAAGCCTATCTATGTAGAACAATTATGCCCGACGGCAGCGAACATAGTTGTGAAAAATAAAGGTAAAAATATTGAGGAATGGGTAATGGGAAATATAGGTTTACAAAAAGGGATAATATTTCAAACTATTCCTCGTTTATCTTCTTTGTTGCTGTTTAGTTTTTGTAGTTTGGCGTTAACTGTTTATCATCCTCAACCTGCCCAAGCAGAACAAGATTTAAAGGATTTTGATTACTGGGCTTCTTTATGTAGTGCTTGGGAAGTGGCGGTAAATAATAAGAAGTATGAGGATGCTTTAAAAGCTTGTGATACTGCTTTGGCAATTAATGCTCGTCCGCCTCAACTTTGGTTAGCACGGGGTAATGTATTATTAGCATTTAATAAGTTTACAGAAGCTGTTGCTTCCTATGAAAGAGTTATTAATTTAGATCCCAAAAGTTCCGAAGGTTGGACACAAAAATGTTCAGCATTAACGGAGTTAGCACAATATCCCCAAGCTATTATTGCTTGTGATAAGGCTTTACAAATAGATGCAAATTGGGGGAGAGCGACTCCGGCTGTAGCTTGGAATTATCGGGGTGTGGCGTTCAGTAAATTTGCCAAGCCAGAAGAGGCGCGTTTATCTTTTGATTGGGCGACAAAATTAAATCCAGATTATTCCCTAGCTTGGACAAATAGTTGTTTAGCTTTATATCAAGTTCCTAATTTAGAAGCAGCATTAAAAGCTTGCGATCGCGCCCTGGAAGCCAATCAATTTTGGGGTAGTTATAGCGCCGCCACTGGTTGGGCTAATCGTGGTAAAGTTACCTACGCTATGGGGTTATATGATGAATCTTTGAATGCCTACAATAAAGCCATAGCTACTAATGCCAACGATGGCCAAATTTGGACAGAATATGGCGTAGTTTTAGGGAAATTAGGCAAGTATGCCCAGGCACAAACGGCTTTTGATACAGCAGTCAAACTCAGCCCTAGTTATGCTTTTGCCCTAGCCAATCAATGCGCTAACTTTAACCGGATTGGGAAGCATGAAGAAGCGGCGGCGGCTTGTGAAACGGCTTTACAAAAAAGTGATAATGTCTGGGGACAAGAAGGGGTAGCTTTAGGTTGGAATCAATATGGCAACGCCTTGACGGGATTGGGTAAACATGAAGAGGCTTTAGCTTCATTAAATAGAGCGATCGCTATCAAACCCAATTATGCCAGCGCCTGGAGTAATAGAAGTGTCACTCTTTGGTATCAAGGTAAATATAATGAAGCTTTACTTTCCAATCAACGAGCAATTGAAATAGAACCTTTTTCTTCCCAAGCTTGGTACAATCAAGGGCGAATTTTTACCTCTTTGGGACAAGTAGAAGAAGCCCTAGCTGCATACAATCGCGCTCTTAAAGGAGATGGTTATATCGGCGATAGAACCATGTTAGCGGAAATTTGGGTAAATCAAAGTGCCACATTATTACGTCTAAAACGTTATCAAGAAGCGATTACTGCGGCTGATAATGCGATCGCTTTTAATCCTCAATCTTCAATAGCTTGGTATAACAAAGCTTTAGGATTAATGGCTTTAAAACGTTATCAAGAAGCAGCTAATACTTATGAAAGAGCTATCAATATTGAAGCTAAAAATCCTAATTTTTGGGCAGGAAAAGGCATAGCATTGAGATTTTTGGCCAGATATCCAGAGGCTAGTGAAGCCTTGAAAAAAGCTTTAGAACTCAATCCCAATCATCCCCAAGCCTTAGTAAATCAAGATATTGTGATGGAGAAATTACAACCACCAACTCCACAGTAAGTAGGTGGGCGTTAAAAATTGTCGTTGGGGCAAGGGAACAGGGAACACTTCGACAAGCTCAGTGCATCGCAGGGAACAGGGAACAGGAAGAGAGTTTTGAGCGATTTTACTTTTCTTCACATACCTTTAATTTTTTCTGTTCACCTACTTAATTAATTATTTCATACTCACCCTGGCGACTAGAAGTCGCAGCTACACAGACAAAACCCACCTGCGTGGGTTTCTTATATTTGCCCAAAACTTTTCAAATATCCTCTAAACAGGTAGAAAGCGTTAATTTGCTATTGTGCTGTAAGTGAATGGGTTGTAGAATACTGCTTATATTTTCAACTCATTGTGTAGTTCATACAAATATGGAAGCAAGCTTTTTGAGTGCGGTTGTTTTACCTACATCCTTAGCTATTATTATGCTAGGGATGGGATTATCTCTTCTACCCGAAGATTTTCAACGGATAAAAAAGTATCCTAAAGCTGTCTCAGCCGGCTTAATCAGTCAGTTAGTTTTTTTACCTATTATTGGTTTTATTGTTGCTACAGTTGTACCCATGCAGCCGGAAATCGCCATGGGGTTAATGATCATCGCACTGTGTCCAGGTGGGGCATCCTCGAATATAATTACATTTTTGGCTAAGGGTGATGTTGCACTTTCAGTAACTTTGACAGCTTTTAGCAGCGTGATTACAGTATTGACAATTCCATTGTTAGGAAACCTCGCATATCAGCACTTTATCGGCACAAGTGGGGCGATCGCCATACCCATCGGAAAAACAATACTGCAAATTTTTCTAATGACGCTTTTTCCTATCGGCTTAGGAATGGGTTTACGGCAGATTTTTCCAGAATTTGCTTTATCTTTAGAAAAAGTGACTAACCGTCTCGCCGGTGCATTACTAGCTATAATTATTTTATTGCTAACTATTCGTGAATGGCAGCGTATCCCCGACTTAATTCAGCAAGTGGGAGTTGGCGTTGTCTTGTTGAATACTATCTCCATGTTTACAGGGTTTTGTATTAGTAAGCTATTGAAACTTAATCCTGCTCAACAAATCTGCATTACAATTGAAGTTGGTCTTCAAAGTGGATCACTAGCGATCGCTATTACCGCCGGACTACTCAAAAATCCTGAGATGGCTATCCCGGCTGCGGTTTACAGTTTATTTATGTATTTAACAGGGTTTATTGTTATTTGCTACGGTAGAAAATTGGCTGCAACCAACTCTTTATAACAATTGACAATTGACAGGTGAAGAAGGTGACAGGTAACAAGCAATAGGGAGGAGAAGAGAAAAAATATTTTTCTTGTTTCTGATAGCGTAGCGTAAGCCATACTCCTGACTCCTTCCTTAACTGACTCTAACAAAATATAACTATTCCCATCTCTCATTTCCAGATAGGATAAGATTTTTATATCTAGAAAGTTAAACACCGCGCTATAATCATTAAAGAATAAATTCAAAGTATTCCCAATTAGATATTCCCATACTTGGGGAAATATATGTTACAACTTATAATTACTGTTTTTATGCTTATTTTAGGGTCAGCGTTGTGTTCTTGTACAGAAACGGCGCTGTTTTCTGTTTCAACGTTAAGAGTTAGACAATTAGCGCAATTAAAAAATCCTTCCGCAGTTGCACTTTTAGCGATTCGTGAAAACATGAATCGGCCGATTGCTACTATTGTTATCCTCAATAATATTTTCAATATCATTGGTAGTATTCTCACAGGAAGTATTGCTACTCAAGTATTAGGAGATAAATGGCTTGGTGTATTTTCAGGAATATTAACATTTCTGATTATCATCTTTGGAGAAATTATCCCCAAAACTATTGGAGAAAGATATTCTGAACAAATTGCTATACTCACAGCCATACCTGTAACTGGAATTTCTATTGCTTTTACACCTTTGGTTTGGATTCTAGAAAATGTCACTGCACCCTTTTCTAGAGGTAGGAAAAGACCGACAACAAATGAAGCAGAAATAAAGCTGTTAGCAAGGATTGGTCAACAAGAGGGAATTATTCAAAGTGATGAAGCAGAGATGATTCAGCGGGTATTTAGATTAAATGATGTCACAGCTTCAGATTTGATGACACCCCAAATCATGCTCACATATATCCGTGGTAATTTAACTCTTGCTGAGTCTAAAGCTGACATTATTGCTTCCCAACATACCCGAATTATCGTTATTGATGAATCTATTGATCAAATTATTGGATTTGCTTTAAAACAAAGTTTACTAACAGCAATGATTGAAGGGAATAATGATAAAAAAATTGCAGATTTGTGTCGAAAGGTGCGTTTTGTCCCGGAAATGATTCGCGCTGACAAACTTCTGAAAAACTTCATAGAAGCCCGCGAACACCTTGCGGTAGTTGTTGATGAATATGGCTGTGTTGCTGGTGTTATTACCTTGGAAGATGTACTTGAGGTAATAACTGGTGAAATTGTAGATGAAACTGATAAAAGTGTTGATTTGCAAGAAATTGCTCGGAAAAAACGGGAAAGAATGTTACAATCTATCAATATTCCTCAACCAAAAGAAACAACTGAGGAATCAGAAATTAGGGTTTAGCTACTAATTGGGAATTGGTGATTGGTAATTGGTAATTGGGAATTGGTAATTGGTAATTGGTAATTGGTAAACGTAAAAACCTCTCAAACCCTTATTCCTCTGCGGTATGCGTTTCACGCACGCTACGCTAACGTTAATCTAGATAATTTATTTCTTGGAATTACAAATCTTAAACCTAAATAAATCTCTCCTGATCATTAATATTAGTAATAATCTTTTGTGAATCTGATTTTATGAGTTCATTAGCTTCTTTTAATAAAGCTTGTTGTTCATTATGAATAACTTCTAAACGATAGGTGATTTCGGCTAACCGTTGCTGTTTATCTGGATAAATATTGGTAGAAATTAACTTTATTCCTTCAGAATTATCATCATTTAACTGATTATCAGTAACTGGTTTAATTCTTAAATTTCCATATTTTCCAAACACTATCCACAGAGATTTTAAGGATTTTTGTAGTAAAATAAAAGGAATTTTTAAAAGAGACCAACTAGCAGTTTCTATTAACTTAACAATTGCTTTGATAATACTCCAAAGTAAAGCAATTATAAACAAGAGAATGATCACACCCCTGACAGGGTGATTTATTCCCCAAGTGAATATTTCCAATACCTTTAAAACTACGGGATATTTTGATAACCAATCATGAACAGAAGTATTAATAGCATTTTGCATTACTCCTGATGTCGTATTGGTAATTTTTTCAAGAGAGTGCCAATTATTTTCTAAAGTAGCTTTAGTATTATCAGTGGTTTGTGTGGCTGTTTCTTGTACAGATTGAGTGAAAGAATTCAAATTTTGATGAATACTATCTTTCAGGATTTGCCAACGTTGAATAGCTGCCTCTGATAAGTTTGAATTTAGCTGCATAAGCATCAAATATCTTAATTTCAAATACCCGACTTATTAAAAAAGTCAGGTATCTATTAATTAATTAGTAAACAAGTCCAAATCTGTAACTGCACCAACACTACTAGAAGATACTAATTTAGCATATTTTGCTAGTACGCCTTTCGTGTATCGGGGTGGAAGTGGTTGCCAATTGGCACGACGACTAGCTAATTCTGCATCTGATACATTAACTTGCAACAAACGAGCATTGGCATCAATGGTAATGCTATCACCTTCTTTGACTAAGGCGATATTTCCGCCTACGGCTGCTTCTGGGGCAACGTGGCCGACTACCATACCGTAAGTACCACCAGAAAAACGTCCGTCGGTAATTAATCCTACAGAGTCACCTAACCCAGCCCCAATAATGGCTGAGGTGGGGGCGAGCATTTCCCGCATACCGGGTCCGCCTTTTGGTCCTTCGTAACGGACGACAATCACATCCCCGGCTGTGATTTTTCCAGCTAAAATGGCATCTAAACAGGATTCTTCAGATTCAAATACTCTGGCTGGTCCTGTAATTACAGGCTTTTTGACTCCGGTAATTTTGGCTACTGCCCCTTCTATAGCGAGGTTGCCTTTGAGAATGGCTAGGTGTCCCTGGGCATACATGGGATTATCCCAAGGACGAATTACATCTTGGTTTGTCAGTGGTTCTGCGGGGATATCTGCTAAGACTTCGGCGACGGTTTGCCCGGAAATTGTCAGACAATCACCATGTAGCAAATCATGAACTAACAACATTTTCATGACTTGGGGAATTCCACCAGCTTTGTGTAAGTCTGTGGCTACATATCTACCACTGGGTTTCAAATCACACAAAACAGGAACACGACCGCGAATGGTTTCAAAGTCATCTATTGTGAGTTCTACACCAGCAGCGCGAGCGATCGCCAGAAAATGTAATACTGCATTAGTAGAACCACCCACAGCCATAATGACAGAAATGGCGTTTTCTATAGATTTGCGGGTGATGATTTGTCGGGGTAATATCTGCTTGCGAATGGCTTCAACGAGAACAAAGGCTGATTTTTCCGTGCTGTCGGCTTTTTCTGCGTCTTCTGCGGCCATTGTTGAGGAGTAGGGTAAACTCATACCCATAGCTTCAAATGCTGAAGACATGGTATTAGCTGTAAACATCCCTCCACAAGAACCTGCGCCGGGACAAGCACTGCGTTCTACTGCTAACAGTTCATTTTCGTCAATTTTGCCGGCACTGTATTGGCCAACGGCTTCAAAGGAACTAACAACAGTTAAGTCTTTGCCGTCATAGTGTCCAGGTTTGATTGTGCCACCGTAAACAAAGATAGCAGGGATATTCATCCTTGCCATTGCTAACATTGCCCCTGGCATATTTTTATCACAACCACCAATTGCCAATACACCGTCCATACTTTGTCCAGTACAGGCAGTTTCAATAGAATCAGCGATAACTTCCCGTGACACGAGGGAGTATTTCATCCCTTCTGTCCCCATAGAAATCCCGTCACTAATGGTGATTGTACCGAAAATTTGGGGCATTGCACCGGCGGTTTTTACAGCGGCTTCTGCCCTTTGTGCTAATTGATTAATCCCCATGTTACAAGGGGTAATGGTGCTGTAACCATTGGCTACACCAACAATGGCTTTATGGAAATCTGCATCTTGAAACCCCACAGCCCTCAGCATAGCCCGATTAGGCGATCGCTGCACCCCTTGTGTGATAGCTTTACTTTTTAAATTCTCTGGCATTATTTTTTCACTCATGATCATTACTCAATTAAATCTCTGTACGAATATGATATGTATACTTTTTTAATATGTCCAATATATATTTATTTAACATTAAGACTTATAAAATATAATAAAGATGGAACTACGACACCTGCGTTACTTTATCGCTGTAGCTGAGGAATTACATTTCAGTAAAGCCGCAGAAAAACTGCACATAGCTCAACCACCTCTCAGTCAACAAATCCAACAGTTAGAAGCAGAACTAGGAGTAAAACTTTTTGATCGCAAAACTAAGCGACAAGTACAGCTAACAGAAGCTGGTAAGGTATTTTTACAAGAGGCTTATCAACTACTGGTGCAACTAGAATCCGCAGTGACACTAACACAAAGAACTGGAAGAGGTGAAACAGGTAAACTGCGAATAGGATTTACGAGTTTGGTAATTTACGACCTATTACCCTTGATTTTGCGTAAATTTCGTGAGCAATTTCTAGAAGTAAAAATAGAATTACTAGAATTAACGACGAGTCAACAGGAAGAAGCACTGAGAGATTCCCTAATTCAAGTAGGTTTTGCTCATCCTCCGTTGGAAGATGACACACTATCTTATGAGTGTATTCACAAGGAGACTTTAGTTGTAGCTTTGTCGTCAACTCATTCATTAGCTCAAAAAGAATACGTCTCAGTTCGATCACTTCTAAATGAACCTTTAATCATGTTTCCCCGCTATTTAGCACCAGGACTTTATGATCGCATCATGAGCCTTTTTCACCAGGCAAATTTCAGCCCTAATATTACTCAGGAAGCAATTCAAATGCAAACAATTATTGGGTTAGTATCGGCTGGAATGGGTGTGGCTATTACACCATCTTCTATACAGAATCTGCAAAGGTCTGGCGTAGTTTATCGTCCGATACTCGAAGAAGTACCTTTAATAGAAACTGCTATTATCTGGCAGCAAAACAGTTTAACGCCTATTTTAGAGAATTTTTTAAAATGTACTCAAGAGTTTATTTAATAGTCATCACTCATTAGTAGATGGGCGTTAAAAATTGTCGTTGGGGCAAGGGAACACTATGGCTTACGCCACGCTACGCTATCGGCTTCGCTCAGTGCATCGCAGGGAACAGGAAGAGAGTTTTGGGCGATTTTACTTTTCTTCACATACCTTTCAATTTTTCTGTTCACCTACTTAATTAGGAATAGAGAAAAAGGAACAAGGAAAAGGCAAAATCTAAAAGATAAATAATTCTTGCCCAGTCCCCAGTCTCCAGTTCTCAATTTTCTAAAAAGGCAAAAACTGTAATAAAACTGAACCTAAACTCCCCACAAAATCCATAAAGCTGGGTTTACCCGCATTCACTGTTTCTGAATAAGGTGTTTTTAATTCTGTAATAAAAGCTTGCGCTGTTTTTAGTCCTTCAGTATTTTTTTCTTTTTCAAATAATTCTGCTGCCATTTGGGCATCTTGTAAGGCGCTTTTTCTGTCTAAACTTTGATAACTAGCAACACCACGGGCTAAATATGCTCCAGCATAATCTGGTTTGAGGGCGATCGCTTGACTAAAATAATCAATAGCTGGTTTAAGATTACCCTTTTCTGCGGCTGCTACACCCCAGGCATAAAAATCTTCAGATTTAGCAATTTGTGCAGGTATTCCTACCGCACCTTGAAAATTTGTCCCTGTAATATCCGCACCTTTTATTTCAGCGTTCATTAAAAAGGTATTTCTTAAATCAGCACCTGTTAAATTTGCACCACTGAGTTTAGCTTCACTTAAGTTTACACCAAATAAACTCGCACCTCGTAAATCAGCACCACGCAAGTCAGCACCAGCTAAATTTGCTCGACTTAGGTTCGCACCAGCCAAATTTGCACCGCTTAAATTTGCCCCTGATAAGTCAGCCATTACCAACCCAGCATTATTGAGAACACATTTTTGGCATTGTTTCGTTGCTAATAACTGTCTAATATCTTCATAATTTGCAGCTTGGACTGTATTTGATAAGCTGACTGTGAGTAAAAATACAGATGTAGCCAGAATTTTATTGTTCATAATAATCTGTTTTTTTATTAACCCAAGTTTCTAGTTTACTTTGGTATACTCAAAACGGTTAGAAACTGCACTTTTTTTGACCAAAAAATAACTTCTAAGCCTCTCCCCGTGAACGGGGAGAGGTTTGGAGAGGGGTTCAGTTTTAAGACGTTTGCAGTATAACAGGTAATTGGTAATGGGTGATTGGTAAAAATTCTTGCCTGTTCCCTATGCCCTTTTCCCTACTTCCTTTCACTCAGCTAAGTTTAAACCGATAATACCGATAATTATTAAAGACATAGAAATTATTTTGATCAGCGTCAAGGACTCATGAAACCAAATCACGCTAATCATGGCAATTATAAGTGTACCAACACCCGCCCAAATGGAATAAACTATACTCACGGGAATTGTTCTCAGAGACAGGGTTAAAAATGTTAAACAAAGTCCATAAAATACAAAGATGAAAATTGAAGGGATAAGTTTAGTAAATTCTGCTGACAGTTTCATGCAAGTTGTACCAGAAACTTCAAAAATAATTGCTGCAATTAAGTAAAGCCAACTTGTTAACATAACTGTGATCTCACTTCTCTGTAATTTGGATATTTACTGAACAATTTAGGTAAAACATCAGCAAATTCTCAATTTATATATTCAGAACTAGAGACTTTCCCACGGAAAGTCTCTATATGTAAACTTTAATTATCAAATATGTATAATAGGTGAACAGAAAAAAACCAAAATATGTAACGAAAAGTAAAAACTCTCTTCCTGTTCCCTTGTCATAACGACAATTTTTAACGCCAACCTACTTATTAATTAAAGGCATTTTTACAGAAAATTAGGACAATTGCTGTTTGCTCCGCTACTTGATAAAATTAGATTTTTAGTGTGATATCTTTGACAAATGCTCAAAACTTTTACTTATTTCCGAAATTTGGCAATTTTTAGCTTAATCTGCCTAATATTAAGCTGGTCAATCCCTGTGCAAGCTCAAACTAAAATAGATTCCCAACTAGAACAACAAGTTTTAGAAATTATCCGCAAAAACCCAGAAGTCATTATTGAATCTGTGGAAGCCTACCAGCAACAACAGCAACAACAATTACAACAATCACGACAGGAATTTATTAATGATTTTCAAAAAAATCCCCAAGCTGTAATTGGTGATTCTCCCACTATTGGTGCAACTGAATTAAAAACTGTATTGATAGAATTCTCTGATTTTGAATGTCCTTATTGTGCCGAAGCACAGAAAAGTCTCAAAGATTTATTAGTGAAATATCCTAATCAATTCACCTTAGTTTATAAACATTTCCCACTTTATCAAATTCACTCACAAGCCTTACCCGCAGCTACCGCATCTTGGGCTGCATATCAGCAAGGTAAGTTTTGGGAATATCATGATGCCTTGTTTACAAACCAAAAGCAATTGGGTGAGAGTTTATATTTAGATACTGCTAAAAAACTAAATTTAAATCTCGTAAAATTTAATAGCGATCGCAAATTAGCCAATAATCCTATCCAAAAAGACCTACTACTAGCCAGAAAATTAGGATTAGGTGGAACACCTTCTTTTATTATGACTAGTCCGAACTTTGTTGGTCCTGTCAAATTGACAGAAATTGAAAATATATTACAGGGGAAACAATAATATCTGATAATTTGGCAATATTTTATACTACTTTTAGTGATATTGCCAACAAATCTGCATCTTTAGCTAGAGGTTGCACGTACTCCCTAAATGTTCTAATTGCAATAAGTGTAAGGAGTAGTCTTATGAGAGGTGAGGAGTATAACTTTTCACTTCTCAATTCCTAAATAAATAGGTGACAGGTTACAGGTTACAGGTGACAGATAATAGGTAATAGGTAATAGGTAATAGGTAATAGGGAGGAGAAGAGAAAAATGTTCTTTATTCTTAACTCCTGACTCTTTTTTAATTTTTAATTTTTAATTTTTAATTCCGCCCTGCGGTACTAGTAATCGAAGTTGACGCCCCAGCATCCCCAGCTTTTTTCCTTCTTGGAAACGAGCAAGAGAAGGAGGTCGCCCACTGCGACACAGGAAAGGATACTCTATGCCATAGCGGAACCTGAGTCTAGACCCCACTGCTGTTTAAGTAATTCTTGATAAGTGGCTTCACGTACAACCATTTGTTCATAAAGCTTAACTAAAAAGTCTTGGGCTTGTTCGTGGCTCATGTGTTGGACTTGTGTAGCAAAGGAGCAAATGCTAAATTGCTGTTCCAAGGACAGTTCAATTGGTTGATTCATGATGAACTCCAAAACAAACAACGTGTAATATCAACATCAACAACAGAATTGAGGGTTTAGGAGTGAACGATAAAACAAGTTTTAGCTTGTTTCGGTTTATTTACTCCCTTTATCTACAATCTGCTATAGAACATAAAAGAGACAAGGGTGATACTTTGGCTAAATTTTGTTTGACATTTGTTTCTCTATATTAAGAAAGATAACAAATGTTTGACAATTTGCCCATGTTTTTGAGGTTATTTTTTTTGAGTATATACTGCACTAAGTCTACTGATATACGAATCTAATCCGCTACGAGCGGGTTTATATACTAAATTGGGATAGTTTAGTCTTGGTGAAGATTCTTTGAATAGCAGTAGCTATGGTTTTTTTATTTAGGGGTCAGGAGTAAGAAATCAAGGGAACGACAAGTTTGATACTTGGCTTTTTATCTAGATTCTGTAATTTAGTAACCCTCTATTTGCTGTCTATTTAAGACATCTTACAAAGTGCAATATGTCAATGGTGGAAATTATAGAAATTTAACTCCTGTAGTAATTTCTGGAGATTAAAAATATTTTTATCAATTTATGAAAAGGAAAAATGCTCAAATTGAACAAATTCTTGAGTATATTTACAAAGAAGGGAACAGGGAACGGGGAACAGGGAACAGATAAGAAATATTTATTTGCACCAGTTTAAAGCATGGAGAGAAAAAAATTAAAATATACCTTTTTATAACCATCATAGAGACGTTCTCTAGAACGTCTCTACATTTTCGCTTAGGATTCTACAGATACTAGGACGACGGTAATATTATCATGTCCACCTTGTTCTTTTGCAGCTTCAATTAGGGCATGAGCAGCTTTTTCTAAAGAAGGCGCATCTTTAACGTAGCCAAAAATTTCTTGATTAACGAGTTCTTCTGTGAGTCCATCACTACACAAGAGTAGGCGATCGCCACTTTCTAAATCCAGTAGTTGAACTTCAATCTGATTGAGGTCTTCCCTACCTAAACAACTGGATAAAACATGGCGATAGGGATGAATTCTCGCTTCATCAGCACTAATATCACCCATTTTCATGGCTTTGGCAATCCATGTATGGTCTTCTGTAATTTGTTGTAATTGTGATTCCCGTAGACGGTAGAGGCGTGAATCGCCAACATGACCACAGACAGGAGATTCGGATGGACGAATCACTACTACTACGGCTGTTGTTCCCATATCAGCACGTTCAGGATGATTTTGCTGATCCTGAATAATAGCTTGATTGGCAGTAGATAAAGCTTGTTCTAAAAGTTTTGATGACGATTCCGAGGATTGCCAATTATTCTCTAAATAAAAACGAATTTCTTGGGTAGCAATGCGACTGGCTTCTTCTCCCCCTGCGTGACCTCCCATCCCATCAGCGACTATAAAGAATCGCCCTGTGGGGTCAATATAGTAGGAATCTTGATTATAAGCACGAATAAGTCCCGGATCTGTACAACCGGTAGAGTCAAGTTTCATAGATTTTTCGTGAACAATTAATACATCCGATCATAACGGTCGAGGCGTAAAAGCAACCGGATCAGTATGAACGAAACTGAGGCTGCAATTAGACCAATGAAGGCTGCTAACCACACATAATGGCTAACTAAAAGAATGGTGGCAGCGATTGTAAAACCACTGATGATAAGAGCATAGCTCATTCCCAGTTGAATATTACTTTGTCTCCGTAACAGGCGTTCAGTTTCTACGGAGCGAACTCGTAGACGGATATCCCCACGTTCGATTTTATCTAGGGTATCTTCTAATCTCCGAGGTAATCCTAAAGCAGTGCTACTGACTTGAACTGCTTGACGACTTAATTCATTCAAGAAGCTATTCCCCTCTGAACCACTATTATCTGTCATAAGCTGCATTGCATAAGGCTGGGCAACTTCCATAAAGTTAAATTCGGGATCTAGACCTTTACCAACTCCTTCTAGAGTGGAAAAGGCACGCATGACAAAAGTAAAAGTTGCTGGAAATCTAAATGGTTGATTGTAAGCCAGTTCATACAAATCTTCACTAATAGCTGCCACAGATTGGTTTTCAAAAGGCTTATCCATGAAGTTGTCCAGCATATACTGAACAGAACGGCGAACAGGTCCCATGTCATCAACAGGAGCGATTGCTCCTAAATCAATTAGGGATTTTACCACGCGATCGCCATCTTTTTGGGCGATCCCAAACAGCGTTTCCATTAGTCCTTCTCGGACATTAGATTTAATTGTTCCCATCATCCCGAAATCGTAGAAAATTAAAGCCCCGTCAGGACTAACTGCGAGATTTCCAGGATGAGGATCAGCGTGAAAAAAACCATTATTCAGAAGTTGATGTAAATATGCTTGAGCGCCATAGCGAGCGATCGCCTTTCTATCCACACCCGCAGCTTCTAAAGCATCATATTGACTAACCTTAATCCCCGGCATATACTCCAAGGTGATCACCCTAGAAGTGGCATAACGCCAATAAACTCTCGGCACTTTCACCCAGTCATAGGTGCGAAAATTACGGCGAAAAGTATCAGCATTGCGTCCTTCATTTAGATAATCAATCTCTTCCCAAAGAATGCGACAACATTCTTCATATATACCCATCCAATCCCTTCCTCGTCCCCATTTAGGATGATTTTGGAAATAACGAGCAATCCCCTTAAGAATGTCTAAATCAATCTCAAATAGCTTTTTGAGTCCAGGACGTTGAACTTTCACAACTACCGACTCACCCGAATGTAACACAGCCTTATGAACTTGCCCCAAACTAGCAGCAGCTAAAGGAATAGGTTCAAAACTGTGAAATAGTTGAGAAATTGTTTTCCCTAATTCCTGTTCAATAATTCCTTCAACTTGTTCATAACTAAATGCTGGGACTCTATCTTGTAACTTAGATAGTTCCTCTACATATTCACTAGGAAAAATATCAGCACGAGTAGAAAACAATTGGCCAACTTTAATAAAAGTCGGACCCAAATCCAAAAATGTATTTCTAACCCAGATTGCTTGGGCTTTGCGTCTAGCCGATTGTTTAACTTCGGTTACACCGCCAGGGTAACTCCAAGCTTTGTTATAGCGCCATATCTTGAACATCAAGGTCAAGACAAAAGACCAAATATCCACAAAGCGGCGTTTGCTAGAGTATTTTTCCCGATTCCAACGGTATGCTTTGTCTGAGTAACCTTGTTCCATATTTTTCTTATACCGTCGGGTTGTCACGGAGTCATCTGATTGAAGGTAGGTAGAAGGGACAGGGAGCAGGGAGAATATTTATCTTACCCATTACCCATTACCCATTACCTATTTTGCAGTATTGCGATATTTCTGCAATTCACTTCTTAATAGAGCAATTTCTGCCCTTAATTCGTCAATTTCGGTTTGTAAGTCTACTGAATCTCCACCGGTCGAACTATTACCTGTGGTTGTTCCAGTTGCAGACGATTCTGCTGCCCGATTAGCTCGTGCAATCACTTCTTCTGTAAACTGACGTAGTTGCTCTTTAGCCTCAGCATCAAATTTACCCAGTTCACTCAAAGCGTCAGTCAAGGCGACTTCCACACGCTCATTAATCACTTCAGCTACTGCTCTGCCTACAAAAAAGGCTTGCACAAGGGGATTACTCATAAATTTTTGTAAAGTTGCTCCGCAAAAAAATTATAACCTGCATTCAGGTTCTAGTGTTGACAATCATTCAGGAGTTTGTCAGTATTGGCTGGATTTTTAATTTGTATAATTTAAATAGAGTAATTTAGCTTGGGTTAAGAAATCACTCAAACCAACAAAATATTTAATAATATTACCGTAGGGGCGCAGGGCCTGCGCCCAGTCAGAAGTCGTAAGGGCGAAGCATTTGGTGTAAGGGCGTATCCCTGACCGTGCTGGAAGCGTCAGCATTCGGTGTAAGGGCGAAGCATTCGATGTAAGGGCGAAGCATTCGGAAAATGAACTTGGGAAAAAACCGATAATTAATCGCCCGAATGCTTCGCCCTTACACCGAATGCTGATGCTTCCAGTCCCGTCAGGGATACGCCCTTACACCAAATGCTAATTAGAAAAACCAGCCGTAAGAATGTAAACCCTTACCCAAAAGATTTACACCTAAATAACAAATCCAAACCACAACAAAACCAGTTGCGGCTAGAATTGCTGGTTTTCGCCCTTGCCAACCGCGAGTTATTCTAGAATGCAGATAAGCCGCAAATACTAACCAAGTAATTAACGCCCAAGTTTCCTTAGGGTCCCAACTCCAGTAAGAACCCCAGGCTTCATTCGCCCAAACTCCACCGGCAATAATCCCAATAGTGAGCAGGGGAAATCCCAAACCGATGATGCGATAGCTGATATTATCAAGGGTTTCAGCCAAGTTGAGACGTTGGGGCGAAAGGGTTTCCGTAGCTACTAAAGTGGGGGTTTCCGTGACATTGATTAAATCTAAAACCGCAGTCCCATTACCATTGTTATTACTTCCCCCGCGAG
>NZ_VILD01000002.1:26378-27926 GCF_009712085.1 Anabaena sp. UHCC 0253
TACTGGGGAAAAACCGAGAATTTGTCGCCCGAATGCTTCGCCCCTACTTGGACAAAATCGCATTGCTCCCAAACAGCAGTAGAGACATTCCATGGAAGTCTCTACTACAAATCTACAAAAATTCTAAAAGATGATCAAATTCAGGAGATTTTTAATGATGGTGATGGTGGTGAGCAATAGTTGATTGTGAATTAACAGCCATTCCTTCTGTTTCCATCAACTCGGCAATATGTGCATTTGCCCAATTAGCAGCCATCGCTAAAAATTCTGGATTATCATTAACACAAGCCATTTGTAAATAATCTACATCTGGATGTTGTTTTTCTAAATCATGAATAATGTGATGAACATCTAATAAAGTTTCATGATTTTCTGTAGCAAAACCAATGGGCATAAATAGCAACGCCTTCGCACCCAATTGAATCAAGTTTTGAGCAGCTACTGTAGCATTTGGTTGTGTCCATTCAATTAATGGAGTGTCATGGTTCAACCAACCCACAGAAATTAACGGGTAATTGTTAATTAACTTATTTCTAACTAACTCATACATTGCTTGACTTTCATCAATCCCAGATGTAAAGCCTTTTGCTTTGTGGGGACAACCATGATTCATCAAAATAATCCCAATTTGCGAAGGTAAATAACCTGTAGCTAAATCGGTATGAATTTTTTCTTCTACCAAATGCGCCATTAAATCAATATATTCTGGTTCATTGTAGAACGAAGGAATATATCTTTGGGCTTTTACCCAATGTTCATCACCATCTGCTAATTCTACAAGTGCATTGTTCACTTGTTCAATGGCAATACCACTGGTAAAGATAGAATCAACAACTAATAATGGATAAATCAGAAGTTTGCTAAAGCCTTGATTTTTAATTTCGGCTAAAACTTGGTTTGGTAAAAAAGGAGCGCAAAAGTTAAAAGCTTTGAAAACTTGAACACCATTACCCCATTTATGTTGTAATTCATGTTCAATCCCTGCTCTTTGTCTTTCAAAGATGGCATTATGTGGGGAGATAAAATCGTGATGTGTGTGTCCCCATTCATGTCGATCAAATATTGCTAAAAGCTTTGCTAAAGGGGGATAAATCCAAGTAGGAACAGGAGCGAATTTAGCAGTCAGTAAATTTAAAGCTTGTTCGTTATAGTTAGCAAAATCTTCGTAGCTTTCGACTTCGCCATAGCCCATAAGCAACACGGCTACACGGTCTTGACTGGGTAGATGCTCGTGGGTATGGGTAGCGTGCAGTTTTTCCGGGGTTGCAACCACAATGAGTTCCTCAAGATAACCAAAATCAGGAGAGAACCCTAGAAAGTCCCTAGTTTATTTCTCTCACTTCGTAGTATAGTATCCTATCCCCCCGGATGGGATAAATATAAACATAAAAATATACATCTGAGGTATTAAACCAGAAGAAGCAGGGGTATCAAGTTCCAAGTCCTCCTGTAGGGGCGAAGCATTCGGGCGACAAATTCTCGGTTTTTCCCCAGTAGGGGCGAAGCATTCGGGCGATTAATTATCGGTTTTTTCCCAAGTTCATTTTC
>NZ_VILD01000002.1:27951-32138 GCF_009712085.1 Anabaena sp. UHCC 0253
TCGTGATGTGTGTGTCCCCCATTCATGTCGATCAAATATTGCTAAAAGCTTTGCTAAAGGGGGGATAAATCCAAGTAGGAACAGGAGCGAATTTAGCAGTCAGTAAATTTAAAGCTTGTTCGTTATAGTTAGCAAAATCTTCGTAGCTTTCGACTTCGCCATAGCCCATAAGCAACACGGCTACACGGTCTTGACTGGGTAGATGCTCGTGGGTATGGGTAGCGTGCAGTTTTTCCGGGGTTGCAACCACAATGAGTTCCTCAAGATAACCAAAATCAGGAGAGAACCCTAGAAAGTCCCTAGTTTATTTCTCTCACTTCGTAGTATAGTATCCTATCCCCCCGGATGGGATAAATATAAACATAAAAATATACATCTGAGGTATTAAACCAGAAGAAGCAGGGGTATCAAGTTCCAAGTCCTCCTGTAGGGGCGAAGCATTCGGGCGACAAATTCTCGGTTTTTCCCCAGTAGGGGCGAAGCATTCGGGCGATTAATTATCGGTTTTTTCCCAAGTTCATTTTCCGAATGCTTCGCCCTTACACCGAATGCTGATGCTTCCAGTCCCGTCAGGGATACGCCCTTACACCAAATGCTAATTAGAAAAACCAGCCGTAAGAATGTAAACCCTTACCCAAAAGATTTACACCTAAATAACAAATCCAAACCACAACAAAACCAGTTGCGGCTAGAATTGCTGGTTTTCGCCCTTGCCAACCGCGAGTTATTCTAGAATGCAGATAAGCCGCAAATACTAACCAAGTAATTAACGCCCAAGTTTCCTTAGGGTCCCAACTCCAGTAAGAACCCCAGGCTTCATTCGCCCAAACTCCACCGGCAATAATCCCAATAGTGAGCAGGGGAAATCCCAAACCGATGATGCGATAGCTGATATTATCAAGGGTTTCAGCCAAGTTGAGACGTTGGGGCGAAAGGGTTTCCGTAGCTACTAAAGTGGGGGTTTCCGTGACATTGATTAAATCTAAAACCGCAGTCCCATTACCATTGTTATTACTTCCCCCGCGAGAAAAGCCGTTAGTTTCCGCAGCAGGTGGAGGTGTAACTAATTCTCCGGCTTTGAGTAACTTATAACCATTATTACGATAGCCACCTGTACCCACAGAACTACCTTGTAATTGGATATTTTGGCCGCGAGTAACGATTAAAAAAGCGATCGCTAACAATGCACCTACCATCAAGGCGGAATAACTCAACATCATGACACTGACGTGCATCATCAGCCAATTCGATTTTAGTGCAGGAACTAAAGGCTCTGAAACCTGCATTGTTGATGGTAAGGTGAGAGTCGCAAAAGCAACAATTCCCATGGCTACAGGAGAAGTCACAACTCCTACTAAGCGACTACGACTGTTATTTTCAGCAATTAAATGTACAGCCGTAATTCCCCAAGTCAAGAAAAATAACGACTCATAGAGATTACTGAGGGGAAAATAACCAGCTTCTATCCATCTTGCTCCTAATAAGGTGGCGATACACAAATTAGCGATCGCCATTCCAGCCGTCCCCAAAGCCGCTGTTACTGATAAACTTGGAAAGGCCGCCCCCACCCAGTACACCAACATCGTACAGAATAAGACAGCAAAGGAGGCATTATCTAGCCAGTTCTGGAGTACAACCAGATTCATAAACACTTCTCTCCAGTGGATGCTTGAAAATATCAATTCCGATTATCTTGATCCTATCTGCTTTTGGTAATTGGAAAGAGTCTCCTTTAATTTTGATAATTCATTGCCCCTAAGTATTTAGTTAAAAAAGGTGAAAAAACCTCATAAATCAAAGTCAGTGGTTGTCCATGATGCCAAAATAAATAATGGCGACCCCAAAATGGTCCTTTTTCCTGAAAACCCAACTCTAAAGCTTCTGAATCACCATAATAAATACCTTGGACATCCCTATACAACTCAGTTCGTAACCGAGCTAAACTTGCCCAAATCGGTAAAGACTTGTTTTGTAAATATTCATCTACATGACTTGCTTCCCACCAAGAAGCCGCATAATATAAACGCTGACCAGAGGCAGTCCGTACCCACACCTGTCTCCGGACTCTTGGACCTGGTAGCATCTGCATCATCGCAGGCGCACCATCTGAATTCATCCCAATTGCTGACATATCTATTACATCTACTTCTGTGGGTTCGCCCGTTAACAGTTGTACGTGCCTAGTCGGAGAACCATCACCTAAAAGCAGTAATTGCCAAGTTGGTGATAACTGGGTATGAGGTAAACCGCGTTTAACCACTTCTTCACCACCTTCCCAAATTGGAGTTAGGCAATGCCAATCAATTGGCAGAGTAGAGTTATTTGCTGGATTAAAAGTAGTAGTCAATTTTCTTTACAAAACTTCATCTAATTATATCAAAGCACAAAAAACCAGCATCCATTCAGGCAAGCTGGCAAAAAATTAATAATATTAACTTTGTTGATCAAAATGTAAATCCGCTACTATGATCATTTCCCTGACCATAAAAGCGGATAAATTACATCCAAAAAATGCGGATGGCGAGACTCGAACTCGCAAGGGCTATGCCCACACGCACCTCAAGCGTGCGCGTATACCAATTCCGCCACATCCGCAAGAATTTAGCACAGACTATATCATAACATAAAAAAATTACTTAAATACAAGATTTTCCAAATATTTCCCCAAATCTTTTTGAATAGGTATGAGACAGACAGAAATATAGGAACAGCAAAGGTGATATTAAAAGGTCTAGCAAAGATGCCACATAATCCAATAGTCTGCTAAGAATGAGGTTTGGGAATCTCCTGTCACGATTTACAGTAATGCAACAGCTTTATGTCAACAGGATGGGAGAGAATGTCAATCTACTGGTACTGATATCGCAACTAGAAAATGAAATTTGATAAAATATTAATTGCCAATCGAGGAGAAATAGCCCTTCGCATTCTCCGTGCCTGTGAAGAGATGGGAATTGCCACAGTTGCCGTTCACTCCACTGTTGACAGAAATGCCTTGCACGTCCAACTTGCCGATGAAGCCGTTTGCATTGGTGAACCTGCCAGCAGTAAAAGTTATTTGAACATTCCCAATATTATTGCCGCTGCATTAACACGTAATACTAGCGCCATTCATCCTGGGTATGGTTTTTTATCAGAAAATGCTAGATTTGCGGAAATTTGTGCAGACCATCATATTGCTTTTATTGGTCCTAGTCCCGAGTCTATTAGGCTAATGGGGGACAAGTCCACAGCCAAAGAAACCATGCAAAAAGCTGGTGTACCCACAGTTCCCGGTAGTGAAGGGTTAGTAGAATCAGAAGAACAAGGATTAGCGATCGCTCACAAAATTGGTTATCCTGTGATGATTAAAGCTACCGCAGGCGGTGGTGGTAGAGGAATGCGACTTGTTCGCTCAGAAGATGAATTTGTCAAACTCTTTTTTGCAGCCCAAGGAGAAGCAGGAGCAGCTTTTGGCAATTCAGGCGTTTATATAGAAAAATTTATTGAACGTCCCCGTCACATTGAATTTCAGATTTTAGCCGATAGCTACGGTAACGTCATTCATTTAGGTGAAAGAGATTGTTCCATTCAGCGTCGTAACCAAAAACTGCTAGAAGAAGCTCCTAGTCCTGCCCTTGATCCAGACTTACGGCAAAAAATGGGAAAAGCTGCTGTCAAAGCAGCCCAGTTTATCAACTATACCGGCGCAGGAACTATCGAATTTCTCCTCGATAAATCCGGTAAATTCTACTTTATGGAAATGAACACCCGGATACAAGTTGAGCATCCAGTTACAGAAATGATCACTGGAATAGATTTAGTAGTGGAACAAATTCGTATTGCTCAAGGCGAAAGACTAAAGCTGACACAAAAAGAAGTAGTTCTCAAAGGACATTCCATTGAATGCCGCATTAACGCTGAAGATCCAGATCATGATTTTCGCCCCGCCCCTGGAAAAATCACTGGTTATCTTCCACCAGGAGGACCCGGAGTGAGGATTGATTCTCATGTATACACAGATTACCAAATCCCCCCTTACTATGACTCCCTGATAGGTAAATTAATTGTTTGGGGACCAGATCGAGCTACCGCTATTAACCGCATGAAACGCGCATTGCGAGAATGTGCCATTACTGGACTACCGACAACTATTCCCTTTCATCAAAAAATTATGGAAAATCCGCAATTTTTGCAAGGGTAATATT
>NZ_VILD01000002.1:32163-66109 GCF_009712085.1 Anabaena sp. UHCC 0253
CCGCAATTTTTGCAAGGTAATATTCACACAGGCTTTGTCCAGGATATGAAAACGCTGTAATTGGTCAGTTGTCAGTTGTCAGTCGTCAGTTGTCAGTTGTCAGTCGTCAGTTGTCAGCTGTCAGTTGTCAGTTGTCAGTTGTTAGTTGTCAGTTGTCAGTTGTCAGTTGTCAGTTGTCAGTTGTCAGTTGTCAGTTGTCAGTTGTCAGTTGTCAGTTGTCAGTTGTCAGTTGTCAGTTGTCAGCTGTCAGTTGTCAGTTGTCAGTTGTTAGTTGTCAGTTGTCAGTTGTCAGTTGTCAGTTGTCAGTTGTCAGTTGTCAGTTGTTAAGAAGTTTTCCCTACTCCTCTGCTCCTCTGCTCCCCTGCTCCCCTGCTCCCTGCTCCCTGCTCCCTGCTCCCTGCTCCCTGCCCCCCTGCTCCCTGCTCCCTATTGCCTGTATAACATGGTCAGTAATCCTTGCTGGCCTAGTAAAATTTCCCGAATGAAGCTGAAAATACCTACCCATAAAATGGGAGTAATATCTACACCGCCAATAGGCTGTATTAACTTCCGTGACGGGATTAAAAAGGGTTCAGTCGGCCAAGCGATGAGATTAAAAGGCAGACGATTGAGATTGATTTGGGGATACCAGGTCAAAATAATGCGGAAAATAAACAAAAACGTCATCACCCCCAACACGGGGCCAAGAATCCAAGTCGTCAAGTTAACACCAGTCATTTTGTTTAGCTACTATCTGTGAGAAAATCCAAAACTTGAGCGCAAGTTGAAAAACTTTAAGCTTTGTAACGTATTCTTTCTTCAATTTTAACCAAATGGTGTCATTTTGTTGTGAGAATAGAAAAACAAAGTTATTGACTTGAGAGCAAAAATCAAGTAGATACCAAGTTAGATATATAATCCTGGTCTACTTTCCAAGAAAGTGATACAAGATTAAAATAAGAATGAACTGTGTAAAAAAAGGTTGAGAACTATGACACCCTCTTTAGCAAATTTTCTTTGGAGTCTGGTTTGGGGTACTGCGATTGTGGTAATCCCAGCTACTATTGGTCTAATTTTCATTAGCCAAAAAGATAAAATCCAGCGTTTTTAATTTTTAGGGATTGGGGATTGGGGGACTAGGGACTGGGGATTGGGGAGGAGTTCTGAGCTTTCTTCTGACAATGCACCATAGTGTAAGCTATAGTTCTGAACTCCCTGATTCTTCTTCAATAATATTGTGACTAGTTAAAGTAGTGATAGTAAATGTAACTCGCTAACATAGATTTGATATTAGGAAAACACTCATGATTAATTTTGGGCTGAATTCAGCCAGTGTTTTAGCTCAGGTAAATTTTGGAGCGAACTCAGCCAGTATTCTCGGAATTTTCCTGGCTGTAGCTGGAGCAGCATTGTATTTTCTGCGTTCTGTCCGTCCAGAACTTTCAAGAGATCAAGACATATTTTTTGCAGCGGTTGGGTTATTGTGCGGCTTTATTCTTGTTTTCCAAGGATGGCGGCTTGACCCCATTTTGCAATTTGGTCAGTTATTATTGGTAGGTTCTACAGTATTTTTTGCTGTTGAAAGTATTCGTCTGCGGAGTATTGCGACTCAACAAGCGAAACGGAATACTCCTATTGTGGATGATGAGCGAGAGGTAAGTAGAAAATACTCTTATTCGGATCGACGTAATTATCAAGCGGAGATGGATGCAGATTTAGAACCGCTACCTTATGAAGAAGAGGAAGCCCCTCCACGTCCAAGAATTCGCGGTAGTCGAGATGAACGTTCTCCCCGTGATGATTATTATGAAGCCCAACCACCACGCAGTTCACCAAACGCACGGACTAGGGAAAAACCAGATACATCAGAAAGAAAGCGTCGTCCTAATTCTGGGCGTTCAGTCAGTCGTCCAAATGGGAGTGATGTAGATGATGAAAATTGGGGTTCTGCGTCCAGAGAAGTTGATGATTGGGAAAGTTCTCAAGAACAAGTAAGAAAACCATCACGTCGTAGTAATAGCGGTAATAGTAGACCTCAGTCAACGGGAAACCGTGATGTCAGCCGTGAGGATGATGTTGCTCCTACTCCTAGACCGAGAAAGCGTCGTCCACCTAGAGATTCAGTGCCTCCTAGAAGACAGGATGATGATGAGGCGATACCAACTGAATATGTACCTTATAATCCCATTAATAAGTCAAATAACGAGCCAGATAATACCGATTTTGATGACGACATTTAGAACTTTTTGGGGTGGGCGACGGAAAAGAGTGATGTGAAAACATTTACACCTAGTTTTTGGCTCCAAAAATCAATTTATTGGAGCCTAATTTTTGGTTTGACAAGTTTGCTGATATCTTGTGCGGCTGATAATATCCCGACGGGAGTAACTTCTCTGAACAGCCGATATGCTGAAGAACAACCTGCGTTAAGTGGAAATGGACGTTTTTTGGCATTTATATCTAATCGTTCTCGTCATCAGCAGTTGTTGGTATACGATTTAGAAAGTCAAAGTTTTATTTCTACACCAGGTTTAAACCGACAATCAGCGATCGCGGAAAGTCCTAGTCTAAGTTATACAGGTCGCTATATTTGTTATATTACCAGTGATCAAGGTAGACCTGTGGTTGCACTATACGATCGCGCTTCGCAAAGATCACAAATCCTTACTCCTAGCTATCGTGCTTGGGTGAGAAATCCTAGTATCAGTCCTGACGGGCGTTATGTTGTCTTTGAATCCTCTAGTCGCGGACAATGGGATATTGAAGTTTTAGATCGCGGACCGACGATTGAGTTAGATATTCCTAATGGTGCAACGGTAAAAATTGACAATTGACAATTGACAATTGACAATTGACAATTGACAATTGACAATTAAAAAAACTTCTATTTTTGCCTGTTGCCTCTTCTCTAAATGAATTATAAATTCTCAATTATTTTATTTCTATGCTCAATTCTCTTAACTGGGTGTTTTGGTTATCCGCGTTTACTAAGTTACCCTTTTGATCCTGGTGGAAGGAGTCTCAACAGTTTTGCGTCGGAATTAAACCCCCAAATTTCTGGGAGATATCTTGTGTTTACTACTGATCGGAGGGGTAGTCAAGATGTATATATGTTTGATACGGTAACTCGGAATTTGGTAGATTTACCTGGTTTAAATTCCTTCGATATGATTGCTTCTCATCCTGCGGCTTCTGAAAATGGTAAATTTATTGTCTTTACAGCTAGTCGTGAAGGTCGAGCCAATATTATTTTTTATGATAGAGATGTGCGCCAATCACGGAATTTAACTGGTAATCTGCAAGGAGAAGTTCGCAATCCGACAATTAGTGCTGATGGTAGTAGAATTGCCTTTGAGTATAGTAATAATGGACAATGGGATGTTTTGGTTTATGATCGGTTTGGGCAAAAATTGAATATTCCTCAAGAGCCAAGTTAAGCAGGTGACAGGTGACAGGTGACAGGTGACAGGAAAAAGAAGGAAGAAGGAAAAAGAAAGAGTTAAGTAGGGGCGCAGGGCTTGCGCCCAGAATTGAAAATATATTAATCGGTTTTTTGTACAGATTCGATGAGCGATCGCACTTGTTGAGTTCCTTGAGAGGGTTCAAAGGAAAGGGGAAATTTACCTCGCGCCAGCATTCTTAAACCCAAAGGTGCAAGACTAAGTAATCCTTGAAGATCGCGGAAGTAATTACCAACTACCTGAATACCAAATTGGCGTTCATCAATCCAACCACCTTGTTTTACTAAGTCTACTAAAACTTTGCGGTGGCGAATTGCCCGACTGTCACTCTTCTCTTTACGTTCGAGAATTTCCTGTTTAATTTTGGTAATTTGCTCTAATGGGGCAACTTCCATTGGACAAACCGAATCACAGTAAAGACAACGAGTACAACCCCAAACGCCTTGAGTTCCTTGACTATAGTTTTCTAATCGTTCTTCTGTGTTATTATCACGAGAATCTGTTACCATGCGATATGCTTTCGCCAGAGCATGGGGACCAACAAACTCAGGATTAACTTCCAGAGCATTACATTCAGAATAACAAGCCCCACACATAATACAATTGCCAGTTTGATCAAGGAGCGATCGCTCTTGTGGCGTTTGTAAAAACTCTCTTTCTGGAACTTGTCTACCTGCTGTACTTACATAAGGAGCAACTGTCTCCAAATTATTCCAAAAACTACTCATATCTACAACCAAATCTTTAATTACAGTCATGTTCCCTAAAGGTGCGACTGTAATTTCTGGAATAGTCTGAGACTGATTTAGAGATGATGAGATTTTTTCTAGTCTGGCCAGTTCACTACCCACATTTTCCTTACAAGCCAAAGCAGAACGGCCATTAATCCTCATCGCACAGCTACCACAAATTGTATTGCGGCAGTTTTTGCGAAATGCTAAAGTTCCATCTTGCTCCCACTTAATCTGATTAAGACAATCCAAGATAGTATTACCTGGTTCTACCTGCAAAAGGTAGGATTTTAAAACAGGGTAAGAATTTTGTTGTTGTCGAGTAATCTTAAAAATAACTTCCATTATTACCAATCCCAGTCTTGAAATTGACTCACCTTCCTCAAAAATTATGAGGATAGGGAAAGATGAAGTTGGAAGCGTAAGGTATAAAAATAAGTTTTCTTTTATCCTTGAGTCTCCAGCATCCTTCAGCCTTTACCCTTCATCCTTGACACTTAAGACCTCTTTCGTCAAGCCCTAGATAGAAAAATTCTACATCTTCAAATATGTAGAAGTGTTAAAGCTAGTGAACATCTCTGCTAGTAGCTATCAAACAGATGATAGATGTGGTAAATTTATTCTTCCCCTAGACAGACGTGCATAATCTAATGGCCGCTTTGGATTTGATGGTGATAAACAATAGAGATTTTCTCCCCCGCTTTTTGTCTCTAGTCATTGATAGCTTAGGTGGTGAAGCCATAAAAATTCTAGAATTTAACCCACTCATTCCCAGAAAACTAGCCCGAATTAGATTAACTTTTATAAAAGTCTTGACATCATCCTTATCACAGCATCTAGCCCCAGGAAAATCTCCACTGCTTTTTACATCCTCAACTCCAGGGATTTAGATCAAAATTTATCGGGAATTTGAATTTAAAATTCAAAAAATATTTTGCTATTATTATTTCATGCTAGTATTTAATAGAAAATTACGAAGTAACAAAATCAGGAACAATAACCGCATAAGCACGGCTAATACTTCTCGGTTTTTTCGTAATGTAGAGACTAGAAAATTCATGTCTCTACTGGCAGAATAAAAGGGTGTATGTCCGTTAGACCACATACAAATACTATGCTGTCTTTAGCTAAAGATGAGGATTAGGCATAAGTCTAAAAATCAACGACAAGAAAGATTAGCATTGAATGTGAAAAACCTGTATTTTATTGACTCTACGCGGCAGTTCCTCTATTTGGAGAAACCCCAATACCGGGCTGTCTTAACTTTTTTGGAGTAGAACTAACCTGATTTGTAACGGTGGCTTGAAGTTACACCGCACTCAGTAGACCAAAGAGAAAATAATTTAATTTCTGATGGCCAATGATGGTTAAAAACGCAGTAAAATCACTGAAATTAATGTTTGTGGCAACTATGACTTAAAACCCTATTATAGACAACTATGATAGAGTCCCTTGTTGCTTTCATTTCAGCAGGAATTCACCCAACACCCTTACGTCTGTCAGTGTCTGAGGTCTAGTGGCGCTTATTGCTCCATGCTGGAATCAGAGGACAACGACATTATTGATCAGTTTGAAGAGATTAAGGAAAATTAGAGCATAATGACTGAAACTGCAACTGCCCCATTAACAGGAAAAGCACTGCTGGCGAAAGTTAAAGAACTTTCGACTTTACCACGTCGGGAAAGAGCAAAGCAATGTGGTTATTACACCGTTACTAAAAATAGCCAGGTTCGGGTTAATCTCACAGATTTTTATGATGCTTTATTGTCAGCAAGAGGCATTCCTCTCAGCCCAGAAGCACCCAAAGATGGACGTGGACGCGAACCGACATATCGGGTAAGTGTACATCAGAACGGTCAAATCGTGATTGGTGCAACTTACACTAAAGCTATGGGCTTAAAGCCTGGTGATGAATTTGAAATTAGACTAGGTTACAAACATATTCACTTGATTCAGCTTGGTGAAAGTGACAAACAATTAACTCCGTCAGATAATGAAGCTGATGAATCAGACGCAGAAGAATAAATTTTTCACTGATCTGAGTAATTTATCCCTAAAGCTACGGCTAACTAATAGCAGTAGTTAAAGAATTAAGGTGAAATAAAGACATAAAAAACGATTTGGCTGCTTCCATAAGTCACAAATTCTAGTAGAGTCTTGATTATTAATCAAGCAATCTATTTTTGTGGGAAGTTAGTCATGTTTCTTATGTCTATTTCACTCTCATTTTTAGAGCCATCGGCCAATACTTTGCTGGAGTATCTTAAAAATACACCAGTATTTTTAGTCGTGGCTTTTTTATTGTCTGGGTAGGTTGTTGGTTGCCATTAGTAGCAATTTTAGCTCTTGTCTTTAAATGGCAAATTAACAAATCTTTACAAACAGAGCAAAAAATTCCTTTATTGCTATCTCTTTATTTATTAGTTCCCCTAATTCTGTGGGGATTTCAATGGTTGAAATTGGGTTCTTTCCCTGATTATGGATTAGTAGGGAAAGTTAGTATTTTGGGTTCTTTATTCCTGGGTTTTAGCTTGGGAGTCTTGAGTCTAGCTATAGTATTCTGTGGTCAAATTGCTGCTGGTTGGTGCTATTTAGAAAAATCCCATCTCCAGTTAATACCATCTAGTTTATTAACTATTTCCTTGGTGGCTTTGTTTGTGGGGGGAATAGAAGAACTTGTATTTCGGGGCTTTTTATTAACTCAGTTAGAACAGAATTACTCAATTTGGTTAGCGGCAATTACTTCTAGCTTGATTTTTGCTGTCTTACATTTAGTATGGGAACAAAAAGAAACTATTCCTCAACTGCCTGGACTATGGTTGATGGGGATGGTATTAGTATTAGCCAGATTAGCTGATGGGAATAACTTAGGGATAGCTTGGGGACTTCATGCGGGTTGGGTATGGGCGATCGCGACAATAGATACAGCAGGATTAATTACCTACACAGATAAAGTTTCTGAATGGGTGACAGGGATAAATAAAAAACCCCTTGCGGGGTTAACAGGTATTGTCTGCGTTTTAGCGACGGGGGGAGTGCTTTTATGGATGTTTTAGTTTTTATGTAATTTTTTTCTCACGCAGAGGCGAGGCAGCGCGGTCTTGGGGGTTTCCCCATGAGTGACTGCCGTCGCAGAGGCACGGAGAGGAGGAATTGGTAGGGGTAATTCATGAATTACCCTTTGCTTGCGGCTAAGAACTGACGTAAGCTGACTAAACTCAGGGTTTGTCCTAAATTTAAGGGTAAGATGGATATGCCTTCTAAACGGGATTGTACCCAACCTTCTCCCCAATACCATTCGTGAAAGCCATCTATACCTCCACTAAGTAGTAAGCGTAAACAGTTGGGTTTGACTATTTCTACTCGATGATGAATGGATACAGGTCCTGTCCAGGTGGTGAACTCGAATCCTGGTGGCAGTTCTGTGGGCATTTCTGAGGGGAAACGTTGTCCCAACAGCCATTTTTTCAGTTGCTCCGGATGAAGAATACTGTCATGAATAGCATCGGCTGATGCTTCAATTTCGATGCGGATTTGGCTTTTCTGAAATTTACCTAGCATGATAATTGTCAGTTGTTAGTTGTCAGTTGTCAATTGTCAGTTGTCAGTTGTCCGTTGTTAGTTGTCAGTTGTCAGTTGTCAATTGTCAATTTAAGAGATGTATTAATCTCTGCTTTAGAAGGGCTGTTGTTAGTTGTCCGTTGTCAATTGTCAATTGTCAATTGTCAATTATTAAACTGCCCCCTTTTCCCCTAGTCACGAAACAACCTAAAATATAAAAGTCACCTTGTAAAGAATTGTAAGGTTTTTCATGGCAGATCAATTAATTCGTGCCACTGCGGCTGATGGTGGTATTAAAGCAGTAGGTGTGATTACCACCCGGTTAACAGAAGAAGCTAGACAACGCCATAAACTTTCTTATGTGGCTACAGCAGCACTAGGAAGAACTATGACTGCGGGTTTGTTAATGGCTTCAAGTATGAAACGGGTAGGTTCTAGGGTTAATGTTCGAGTTAAGGGGGATGGCCTTTTAGGTGGTATACTGGTAGATGCGGGCTTAGATGGCACAGTTAGGGGCTATGTGGGTAATCCATCGGTAGAATTGCCACCCAATGATCTGGGTAAATTAGATGTTGGGGGTGCAGTCGGTAAAGGCTATCTTTATGTAGTCCGCGATATTGGCTATGGCTACCCTTACTCTAGTACGGTAGAACTGGTTTCTGGGGAAATAGGTGACGATGTTGCTCACTACTTGGTTAGTTCCGAACAGACTCCTTCAGCTTTAGTTTTAGGTGTATTTGTGGGACAAGAGGGAGTAACAGCATCTGGAGGAATATTGATACAAGTGTTACCCAAAGCTGCTAGAGATGAAGAGCTAGTAGCCATATTAGAATCACGGGTTTCGGCTTTATCAGGGTTTACACCATTACTCCAAGCTGGTAAAACACTGACAGAAATCTTTAATGATTTGTTAGGAGATATGGGATTGAACATATTTCCCGAAACTCAGATGTTACGCTTTCATTGTGGCTGCTCTTTTGATCGGGTACTAGGGGCGCTGAAAATATTAGGCGAAGCGGAACTGCAAGACATGATTGTTAAAGATGATGGTGCAGAAGCAATTTGTGACTTTTGCGGTAATGTTTATCAGGCCAGTAGTGATCATTTAACTCAGTTAATTGTTGATTTGCAAAAAGAATCTGCAATTTCTGGTTAATGTAACTAGTCATACTCAAACCAAAAAACAGTAATGTTATTGATGGGAGTGGTAAATGCCAAGGATAGCTTTTTATTGATGGGAAAGTTAGGATAGCCAACATAAAATTATCTAGATCGATCTACCTGTAAAAGATCGCTATTCATTTAGTGTGGTGTGAGCAATGACAGAGCGGGATATTCCAGATAATTGGTCTGCGGATCAAGTAGGAGAACCAATTGGGCGGAAGCACAACTACATAGAAAATCATCAAAATACGGATACCGCTGCTATTGGTTCTAATGTTAAGTCAGTGAAGAAAAGAAAAAAACAAGATGGGGCGGATTTGTCTATAAATAATGATTCGGAAGCTGCTTTTAATCTCGGACTAATAACTGAGAAACTGCCACACTGGATGAAAAACTGGGTACTGTGGGCGGTAATACTAACTTTAGTGCCTGGGAGTATGGGTTTTATGGCAATATCTATGCTGTTTAAACTGCCCTCTGCTCCTAATTGTCCACAGATTTTTTGGCCTTTGGCCAGTGCGTCAGTGAGGATGCACTGCGCTCAGTTGGCGGCTTCTAAACAAACAATTAATGATTTGTTGCAAGCGATCGCTCTAGTTAAACAATTACCAGATAATCATCCTCTCCGGAGCGAAATTAATCGTTTGTTGGAGGAGTGGTCACGGGATATTCTCAAGCTGGCTGATGAGAGTTTTCAGACGGGGAATTTGGAGGAAGCAATCAAGACAGCCCGTCAAATTCCTGCTGATGTCACAGTTGGTCAACTAGTAGAAGCACAAATTGAAAAATGGCAGTTGATTTGGTCACAGGCTGAAGAAATCTACCAAGATGCCGAAAAAGAACTGCGTCAAAGAAATTGGCAATCGGCTTTTATGCTCACCGCTAAATTATTGCGGGTAAATAACAAATACTGGTCAACTACTAAATATGACCAATTAAATAACATTATTGTCACGGCCAGGGAAGACGGGGATAAACTTTACAAAGCCGAAAATTTAGCCAGAAGTCGAAGTGTGGATAATTTACTCAATGCTATTAAACTAGCTGAGTCAATTAAACCAGAAAGTTATCTATATCAAAAAGCACAAGAGTTAATATCTGGATTTGCTCAAAAAATGCTCACACTGGCACAAGCTAAAATGAGAGAGCGAGATGCCGATACAGCCTTGGAAATTGCCCGCCAAATCCCCCCTATTCCTGAACTACAAGCTGAAGTTGATGATTTTATTATTTTAGGTGAGGCCAAAAGAAGCGCCTATATTGGAACTGTGGCTGGGTTAGAAACAGCAATTTCTCAAGCGCAACAAATAGATGCTTCTAGGGATGTTTATAATGAAGCACAACAATTAATTGCTCGTTGGCAATTGGAAATTGAAGATGTTTCTCGGTTAGAAAAAGCCCGGAATTTAGCCAGTCAAGGCACAGTTAATGATTTAACAGCAGCTATTTCCGAAGTACAGCTAATTCCTGGGAGTAATCCTCGCGCTACAGAAGCACGTCAAGAAATGGGGCGCTGGCGGGGTCAAGTGGAATCTATTGAAGATAGACCATATTTAGATCGGGCTGAACAAATAGCTATTAATGAAGATGTTAGCTCATTACAAACAGCGATCGCTGAAGCTAGTCAGATTCGTTCTGGTCGAGCATTATATCCAGAAGCTAGAAAAAAGATTAGACAATGGACAGCAACAATTGAACGTATTCAAGATCAACCATATTTAGATCAAGCTAAAGCCTTAGCAGACAGCGGTAGTTTAACAACTGCTATTAGTGAAGCCCAAAAAATTGCCTCATCAGGACGCGCTTTATCTGGTGAAGCCCAAACAGCTATAGATAGTTGGCAAGAGCAAATCCGTGCCAAAGATAGTTGGCAGAAAGCCAGGCAAGTCGCTGTTGCTGGTACACCGGACGCTTTAGTTCAAGCTATCCAGTTGGCAAATCGGGTATCTAGTCGTAATGTTTTACGTTTAGATGTGAATATTGCTATTGACCAATGGAGTCAACAATTGTTACAAATGGCACGTTCTCAAAGTGAAGTGGATGTTGCCAGAGCCATTGATACAGCCAAGTTAATTCCTCGTGGTAGTGGTGCTTATACGGATGCTCAAGAACAAATTAAAACTTGGCGACAATTTATGACTCCTAAATCACCACCTAGTCCGTCTATGGAATCTATTCCTGAACAAACACCAATCATGGAAGAAGTTGAGCCTTCAGCCAGCCCTAATTAATTTATCACTTTGCTAATTTTAAGTATGAATTAGTCTCACGCAAAGGCGCAAAGTGAGGAATCTTTGATTTTTCAATTTCATACTTAAATTTAGCAACATCCTCATCTAATTCTCCGCGTTCTCTGCGCCTCTGCGTGAGACAAAATCTTGAATTTGTCTAACTACTGTCAAAGCTGAATAACTCACCCCCGCAGTTCCTTCTCCAGGATGAGTAGAATCACCAACTAACCATAAATTATTAATAGGTGTTCTATTAGCAAAACCAAAGGGTCCAAAAGTAGGAATTCTTTGACCAATACCGCCAACAATACCCGATTTTCTGCCTGTATAATGAGCAAAAGTGCAGGGTGTGGCTGCTTCTACATAAATGATAGTTTCTGGTTTTAGATAGAAATATTCAGAAAGTTTGGATATTGCTTCTTGAGTGAATTTTTGTTTTAAACTTTCATAATCTTGTGTTTCCCACCAGGGAGTAAAATCAACAAAGGAAGAAGCAATAATTGTGGCTTTTCCTAATGGTGCGCGGCCATCTCCTTCATAACTCACAGATACAAACAGAGAATTATTTTCACCAATGGGTTTATTAATATCATATAAAAATTGTAAATGAGGTGGACAATTAGGGGGAATTGCACTTTTTTCTACACCTAAATAAACAACAAATGCACCGGAAGCTGGTGGGAGTTTTTCTACTCTTTGTTTATATCCAGAAGGTGCTTTTTCTCCTAATAGTTGAACTAAGTTCTGAACAGTAACGTTAGCAATTATATGATCTGCTGATTCTGTCCAAGTTTCCCCGGTTTTTTGATTTTTAATAACTACGGCTTTGGCTTGGTTATTTTCAACTTGAATTTTTTCGACGGTGTGGCGCATTAATAATTTACCACCATCTCTTTCTAAGGATTCTACCAAGCGATCGCTCAATACTTGCATACTTCCTTGCAGATGAAATAATCCTTGGGGTAATTGGGATACACTCAAGGCTGTGGCTGCATAAAGTAAAGCTGTTTCTTCGGCACTAACTTGAGAATATAATTTCAGTTGTAAATCTAAAAATGTCCGCAGTCGCTGGTTATTTCCTAAACCACACAACCGCAAAGCATCACCGACAGTAAATAATGTGAAAGGTGCGGTAATCAATGTATTTGGACGCACAGCTTTGATTAATTGTCCTAAATCCCATAAATTCCGCGGTGGTAAAACAGGATCACGTCCTTGAAATTCCCAACTAGCTTTAAATAAGGTTGTTAATAATTGCCAAAATGGTTCACTACCAGGAAACTGTTTTTGGCGTTCTTGTTGCCATTTTTGAGGATCACGCCAGACATTAATTGGTGTAGATTCTCCTGGTAGATATACCGCACAAGCTGGGTCACAAGGTGTAGCTGCGGGTAATTCTATATTTAATTCTGAGAAAATGCGGTGATGAATTCCCCCTGCTTCTAAACCTGCAACTTGTGTCGCGCCAACATCAAAGATAAATCCTTGACGTTTGAAGGTGGAAGCACAACCTCCGGGAACTATTGCTTGGTCGAGGATAAGCACACTATGACCTCTGTGGGCTAATAATGCTGCGGCTGTGAGTCCACCTATACCCGCACCGATAACGATGATACGGGATTGTTTTTTGGTATCAGTAATATTTGACATTGATGATTAACTTTATAATTCTTTATATTGCTTATTATTAGTTTACAATAATTTGTTTGTTTATTCCCTAGTAAGAGTTGTATAAATTCTTATAAACGAGTTTTAAAGTAGGAAAATTGTCAGAATCAGGATTTACAGGATTTAAGGATGTACAGGATTAAGACTGAGATTTTATCATTGAGAGGATTTACGCATACTTTACGGAAAAATTAACCACTCCAGGCGCAGAGTTCATAGAGAAAAGAGACCTTGAGAGATATTTTGCGTAAGTCCTGACCTATCACCTATTAACGTAAGTTGTTAGTTAGAGAAGTCGTCTGAATCAGGATTTAAGGATGTAGAGAAATTGCAATCCATTAATGTAGGATCAATCTCAAATTCAGCACTGTTTCAATCCCTAATAGGGAGTAAGAGAAATTGCAATACACTACTTTTAATGGCGTAATTATCACCCCTGAAAACGGTTTCAATCGCTAATAGAGAGTAGAAGAAGTTTTTTGAAAATCCTATAAACTGATTAACCAGTGACAGATCGAGTCAACTTGAGTATCATTTGTCATATTAGCAGCATTGCTCAATTTACCAGATTCTAAATCATTCCATATTTCCTCAGCCATACGTTTTTCAATAGCTGCACCAATGAAAAATGTATGTGGTGACAACTCAACTTGAGAAAATGCCCTCCATATTCGAGATAAAGCAGTTCTCGCTGTTTTCCAATGTTCATCAGCACCAGCAGGATCAATTCCTCCTTTTAATTCCCCCAGTGCAATATAAAGATTGGGAATTTTATAAGTTGTTGGAGAAATTTCTTGATAACCACAGTTGAAAAGACAAACATCAATATTACTTTTGACTAAAGGAACTGTCAGATTATAAATTATTGTTCTATTTTTATTGCCAACAGACCAACTTAAACCCTTCACATATAAATCTATTCCTGCATCTTGTTCTGTCATCGGAATCCATGTTTTAGTTGTAGAATGTAACCAATAATAAGGAATACTAGCAAGTGCAAGATTAGCCAAAATTGCGCGAGTTAATTTACGCTGTGCTAACACTCCACCTACATTTCTCATTGAACCACCTAGCGTATCTCCTCTTGTTAGCAAAAATCTATAAACTAATTCTTCTACAAAATCTGAACCTGCTGGTTCTAAAAACTCCTTAATTAACCCTTGAATAGCTTGTATTTTATCATGTGGTTGTAAATAACCTCCCGCTTTATCAGAAATTCCAGATGCAGCTAATAAAGCAGGTTGTATTTCTACCAGATTAATTAAATCAGCAGGACTATTAACTTGAGAAGCAATAGTTTTTAATACTCTTGCTTGATCAATAAATGGTGTAGCCCGACGGTTTCTTTCAATAGCTAAAGCAACAAAACCAGCTCTAGTTTTTTCATAAGCTGTTACTAAATCAAGACCTGTATTTAAATGATTTTTATATACCAATTTTAGTTACCTTAATTTGATTAAATTAAACTTTTCTCCAAACATAAACGCATTTTCTCAGTGCATCACGTCCATGTATTCCCATTTGTTGGCTACTATTACCTTTAGTATTAGGTAAAACTAAAATATTTTCTACTTTAAATCCCAGATACTCAGCTATATTCGATAAAATCATATCTACTGAAATACTCACACCAGCATAACGCACATTATCATTAATCATAAACATCAGCCCTTGTGGTTTCAGGACTCGATAACATTCATAAATTATGCAAGCCATTTCATAAAAATAACCTTTTACCATTCTCGGAATATTATTATTATTTAATTGTTTTTTGATTTTTGTTCTTCCAAATATTGCAAAATTGCTTGGAGTAATTTTTGCTGATCTGTAGCCAAAATAGCATTTGACCATTGAGAATTAATTGCTAATAAATCTTTCGGTCTATTCTCAACTGTACAACTTAACATTTGTTGTCTAAGATTAACTATTTCCTCTTGTCCTACTCCTAACAAAGCGAGTTCTAAAGCATAAGTTCTAGTGTAATCATAACGGTTGCAATAAGGAGGAGAAGTAAGAATTACATCATAATAAGAATTTGGCAATTGTGGCATTATATCTAAGCTAGAACCTGTAAACAAACGAATCCCACCTTGTTTAGTTTTACTGGGAAAAAGTTCACCTTGTTGACTACCAGTTTGAATATCTGCTAAAATTTCCCTAATTTTAATACTAATTGCCTGTTTAAAGCTGAGAATTTCTCCTTTGTTAAAAGGTATATTACCTTGTTGACGGCTAGAACGATAATCCCAACGTAAATATTGCCCGTCTTTGCGAGTGTAACTAATTGCTTCCAAAACACATAATAGTGCAAATTGTAATACTTGCTTGACTCTGCAATTTTCCTCTTGGTAAGCACTGATATATTTTTGAATTTCGTTTAATGTCTCTTGAGGATATGCACCTGTCGTAATTTTTATTTCTTGAATATTTTGTTGAGTTTTTGATTTCTCCCAAGGACAATTTTTAGACCAATATAAAATTTTTGTGAAATCATCCACTGTAAATTCTTGTTCTAAGATGAGCCTAGTATTTATAATTTCTTTTCCAATAGAGAGTAATTCAATTCCATCAGCATTTAATCCTATATTACTAGCTGCAAATAAAGTTGTTCCACTACCAGCAAAAGGGTCTAATATTTTGCCAGATTCGATTATATATTTATCTAGTAAATATTCTACTAATGAAGCAGAAAAAGCTTCTTTATATTTGTACCATCGGTAAATAGGTTTAAGTTTATTAGCCTGAAAACTAACAATCTTGCGGTTGAGGACATCTTCTATGCAGAATTTATCAGCAAAGTGCTGGTATAGTTGGGTGTTAATATGTTCAATTTCAATATTTTGTGTTTGATGATTTGGTATTTGAGGTTCTAATTGTTGAAAATCAAGCATTATTTAAAGTGATTAAAAATATTAGCAGACGTTTTACATCATAGCGTAAAAAAATTACCCCTCTATCTAATCCTAGAGGGGCTAAGACGTAAGGTGTTAATAATAACTCGCAGATTTGCGATAATGTACCGCCGTGACAGCATCTTGATTTAAGACCTTACCATCATCAACAGTGGCATAAACCAACCAATGATCACCGGCTTCCATACGACTTTGGACAGAACACTCCAGGTAAGCCAAAGCACCATTGAGAATAATCCCGCCATTATTGGCTTCTTGAGTTTCCAAACCAGCAAATCTATCTTGTCCGGGGGCGTAAACCTTCATAAATTGCTTCCGAATTTCCTTCCCTTCCGCCAAAATATTGACTACAAATTTGTTATTTTTATAAGTCATAATTTCCATAGCCCGGTCTTTAGCTACCGCAATAGTTAAACCAGGAGGATTAAAACTGGCTTGTGTCACCCAAGAAGCTAACATTCCTGTACTGACTTCTCCTTGTTTAGCTGTAACTACACATAAAGAACCAACAATGCGCCCCACTGCTTGTTCTACGTTACTTGCAGGTTGTTTAGCGACAACTGATTTTTTTGCCGCTCGTTTCAAGGCTTGGGCGAAGTCAGTTCCCGCTTCTTCGCAGGTTTGTAAAGTGACTTCATTGGGTTTGAATTTCACGCGAATAGTGTCAAAACCAAATCTGTAACCTGCGTCTTTGAGTTTACCTTCGATTAAATCAACTGCTTCTCCACTCCAACCAAAAGAACCAAACACACCGGCTAATTTATTATTAGTCGCAGTAGAGAGGACGATTCCTAAAGCTGTTTGCACAGGTGTGGGTGCATGTCCACCTAACGTGGGAGAACCAATTACAAAACCAGCGGATTTTTCGACTGCGGCTTTGATTTCTTCGGGTTCGGTAAATTCGCAATTGATAGATTCGACATTAACACCAGCTTTAGTAATGCCGCGAGCGATCGCCTGTGCTAAAGTTGCCGTATTGCCATAAGCAGAAGCATAAATTAAAGCCACAGTCATATCAGCGGCAGTTTGCTGCTTTGTCCATTCCCGATAGCCTTTGGTAATTTCAATTAAACCATAGCGGACTAGAGGACCATGACCAGTAGCGTACATTCGCACCGGCAAATCTGCCAATTTATCCAAAGCCGTTTCGATTTGTTTGGCATGAGGGGCCATTAAACAGTCAAAATAATAACGTCTATCTTCATTAAATACTTCCCAACCTTCATCAAATACCTGATCTCCGCAAATATGCGCCCCAAATAATTTGTCAGAAAACAAAATTTTTGTTTGTGGGTCCCATGTACAAAGTTCGTCAGCGTAACGGGGGTTAGGAGTGGGAATAAATTGTAAATGATGTCCTTTTCCTAAATCGAGGGTTTCTTCCCCCCGCATAATCAAAACTGGTAAATCTTGATTTTCCAAAGCAGCGCGTAAATTTATCGCCCCTGGGTTAGAACAAACAAAGGTAATTTGAGGGGCAATTTCTAGTAAAGCCTTTAATGTTGCGGCGCGGTTGGGGTTAACATGACCCAAAATTACATAATCAAGACTTTTGACATCAAACCGCTGTTGTAAAGCTTCCAGGTAAATTTCGGTAAAAGTTTCGCCAGGGGGGTCAAGCAGGGCATTTTTATCGCCTTGGATGAGATAAGAATTAGCCGTTGTTCCCTTAGCTAAAGCATATTCAATTTCAAATCGTAATCTTGCCCAACTGCGCGATCGCAATACGATGGTATTTGTACCAATGGGCAATATTTGCACGTCACGGGGTTTAGTAGTCATTGGTCATTAGTCATTAGTCATTAGTCAGTTGTCAGTTGTCAGTTGTCAGTTGTTCGTTGTCAATTATCAATTGTCAATTGTCAATTGCTTTAGTCAGTTGTTCGTTGTCAATTATCAATTATCAATTGTCAATTGCTTTAGTCAGTTGTTCGTTGTCAATTATCAATTGTCAATTGTCAATTGCTTTTAATAGTGATTACCAACTTTGCGGTGATGTACTGCTGTCATGGCATCGGGATTGGATACTCTACCTGCGTAGGCTGTGCTGTATACTGCCCAATGATCGCCACAATCCATGCGGCTGGCGACTTCGCATTCTATGTAAGCTAGGGCATCTGTGAGGATGGGTGCGCCATTTTCTGCTGGTTGGGTTCTGACTCCTTCAAAACGATCTGCACCGGGAGCAAATCTTTTTAAGAAGTGTTTCATTAATGGTTGATAATTGCCTTCTTCGAGTACGTTAAGAATGAAGCGATCGCCTACTTGCATGAGTGATTCTATCGCTCTATCTTTGGCAACTGCGATGGAAAAGCCCAGGGGTTTAAAGCTGGCTTGACTTACCCAGGAGGCTAACATGGCGCTGGATACGTCGCCTTTTTTGGCAGTAATAATATATAAACCGCCGCTAATTCGGCCCAAGGCTTTATCTAAATCGGCCGCAAGGGATTTCATGGCTTTGATGCTTTTGTCTCTTGTCACCCATTGTCCTAAGTCTGTACCCGCTTCTTCACACTTTTTATAGATGTTTTCTGTGGGTGTTTCCCGAATTTCAATCACGGGGAAAGCGACATTTAAGCCCAAAGCCCGGAATTGATTTAAGAGGGGATAAGTAGGTTCATCGTCTCCTCCACCGGTTTCAAAAATGCCAATTGCTTGTTTTTCTTTGGCAGAACCTAAAACGGTGCTGAGTGCTGCTTGAATGTTAGAATTACCTGAAGCTGGGGGCATTCCCACAACTAAACCGGTACAACGTCCTACCAGTTCCCGCAGTTCTTGTAATTCGATATTTGCACCCAAATCCACCATTTCCACAGCTACGCCGGTTTTAGTGATACCATTGGCAATAGATTGGGCAAGGCGATCGCTATAACCATACTCAGATACGTAAAATATACCGACTGGGGTTTCTGCTTTGGTTTGGCCTTGACTCCAATTCCGATATCTCCCAATTAATTCCTCAACGTTATGGTATAGTAAGGGTCCATGACCAGTCGCAACCATGCGAATACTTTTTAATTCTCCCATTCGCTTGAGTGCAGACAGCACAGAACGGGCATTTGGACCCATTAAACAGTCGTAGTAATATTGAAAATCGGCTTCAATAGCTGCTAAGTTGTCATCAAAAGTGCTATCAGTGCAGTAATGTAAGCCGAAAGCGTCGCAGGTGTAGATAATTTGGGTTTTGTGGTCAAAGCTGAAAATTGTATCCGGCCAGTGTAAATTAGGAGCAATGACAAATTCAAATTCATGGCCATTTCCTAAATCTAGGCGATCGCCATTTTTGACAATTTTGCGGTTAAATGGTTGATGTACCATATCTTCCAAAAACTGAATTGCTACTTTTGACGCAACTACAGTAATATTAGGAGCGAGTTGCAGCAAATCTTTGACTAAACCGCTGTGATCTGGTTCTGTGTGACTGACAATTAAATAATCAATATCCTGGGGATTAATTAAACCCGTGAGAGTATCAAGATAAAGTTGACGAAATTTTTCATGGGAAGTATCAACTAAAGCTATTTTCTCACCACGAATCAAAAAAGAGTTATATGTAGTCCCATTTTGTAAACCAAATTCAATATCAAAGCGATCGCGATCCCAATCTAAAGACCGAATTGCAGTAGTATCTTCACTAATCTCTACAGTATCTATAGTCAAACGCTTTTCTAGTTTCTCGGTGAGCAATACCATAACGCCCCTCCTTAATAAATTGAGTATTTATGCCTTTCCCCTATTGTGGCACGGGTTGAATATTAATTTTTATTAAAAAACCTATCACCCAGTTAAGAAAATTAAAACTGTGCAGAATCATCCTCCGTCAACAGACGAACAGCATTCCTATATAGCCCTAATTGTCGGTAATTCCCGCCTCCATTGGGCATTTTTCATAGATAAAACCCTATATTCAAGGGGGGATACATCCCATCTATCTGCATCTATTGTCAAACAATTAGCTCAAGATCCCACATTAGATACTTGGCTGACAGCTATCTCCCTACCTGCCAATTATCCCATTATTTCCCCTAATTCTCCTATACCCCTGATTCTGGCTTCTGTCGTTCCCTCTCAAACCGCACTTTGGCAAATTTACCCCCATTTGCACCTGATTACCTTGGAAGATGTCCCATTACAGGGAATGTATCCTACATTAGGAATTGATAGAGCTTTAGCTGTCTGGGGTGCAGGGATAACTTGGGGATTTCCCACATTGGTAATTGATGCCGGTACAGCATTGACTTTTACAGGTGCAGACGATCATCAATCCTTAGTTGGTGGGGCAATTTTACCAGGTTTAGGGTTACAATTTGCCAGTTTGGGACAAAAAACCGGACAATTACCATTATTAGAAACGGGTTTAATGACATCTTTACCGCCACGTTTTGCAATGAATACATCAGCAGCAATTCAAAGTGGAGTAATTTATACTTTATTAATTGGGATAAAGGATTTTATTACAGCTTGGTGGCAGTTATTTCCTGAAAGTCAGATTGTCATGACTGGTGGTGATAGTAATTTATTGAAAGGCTATATTCAACAACAATTTCCAGATATAGCAAACCGATTAATTGTAGACAATAATTTGATATTTCAGGGAATTGGAAAACAGATTTTTTATTCTGGTTTGTAAATAAACTGGTGTTGTCAGAAGAAGCCATAATAGCCAGAGAATAAATTCTCTGTCTCAAAGCTCAAGTCGGTTAAAACCGGCTATTTTTTGGTGATTGATTTTATTTTCAGATAATTTTTGATTTGTAGTGCGATCGCCCGTGGGGAAAAGTTTCGTTTTAATCCCCCTCCGTCTCGGCAACACTTGGAGGCTTTGGCTAAGGTTGTGGGGGTTGATGCTGATAAGTTAGAGCAAATGTTATCACCTGCTGGGGTGGGAATGAATCTTGAACCAATTCGGCTTTGTGCTGCTTGTTATGTGGAGTCGTCTTGTCATCGGATTGAGTGGCAGTTTAATGTAACTCAAGGGTGTCAGCATCATCATTTAAGTTTGCTGTCTAAGTGTCCTAATTGTGGGGCTAGGTTTAAAGTTCCGGCGTTGTGGGTTGATGGTTGGTGTCAAAGGTGTTTTATGGCGTTTGGGGAGATGATAGAACATCAGAAGAAAATTTAAGCACAAAAAGACAAAATTCTATTAATTATCTTTTTAAATCGCTCAATTTTTTTAATTAGTCTGCCTAATGTGCAAATGATTTTGCATAGACACTTATTTATACAATTTAAGTCTATGCACTCAAGTCATGTCATTATTTCTTGACGCAAAGGCATAGGTGCTATTTTGTTTATACAAGCCAGAGCTACTGATGAAAATTCCTCTTCAGGTTTGACCATTTCTTTAAGTGCATTAGTTGCTAATGCTCTGTGGACTATTTTTAAAGCCTGATGTCCAGAAGCATTTTCATACTCAAGAATTTTAAAGAGGCATTTATTCCATTTATCAGAGCGATTATCGACTAATCTTCCCAATCTATTTAATCCTAGAATCTCAATAGTTTTATCAGCCCTATATTTATCTTCATCATCACCTTCTGCTGGTACAGCCAATCCTCCTGCTTCAAAAGATATCAGAAATGCTTCACCTTTTTTGCAAGGATCTAATAATATATGTGCTTCAATTTCCAAGCTTGGTTCATCAGATAGTTGTGCTGGATGTCCATATTTTAGAGGAAACATATCCTTTTTTTGACATTAAGAAGCTCTCCAGATATACGATAGTTATGCCATTCAAATGCTAACCACCAATATCCATCACGAGAAGAACCATCCAGTTCTTTCGCTCTCCCTTTTGGACGGAAATGATCTACATGATAAGAAGATACGCTTTCTTTCGCTTCACTATACCAACACTTTCTGTAAAACTGATCAATAAGCCAATTACGAAAAATATCCTTTCTCCAATGCCCTTCATTTTTCTCAATTATCTTTTTTCTTTCATCTTCTGAAATAGCACTTTTTAGCTGACAAGTTATTTTTTCTGCTTCTTCTAACCACTCTTTTAGTAAAAATATATCCTTTTTTAAATGCTTTTCATGCTCTTCAATTATTGTGTTTATTTCATCTTCTGAAATAGCACTTCTTAGCCGATAAGTTATTTTTTCTGCTTCTTCTAACCATTCTTTCAGTAAAAAAATATCCTTTTTTAAATGCTTTTCATATTCCTCAATTATTTTGTTTCTCTCATCCACTGAAGTAGCAGCTTTTAGCCGATAAGTTATTTTTTCTGCTTCTTCCAACCATTTTTTTAGTGCTTCTTTGTCAAATGGTGTTTTATCAATATCAACGTATCTCATACATCTTTTTACCTATTCACTAAGTTGAATTTTTAACTCTCTAGCTAAATCGGATAATTCATCCATTTTTTCCTTATGGATAAGCTCTTTAACAATTTTCTCCGCTAATTGTGATTGCTCATCTATTTGCTCCTTACTTAATACTGTGTCAATAGGTTGCTTTTTACTTTCATACATTTTTTCAATAAATAATTGATACATAGGATCTTGAAATTCTCGCCCAAAACCTAGTTCTTCCAGTCGTTCCTGAAGTTCAGCTAACTTTGTCGTTTCCTTAGGTTCAAGACCACTTTTACTGCGCTTTGCAATCAAACGGTTGCGTTCGTCTAAATCATCCAAGGTTTTTCTGTCAATAGTTGAACGTAAGCCAAACATTTCACTGCGAAGTAAATTACTAAAACCCATACCTCTTGGATTTTGATAGGGGTGTTCTACTGTAGTTCCTTGATTTGACTTTATGAGAACTAAAACCTGTTCTTTGAGTAAACTTCCTAGCATTAATGGGTCATGCGTAGTAATGAATAATTGATTTTTATTGAGAAAATCCTCCTTACTAGCTAGTACATCATCAATCATTAAGGAGAAGTAGTTATATTTCCATATTGGGTTAAGATGGGTGTCAGGCTCATCAAGAAGAAATAGAGATTCATCATCACGATTGAATTGAAGAAGCCCAAGAACAGTCATTAATTGTTGCTCACCTTCAGAGAGTTCCTTATAAAAAATAGGGTTCTCAGAACCTTCACGACGAACCTGGATGCGAACTTCATCTAAATAACCTGCCATGTAAACACCCTCAAGTTGCCGAAAAAAGATGTTGACATCACCTATCTCATTTGCTGCATCAATAAGGCGTTTTTTATCTAAGTAGAGATATATAGTTTCTTGAGGTTGTGTATACCCACGAAAGTCAATGAGTTTGTTTATTTCTTCATCAATTGGTGCAAGAGCATATTTCCATAATATTGATAGGAAGTCTGCCATTACCCCAGAAGCATTCCAAAATCTTTCGTCACCAGTATTTTCTAATTCAGTTAGTTCTGTATCTGTTTCATTAATAGCTTCAATTGGTAATTGTTGAGGTTTTTGTATGACAAATAAAGCCGATTCAATCCCGCTTATTTGCAAATACTCCCTAAGCAAATTTATTTCTTTTTTTAAATCATCACTTTTACCTTGTATATTCTTACGTTCTAGGCCAATTTTACGCTCCAGGTCAATTAGATAAGTAAGCAAAATTAAAGAACTATGTTCATTTCGACAATAAAATAATCGACGCAACAGAACATCTTCTGATAAAAAATGTGATTCTCCTTCTTGATTCTCTACATACTTACCCCGAAGTTTAAAATACTGCTGTCTCTGGTGTTCAAAAAAGAGTTGTTCTAATCTCTCATTACGTCCTGAATAATAAGCAAAAACTTGTGCAGGAAGATATTCGAGGGCTTTACTAGCAAATTCATCTAATTCTATTATTTTTGGTGTATTAGATCCTTTATCTTTTACTTCTATTGTAATTTTATTAGAACTTGCTAATACAATTACATAATGACCACGACAAGTATATTCTAATTGATAATCAAAAGGAGGATGTTCAGCCAAATCTAAATGGCGGAAGATAGCAACTAAAGCTTCTATTAGGTTGGATTTACCACTAGCATTTTGACCGATAACTACCTGCGCTGTATAGTCTTTAGGCTCAAGTATCAGGTTTTTTAGGTTTTTAAAGCTTCCTATTTCTATTCGTTTTATACGCATTATTCATCAACCTCCACTAACTTGAGTTCAGCAATATCTGGTTCTTGAATAAAACCATCATCTATTTCTTGCTTGAGTAAAGCATAAAACTCATCAATGCTTAATTCAGAGGCTTTCCAGAGTTCTTTAGCTTCCATTTGTTCTCCATTTAACTTGAGAATTTTTGCTAACTTTGTGTTAATAATATTTTTATTCATAGGTGAAATTAGCTTTATTAAAACAGTAAGTTTTTTTTAGTTTCTTTATTAAGTTCTTTCATAAGAGTAGTAATTTTAATTTCAGATTGATCACCTATAATCGCTTCTATTAAGGCAATTGAAAGTTTTTCTTGTATGGAATTATATTGTTTTAATAACCGTTCTAAATCATCACATAATGATAAAAGATTCTCAATTTTTTGTACGATAAATTTCTGTTCAATTAAGGGTGGAAGAGGGACAGGCATATTGAGTAATATTTGCCTGGAAACATTTTGTATAGAAATTCCTGTCGCATGATTTTTATAATACATTCTGCCAATTTTTGAATTATTAAATAAATGATTCTCAATCCCTTCTTCTTCCATTCCCCCAAAGGGAGGATTAGTAATTACAATGTCAACTTTGTTATCCTCATTCCAGTCTTTGTAAAGTTCGAGTGTATTTTTACGTTGAATATGAAATGGCTCTTTTATGCCGTGCAGAATCATGTTAGTTACTGCCAACATATGAGGCAGAGGCTTTTTTTCAATCCCACGTGGTGCATCTTGTATCTTTTGTAGAGTTTCGTTACCTTCTTCTCTTTTACTTTTGTTTAGATAGTCAACTGCTTGTGCCAAAAAACCCCCAGTACCGCAAGCAGGATCTAAAATGGTTTCGCCTATTCGGGGAGCAATTCTATCTATAACAAATTCGGTCACTGCACGAGGTGTGTAAAATTCACCAGAATTACCTGCTGATTGCAAATCTTTGAGCAGTTTTTCATAAACATCTCCAAGATGTTTTTGATCTTCAAAGCTCTTTAGTGGAATATCTTCTTCAATTTTTTGGATTACCTGACGCAGTAAAGAGCCAGACTTCATGTAATTGTAGGCATCCTCGAAAACAGTCTGGATTACCTGACGTAGTTTACTATCGCCTTGGTAGGTCTTAATATTCTTTAGTCCAGGAAACAAATGATTGTTTACAAAGTCAATGAGTTGATTATCAGTTGGCTGCTCTTCTTTATCTACTGCTGCCCAGTTACGCCAGCGAAACTCTTCTTTAATAGGAGAAGTATAATTTTTTACTGCTTCCATTTGCTTGTCTTGCTCATCTAAAATTTTGAGGAATAGCATCCAGACAAGCTGACTCATACGTTGTGCATCGCCATCGACACCAACATCTTTACGCATGATATCCTGTATACTTTTAATTGTAGTGGTTAGAGACATAAGAAATCTTTAATTTATAATCTTTCAGGTTACTAGAATAGTGTAGAAAATTTAACTACTTCCCAACTGTTGATAAATAACATCCAGCCACACGGGAATTACAGCCTTACCTTCATCCAGAGATGCGATCGCTATTTTCCTGTCAAATTCTACCAAAGAAAGCGAATCATCCTGTGATAACAACAACATATACCGCTTCCCCTGACCAGAAATAAACAACTCCGGTTCTTGTTCCTTCAGTTGTTTCAGAATAAAACAAGCAATATCAAAACTTATCCCCGTCAACAGCTATGGCAATTGATGGTAAAGAAAAACACGCCACTGATTAACAAACTACTGAGTCAAATTGGTAAACACCCAGAATTTGAAACATGGCGACAAAAAGGTAAATACCCCACATATAATGTGCGAATGTACAGTACAAAAGCCGATGATGAGATTTGAACTCACGACCTACTGATTACGAATCAGTTGCTCTACCCCTGAGCCACATCGGCATATACAGTCAAACATTATAACATAATTTATTGATGATAAAACCAAAATCTCCAAATAATCTTAAACCTCAACAATATGCCCGTTTAAAAGCAGAAGCAGCCGCACCCTATCGCGGGTTAAGGCAATTTATCTATATTGGTGTTGGTGCTTCTGGATTTATCGGCGCATTCGTCTTCTTTTTTCAACTCCTAGCTAGACGCGATATTGAACAGGCCCTGCCTAATTTCGCAATCCAACTAGGAGTAATTGGTATGATGATATTGCTCTGGAAATGGGAAAACAGAAAGAATAAGTGACGGACAAAAGCAAGATAATATATCTCCCCCTGTCCCTCTACTCATCTTTTATTGAGCAGTAACAAGATATGGAGAAGCAATTGGTTGAGCGCGTCCAGCGTTAACCAGAGCTTGATACACAAATGCGGCAATTTCCGCTCTAGTTGCTTGACGTGTAGGTGCGAGTTGTTTAACAGTAGGATAGTTAATTACTAATTGCCGAGAAGTTGCGGCTGCGACTGGACTCAGTGCATAATCAGGAATCTGACTAGCATCATTATAGAAGTTGATCACATTTTGAGTATTTGCTGTTAAACCCAAACCATTCGCTAAAGCAACTAAAGCTTGCACTCTAGGAATTTGTTGTTCTGGTTTAAAGGTTAAGTCAGGATAGCCAGATAGGAAGGGACTACTAGAAGCAACTCGAATGGCACTATAAGCCCAATAATTGCTTTTTACATCTTTAAAGACAATAGCTGACCGTGTTGCTGATGGAGTGAAAGCTTTGTTGATAATGGCAGCAAATTGAGCGCGAGTTACAGGTTCATTGGGTTTAAAACTACCATCTGGAAAACCAGCAATGATATTTTGAGCAGCTAAAGCTTCAATGTAAGCTTTTGCCCAGTAACCTGTTTGCACATCTTTAAAAGCAGTATTACCATCGTTAGGCGTAGTAACTGTAGCAGCTACAAAATCTACAGCCCCGAAAATAAGCTTCTGATTAATATCGTTACCAATGGCTACAATCCTATTAGTTCTAGTAGCATTGTTCAAGTCATAACGAACATTATCACGGATAAGGTTGCCACCAGGACTTTCATTAGTCCCCAGGTCAGGGAGAGCATTAATCGTCACAACTACACCATCCCGTTTATTACTGCGAATGGCATTTTTACGGAGTATAGGTCTTGCAGTTTCCGAGATAAACAGGCCATCTGTGTTTTGGGTGATGTTGTTGCCCTCTATTAAAGGTGTAGAACTACCACCAATTGCTAAACCAAAACCAGTATCCTGAAATAAGTTGCTACGAATCACGCCTTGGGAAGATTTAGTAACGGAAATTCCATTGCCTTTATTTTGCAAAAAGACATTATTTTCAATTTGGGGATTTCCTGTACCTGTAACAAAAACTCCTTCTCTGAGACTGTTGCTAAATGTACTATTTTTTGATGACAGGGTTACTAGATTCTACCCATACAGCAGTTCCCCGTGAATTAGGGTTAGTCAAAGTTAGACCTGTAATGGTAGTGTTATTGTTTGCTAGTAGTGTAATATCTTGCCTAGCAAAAGTGGGACTGGTATAATAACCGCCACCGATGATTAAAGTTCCTGTACCTTTGTTAGATTCGTCCCCTTGAAGTGTGATTCCTGAGTTAAGGACGAGGGGGAATGTTTCACCGCTATCTTTAGTATAACTACCAGGGGCAACTTGAATTACTGTTCCTGGTTGAGCTTTGGAAAGAGCAAAGGAAATTGTTTTATAAGGTGCTTCTGTAGTTCCAGCACCGGAAGTATCTTGTCCGGTAGCTGAGTTAACATAAATTACAGAGGTATTGCTAGGAACTTGGGCTATTAAGTTGGGGGTAGTATCAGCCTGAACTTGACTAGGTATGAGAGTAGAACTACCAGTAATTAATAACAAAGCTGCTAGGCTGGTAGGCAAAGATAAATTAGAAATGTGAAAACCCTGATGTTTCATTTTATTACCAAATTATGTGCTTAATGATGGTACTTTCACAAAAGTCTAAGGTAACAGATGTTTATATGTAAAACCCATGAGAAACTATACCGGATGATTAGCACTTTTTCAGATAAAATTCCTATTAAAAAAATAAAATAATTTCACAATTCAGTATCTTTGAGTCCCATTTTTGAGGCTGTAAGTAGTTATAAAGCCAAAAAAGGCAAAATTTTTAGTTTTTGAAGTTTTTAATTTTTATCCTGCTTTTCCATTCTTTGTGATTTGCTATACATAAAAATTGAGGATAAGATTTCTTATCCTCAATTTCCCTGCTGAAAGCAAGTTATCAATATTTGCCAAATGGTTAATAAGCTAAAGTTTCTAAGGTCTCTCGTAAATACATTTGTACTTGCTGATCGAGGCGTAAACTTTGTAATTGGGCATTGCATTCTAGTTGCCATCTCTGAAAACCGGAACTAGCGGAAATTGCGTGTTTCAGGTTGTGCCAAATTGGAGTATCACTAGGAAATTGCCGATAGCTACGCTCATTGCTGGCATCGCTTTTGAGATTGGTGCTATGTGCATAATTGCTAGAAGTTGGAAATTGAGCCATAATTCCTCATTCCTGATTTTTTACTTCCAGAGTTGGACAATTTGTTGGGTTTGGGGATTTTAGATTTCAAATTGATAATTTATTTCATACTCAAGACGTAAATCTCGTCACCTAAACCTAAAATTGTTAAATCTTGCTTAATCCTTTTGAGGATAATGGTTTTATACCCGGCAATTCTGTCTCATTAATTACTAAAAGCCGAATTTGTGGCGGCAAATTTATAAAAACAACTTGTTCTTAATTAAACAGGAAATTTTTTAAAAGTTATGGAACTTGCTGGGGTGGTGAGATATCAATGGATGATCAAGCTGAGATCCAAACAAACGTTCAACTCTGTCATTTGCTATGTCAGTCCTTTTTACGGAGTGCTGAGTTTACTTTTTTGAGTGTTGAATCCTCGATAGTCTCAATTCAACACTCATCAACTCAGCACTCAACGCTGGCTGCACAGCACTATTTCGTCATAGTCAGGGTACGACGCTTAGTTACCATTTGGTAGGCTTCGATAATGTCATGTTCAACCCAGTCATGGAACTTATCAATGTTGATTCCACATTCATAACCTGCATTGACTTCACGGGCATCTTCTTTCATCCGTTTCAGGGAATCGAGAACGCCTTCAAACACAACCTTGTTACCACGACGCACGCGTACTTTACAGTTACGTACAAGTTTACCAGATTGTACATAACAACCGGCAACTGCGCCACGTCCGACTGGGAAGACAGCACGGACTTCTGTTTGTCCTAAGGATTCTTCTACTAACTCTGGCTCTAGGAGACCTTCTAAAGCGCCTTGGATATCTTCCAAAAGTTTATAGATGATGTTGTATTCCCGGACATCTACACCTGCTTCATCAGCGGCTTGTCTAGCGCCACTGGCATAGGTGGTATTGAATCCAATGATGACAGCGTTACTAGCTGCTGCCAAGTCTATATCTGTTTCGGTGATTTCTCCAGCGGTAGCCAGGAGCATCCGAATTTGGACTTCGTTTTGAGGAATTTGGCGGAGAGAGCCGATAATAGCTTCCACAGAACCTTGCACGTCGCCTTTGAGGATTAAGTTGAGTTCTTTCAACTCGCCTTCTTGTGCTTGTGCTGAGAGGGTTGTCAAGGTAACACGACCTTGTAACAGGCGGGATTGACGTTGTTTGTCGGCGCGATCGCTGGCTATGGAACGAGCTTCTTTTTCGTTTTCATAAACCTCGAAGTCATCACCGGCGGCGGGGACATCACTTAAACCCAATACTTCTACAGCAAAGGATGGACTGGCAATATCTACTCGCTTACCGCGATCGTTCACCATGGCTCGGACTTTACCGAAGGCTGAACCAGCAACAAGCATATCTCCAACGTGGAGAGTACCGTTTTGAATCAGCAAGGTAGCAACTGCACCCTTAGCTTTATCCAAATGCGCCTCAATGACTGTTCCTTTAGCAACCCGATTGGGGTTAGCGGATAGTTCGGCAACTTCCGACACCAACATAATCATTTCTAGCAGGGTGTCGAGGTTTTCGCCTTTAATGGCGCTGACGGGAACCATGATGGTTTCACCACCCCAATCTTCGGCTGTAAGACCGTAATTGGTGAGTTCTTGTTTCACTCGTTCTGGTTGTGCGCCTTCTTTATCAATTTTGTTGATGGCGACAACAATAGGGACATCTGCGGCTTTAGCGTGGCTAATAGCTTCGATAGTTTGGGGACGAACACCGTCATCAGCAGCGACGACTAAAACAGCAATATCTGTCACCCTAGCTCCTCTGGCACGCATAGCTGTAAAGGCTTCGTGACCGGGAGTATCTAGGAAAACAATCTGCTGTGGTTTACCTTCATGTACGATATCAACATGATATGCGCCGATATGTTGGGTAATACCGCCAGCTTCACCAGCCGCGACTTTTGTTTTCCGAATCGAGTCGAGAAGAGTTGTTTTACCGTGGTCTACGTGACCCATGATGGTGACAACTGGGGGACGGCGAATGAGGTGGTCTAAGTCGGCCACGTCAATCATTTCCGTAACTTTCCGCGCTTCAGCCTCACGTTCGGCAATTTCGACTTCTACTTCTAATTCTTTGGCAACTAGGGTAATGGTCGGAATATCCAGATTTTGGGTAATACTGACGGCCATGCCTTTCATAAACAGGATTTTGACAATCTCTGTATCGGCAATTACTAAGACATCAGCCAATTCTTGGACTGTTAATGGACCAGTGATGACTATTTGTGATGGACGATCAGGTTTTTGGTCTACTTCTTGACGACGATTTTGTTCGCGGGAAGAACTAGATTTTTTGCCTCTGGTGGGAGCAGCGACAACAGCCACTGGTGCAACACTGGAGCGAGTCCCTTTTGGTTTAGGAGGACGGGCAATGGAAAGACTAACTTGAACGGCTGTGGAAATTTCTAGACCGTCTTCATCTAGTAAATCATCTTCATCTAAATCATCGTCTAGGATTGGTTTGACACGTTTGCCTTTGGGTCCAATCTTCGCCTTTTCTTTGATTTCGTCAATGATTTCTTCTTCTTGCCATTTTTTCCCACCTTTATTGAGACGTGGGGGTGTGGGGCGTTTTAAATCCAGGAGATCGGGAGCGACTGGTGTATTGTCTAATGCTTCCTTTTTCGCTCCTGCCGACATAGGTCTGGGTGGAGTAGCAATTGGCATAGCTGCCACTGCTTCACCGGCACGTGATGGTCTGGGGCGTTGGATGTCTGAACCACCAGGAGATGGTCTACCACCCCGCTGTTCTGGTTTAGCTGGGGATGGGGCGCGACTCGGTTTTGATGGTGCAGATGGTGAACCTTGGTCAGTTGAGGGTTTATTAATTTTACCTCGGACTGGTTGACGGTCTTCCTCTACACGCTGTGGGCGATCGCGTTTCAGGACTGGTTTTTCTAATGATCCTACCTGTTCAGGTTCGGTCGGTTTTGTCCCATCCGGTCTAGGAGGTGGAGAAGCTAATTGAGGTTTTTGTGGCTTCTCTGGTCTTGGTCTGGGATTTGCTGATTTTTCTGATTTTTCCGCTGCTACTTTTTCTACTACCGGTTGAGAATTAGATATCTGTTCCGGTTGAGTAACATGAGGTTTTTGCGGACTTTCAGATTGATTCCGGGGTACTGGTCGAGTTGGTGCCGTCGGCTTCATGGGTGAGACAGGTGTAGCGAAAGGCCGTGGAGGTGCAGGATTATTAGCTTCAGTAGTAACTAAAGCATCTGGGGTGTTAGTAGTAGTGTTTCTCAATATTTTGGGTTTACGAATTTCCAGAATTTGCTGTTTGTGATTTGCAGCTAGTTTAATATCTTGAGAGCCGCTGTGAGATGAATTTGGTTTATGGCCGTTTGTACCTTGTTGCTTTTTCGTGGCCGCAACTTTTTCGGCTGCGGTACGAATTTGTTCAGCTTCTGATTCAGAGATCGTACTGCTATGGCTTTTGACCGCAATATCGAGCTGGTCGCAAATTGCTAGTAGCTCTTTGTTATCCAAATTCAATTCCTTTGATAAGTCATAGATTCTAACTTTGCCGTTGTTCATCCACTCTTTCCCCTTTAATTTACAGTTTTAGCGGATGGTTGCCTGGTTTGTGACATCTCCACCCTTTGATCACTGTTTTTTCGGTTGCCCTTGGTGATATCGCCGGTGCCTCCAGTTAGGAAAGAGAGATGTTTCGGGTTAATGCTGGCATCTCCACCAGAAATGATGGTTGATGCCTAACTGCGCCTTGGCGCTACCAGGTTGCCATTCTTGATTTTTTTTGTTTTGCTGATTGGTGAGTTTTCCACAACACGATCAAGAAAAACTTGTGGGGAGTAATACTTTGTGTTTTCCCAGAAAAGGGAAATTGAAAAAGCTGTTTACACCCATTTACTATTTTGGCACTAACTTGAGCGATACTAAAGGTTATGATCAGAGTACGAATAATTCGACTTTTGTCATAATCTCTTTAGAGATTATCGCAATTTTGGCTGTTACGATTGAATGCGATCTTGGGGATTGCTGTGATTGAGACGTTGCCACAATGTTTGATACAGTGTTTCTGGAACTGTCCCATGCAGCGATCGCTTCGCTGGCCAAAGGCAACGCCCTAGTCTATTTTTTTTCTGAGCCGCTTGGAGGCAACTTGCTTGAGGGCAAATGTAGGCAGAACGCCCCATGCCCTGATCCAATTGTACCTTTCCAGATGGAAAGACGCGGACAATCCGCCAAAACTCTTGTTTCAAGTTGACTTGGCGACAACTAATACAACGCCGATAATTCGGTTTCATCAGTCTTTTGCCAGATTAATTCAGATATCGTCAAAATTTTCAATGCCGATATTGATATAGTGTCTTGTCAAAGACCTATCATATCTTTCTGGGCTGGTAATTGGTAATTAGGAAAAATTAATTAGCAGCCAGCCCAGCTATATCATAAGTGATTAACTTCCACAATTGACAATTGACAATTGACAATTGACAATTACCTCGCTCTGGAAGTGCGAGGATTGAGAAAGAAGAATTTTCTGGCTTTTTCTCCTTTAAAACAGCGGTTTTGATCAGGAACAGGGAAGAGAAATTAATTACTCGTTGGTGTCATAACTATCTTCTTCTAATTCTAATTCTTCTTGGATTTCATCTTCTAGTTCCTCCATGTCCTCTTCATCATTATCCGGTCGGTACTGGGCCCTCACGGCTGCAAATTTAGTATCCTCAGCTACATGATCATATTTAGCCTGATCTTTAATATCAATTTTCCAACCAGTGAGTCGGGCTGCTAACCGGACATTTTGCCCTTCTTTCCCAATCGCTAAACTCAGTTGATCTTCAGCTACTAAAACGTGAGTTTGGCGACTTTCGGGGTCCATGAGTTTAACTTCATCTACTCGCGCTGGACTCAAAGCATTAGCAATATAAGTAGCCGGATCTGGAGACCAGCGAATCACATCTATTTTTTCACCACGTAATTCATTAACTACGACTTGGATTCGTGATCCTCTCGCACCAATACAAGCACCAACGGGGTCTACATCCCGATCTAAGGTATCAACGGCAATTTTTGTCCGGGGTCCAACATAACGAGAAGGTGGATTAGCTTCTCTGGCTACAGCCACAATTCTTACTACTTCATCTTCAATTTCCGGAACTTCATTCGCAAAGAGATAGACAACTAAACCTGCATCAGCACGGGATACCATCAGTTGTGGACCCCGTTGTTGTCCTTGGGAAACTTTTTTCAGATATACCTTAAAAGTCGCATTAGCCCGATAGTTATCGTTGGGTAGTTGTTCTCGCTTTGGTAATTCTGCTTCAACTTCTGATTGTCCAAACCCGCTACTAACTGCCAAAATTACAGATTGGCGTTCAAATCGTAAGACTCTAGCTTGTAAAACCGTTCCTTCTAAATCTTGAAATTCTTCTTGCACCATTTGGCGCTGTTGATCTCGCAATTTTTGCGCCAATACTTGTTTAGTTTGCATGGCAGCCATGCGCCCAAATTCTCCTTGATCTGGGGTGACATCTAAAACTACAGAATCTCCTAATTGGGCTTCTGGAGCTACTTGTTGTACTTCATCTAAGGAAATTTGATGATCGTTATTACTAACTTCTTCAACTATGGTTTTTGTGGAAAGAACCCGAAAGCCTTCACCATCTATATCCAGTTCTACTTCAAAATTATCAAAATACTCTTCATCAAATTGTTTGCGTTCTAAATTCTGGGCGCGACGATA
>NZ_VILD01000002.1:66134-79832 GCF_009712085.1 Anabaena sp. UHCC 0253
GCGTTCTAAATTCTGGGCGCGACGATAACGTTCATAACCCTTAATTAATGCTTCTCTAATGGCCGCTTGTACAGCTAAACGCGGTAAATTTCGTTCTTGGCTAATACTTTCGATTAGGTCTTTTAATCCCGATAAAGTTACCATTGACATACGCAGTCTCCTAAAATTTTATGTAAGCAGTCAGCACAATTAGATAATGGGTAATAGGTAATTGTTGTTCCATAACCAATTACTCCTTACCAATTACCAATTACCAGTCCCTAATCCAAAGTCTAAAATCTAAAATTGATTAGCGACGCTCATCCATTTGCACCCTGGTAATGAGGTCACGGGGAATGGTGACTACACGACCTTTTTGATTAAGGTAAACGGTAGTCTGGTCCCGGCGAATCAATAGACCTATCCACTCTTGTTGTTGTTCGTAGGGTGGGGAAGTAGAAATAACTACAGGAAATCCTTTGAAGGAAATAAATTCCCTGTCTGTTACCAGTTGCCGGGAAATACCAGGACTAGAAACTTCCAATACATAAGCATCTGGAATGATCTCTGCCGCATCTAATGAGGCTTCTAAGGCACGGCTCATCCTTTCACAATCATCCAGGCCAATGTCCTGTAGAGGATTACAGATATCTACCCGCAAGATTGGCGGACGTTGGTTCGTATGAAAAACTATACCAACAACTTCCAATCCCAGTTCTGCTGCTACTGGTGTCGCCAAATCAATAATTTGTGGTATTAAAGGATGAGTCATGGGAAAATTCAATAAAAAAAGTGGGCTTCAACCCACTTCCTGCGATAGGGATATCTTCCAAGAAGTCTTGTGACGAACTGGCATTAGTTCGCCCCTAACATGAGTGTAGCTTATTTCTTTCGCTAGTCATGACTGACTCTAAAAAATCAGGGATTGGAGACTGGGCAATATTTTCTCCCCCCCCCTACTGCCCCCTGGGGTCATGCTTTACAAATATTCAAATACTGTAGAAGACAATTCCCCAGAATTAATTATACATTTTGTCAAAAACAAGAAATCCTTGTCATCTTGTGCTATTTCCTGTTCTTTGATCCCTATTCCCTTCCCAAAATCTGCAATTTATTTGGCACGATTACTTATATAAATTTTCGTAGTTTTTAGCCATTTTTTGATTTATTTGTGAACAATCCGCAATAATGTGATTTGAAAAATCCCTGATCAGAAATATAAGTAATGTATATTTATGCAGTTATAGTTATGCTGTTGTTTTTTCACTGCGTAACCAAATATAGGAATTCAGTTTAATTACTATTTGTATAGCATAGTGTAGCTATAAATATTTGTATATGCTCACAAAATGGTAATTTTGCTTCCTATTGAATTATTGAATTCAAAATATAGCGGATTATACAGAAAAAATCATGTTTAGCCCAGAAGATTTAAACAAAATAGGTCAATTCATTCAAGGATTAATACCTGAAATAAAAGTGGATATTAAGTTTGATGAATTTACTCTAGTTAAAGAACTTAATGTAGGAAATACAAAAAATATATACAATGCGATAAATATTAATATTGAGACAAAAGACGGTCAGAACAAGCGTCTATCTGGAGTCATTTCTGAATCAGAAAAAATTCTCCCATCAACTACACCAGCAAAAGCAAAAAAATCACTGATTGACATTCAAAAAATCCCTTTTAGCATTAACAGGGGATTACATTTAATAATTAATCAAAGTGATTGGTGGAATAAAGGAAAGGATAACTCAGTTGTCATTGAATACATTAAATTAATTCCTATATGTAAGAGTAAGAACAATTTAAAGTATGTGAAAACATTTATAGATAAAAATCGGTTTGGATTGCAAATAAATGAATGTGGAGAAGTATATGTAAAAATATGGGCAAATGCCAACGAAAATCCAATAATGGTGACAGAATTGCCACCAGAAAAATCGAAATTATTTAAGTTTGAAGAATATCAATCTGGTGATATAATAAGATTTGAAACTTTTCCTAAAATAGTAATTTCATTAGACAAAAAGGTTGTTGAAAAAGCTATTTTGGTTAAATATGAACCGAAAAACAGCAAGACAGAATATTTTGTATTTATCTTAGGACAGGATTAAATTTCTATGACATTCCAATTAAATGAAGAACAGAAAAAATATTCATTCTTAGATCAAGAAAGTAATCAAGAATTTTACTTGGATCTCCATAATGATGAACCTATCAAGCTGGGTGATGGAACTTTTGGTATAGTATTTGCAGCTTCAACATCCAACCGTCCAGATAAGAAATTGGCTGTGAAGATTCTTTATGAATATTCTACCCCTGGTATAAATAAAGAAAATATTGAAGTTACACCAAATAGCATAGAAACTCGGTTTAATAATGAAATTCAATCTACAAAAAAAATTGTAGAATTTAGTGAAAATACAGAAGATTCAAAGACTACGCATATTATTGAGGTATTAGGTTGGACAAGAGAGTTTCAACAATCTAATCTATATCAAGAACTAAAAAATAAGTTTAATTCATTGAAACTCTCAAACTATGCTCTTGTCACAGAAAAGTATGATCATACACTTAAAACTCTTTTAGAAGGAGGTATTGAACTGTGGACATATCCAGGAAATGAGAGTGAACCTTCAAATTCTCGTGAAGAATTAGAAGAGAAAATACAAAAGGAAAAAAATATATATGAACTTAGAGGATACGATATCCTCAGACAAAAGACTTTTGAAGATCGTATAGCTACTATACTTCCATATCTTCTCGATATTGCTGAAGGTCTTAAAACTCTTCATAAAGCAGGTTTATATCATCTTGATTTGAAACCTGCAAACATCTTTGTTAAAAAATATGGTAATAATGTTCAGAGTGTAATTGGTGATTTAGGTTTTCTTTATCCTGGGGAAAATCCACCATTTGAAGCTTTGCCAGTAGCTAATTTACAGCTACCTCTGGGTACTCGGCATTATAGATCACCTGAACAAAAAGATTATTTTGATATTTGTGATGTAGATGTTGAAGTATGTAATTCAACTCTTGAAAATGATCAAATAAATTGTCATGTCAAGTTAATTACTTACGATCCTAAACTGCGTGATACAATTATTGAAAAAGATGATTATATAGTTTTCAGTAAAAATAAAAAAGCGTATCCTATTCAGTCAATTGAGATTGATCATAAGAGTGAAAATTCACCTATATATATCACTCTCCAAACAACAATAAATGATTTAAGTAATGATAAAAAAACTCAGGTAATCTTGTACAAAAGGCAAGAAGAACGAACTGATTTGTTCGGTTTTGGAGCTATTGTATATGACTTACTTACTTGTGGGGAATCACCAGAGCGATTTTATGAGAATATTAGACTTATTTATGATCAAGAAGGAAAAAATGTTGATGACATCATGGAAGACTATCTGAAAGTTTCCGATTTTCAGTCTACCGAACCAAGTTTAGTTCAAGTATTTGAGCCATTTAAACTTAATAAAACTTCGTCATCTTATGCTCCCTCCGACATTGTTAAGATCATTTTGCAGTGTATGCTTTATAAGGCCGAGAATACGTTTTATTCTGTAAGTAAGTCTGATCAAGATCAGAAAGCAGCGGAGATGTTACACAATAGCTTATTGAACTTGACTGAAACTAATGGTCGTGGTGGTAAGTATAAAGTTGAAATAATAGAAAATCATCTTCTGCTGCGGAGATGGAATTCTGCAAAACATTCAAATAATCCTGGATTTTTAGATACGATCCAGATGTTACAAAACATCGAAAATAATAACTTATGGAAGCGTTTTGCGGAAGGAGTTTGGTATCTAGAAAAAATATCTAGATTAGTAGAAGATTTACTTAAACCTAATCAGTTTTCATTTAGTGAACTACTACCAATAAATTTTGCGATTTCTCAAAAGAGTATTACTGGTGAACCAGATAGTCTAAATATTAAGTTTAATCTATATAAAACCAAAGACTCCTATGAGAGAGATTTGAGAAGTGATTTTGTGTACACTAAAATTACACGAGATATAGGAAATCCTTTTGTTCCTAATTATTTAACTTTTATGCGTCGAAAAATACGTTTAATAACAGATAGTGAGAACAATAATATAATCTATCAGTTTCTTGATTCTTCACCTTATGGAGACGTTATTGAAGAGCATGACTGGATTATATTAAAGTCAAAAAACAATGATCACTCATTGTTACAAATTGAAGAAATAGGAGAAAATTCTCATACTGTACTCAAGTATAGAGTAGTTTCTGCCGACCAAGACGCTAAGGATATAGATATCAAAAAAAATATATCTAGTGACAAAGAGTATGTATACTATAAATATATAGATCCTTGCAAATATTATTTCAATATGATAGGAATATATATATATCAAATATTTTTTGTGAGCATTGATAACCAGGGACAAAGTAAACCATATATCACAGATATTATTAACAATGAGATTAATAAGATTAAGATCAAGGATTTCAACAGTAAAGCTGAAATAATAATTGAAGAAATTTCCGAACCAAACAAAATAGAAAGACTTGTGAGTGGTTCAAAGGGTTTTAAATCTGAACATTTTGAAAAGATTCTCAAAATAATAGTTTCTATATATTTAAAACTGACTTTCCATGAAAGTCAGCAATCTTATTACGCGCGGGGAGATAATTATAAATCCAAAATGAAGTTATTGTTTGACGATATTAAGCAAATTAGAACAGAAATAGAAAATGCTTCCAATATTGATATTGGCAAGTATCCTGAAGGACCATTTGATCCATTTAAAGAGGAACTGCAAAGAAGCTTAAAAACGTTTGATAAACTGACTTTAGATATGATAAAAGTACAAAAGAAATAATATCTGTTGCGCTGATTTGTTCCCCTCACTTTATTGATAGCAGGGATCGTAAAGTTTCGTTAATAGAACGGGGTTGCCATCCTAATTGTTGACGGGCTTTGGTACTATCTACCCGTACACAGCGATCATAAAGGTAATGGATACGTTCATTACTGAGGGGAGGATTCCAGGCAAATGTTCTGCCGATTAAATCTAGTAAATTACCGATAACTCTGACTATGGGTTCAGGAAGTTCTAAGGGTATGGAAATACCTGTTTCTTGAGAAAGAAAAGCAAACATTTCTCTAGTTTTTAATTCTCCTGCGGAAATAATATAATGTTCTCCTGGGGGACTTTTTTCTACTGCCAAAATCATGGCTGTGACTAAATCATCAACGTGAACAATACCTGTTAAGCGATCGCCTCCTACCCAATATTTCAACTTTTTTTGTAGAAATAATTGGATCACGGGTCCAAAATGGGGGTCATCAATACCAAATATCCCCGATGGCATAATACTGACAACTGGTAAACCATCTTTTACAAACTGATTTACTAGTTGTTGTCCTAAATATTTTGTGCGATCGTAAGCTGAAGAAAAGTTAATTTGTTGCCGTTGAAATGTTTCGTTAATAACTTTACCAAAACTATTTCCATAAATACCAATAGTGCTGCAATAAATGATTTTGGATATGGATGCTGCTTTGGCAATTTCTAAAATTGTCCGCGTTCCTTCTACATTCACTTTTTCCATTTCTGCTGCATTCACTAGTCCTAATTCTACATAAGCTGCAAGGTGAAATACTATATCTACACCTTCCATGGCTTTGGTAATTATTTCATAATCTGTAATTTCTCCATATATTAGTTCTACTTTACAGTTATTTAGTCTTGACAAATCACTTGTTTTACGCACTAAACATTTAATGGTATGTCCTTGATTTTCTAAGGCTTTGACTAGGTGAGAACCTGTAAATCCATTTGCACCGGTAATGAATATTTTCATATTAAATGAACCACGAAGGCACGTTCGCGAAGCGTCTCGAAGAGATAGGACACGAAGAAAGAAGAGAAGAGAAGAAGATATAATAATCTTAATTTATGAAATAATTCAAATTTCTTTTTCATATATTCTATATGTTTTATAAATTTTACCTCCGGCAGCTTCAATAATTTTTCGAGAGGGATAGTTATCTTCCCATACCCACGAAAGTTCTGCTGTTTTATATCTGCGAGTTCCTCCTTGCATTCCTAGATAAACTAATGCTAAAGATACCATTTGCCGCCGATATTCTGGTAAAGAGGCGATCGCAATAATTCTGGCTTGATTGATTTTTCGGCGATACCAAAGAAATTTGAGTATTCCTAACCAATTCAGTTGACCATTTACCTGTTTTAAGGCAATATTATAATTAGGTAAACCCATGAAAAAACCAATCATTTCTCCTTTATCTTCAGCAATATGGAAAATATCAGGATCAGCTAATTGTTGTAGATCTTTGGCTTCTTCTAAAAACTCTGCTTCTGTGCGAGATGTAGAACTCCAATTATTAGCAAAAGCTGTGGTAAATAAATGATACAACTTCCGAGCATCTTCTAAAAATTCTTCTCCTTTAGTATGTAGAGGACGAAAGGTAATACCAGATTGTAAAGCTATTTTATATGCCCTGGCAAATTTATCATCTAGTGGTTTACAAACATCGAAATCATAAGCATAAGCATCTTTTTCTTTCACAAATCCATATTTTTCTAAAAATTGATGATAGTAAGCAGGATGATATGGCATCATCATCATTGGTGGAGTATTAAAACCATCTACTAATAACAGACAATTATTATGGGTAGATAAATCAATTGGTCCTCTAACTTTATTTATTCCCTCTGCTTTTAGCCATTCAAAAGCACTATTTAAAAGTGATTCAGTAATTGCAAAGTCAGGTATACATTCAAAATAACCAAATAATCCTATTTGCTGATTTTCTTTTTCAATCAGTCGGTAATTAATAGCAGCAACAATTCGTCCTAAAGGTTCTCCTGAATTGTTAGAAATAGCAATAAATTGTTGGAATTTTCCATATTCTATAAAAGAATTATTAGGTGCTAATTGTTTGCTGATACTACTTCGTAGCGGTTGTACCCAATTGGGATCATTTTGATATACTTTATTAGGAACATCAAGAAAAGTTTTGATATCGGCTTCTGTAGAAACAGGTTTAATTTTAAATTGACGGTTATTCATTTTTTGTAGTCTTACTTAAAGAAATAAATTTAGGAGAGAAAACCATGAAAGCAATATTAATGACAGCAGCGGGTAAACCAGAAGTTTTACAGTTACAGGAAGTTACTAAACCTATACCCACAAATAAAGAAATTTTAGTGCGGATATTAGCGGCTGGTGTGAACCCAATTGATACTAAATTACGTCAGCGGGGGACATTTTACCCTGAACAAATGCCGGCTATTTTAGGATGTGATGGTGCGGGTATAGTGGAAGCTGTAGGTACTGATGTTCACAAGTTTCGCGTTGGTGATGAAGTATACTTTTGCTATGGTGGTTTGGGCGCACACCAAGGAAATTATGCTGAATATACCATTGTTGATGAAAGATTTGTCGCTTTTAAACCCAAATCTATTTCTTTCACCGAAGCAGCAGCAGCACCGCTGGTTTTAATCACTGCTTGGGAAGCTTTGTATGAACGAGGAAGACTTGAACCAGGAGAGAAGGTATTAATTCATGCTGGTGCTGGTGGTGTTGGTCATGTAGCTATTCAATTAGCTAAACTTAAAGGTGCAGATGTAGCAACTACGGTTAGTTCTCCAGAAAAGGCCAATTTTGTTACGGAAATTGGTGCTAATCAAGTCATTTTTTATAAAGAAACTGATTTTGTAAAATCTGCATTAGACTGGACGAATGGTGAAGGTGTAGACTTAGTTTTTGATACTGTTGGTGGTGATACTTTTGAAAAATCTTTTCCCGCAGTGCGAATTTATGGGGATATTGTGACTATTCTGGAACCTCAAGCTAATACTGTTTGGAAAGTTGCTAGAAATAGAAATCTCCGGATAGGTTTAGAATTAATGCTGACACCGATGCTATTAGAAAATGTGGAAGTATTAACACATCATGGGGAAATTCTGCAACAGTGTGCTACTTGGATAGATGAAGGTAAGTTAAAAATTGAAGTTAGTCAGACGTTTCCATTAGCGTCAGCAGCAAAAGCACACACTTTAATTGAGACTGGTTCTATGTTGGGTAAAGTTGTTTTATTGAATTAATAATTAAGTAGGAAATTTGTTGAGATTATTTAATCAAGTTAGATGTTTAAACAGGTGGGAATTAACTCAATCTTCTGAATTAAAGAACACAGCTAAATCAATAAATATATACTGTGCGGTATTAAGGAAAAGGATAATATCTAAATCCGCACTAATGGGGTTTATTGCCATATTCGCTACATTTCTATTTTTATTTCCTGTTCCTGCGTTTGCAGTCCAAAATGACCGTATAAATTTAACTTGGGAATTGTTACAAGAACGAGTCAAATCACCAGTTTTGCGAGAAGGTAATTTAACAGTAAATTTAAGGGGAATGGTGATTGATTTACGCCCTGAAAATGCTGTTTTTCGGGATGCTTTTTACCAATTACTTAGAAAAGAATTACAAAAAACTGGTGCAAAGGCTTTGGGTTTAGATTTGAGTGCTTCTATTATTGAAGGTGACTTTTTGGGTAGTGAGTTGGGTTTACGAACTCCCCTTTATGCTCAAGGTATAGCCCAAATTTTTACCCCGACTGAACGAGATCAATTAGAAAGTCTTCGTTCTGTATGTTTACAATCTTTAGCAATGGCTTTTCCTGATTCTAAAGATTGTAAATCTTTGTTGGGTAATCAGTCAACTACTTCTAGTAATATTGCCGTTTTCCGCGGGGCTTTAATTATGGTGGAAAGTCGTTTTAATGGGGAAGTAAAATTTCCCAATACGTTTTTTCTCCAATCTGTAAATGCTCAAGGTACGAATTTTTTTAAGTCTACTAATTGGCAGGAATCTAGATTTGGTCGAACTGTAAGTTTTAACAATGCAATTTTTCATGGTTCTAGTAGTTTTCAAGGGAGTATTTTTTTTGATAAGGCTAATTTCCAAGAAGTAACTTTTATAGAAGCTGCTAATTTTCAGGGTGATGTATTTTGCAAAATTGCCAAGTTTAATCAAGGCAAGTTTCGGCAAGTTGTTAAATTTAATAGTAGTTATTGGCAAGATAATGCTGATTTCTCTAATGCAGTTTTTACTAATCAAGTAAATTTCAATAAAGTTAATTTTCATCAATTTGTATGGATGAAAGATGCTATTTTTAAACAAGTGCTGATTTTCCGAGAATCTGAGTTTAATCAATCTGTTGATTTGCTGGGTGCAAGTATTCTTAATCAAGCTGATTTTAGTGATGCGAAGTTTGCAGAAACGGCATTTTTAAATGTACCTGGTTTGGTGTTTAATTCTAATCAAGCCAAGATTTTAGGTAATGTGGGAGAAATTGGCAAAAAGTTTATTGTCCCGACATTGCATGGTAATCAAAATATTTTGCGGAATTTAAGTCAAAATTTCCGTTTACAACAACAGGTTGGTGATGCAAATCAGTTGGAATATACAAAACAGCGATTAAAGTTAATTGAATTAAGTCATCGTTTGGTAGCTATTAATATTAATACTGCTTCTGTTAATAGGTTAATTAATTTGGGTTTTTCGGAAACTCAAGCATCTGAAATTAACCAACGTCGTCAAATAAAACATTTTCGGAATATCAGTGAGTTATTGGCTTTAGCAGATGTAGATTTAGAAACATATAATAAGTTAAGTGATAGATTAATTGCAATTGAACCTATGGTTTTAAGTGGGTGGATAGTGCAGTCTTTAAATTGGTTGTTGTTGAGTTTATTATTATTGTTAAGTGGTTATGGTACTAACTTTTGGTTAGTATTTGGAGTTGGGGGAGTAGTTATTTCCTGTTTTGGTGTATTATTTTGGTTAGTTGATCGCTATCGGCGTTTGTGTCCTGTTCCTATTGTTCCTAAATATTATGAAACTGTTTGTACTTTGTTCAGTTTTACCTGTTTAATGTCTGGTAGTTTATTAGCAATTTTTCGGAATTCTGTTAGCCCTTGGGTAACTTTGCTTTGTTTATTTATGATCATTTTTCCTATACCAGGAATTTTGTTATGGCGACTTTATCAACAAGGACGTTATCATGATTTAATGGATAGATCCTATTTTACAGAAGATGGAACATTAAGACAGTTAAGATTATTAATTGGGAGATTACCGGTTATTCCTAGAAATCCTAGTTTTCGGGAAAGATATATGCCATTATTATGGGATAGACGCTGGAATTGGCTGAATTATTATGATTTTAGTCTGAATAATTTGGTGCGATTAGGATTTAATGATATTCGTCTGCGAGATGAACATTTACCAGGAATCATCTCTGCACTTGCGTGGTATCAATGGAGTTTAGGATTACTTTATATTGTTCTAGCTGGTTGGACTCTTTCACGAACTATTCCCGGATTGAATTTATTGATTTACTTAAAATAAGTAGAACAGACCAAATAATTCCAGTTTTGTAGTGAGGACTTTAGTCCTCATTTAAGGGCTGAAGCCCTTACTACCAAATTATCTCAATATTTTTTACATTACTTAAGTCTAAATTTATAAAAGTCAAAAATATAAGATCCCTAACTTCTAAAGAAATCGGGGATCTTTTTGTTGAAGAATGATTGAGGATAGCTGTACATATTTTCCTTGATTTACTCGGTAATACAACTAAATCAATCTACTACTTTAATAAATCCACTGCGTAACCCGTCAAATACACGGGTAATTTGTGTCCGTTCAGTTTCGTCTAGTCCTTCTTTTGATAATAACGTAGACATGAGTAGATGCTGATCTTGTCGAGTAATTCTGCGAATAGAAAATATGCGCTGTAATACTGTTTCCAAGAGTGTGTGACCTGAATTACTATTATTCCGCATATTCTTTACCAAAAATTTATTTTTTATCGCCTATAAAACTAAGGTATATTAATTTAGATATTTTTTGTACTCGTATGTCTACGGAATTATCAAAAAATCAGTATTTATGTATTTGTGCATCTATCAAGAGGCAGATTTCCAGTAAAATTACCTGTTAGGTAAATTAATAATAAGGCTGATAATTATGGCGGTATCTAAGATCGGAATCATTGGTGGGAGCGGGTTGTATAAGATGGAAGCACTTAAAAATGTGGAGGAAATAGAAATTTCTACACCTTTTGGTTCACCGTCAGATGCGATTATTCTCGGAACTTTAGAAGAAACAAGAGTGGCATTTTTAGCGCGTCATGGTCGTAATCATACTCTATTACCTTCTGAGTTACCGTTTCGGGCTAATATTTACGCAATGAAGCAATTAGGGGTGGAATACCTAATCTCTGCTAGTGCTGTGGGTTCTTTGAAGGCTGAAGCTAAACCCTTGGATATGGTAATTCCCGATCAGTTTATTGATAGAACCAAGAATCGCATTTCTACCTTCTTTGGTGAGGGAATTGTGGCGCATATTGCTTTTGGTGAGCCGATTTGTAAGAATTTAGCTGGGGTTTTGGCTGAGGCGATCGCTTCTTTACATTTACCAGATGTAACTTTACATAATGGTGGAACTTACGTATGTATGGAGGGACCGGCTTTTTCCACTAAGGCTGAGTCTAATCTCTATCGTAGCTGGGATGCAACGGTGATTGGGATGACAAATGTACCCGAAGCGAAGTTAGCACGGGAAGCGGAAATTGCTTACGCTACGTTGGCGCTGGTGACAGATTATGATTGTTGGCATCCCGATCATGATAGTGTGACGGTGGAAATGGTGATTGGGAATTTACACAAGAATGCGGCGAATGCACAAAAGGTAATTCAAGAAACGGTGAAGCGGTTGAGTGCAAATCCCCCCTCTAGTGAGGCGCATTCGGCTTTGAAGTACGCAATTTTAACGAATTTGGAGAAAGCACCAACAGCAACTAAGGAGAAGCTGGGTTTATTGTTGGATAAGTATTTGTAAGGGAATAGGGGATAGGGGATGAGGGGGAAATAAAATGCAGCTTTTATTTATCAAAATCTATTTCTTGTGGTTCTGATCCTATTGGTTCTCCCAAATCAATCCAATAAATATCACCTTGCTTAATTACCATTCTTTTGCTTGTAATTGTCCTTGATGGTGTCGCATTGCTGCTAACATGATTTCTTCTGATTCATCTAAATTATCTGCATAAGCTTCATTAATACTGTCTACTAATTGGCGATTTTTTTGACGACGCAAAAATTGTTCCATTGCTATAGCAAATAATTTACTGCGAGGAATTTTCATTGTATTTGTCATTGAGTTATACTCTCAGTCAGAAAAGAGTATAACTCAATTTTACTCTATCTCTATCATTTTCACAAAAAATACTCAACAGGCGATTTTGAGTAGGTTTATTTGTCAGCAACCGCTCAAAATCTTCTAATTCCCCAGATGTACCAGTTAACCATGTTAATAGAAGGGTTTTGACTTGTTCTCCAGGTAATGGTTGAAGATGATCTAGAATTTGTTGTCTAATATTGCTCGCTATCATAAGTTTTTGATTTTTGTGGTAGCTTTGCCTTCAATATAACATTTTTGGCGTTGGTGATAGATAGCCATATTGAGGTATGAAAATCAAAAATCCCATTTCTCAAACTCCTACTTTTTGCGCCGGAAGCGTGAGAAAAATTCATACTGTCATTCACCAACGCCATAGATTTAGTCTTCTATCAATTGCTTGAATCGCTCATCTTCTCTAATTTCATCAAAATCAGGGTCAGTTTTTGCATTGTTTTTGTATTCGGGATTAAGTTCAATAGCTTTTTGCAAGTTATCTATTGCTAAATTCACATTATCAATTAACGCGTAGCATTGAGCCTTATTGTACCAAGCTATTTGTAAGCCTTGGTTTATTTTAAGGGCTTCATCAAAGGATGTAATTGCATTTTCATATTGTTTTAAGTTAAATAGCTGCACTAGACCCTTATTGTACCAGGCTTCATGAAATGGTTGTATTTCAATAGCTTGATTATAAGATTTAATTGCACCCTCATAGTCACCTGTAAAAAATAGAGCATTTCCTTGATTAAAATAATCATCAGGAGTCAACACCAAATCAGGACTATTAGATTCTAAACTTTTAAGTTGTGTTATCAATTCTTGGATTTCTTGCTTAATTTCAGGTGCAAGATTTGCAAATAAAGTTTCAGGGTATCCCCTCAATATATCGGGGAAAGAGTTATTCAGGCATCCATGACAAACCAAAAGAATTGAGAGCAGATTTTTCGCGAATAATAGTTGCCAAAAAGGGAATATTCCCAGTCTGAGAAATGCGGTCACGGATATATTCAAAAAAACTGATACCCAACATGACGAGTAGTAGCAACAAGAGACATAAAAGTATCCCAAGCCTGAGTACCTTCAAGAGTTTGAGTGGCATAACTAATATTACGCCGTTGCACCATTGTCCTAGCAGCTAACTCTGCCGGATTATTATGCAAAGGCAATTCAGGATGCTCTAATACTAAAAGCAACTCGGAAATTTTTAGCAGCGTTAATCGTTTTCGCTCATCCAACTGTTCATAACCAGTTTGAAGCGAAAAAAGTTTCCAAAACTCAGACCGGAGTTTTTCAGCCTTTTGTTGACTGGGAGAATCTTTGTAAGCAAGTAAGTCTCGGTAGTAATCCCAGAAATCATCCAGAAAATCTTTTAAAATCGTTTGGTGACAAGCAATAAACGGACTTAACTTTTTATAATGTCTTCCCTCATGCACCCAACACAAAGCAATATT
>NZ_VILD01000002.1:79897-87781 GCF_009712085.1 Anabaena sp. UHCC 0253
TTTTTATTCCGGGTCCGAATTCTCCTTCATAACCACAAGGCAGTTCTGCTAGATAAGTTTTCCTTTCTAATGGTGAGTAGTATTTCTCTTTCCGAAATAGTACATTATCGGTTTTCAGGATGATGTCTTGAACGATTACTTCTTCATACCCTTTGAACTGTGCGTCTGCTGGTAGTTTGTCTTGGGGGTATTCTAGGATTTTTTCTCTGTCTATTTTAATTGTTTGATTTTTACTGCCCTTGGAGTGCTGTTTTGGGGTCTTTCTTTCTTGTTCTGATGAGTGCTTATTTTCAAACCCTTTCTTGTTCTTGGCTTTTATGTCTGGTTGACCTTGTTCTCCCTTCAATCGGTTGTTTTCATCTTTTAACCGTTGATTCTCTGACTCTAAGCTTTTGACTTTTAATTGTAATTGCTCTATTAGGTTTAGTAATATCTCTACTGTATGACGCATTGATTCGTCTGCAATCCCTTTTGGCTCGATGGTTTGCAGTAAATCTGATATTGATTTGTCACTCTCAATAATTTTTTGTGTCATGTCTCCCATTCTATGACACTGTGTGTACCTCGTTGCACTTATTTTCCTCTGTTACCCCTACTTATTGAGCCGATACGTTTCAGGCGTAATCTCAGAAAGTGTTTTAGGAATCATCTCAGTAAGTTTTGCAATAATTCTTGTCTTTTCTTGTTGAACTTCAAACACCACCCTATTTATTTGGTTCAGCGCGTCATATTTTGCTTTTTCTATTTCTCTTCTTATCTGTTCTTTGGCTTCAGCCATTAGCTGATTAATTGAATTTTGTATTTGAGAAATAGTTTGAGCTTTTCTAGATTCAATTTCTCTCTCAGCATTTTTTAGTTGAACAATACCTTCAATTTTTGCTTGTTCTATTTCCCTATTTAATTGTGTTTTGGCTTCAGCCATTAGCTGATTAGTTGAATTTTGTATTTGAGAAATAGTTTGAGCTTTTCTAGATTCAATTTCTTTTTTAGCATTGTCTAGTTGTGCGATACCTTGAGCTTTTGCTTGTCCTATTTCTTGTGTGGCATTTGCTATATCTTGCTTTATTCTTTGAGATGAATTTTCAGCTTCATTAATAATATTCTGTAGCTGATTTATTATGTCAGTTTTTACTTGTAAAATTTCAGTTTCAAGTTGTTGCTTTGTATTAACCAATAAACTACTAACTAAATGTTGTAGCTCAGATGTAGTCTTATTTTTGATATCCTCCATTTCTTGTTCATTGTCAGAAACAAGTGTTTGTAATTGTGTTTCAGCATCAACTTTCGCTTTTGATATTTCCTTCTCTATAGGTTCTTTTGTCTCAGTCACTAACTGACTAACAACGCTACGGCGCAAAAACCAAATAATAAATGCTGTACCAATAGGCAATATAGTTAGCACAACTAGCAAGATATTCAGCATGGTTGTAGTGCGACTAAAAGCACGATCTACTTCCGTCTGAACTGTGTTGCGGATTTCTTTCTCTTGCTGTAATTTTTCTAGTTCCTTTTGCTGCTGAGTTAAAGTTGTTTCACTAGGTACAAGTTGGGGTGATGTAGTTGGCTTGGGTTGAGCGATCGCAGGAGTAGTAGATAATAAAATAAGTGATAAAGTTAACCCAAGCTGATTTTTGCTTTTCATGCAATCTTAGTAAGTGTAAATTCAGAAGCCATAGTAATATACATGACTATAATACCGCATGGCGTGTTTACACTACTTGAAAACTAAAGTTCAAACTTGCCCAGTTTTTGACATCTAAAATATAAGTATCAGTGGCAATACCATTAATGTCAGTTTTAACTTTACTAGCGTTATGTAAGTCTTGTAATAGGGCTTGTGAGACTTCCAAGGGGTTGACTAAAGGACTAATAGCTTGTTGATCTGTGGTGGGATATTTAGCGATCGCTAATGCTGTAAGAGTTTCTTTAAACGATGCTGTACTCAGAATAAGTTGGTGTTCACAAAAGGTAGAACGGGTGGGAACTAACCAGCCTGATAGCAGTTGATTGTCTGGAATTTTGATGGTTTTTCCTGGAGGAATGAGGATTTCTCTTAATTGGGGTTTGGTAGGAGGAATATCTGTTTCTGGAAAAACTTCCCAAGGGTAAAAAGCTAAGGGACTTTGATTATTATTTAATCCCAATAAGATTAAATACATAGGGCGATCGCTAAAGTTTTCGATTTTATACTGCAAGCGACTACCTACGGGAATTTTAGGAATAGCTATTATTCCTTGATAGCTGGGTGTTTGATCAGAATAAGCTGTACTGGCAATTCCCACGGTTTCCCTTACCATGACAACACGAGGTAAAATTTGGTTGACAACCTCTAAAGTTGCCCTAACTGGTAAACGGGAAGTTCCTTCATTTGCTGTTAGTTGCCATAACTTTGCTGCTAATAAAGTAGAAAATTTTGGGGTTAATCGTTGCACTGCTACTTTCACAGCTTCCCCAACTTCCCCCAAAGTATTAATTATTAGTTCACCACCCAGGGAAAAAATACCATAACGGCTGGGTGTTTGGGTAACTTTACCAAATACATAATCAGCGGTTTCTTCTGGGGTGACAATGTTAGCAATACGGCTAATACCTGAAAAGGCACTGGTAGCATCTACTCGTTCAATTCTTTCTAACCCCTGATCTAAGAAAATGTTGAGATGAATATTCCGGGGTAATACACGGATAGCTTCTTGAACTATTTCTCCAACTTGAGGTAACTTAATAAGTTCTTTATTCGTAAATTGGGCTTTAGCTATTAAGCCACTGTGCGATTTAACAATTAACTCTTCTCCCGTATTAAGAGTAAATAGAGAATTTGCACTATAATTGGCGATCACTTGCGGAGGTAATCCTCCTAACCATAATTTGACTGTTTTACTATCTTCTTCTGTTGTTTTGACTATGCCCACACCCCCAAATTTATCAATGGGAAAATAATCAACAATTAAAGCATTTTGAGGGTTTTTCTGTTCACTAAATAAACTTGGTTGTTGTTTCCCACCCATGTTATACATAGAACTACCCATAGCAGAGAAAAGAACTTGTACTTTTTTGGCTGGGGTAGTTGCCCATAAATATTGAGTTAAAGCATAGGTAAATAATCCCGCACTCCAATTAGAAAAGAGTAGTTCTCCGGCTTGCTGATTTGCTTCTGATGTCGCGTTAAAAACCGTTGTACTGTTAATAGGTAATATTTGGTTTTTTAATTGCTGGATTAACTCTAATTCTTCTGTTGCTAAGGTTGTGGGTGCTAATTCTGGACGGGTACGAATTCGCAAACCGGAGGGTTTTAATTCGCTAGGATAATAGTAACTTGTATCTAATATTGCTGTGACTTGATTTGTCGGGAGCGATCGCAATAATAACCGCAGTGTTTCTTCTAATACATAATTTCCCGATTTTGTCCCTTCATCAACAGGGATGATGGCATTTTGTAGTTTTTCCGTTCCCAAATTTACGCGAGTTCCATAGCCGGAAAAATGGAAAATCACCACATCTCCAAATTTCACTTGTTTACCCAAGTGATCTAAAAAAGCCGCTTTAATAAAATCTTTACTAGCTTGTTCTTCAGTTAAAGTCAGAATATCCGATGCTGCAAAACCACAACGATTAATTAATAATTCTGTTTGTAATTCTACGTCAGTTACACAACCACCAAGGGCGGGACTGTGTGGATATTGATTAATCCCTATCAATAATGCCAACTTACGCGGATTAGGTTGTGCTAAAGCTTGGTAATAGCGATCGCTTAAAGTCAACCACTCAGCCTCAGTAATTCCCAACACTGCTAATAAGCCGCTAATTTTGTGTAAAAATTTACGCCGTTTCATAATTACCAGTTAAACCCCAGCCTACTAGCTCATAGCTTAAAGGCTGAAGTCTGTAGAGTAAAGTTTCTAATCCTAATCTAAACTAATACAGGTGAAATTCGCATAGCCCGTGTTAACTCTGCTGCTACTTCTGGACGAGAAAATTCTGGAGGTGGTAACTCACCCCGACGCAACATTTCCCGAACCTTTGTTCCAGACAAGTGAACCCGTTCCTCTGGTTTACTAGGACTGGTTTTAGTTGTAGCCATTTGTTTGGTGCGTGTGCAGTAGAAGGCGTGTTCAAACTTCATCGGCACAATCCCCAACTCTTCCGGGGCAAATTCATCAAATATATACTGAGCGTCATAAGTGCCGTAGTAGTCGCCTACACCAGCATGATCACGTCCCACAATAAAATGTGTACAGCCGTAATTTTTTCTGACTAAAGCATGGAAAATTGCTTCTCTAGGTCCAGCATAACGCATCGCTGCTGGGTTGATTGCTAAAATTACTCTATCTAAAGGGTAATAGTGTTCTAACAAAATTTCATAACAACGCATCCGCACATCAGCGGCAATATCGTCTTCTTTAGTTGCCCCTACCAATGGGTGTAAAAATAAACCATCTACCGTCTCTAAAGCGCACTTTTGAATATATTCATGAGCGCGGTGGATAGGATTGCGAGTTTGGAAACCAACAATTGTTTTCCAGCCTTTTTCTCTAAACATTTCCCGTGAAGCAGCGGGATCAATTTGGTAGCTAGGAAAATGGGGATGAGAATCACGATTTAATAACCAGATATTGCCAGCCAGGTTGATAGCACCTTGGTTGTAGACTACCTGCACCCCAGGATGTTTAGCGTCATCAGTGCGATAAACATTAATGGCTTCGTGTTGTTTGTCGTAGGTATACTTTTCGGTCAGTTCCAATACCCCAATAAATTCACCATTGGGGTTATCTAAGCGGATTAAACTGCCTGTTTGTAAAGGTGCTGCTACTGCTTCAGTTACAGACAGTGTAATGGGAATTGACCAGACAATACCGTTAGCTAACCGCATTTCTGTAACTACTCGGTTATAGTCTGCTTGGTTCATGAAACCAGTGAGAGGACTAAAACCACCAATGGCAATCATTTCTAAATCAGAAACTGCTCGCTCATCAAGTTCCACACGCGGCAAAAAGTCAGCCTTAGAGAGAAATATTTCTCTTTGTGCTGAGGAAGCAACCCGGTTAATTAACTCTCCACCGTGGGGGGCAATGGCATCTGGATGGTAACTCAACGTAATTTTTCCCTAAATTGTTTGTTGCGAACTATGTACTAAGTTACCAAATTATTGGTACACATTGTTAAATTTATGTGAAATTTTTTCCTTCACCGGTCGGGATCAGGGGAATTGCTGCAATCATTAAACTCGAATCGTTTTCGTGGTGAAAATGCCTGTATCAGAAGAAACTCAATATATCAATACTGGAGTTGACAAGTAACAGATATATTGCCATTTACTGATTGTGAAACTTTTACCCAGTAATCTTTGGGGCATTGTTGAAGAGAGTTACCTCTTCTTATTTGGATTTCTTCTGATAATCTACAGCTTGTAAACTGTCCGTTGGCATCAAAGCTAATATAATTTTTGGTTTGACAAGGAAAAGTTAATAGTTGTGCCTTAGTAGAAACTTGCAAAGTTGTATCCTGCCCTAAAATGCAACTTGCTAATGAACCATTACTATAATTATTAATAGTTCCTGGTTCACATACAATAGCCGCTGACGCTGATTGAGGTAGAGCAAAGTTGAGTGCTAGTATTCCTATCGAAGAGTTGACTAATGCTAATATTTGAAAATGCTTAAGCATGAATTTTAACTTGACTATTTTGTGTTTAGATGCTTGTATTCAAAATATCATTAATTAGTACTTATTAAATATAGTATTTATACTTAAAAATCTTTAATTTTTTATCACTTATCTATGTTTATCCGAATTAGTGAAATTTTTGTCATCTACCAGCCGCAAAGGGTGAGATTGGTAAAAGAGGCTGTATTTTAATCTCCTGTGCCGCTCCAGTTAAGTTACTGTAGAGCTAAGGCAGTTTCAGGCTTAGAAGTATGACTACTTTATCCCTTGTCATGAAACCCGTTAGCCAAATGCAGTTAGCACCGGGTAGCGTCGTGACTATTCAAGATGTCAGTTGGCAAGAGTTTGAGACGATTTTGCAAGAACTGGGAGAAAAGCGGGCTGCGCGACTTGCGTACAGTAATTTTACTCTAGAAATCATGGTTCCCCTCCCTGAACACGAAAAGCCCAAAGACTTAATTTCTGATATTGTCAAAATCTTACTGAAACAGATAGGGAAAAAATACGAACCTTTTGGTTCAACAACTTTCAAGGGGGAAAATACAGCCGCTGTAGAACCAGATGCGTGTTTTTATATTCAAAATTACCAAATAATGATCAATAAGCGGAGATTAGAAATAAATGATCCGCCACCTGATTTAGCTATAGAAATAGATGTAACTTCTAAAACAACTCTGGAAGCTTATCGAGTTATAGGTGTTCCTGAATTATGGATTTATGATGATGGGAAGCTGGCTATTTATTTATTCAGTGATGGAAATTATATTAAATTTGATAGCAGTCCTCTTTTTCCTCATATTCCTGTAACGCAAATTATTCCTGCTACAGTTGCACGCGCTTGGGAAGTAGGAACTGTGCAAGCATTAGAGGAGTTTGTAATAGAGATTGGTGGAAGTAGTTTTTGATTTAAAGATGGCAGGAATTAAGTATGCTCAATTGTCATGATATTGCTAAATATTTTCTAGCTCAGACGGATGAAGATGCAGGGGATTTAATGTCTAATCTCAAGCTGCAAAAGTTACTTTATTATGCTCAAGGGTTTCATTTGGCATTGTATGATCAACCCTTATTTTCAGAATCTATAGAGGCTTGGACACATGGACCTGTAGTGCCTGAAGCTTATCATATATATAAAGATTATGGTGCTAACGCTATTCCTATTCCTGAAGATATTGATTTTTCAAAATATGATCAGCAAACTCGTGAACTACTCGATGAAGTGTATGCTGTTTATGGTCAGTTTTCTGCATGGAAATTATTAAGTTTAATTCATGAGGAAGAACCTTGGAAAGATGCACGTCAAGATAATCTAATTATCAGTCATCAAGCTCTCAAGAAACACTTTAAGACTCAGCTTGTGATTGCAAATGAGTAGTAAAAAAAGATTTAAACCACCGACAAAGGAAAGAGGAAATAAACTAGCTACTCCACTTGATAAACAAGAAATTCCTCCAGAACAGCAACCTCCGATATTTTCTCTACGTTATCTAGAAGGTGAATATTGCATAACAAAATGTGAAAAAGATGATCAAGCTGCATTTTCACTAAAACTATATAGATTGAGTAAATTAACTTGGAGTCAAATACAGTCGCAAAATAGACATAAACTTGGTTATGAGAAAATTTCTAGAGATGCTATCAAAGCACCAATTCCTAATTTTATTACAGAAGATGTAAATTTTATTGCTTTTCGATTCTCTGGTATGAAACCAATGGTTGGCTATAGAGATGGAACTATATTTTATGTTATTTGGCTAGATAGGAATTTTACTGTTTACGACCATAGTTAATTAGGGCTTGCTGAAAAAGTAGAAAAAGGCAAAAAAAAATTAACTAGGTAGTTAGGCAAAAGCAAAGATAAGTTTTTGTTGTTTAAAATTAGGCAAAACATCACTTTTTCTAATTGAATTAAAGAAAAAAGAGATTATTTGGAAAAATTGCCATAAAAATCCCCAAAAAACCCTTGATAGTAAGGTAGAAAGATTCATAACTAAAAAAGTAATAGCAATAGCAGTTAGAGAGGTATGAGGAAGTTTAGCCATGACTCTACCCAAACTAAATCTTCGTTTACCCTGCCCAAATTTACCTTCAATACAGTTACGAATACCTTCGTCATAAGCAGCCTGTTTCTTATTTTCTTTACTGACATTTTTAGGTGGTCTTCCCAACGGCGGACCACTAATTCTAATTCCTCTTTCTTGACACCAAGCTCGATTCTCTCTT
>NZ_VILD01000002.1:88599-90653 GCF_009712085.1 Anabaena sp. UHCC 0253
CTAAATGTTTTGGCTGGTGCGCCTATTTTTTCTGAAAATATTGCTGCGTATTCGCCATCAAATTCCGACCAAGGGATCATTTTTGCCATAATTACCCATCGGTTGTCTAATGCCAATTTCTCCTCGAAGGGTAGTTGAAACTTTTCCGGTGCTGTTTCCTGTTCTTGCGCTTTTCTATACATCTTAATGCGCCTTAATGCAAGGGATTTTACTCATTTTAACTCTTTTTCTTGCACCTTTTTCACTTTCTATCCCCATCAAGTCATCTATTTGTCCCGGTTTTATGTTTATTCAGCAAGCCCTAATTAATGACTTTTAACGTAGTTAAATTTCTGTGAATTTCCAATTTTTACCTATCACTTGCCGTTCGGAAAGGGCGGATTAAAAAACCCACCCCTACCTAATAGCTAAACTTCTAGATGCTGGTTAAGCAAAGACAAAATGTTTAGGATCGGTCAAACTCAAACTACTGGCTTGAATACCAGTTAGAGTAGCAAGAGTTTGATTATTGAAGACAATCGTGGTATCAGCACCAATTTGATTTAAATTGAGTGTTGATGTCGTGATGCCTAAACTGACAGCACCATTAATACCGATGACATCAGTACCAACTTGGAAGTCAAGAATGGTATTAGCAGCTTTTGGTAGTTCAGCATTGACAATCCAGAATTGATCAGCACCAGCACCACCGGAAATCAAGTTACTTCCACCTAGACTAACTCTGAAGATATCATTCCCGTCGCCACCTAAAGCCCTGTCATTGCTCCCTAACCAGAATTGGTCATCACCAGCACCACCGGAGATGCGGTTGCCACCTTGACCATCTCTAGCATCAAAGGTGTCGTTACCATCACTACCGAAAATGCGATCGCCTTTGTTGACAAAAACAGTATCATTACCACTACCAAGATCAATGTTGTTGTTACCTGCATCTGTAAATGCGGATACGGTAGTGATCTCTACACTGTCATTTCCTGCACCTGTAAAGAGGATGTCTTGTTTGCCATCAAAGCTTTGACCCCTAACGGCTAAGATATCGTCATTGCCAGATGTACCAGCGGTTAAGGATTGAGCAGCACTAGGAGTTATTTTCAGAGCAGCTAGGATGGGATCATGATCGCTGGCTCTTTGGGCATTATCTACAAACTCACTATTAATGTGAACAATATCCACTTGGGCGGAATTACTCAAATTATTGCTCACCAAAATATGATCAAGGGATTGGGAATTACCATCAAAAATGTAGGTATAACGTTCGTTTTCTGGCAGAGTATTAGAAAGATTGGTGAGATTGCCACCTGCGAGAATCCTTAAAGGAGAAATAAACTCAAATTCATTTAAATCGCCCACAACAACCACATTAGGATTGAGTTTTGTGGCAAAAACAGAATCCACAAAATCCTTCACCGCTTCAGCTTGGGCGCGACGCTGATCTAAAGAGCCATTAATGCTGTTATTTTCTTGTCCATTCCCTCCAGATTCACCACCAACTGAGGGTTGATTGACTCCGAACAGGGGGCTACTACCACCTTTGGAGGAGAAGTGATTATTTACAACTGTCACCTCTTCACCGTTGAAAGTAAAGTCGGCAATTAGAGGTAGTCGGGTGTCTGTAAAAGCTGTAAAGGAAGATGCTGGAATGGTTTTGACAGAGCCTGCTACTAAACTAACGCGGCTATCATTGTAGAGGTAGGCATTACGGATATTTGCGCCTGGTTCTCCGCCATTGGTGTTGTTGGTAATGAAGGTATTGTCAATGAATTTGTAAATTGGACCACCTGCGGCAACGATCGCATCAATGAGAGTTTGTAAGGTGACGCTGGCACTGACAATCCCATTATTGGTACTACCGCTATTGTCTTGAATCTCCTGCAAACCGATGATATCAGGAGTTTTGAGATTATTGACAATTTGCTGGGCGATCGCTGTAAACCGACCATTGGCAATATCTGTATCAGCATCAGCATCATTAGGATCAAGGTTGAGGACGTTGTAACTAGCAATCACCAAAGTATCACCACCCTTATTCAGAGTCGTTACTTCCGGTTGCAAGG
>NZ_VILD01000002.1:90788-95848 GCF_009712085.1 Anabaena sp. UHCC 0253
AAGTTACCGAAGTTGTAACCCACTACCCCCGTTACATCCCCCAACTTAGCCCCAACATTGACATTGGGGAAAGCAAAATCAAACACCCCATTGTCGGCATCAATTTGAATGCGTTCGGGGTTGAAGTCGTTGGGTGAGATATTGATTGTGCCACGTTGACTTAAACCTGTTGCTCCCACACCATTATCTACAACGGCGTAAATTTCCCCAAAACGATTGGTAGGACTAACTGCAACTAAGTTTTTGGCAGTGACGCGCATTCCTTCCAGAGATTCAAAGAAATCAATCCCGTCAGTGGTGGGGTCAAAGGATGTCAGTCCATCGTTGTCAATGACTTGTGTAGGTGGAATCCGTCCCCCCGCACCGATAATAGTGGCAGCAGGTAGAGAATTATTACTAGAAAGGATGGTAATTGTGGGATTGCCACCAATCTGAGTAGTTGATAAATTCCCTGTGCTGACACCACCAGGAGTAAATTCGCTGACTGTACCCGTGACAGTGATGGAGTCACCAACTTTAACCGTAGGGGCGCTACTGGTGAAGACAAAGATAGCTTCAGATGTGGCAATATTGGTGTCAGAGTGGGGATCTTGGAGATAAAACCCATTGGAATCTACAGCAGTAACAATACCGGGAACTGCCGTTACCACTTGACCGACAAAAGGTGATGTATGACTTGTACCTTGAATGTCACTAATGCGAGTCGGTGTATTGACTTCAAAAATGGCAGTAGTTTTGCTAATTTCGTTAGCAACAACTAACAAAGGTTTGCTGTTAGGGCTGTCGTTTGCAGAAATAAACGCTAGTCCTTCCGGTCCAGAATCAGTTAAACCGGAAGCAGCATTAACGCTGAAATCGCGGGTATTGACATATTGGACAAATTGGGGGCTGTTGGGATTGGTGACTTCATAGACCATGACACCGCCGACACGCTCTAAACCAATGAAAGCATATATGCGATTTGCGATCGCTCCAATAACTACACCTTCTGGTTCTGGTCCTTTGTTATCACTGCGATTATCGAAGTTGTTACTATCGTTGTTGGAATTGTAGTTTCCAGGTAAAGCCGCAGCCGTAATTCGCTCGAAATCTGCACCGCTATCATAAACCCGTTCACCAGCACTATCCCAAATTGTGAAGGAACGAGCGCCGAAGGTATAGAGTTGATCATAGTCCCCATCGCCATCAGTATCGCCCAAGGTCTTCGTAACTAGCAAACGACCCAAATTTTCAGGAAGTTTGAGGTTAGCTGCATCAGGGAAAGCTATGGGGTCAAGATTGAGACTAGAAACGGTGGCTTCTTCACTAAAACCGTCATAGTCGCGGGTATCACCTTCATTGGCGGTGACGTAGTAGGTTTGACCATTAACAGTGTAAGAGGCGATCGCATCGGGTTGATATAATCCGATTACGGGCTGGTTTTGAATATTGACTTTTCCACCACCACCAGAAGTACCATCCACATCGCGATCGCTCGCATCCAAGGCATTAGAGGTGATGTTATAATCTTTGACACCTAAAGGCAAAATTGACTCTATTGTGGCTGTGGCGATATTTACGACAGCGATCGCATTGTTTTCTTGCAGCGTTACCCAAGCTTTTGTACCATCGCCAGAAAAGGTAATATATTCTGGTTCTAAATCTTGGGCAACTGATGAACCAGGTCCAAAGATTCTCACGCCTGAAGCTTTGAGGGCATCAATTTGGCTATCGAAGGGAGTAAAGGATGCTTCTTGGACGGTAGGAGTCGCAACACCACCAGCTAGGTTAATGATGCTAACTGAACCGACAGGATCGGTGGTATAGGCATTGTTAGGCTGACCTTCATTAGCAGTTAAAACCTTTGTGCCATCAGGGGTAAAGGCAAGCATATCTGGCAAAAAGCCCACATTCACCTTACTAATAAAAGCACCGGTTGCGGCATTGAAAAACTGAACTTCACCTGGATTGTTATCAGCCGTGGTTTGATTGGTAATAGCGATCGCTACAGCTACAATGCCAGCACTCACAGTCCCCGCTTTACCGACGGCGACACTGTTGGGAATCAGGGCAAAACCCCCGGCAGTTGTCCCATCAGGATCACCACTGGTATTAAATGCCAAATCACCGATTTTGGTGGGGTTAGCGGGGTTAGCGAGATTGAGGATTTCCACTACAGAACCAGAAACCACAAATAGGCGATCGCTAATGGGATCAAAAGCCGGAATTTCGCCACCATTGCTGCTAGTGAAACCACCAATTTTGGTCAGAAGACTCGAATTATTATTGGTAATAGCGATATTTTGGGTTGTGGTTGTACCCAGGGCAATTCCCGAAGCTGGGTTACTGAGGCTTAATACAGCAGTTTCTGTTCCTTCCGCGATTCCATCATCAGTGGCGACAAAGGTAGCTGTGGCGGTAGTTTGACCATTAGGAATGGTTAAAGTTCTGGTAGAGACAGAATAATCACCAGGAGTAATCCCAGTTCCCCCTACGTTTAAGGTAACGGTTTGATTACCTGATACCGCCGCCGAAGCTGTTGCTGTGACGGTGATTTGATTGCGGCTAGATTCCGAAGTTGTGTTACTACTGACGGAAAGATTGACTATTGGTAATACTCCAAAGTCGTTATCAGTAATGGCGACTGTAATTGGGGCAATGGGAATATTGTTATATTGAGCATCGGCACTGGTGACAGTTTGGGTAATTGTCCCTATATGATTCCCTTCCACAACTGCATCATCTATCGCAGTCACTGTCACCACTTGGGCAATATTCCAATTAGTAGCAGTGAAGGTGAGGGAATTGGTACTAGTTGTCACCTGTGTGCCACCGTTTAAGGCAATGGTGACATCGGCTGTCGGTTGGACAGAAAGGACAAATACTAGGGAATCCGTTGCCCCACCTTCTGTAGCAGTCGTTGTCCCACCACTTTCCACAATTCTGACAGTGGGTGCAACTACTAGATTGGTATTGTAAGTACCAGGATTACCAACAGCACCACCAACGGAAGCACGGGAGTTTTGAGTGTCACCAACAGCAGAAAGTTGCCAATTGGGATTAATTGCTAAAGGAGCGAGGTTTGCTTGATCGGTGGAAGCACTAAATTCTTGGGTGCGGACAGTACCGGGGAAAAGTTCATCACTGTAGGTGAGACGATCAACCAGGACATTACTGGCATCATAGATATTAATTTCATCGCCGCGTCCGAGTCCAGGGGTTGAACCACCAATAACTTTAACGGAATTCGCCAGACCCCAAGCAGTGCGGAAGGCAGCAACGTCAGCAGTTTCTGTAAAAATGACGGATTCCCCTGGTTGGACAATTCCGAAGGCACTCAGGGAGAAAGAGCCGGGGTTACGCCCACTATCAGAGTAACTCCAACCAGTCAGATCAATGGCATTGGGGCTGAGGTTCGTCAACTCCACAAATTCGCCATCTGCACCGCTGTAAAGATATTCGGTAATTTGCATGGTGAAATTGGCAGGGGAGGCAACATCGTTATCAGTGATGTTTGCAGTCACGTTTGATATTGCCAATCCGTTGTAGTTAGCATCCGTACTGGTGACACTGTGGGTAATTGCACCACTATGAGAACCTTCTAGTACGGCATCATCAAACGCCGTCACTGTCAAATTTTGCGCCACATTCCAATTAGCAGCAGTGAAGGTGAGGGAATTTGTACTGGTTGTCACCTGTGTGCCACTGTTTAAGGCAATGATGACATCTGCGGTTGGTTGACTGTTTAAAACGATTGTATAGGTGTCCGTTGCCCCACCTTCTGTGACATTGGTTGAACCACCAGTCTGAGTCAGGGTAATGCCAGCATTGGATACTGCACCTAATGTAAATGCTGTGCTACTAAATGGTACATCTGGGGCAATAGTATCAATACTCTGATCCCCTCCACCATCTTGAACAATCCAATTAGTAGGATTATTGATAATTGGCAAATATGCTGAGAAGTTAGCCTGTCCACTACGATCGCCATTAAAGGCTGCTACATCGGCATCATCATCTAAAGTAGATAAATCCAGCGCATTCAGTCCAGCCGTTAAGCCTGTATTCGTTAGTAATCCATTAGTAGCATTAAATCCGCCACTGGCGATCGCTGTAATAAATGTGGGTGAAGCTGCACTTCCCTGATAAGCATAGATAACTTCATCACTTGCACTAATCCCGCGATTCGTACCCCGTGATGGTGATAACGCAGAAGCATCTATGACTGTTCCCTGGTTGGCTGTAATTGTTCCACTACCAATGTTATCAATGCGGACAATTGTTCCTGCGGTGACTAAAGATGTGGCTGTCCAACTAAAAGCACCTTCGTTTGTATCAACCCAAGCCGTACCATTCCACTCGTTATCTTCAAAAATAATTACTTCACCGGGATTAATGTCAACTAATGCCACAAAAGCAATGTTGTCATTACCATCTGCATTATATCCAACAAATGCGATATTTCCTGTTGTTAGTGCCATAATTTAAATTTTCCCTGTGATTTTAGAAAATCACATACAAATAATTGGTTATATCCTATCTAGTAGGATTCACTAAATAGGTTAAGATGCTGATAAGTGGACATTATCAAAACATTATTTAAAGGATTATTTTTGCCAGCATCAGTGTTGCTGAAAAAGTTTTCCTGTGATAATTGGTATCTGTTTAAAAATTCTGGCGTTGCTAAAACCAAGGATGAATTTAGTAGAGACTTTCCATGGAACGTCTCTACAAGAATGATAGAAAACAAAGATTTAATTTCTATAGGACTTACGCAAGATTGAACTCAAAACCTGATTCTTGCGTAGGGGTAATTCATGAATTACCCCTACTTCCGTTGTGTTGTGCGTAAGTCCTAGAATTAACTCAAAATAAACTGGTTAGGGTTTGTTAAACTCAAACTATTGGATTGAACTCCAATCAGAATCGCTATGATGTTACTACCAAAGATAATTTCTGTATCACCACCAACTTGATTTAAGTTGAATTGGGATGCAGTAGAGCCTAAAATAGCGATTTTATCAACACCAATTTGGAAGTCCAGGATAGTATTAGCGGCTTTTGGTGGTTCAACATTAAAA
>NZ_VILD01000002.1:96482-158368 GCF_009712085.1 Anabaena sp. UHCC 0253
ATCATTACCATCGCTACCGAAAGCGCGATCGCCCTTATTAACAAAAATAATATCGTCACCACTACCAGTATCAACATTGTTCTTACCAGCAAGCCCTAAAATAGGTGCAGTTGCTAGGTCTACTTCATCGTTTCCAGCACCGGTAAAGACAATATCACGGATACCATTAAAGTCAGTTCCAGCTATCAATATATCTGCACCGGGAGTTCCGGAAACGAGTTCTCCAGGAGCGCCTAAAACCGTATCTTCCCGGAAATTGAGGTTTTGGATTCTGGTATCTCCTTCTGGGGGTGTTTCCACAATATTGAAAGTTTTATTCCCACCTATGGGGAAGTTTGCAGCTAAAAATTCAGCTAGTGTATCCTGTTCCGAACCATCCGCAGCAAAGGTAGCAACACCAGTTCTATTAGCATTACTAGGTTGGGTTAAATCAACGCGATTTTCACCAAATTCAGGAAATGGGTAGTTATCACCACCACCTGCTAAGAAATCAAGGGTAATTAGGCGAATTTGCCGATTTGCATCTCCTACCAACTGCCCATTTTCCACAATTACATCTAAGACTTGACCATTGTTAGGATCAATAATAGCTAAACTACGAATGCGATCGCCTTCTGTTTGTACACCAGTCACTCTACCATTGGCATTTCGTTCAAAGACAATAGCCTGTTGACTGGAGTCAAAACTAAACTGAATCCCACTAACCTGGGGAAATTGTCCAGGAGTCGCACCTTCAGCAGTTGCAGCTACACCATATTCTAAAATTTGCTCTAATTCTGCTGCGGTTACAGTCAACAAAGATAAGCCATTATTGAATCGCAAACTATCCAGAATATCTAGCTGGGAAATCTCCCCCGTTTGCTTACCAGAAAAAGGGTTTTCTTGGGTAGGAAGAAGTGTTCCATTTGCATCTACTTCACCAATAGCTGCCCGAATACCACCGCCATTTTTTATGGATACTTGCACAGTAGCATCAATCGTTTTCGCAAAGGACAAATTAGCATCCGCAGACAAATTACCCAAAGTTGTTTCTTGGGTTCTTACCTGTTCTCGACGACCTTCGATAAATACCTCACTCCGACCAAAAACATTACTATCTTGTACTGCAACCAATCCTTCAACAGCGTCGGTTAGCTGTTTAACCAGATTACCTTTTGTCCCTTCAGCAAAAGCAGCTTCTGTACTACCCCATAAAGCAATTACTTGATCCTCTGTAGTCGCAACTGGACCATTAATTACTAAATCTAAATCACTGACTTCATCCAGAGGACTACCATTAGCATCTACTAAAATGCCATTAGCATCAAAATCTACTACCAATCTTCCTACATAAGAATATTCGCCATCAGTGCTAACAATAACTGCGGGATCTCCATCTGCATTAGTAGTGACGATGGGATAGGTATTTGCTGCTGTATCTCCAGAACGCAAATTATCATCACCATTAGCCAGGATAGTATCAGAACCACCAGCTATAACTACATCTACACCCCTTAACTTGGTAATTAGTTGTTGTTCTAGGGCAATTTGTTGCAGATGTGAAACTACAATAATTTTATTAATGCCTTGGGTTTGCAATTGATTGATCACAGGCTGCAAAATAGCAGCTAAGGCATCCATATCATTTGCTTTTGTTCCCTGTACCTTTGTCCCGGTGGGAGAAGAAATACTTTCTAATAATTGGGTGGTAGCACCAACTACACCTATTTTTTCACCACCTCTTTCAATAATTGTCGCCGGGGCAATTTTTGGGGTGGTTGTTCCTGCTAGGGACGCTGTGGGATTTGTTTGAAAGGCTGTATTAGGGAGAATATTAGGAGTAAATAAACCAGATAAATTGCTATCTGCGGCAAAATCTAAGTTAGCGGATAGGTAAGGAAATTGAGTTCCCACCCATCTATCATCGGCTAAACCTGCACCCCGATATTCTGCTTCTATAATGGTTCTTAAAACTTCCGAACCCAGATCAAATTCATGATTACCAAGGGCAGAGGCATCAAAGCCAATGATATTCATAATTGAGATATCAACTCGACCACTACCTTCTCTTAAACTACTATAGCTATTATTGATGGTTGCATTGGGTAAACCGAAAAGTTGATTGTAGATATTATTAAATAAGCCACTGTTACGGAAAGTTATATCTCCTGCGGCGCTAAAAAATGGTCCGGCTAGGTAGTTATCTCCCGCAGATAGGGTAATAGAGTTGTCAACTGAGTCTTCTAAGCTATCAACAATTGCTGCAAAGTTAGGTGCATCAGAAATTGCATTTACACCACCTTCTAGGTCAGAAGCATGGAGAATTTGCAGTCTAAAATCTGTCATGGGATCACCTCAAAACCTTTTAGAACTAGGATTGAATAAATAACTTAAGATAGAATTAAGAAAGTATAGGTAAATAGTTAAATTTATTAAGGTCTCTAGAGGAAAAATTAAACGCAGATTATTTTTTAGATCATGATATTCAACATCTCCGGTAATTAAGTAGGTATCACCTGAAACTGTTGTAGGGACAATTCATGAATTGTCCCTACAATAATTTTGCAAGAGGTCTATTTAGGACTTGCTGATTTTATACAAAAGCGAAATTAGCAGCAGTCAAACTTGAGGTACTGACACCACTTAAAGTCGCAACGGTTGTTGTACCGATCGCAATACTATTACCATTGAGAGTTAGATCACTAAAGTCAAAACCTGCGCCTTGACCAGAAATACCTAAGACATCAGTACCGATTTGGAAGTCAAGAATCGTATTAGCAGCTTTGGGTAATTCACCATTGACAATCCAGAATTGGTCAGCACCTGCACCACCTGATAGCAGGTTGCCATCACCGAGGACAACATAGAATTTGTCGTTACCATCGCCACCTAAAGCCCGGTCATTGCTACCGAGGAAGAAGGTATCATCACCAGCACCACCAGACATCCGGTTGCCACCTTTACCATCTCTAGCATCAAAGGTGTCATTACCATCGCTACCGAAAGCGCGATCGCCTTTGTTGACAAAGATACTATCATTACCACTACCAGCATCAATGTTGTTATTCCCAGCGAATGGAGAATTTGCCCCAAAAACGGTATCTATTGTGTCATTGCTTGCCCCAGTAAATACTATGTCGTTGATGCCGTCAATTCCACCATTGACAAATAGATCATCTATGCCAGTTGTACCTGCAACAACTTGGGCAGTTTCCGCAATAGCGGCAGATACACCTAACCGAGAATCGAGGTTTAGGGGTTGATCAAGTTCCAAGACAACGATTTCATTATTATCAATCGCTGGGGGACGACCGATAGAGAAGGGATAGTTGTTATCATTGGCAACTAAAATGGTTTTGCTATCCAGTACCAACACATCTTCAATGGTTTGGAATGGCATATCATAAGTAGTTTTGCCATCACCATTGAGATCGTTGGGATCTTGAATATTCAACAAGTTGGCAATTTCCTCTTTGGAGACGAATCCGTTAGCATCAATCTTGCTGAAATCAACTTTGAAAATTTTCTTGAAAGCCGCAGTGCTACCTTGTCCGTTATCCCGTTCAATAATTAGAAACTCGTTGTTATTTATGGGGGTAAAATCACCGATCGCATTACTAGGATTTGTTAATTGATAACGTCCTACTAATCCTTGGTAGCTTTCGCTGGCTACATCGAATTTATAAATCCGTAATGAGCCAATAGGATCGCCGACAACAGTCCCTTCCAGCAGAGGATAAAGAGTTTGACGGTCAGGACTAAATGCCATGCCTTCAAAGCCTTGGGAACGGTTCAGATTGGCTGTTACTAAGTCGCCGTAGTAGGGTTGATTAGGATCGAAATAGTTGGGAGAAGTGGAAAAGTAAGGACTGTTGAGATTGGCGTTAGGATTAGCGTAGCCTGTACCAGCAAGGTAATCATTAACTAGAACTTGTCGCCCTGTTTTGGGGAAGTCGGTAAAGAAACCATCTACGCCCAAATCAATGAATCTACGGAACTCTGCACCGGGGTCGTTTTTGTAAGTATCAGGAAGGAAGAACTCGTCATTTCTTAAAGTGTAAAGATGGACGATTAAACCTGCTGTGTGGGCATCTTGAATTAAGGTTGTAGGTGTGCCTAAAACGCGATCGCCATCACTAATTTGTCCATCACCATTCAAATCATCAGCCTGGCCGTCATTATTGGCATCTACCGTCAACTGGGGAATAATCCGCTGTTTATTTGGTCCAATACCTTGGGCATAAGTAGCAATTTCCGCTAAACCTGCGGGGGTGGAAAGATTGGTATAGGTGCGGGTATCACCAGCAACTACAAAGTCATAAGGTTGACCTGAACCGCCAAATAATTGCACCAGAGGAATATCAATCCCTGCTGTGGGCATAATCGTGTTGTTAAGTGCCTTGAGGTTAGCAACTTCAAAGGATTGAATGAAGATCCGGGATGGATCAGTAAAGTTTTCGGCTTTAAGGGTATCTACCAATAGTTGGCTAGTATTGATACCTTGTTGTTGGAAGAAAGTGGGATGTTTGGTTTCAGGATAAATACCGATTTTGCGTCCTGTTTCTTGTTCGACTTGTTTCACCAAATCAATTACTTCTGCCAGAGTGGGTACTTTTAGCCCGTCGTTGTTGAAAGCCGTACCACGTAAAGCAGGAATCCGCTCAATCGCATTTAGTTCTTTAACTTCTGCTAGGGTAAAGTCTTCCGCATACCAACCTGCCACATTGCGACCATCTAAATTTTTGATTGTCAGGCGATCGGCAAATTTGTCACGCAAATAAACATCGGTACTGGTGTCAGTAGTATTGATAACTGGTTTACCATTGGCATCCCGTTGAATTGTGCCATCAGTGTTGAGAACTGCGACGGCTAATAAGGGTTCGTGACGGGCAATTAAGATACCGTCTTTTGTTACCACTAAATCGGGTTCAATGAAATCTGCACCTTGAGCGATCGCTAATTTGTAGGCTTCTATTGTATGTTCTGGGCGATCGCCACTTGCACCCCGGTGGCCGATGACGATGGGGGCTTGACCTGTGAGTGTATCAAATTTAGGTGTAGAAAGCACAGTGGGATTTTGGGGCGATCGTACTTCATCACCAGTAATTTGATCACGGACTAAATCACCTGTCCCTGGGAAGTCGGTAAAGTAACCATCTACACCCAAATTAATGAATTGACGATACTCTAATTCAGGATTGTTGTTGTAATTTGATGCCAGGTAACGGTTTTCATTACGGAAGGTATAAGGATGAACAACCAAACCTTCCTTATGGGCATCACTAACTAAGCTGGTAGGTGCTAAGGTAACTTTGTCTGCATCGTTGATGACACCATCATTATTCAAATCGTCAGGTTGACCATCATTATTATTGTCTACCGTCTTCACGGACACAATCATCCGTTTCCAAGGACCTATCCCATCAGCATAAGCAGCAATTTCCGCTAAACCTGCTGGAGTTTGTAAATCTCCATAGGTGCGGGTATCACCTGCGACGGTAAAATCGTAAGGACGAGCATTGACATCTTGATATATCAATGTTCCATCATTTGCCACATCATAAGCATCAAGCAATTGTACCAAGGGCAAATTCGTGAGGGTATTCAGTTCTTTAAGATTACTGACTTCAAAAGATTGAATGAAAACTCGTGTTGGATCTGTGAAGCCTTTTTCATTAAGGACTGTAAGGAGCTTTTCTTCCAGTGACAAACCCAAGTTATCGTGGAAAGTGGGGTGTTTGGTTTCTGGGTAAATACCAATTTTCTTACCCGTTTGTGCTTCCACTTCTTTGAGTAAATCAATGATTTCGCTCAGAGTGGGGATTTCCAGAAGACCATTATAGACTTGATCACGGAAACCTTGAGGCATAATAGCGCGGAGGGTTTTGATTTCTGCCAAGGTAAAATCAGAAGCAAAGAAACCTTCTTCCGCAACACCATCTACTATCTTCGTGGTTTTCCGACTAGCAAATTCGGGACGACTAGCAACATCAGTAGTATTGATGAGATTGGGTTCATGACGGGCAATTAATATACCATCGCTGGTAGATACCAAATCTGGTTCAATAAAGTCTGCACCGCGTAAAATCGCCAGTCGGTAGGCTTCAATTGTGTGTTCTGGTAGTTCTCCACTAGCACCACGATGTCCGATTACAATAGGATCTTGACCATTGAGTGTATTTAGTTGGACGGGGTTAGGAGTAGCGAAGGGTGCATCTAATAAAACGCCGTTACTATTGAAATGCAGTAAGTATGTTCCAAATTCATCACCGACCCAAATATCACCTTTAGCATCAATGACAAAGGACTCTACATCAAAATCAGCCCCTGTCAATTCACGGTTGGCTGTGTTTTTATTGACAATATCAAAGGGGATTAATTTATTGGGGTCAGAGAGTTGAATAAAGCTTTGAACTGCTACACTACCATTACCGTTTTCTGTACCAGCAAAATTGGGGTCAACTTGGTAAAGTCGCAAGAGAAAATCAGCACTATTATTTTTCGCCCCAAAGCCATTATCTGCTAAAAACCAAAATACAGAACCACCACCATCAGGTGCAAACTGCACACCACTAAAACCTTGTACTGGTTGACCATTGAAAGGTGTAGGGCGACCATTTGTAGGGTTAGTCAATGCAGAACCGGATGCGGGTCCAGCAGCGAAGGTATCAGCAGGAAGAGAAGCAAAACCTTTGAGTGTCACCATATTAGAAGCAATATTTAAAGTAGTTGAAACTTGGTCATCTTCTTGGGCGTTGTTATTACCCGCAACAGAATCAAAGTCAGATTGATTTTGTCCGGTAATTTCGGCCTTGTTAATCACTGCACCACTTTGGGCGATTTTGGCGTTAATTGTCAGGGTGCGGGTGGTGTTACCAGCAATTTCTCCCACATTCCAAACACCAGTTTGACTGTTGTAAGTTCCCTGTTGTGGTGTCGCAGAGATGAAAGTTAATTGTTGTGGTAACAAATCTGTGACTTTAATGCCATTAGCCAGTAGAGAACCTTTGTTGGAAAGGGTTAAGGTAAAAGTTACCTGTTGTCCTACAACTGGGTTAGTGACATTTGCAGTTTGACTCAACTCTAAATCAACAAAATTAGGTTGAGGAGTGCGAGGATTATAGCTGGTAGTATCTATGTTTAGGGGAGTGGGGAAAGCATTGGCGATATTTTCCCAAGGGACTAACTTAAAGTTGCTGCTGATGTTCTCATCATCAACAATGGTGGCGGGATCATTTGAACCATCTTGGGTGATAAATACACCATAAGGGAAGTTCGGACCCAAGGGCAAGTTAATAACATCTGCACCGTCGGATTCTTGAACGCTGTCAATTCCTCCATTGTTCCCAACTCCAAATCTTCCTAAAAATTCGTTGTTGCTTTCACGGGTATAAACTGCAAAGGTGTTATCGCCTTGACTTGAGGCTAAAAGGTATCCTGTACCGTTTTTACCGTAGTAAATTGTTAAGCCTTCAACGTCATTGATGAGATTTTTGCCACCTTCGGCTTTGACTTTCTCAATTAATGTTCCAGTTGTTCCCCCATTGGGTTCGGCTTTGAATTTCCAAATCCCTACATCTTCTTGACCAATATACAGAAATCCTGTTTCTTGGTCTACAACCATTCCCTCTGTTTGGGCTGAAGCGTCTGGTGTGGTAGGGGCAGGAATCGTAAAGTTACGCACTAGCTCATAACCGATTGTACCATTGCCTTTGTCTACTAATTTGAGTTGGGCTACATCTCCAGTTTGACGACGACTGGTGAAGACGTAGTAATCGTTGGTGACGGGACTGCGATAGATTGCTAATCCATAAGCACTGCGAGTAGATTCAGAATAAGGAGTAGCAAAAGGTAGACCTTGGAAAATTGTGGCTGCATTGCTATCGGTAATATTTTCTAGGAAATTGCCATTTGTGCTGTTGGGGTTAATTTTGAAGATGGCTAGTTTATCATTGTTGCGATCGCTTGCTATGGCAATATCAATTTTTTGACCACCTAATGTAAACCCATATTGCAAATCAACGTTGTTGTAACGAATATCTGGATTACTAGGATTAATGGTCTGCAACAGGTTTCCAGCTAAATCATAAATCCGCAAACCACCATTTTTGACGCTGGTGAAAACTAGGCTTTTGCTAGAATCGGTAGAATTTACATAAATTGCCGGATCATCAGCATCGGCTCTTTGACTAAAAGGTAAACTATCATCATCTAAAAGCGCCGGACGGGTTTCTACAATAGGGGTGACTGTGGGAACTACATCTGCACTCAAGTTGATAATTTGAGTAAATTGGGTAGCACCAAAGTTATTATCACTCACCAAAACAATGGATTGACTACCATCTGCCAATTTAGGACCAAAAGCTAAACCTTCAATATTGTCTGTTCCTGTGGGGTGATTTCCGTCACTATTCGGCAAATTCAAGGAATCCAAATTCAATATTAGGCGTTTTTGGGTTGGTTGAATTGCTGCTAATTGTTCACTACTTAACCCACTCAGAGAATCAATTGTATTGATGTCTGTTGCCCCTTGGAGACTAATTTCATAGATTTTGATGGTGTTTCCTTGTCCAACCGCAAAGGAACGTTCTAAAGCTAACAGAGTGCCACGATTATCAATTGCTAGTAAATCTACCAAACCGTTATCAGCAAACCCAGTAATAGGGTTAGGTGCTATAGCAATGGGGTCAGTGACATACAGATATTCTTTCTCTGGTTGTCCTGTCACCAAATTGTATTGAATAATCCGAGAACGAGCGCCTGTGGTAGTTGTAGCAATTCCTCCATCTTGAAATAGACCGCTTTCTGTCGCTGTAAATAAGGTTTTCTGGTCGGGTGAAATTGTTAAACTTTCAAATGCTAAGTTGTTCCGTATCCCTAATGTTTGTTCACCGGGATTTAAAACACCATTGCTGTTCAGGTCGTTAAAAATCGGTTTAAATTTAGTGGGAACAGCGAGTGATTTAATCTCCTGTCCGGTCGTCAGGTTAAACTCTTTGATGAAAGGATCAATAACACGATTAGCACTAACTTCTCCCTCAGAAGAAATAAACACTGTCCCATTTTTAGTTAATGCAATACCTTCTGGGTCAAGACTATTGGCTGCAAAAGGATTACCATTGCTATCCTTGAGTTGGACAACCTTAGTAAACGTGACTGCGTTAGTGACAGGATCGAGAGTAAAAGTGTAAAATCGGGCATTGGATGAGCGATCGTCGGCAATGGCATAATATTGATTATTAGCCGCATCATAGGTTACACCAGACAACCCACCAACAGGTACATCCACTCCATTAATTGATTGTGCTGCACCAGTGGGAATAAATCCTGTATTGAAGATTTTTTGTCCTGTAAATTCTGCACTGACAACGGTTTTACCTGCTTCCGTTGCGCCAACTTGTACATCTGCAAATACTAACCGATGGTCAGAACTAGGAAAACCACCGGGAAGACTAGCGTTAAATGTACCTACTAAGGGGAAATTTGCATCTGTATTGCTAGGCCAGTACACTCCTGAGTTACTAATTTGTAAGTCTGTGGAGGGGAGTACATAGTCTGTTCTCAGGTTGCCAGGAGCAGTATCATTAAAGTCTGCGGTGTCGAAAGCAGGATTGCCTTTTTGACTGGTGTTTGCCCCACCTTGTGAGGTAGCTTGTTGAGGCGCGCCTAAACTTGTGGGGATAACATTGGTATTAATACTGGGATTCAGTAACAGTTGGTGAATGGCATTGTTATAACTATCACCATCCAAGGGATCAGCATTCTGATCACCCATAATTACAAAGCTTGAACCACTAGGAAGATTACCTGTTTTTCCCCCATCATCGTAGATATAATCACCTTTACCGGGAGTAATATAATCTGCCCAAAAACGGATTTCATCACTATTGCGTTTACCGTTGCGGTCTTCAGTTCCGTCAAAGGTGGGTGGTGTGGGGTGACTGACGAGAACATGAACGGTTTCCCCATTTACCTGAATAGGTACATCCCAATGACTCTTGGAAGATAAGCGCAGAACGTTAATTTCTTCCGGTGAATAAAAACCGTTTAAATTTTCATCAATTGCAGTAGTAGAATTATCTAAAGTTGGGTCATTTGTTAATAAGTTTCCTGGCATATCCTTCCACAAGAAATTTTGGAAGGTGCGAATATTAGTGGTATCAATGGGATATTTAGAAAGTAACAACATCCCAAACTGTCCAGGGAAATTCCCAAAGCCAAAAGCATCATCACCGTATCCTGTTGTGCCTTGAGTTGTAACTGTTGTACCATTATTATTTAAGTCAAAACCGGAAGCAATACCTGTGTTACTAGGAGCAATATAAAAGTAGGGGTAGTTAACTGGTACAACACCATTTTGGCTGATTTGGAGATAATTTTGTCTAAAAAGATTTACTGCTGTTGGGGAATAGTCAAATTCATTAATTAGTAATACATCCGGGTTGTTGCGTTGAATAATTTCCGCAACTGTTTTTGCTTGAGCGTTGTTAGGGGTAGATAAATCAGTGAGTAACTGACCTTCTGTGTTGCGATTTAGGGACGCATTAAATTGGGAAAAGCGGACTGTGGTAGATGCCATTTTTATTTCTCAAGTAAATGCAGAGTTGGCTTGAGTAAAGAAAATCTGGTAATTATAAATTCCAGATCATGGCATTAACATATCAGTCGAAAGTTAAGATATTATTGTCTATTGTTGAGATTTATTTAAGTCCTGATTAAGCTTCTCATAAGCTGTTAAATGCCTGATTTGACCTCACGCACTGGACAAGTGATAACAGTAACAGCTTTGGAGGAATTTTTTGATCGAGATTGCGATCGCTAGATTTTTTGCGCGAAATCTGGTATGGGAACAAAAAGTAGAACTCTTTGCTATTCTTGATCGTGCAATTGCATTAAAATTCAACGTGGTCATTTTCCATATCCGTCCTACCTGTAATACCTGATAAGATTACCACTACGATTCTTATTTTGATTTTAATTTTAATCTGATTCATAATGATAACGAGCTTGTAAAAAATAAACTTTATTTTGTGTTACTTTATAAACCAAACGATGTTCTAAATCAATGCGTCGTGACCAAGTATCAGGAGCAATATATTTAAGAGGTTCAGGTTTACCTAAGCCTGTAAACGGTTGACCATCAAGAATATCCGCTACTAAATCTAATATCTTATCTCCTTTTTTTCTATCATGATTATACCACCAAGCCAAATCTGCTTTAAAATCAGGACTGAAAACAGGAAAATAACCAGATAATTCTTTTTCTTCATTATGAGTATCTGGCTTTTTTTTCTTACTACTCAATTCCTAACTCCTCTTTTAATTCAGCCAATGTTTGAGGAGTTTCCGTTTCTGTTTGTGTCCATTCTAAAGCCCGAAATAAACGTTTAGCATTTTTAGGTGATCTTAATAAATAAACACATTCTAATAAACTGGAAAGTTCATCTTCGGCAATTAACGCCACGTTTTTCTCATTACGACGTTTAATTACTACGATTTCTCGTTGATCACACACCTGATCTAAGATAGTTGCTAAATTCAACCTTGCTTGAGAGTAAGTGGTTTCTTTGCTTAACATTCTCTTTTTTAAGAAGTTGTACAACTATATTGTACAATATTCTATTTTTGTTGTCAAAATTGCCTTTATTTATACATTAAAAAATAAGTATTTAGGGTTACAAGCAAAAACGGGAAATGATATGTAAGTCAATACTGTTCGGTTAAGGATTTTGGTAGGTTGGGTTAAGCGACAGCGCAACCCAACAAATGCTTATAAATGTTGGGTTTCCTAACGTCAACCCAACCTTGTATCTTAGAGGTATGAAATTCCTAAATTGAACCTTTAAAACTCTTACCTTTGCGTCTTTGCGCCTTTGCGTGAGACTAAAATTCATACCGTTAATCAGCAACGCCCATTTTTCCTTGTCGGATCTGGGAAATTGAGGATATCCAGATAGTTGAACCAGATAGTTAGTTGAAACTGTTCCCTGTTCCCTGTTCCCTCTCCTCACAGACAACTTTTATGGCTAACGCCACGCTACGCTATCAGCAAACCCTACTTAGCTTCCTAAAATCGTTATTTCCTGGAAGTCCCTTATTTTGGGTATATTTTACTCATCCTCATCTGGTTCTAAATCTTCTTCTGTCAATTCCTGATGAGGTACAGCGGCAATAATGGCATCTATGACTTTACCTACTGGTAATATCTCTATACCAAGATCGGGGAATTTTGTGCCTTTGGGGACTATGGCTCTTTTAAATCCTAGTTTTGCGGCTTCTTTTAATCGTAGTTCCATTTGAGAAACCGATCGCACTTGTCCCCCTAATCCTACTTCCCCAATTAAGACTGTCCCAGGATCAACTATTTTATCTCGGAAACTGGCAACGATCGCTACGGCAATTCCTAAATCTACGGCTGGTTCTTCTACGTTTAATCCCCCAGCAGAAGCTACATAAGAGTCTAATTTTGACATAGGTATACCCACACGCTTTTCTAATACGGCGAGTATCTGCACTAAACGATTGTAATCTATGCCTGTACCAGCCCGTCGAGGAGATGGGTAACTGGTAGGACTAACTAAAGCTTGTAATTCTACTACTATTGGTCTTGTTCCTTCACAAGCCACAACGATAGCAGTACCAGGAGCGGGATCGTCACGGTTGCCTAAAAATAGCTCGGAAGGGTTATCTACTTCCTTTAATCCTTGGGATACCATTTCAAATATACCAATTTCGTGTGTCGCTCCGAAACGGTTTTTTACAGTTCTTAATAATCTGTGAGAGGCAAAGCGATCGCCTTCAAAATACAATACAGTATCTACTAAATGTTCTAATACTTTGGGACCTGCGATCGCTCCTTCTTTGGTAACATGACCCACGATTAACATAGTAATATCTTCGTGTTTTGCCACTTTCATCAAAGCTGCGGTACATTCCCTGACTTGAGCAACTGAACCCGGTGCTGATGTCAAAGCTGGAAAAAACACCGTTTGGATACTATCTATTACCGCTACGTTTGGCTTGAGGGAGTCTATTTCCCGCAAGATTTCCTCTAAATCCGTTTCTGGTAACACATATAAATCTGCACCTATACTATCAGGATCTATGGGTTTCTCAGTCTCTTTAGCTAGATTATCAGGATCTTTATTTTTATGATCTTGATCTTCCGTGATCACTAGAGGAGTGTTTGACATTCCCAACCGAGAAGCCCGTAATTTTACCTGTTGTCCTGATTCTTCTCCCGTGACATAGAGGATACGGTATTTTTGTGCCAATTGATGAGAAACTTGCAATAATAAAGTTGATTTACCGATACCCGGATCACCACCAATTAGCACCATCGAACCGGGAACTATACCACCGCCTAAAACTCGATCTAATTCCCCATAGCCGGACTCCCAACGGGCAATTTGGCGATCGCTAATTTGATCAAAAGTCAAGGCGGATCTGGCTTTAGCTGGTTTATTATGAGACTTACTATGACCTCCAGCTTGCCAATTTCCTACACCTCCCCGGCTGGGTATATCCCCTATGTAAGCACTAATGTTCTGCTCTACTAAAGAATCGTAAGTGTCGCAATTTGAACATTTTCCGAACCATTGGGAGAATTCCGCTGCACAATTACTACAGATATAAATGGTTTTTGGCTTTGCCATGCTGAAATTTATTTAAGAATCTTAATTTTTCTTAATTCTTGGAAAAAACGAAAATTTAATAATAGTAATAGTTAGAGCTTTTTCCAAATCAATTGAGAGAATGATATCTTACTATTATGATATTAAAAATTAATCATGAAAAATTTTACTTAAGGAGCATTACAAAACTTGGAAAGTCATAAAGAAAAAATCCTGGTAGTAGACGACGAAGCCAGCATTCGGCGGATTTTGGAAACACGCCTTTCCATGATTGGCTACGATGTAGTGACAGCAGGAGATGGTGAGGAAGCTTTAGAAATATTTCGTAAAGCTGAACCAGACCTAGTAGTTTTAGATGTCATGATGCCAAAGCTAGATGGTTATGGCGTTTGTCAAGAATTACGCAAGGAATCGGATGTTCCCATCATCATGCTAACAGCTTTAGGCGACGTAGCAGATCGTATTACTGGCTTGGAATTGGGTGCAGATGATTATGTAGTTAAACCATTCTCACCCAAAGAACTAGAAGCGCGGATTCGCTCAGTATTGCGACGGGTAGACAAAACAGGTGCAAATGGTATTCCTAGTTCGGGAGTCATTCATGTCAGCACCATCAAAATTGATACAAATAAGCGCCAAGTTTATAAGGGTGATGAGCGGATTCGCTTAACCGGTATGGAGTTTAGCTTATTAGAATTATTAGTTAGCCGTTCTGGTGAAGCTTTTTCCCGTTCGGAAATTTTGCAAGAAGTATGGGGATATACTCCTGAACGCCACGTAGATACGCGCGTTGTGGACGTACATATCTCCAGGTTACGAGCAAAATTAGAAGATGATCCTAGCAACCCAGAACTAATTCTCACCGCTAGAGGGACTGGTTATCTTTTCCAACGCATACTCGAACCAGGAGAAGAGTAAGAAGTTAGGTGACAGGGGACAGGTGACAGGTGACAGTAAGAAGTTAGGTGACAGGGAGCAGGTAGTAGGGAAAAGAATTTCTTAATGACAAATGACAAATGACAAAATCTGATCCCAATCGAGTTTTACGGCGTTTACCCTTAGTTATTGGGGGTTTAGGAGCTGTACTTTTGTTGATGAATCGGTTGTTAACACCAGAACTGACAAACTCCCAAGCACGAGGGGATGTGGTGGGGGTAATTTTGAGTGCGGTATTGATTTTAACTGGTTTAATTTGGCAACAGGTACAGCCGCGCACACCTGAGACAGTAGAATTAATTGGGGAAGAGGGATTTTTTTTAGCAGCAGATTTACCAGAAACGGCGAAAATGGAACTAGCCTGGGCATCGCGGTTATTATTAACAAATACAGTTACGCGATCGCTCATAGTTTACTATCAAGGTAAGGTTCTATTACGTCGCGGTATTCTGGCTGCTAAATCAGAAGTAACACCAGGAATTATCTTAAACAGAGTTCTGGAAACACAAAAACCAATTTATCTAGTAGCTTTATATGTATATCCTGGTAGATTTGAATTTGACTATTTACCAGAAAACACACAAGGTGTAATTTGTCAACCAATTGGCAAAGGAGGGGTGTTAATTTTAGGTGCAAATGCTCCCCGCAGTTATACTAAACAAGATGAAAACTGGATTGCAGGAATTGCTGATAAATTAGCTGTAACCCTTGCTAATAATGGGTAATTGGTTATAAAATCCCTATTTTCATCCTTTCATCCTGGACATCCTGATTCAGACAATAATTATGCAAATTATTTATTTACTCTTAGTCGCTGTAATGTTAGTAGGTGTAATTGGTGCTGTCGTTCCAGCTATACCTGGAAGCAGTTTGATTTTAATATCTATTATTATCTGGGGAATTGTCAGTAGTTCCTTTACAGCTATCAAAATTCCCCTAATTGTCACCATTATTGTTCTCTTCCTGAGTATGGGTGTTGATTTCCTCGCGGGTTACATAGGAGCAAAACAAGCCGGTGCTAGTAAATGGGGACAAATTGGCGCTTTTGTAGGTTTATTACTGGGATTTTTTGGATTATTACCTGCTTTACCTTTTGGTGGACCATTATTAGGGATTCTATTTGGACCACTATTAGGAGCAATTATTGGTGAGTTCCTTTACCAGCGTCAATTATGGCCTGCGGTGAAAGCTGGTATAGGAATTACTGTCGGTACAGTTGTGGGAAATTTGATTCAAGGTGTATTAGCTATCAGCGCAGTTGTCGTATTTTTATTGACAACTTGGCCGCAAGTATATGGAGGTTAAAATTAATTAGTGCTTGCTGAAAATCAGACAAAAAAACAAAGCCCGCATGAGCAGGCTAAACTTCTAATTATTGAGTTGCAGTGATAATCCCTGAGTGGAATTACAATTTAAAATCTGAGTTAATACTAAACTGCTTGTGAAGCTTTCTTACCTTTACGCAAACCAAAAGCACTAGCTACACCTAAAGCACCTAAGCCAAGAATGGTTGTAGGTTCAGGGACTGATGCTTGCAGACGAGCACCATCACCAGGATTAAATTTACCACCAATTCTACCTAGATGAAGATTGAATGAATTGACATTACTCAAGGTTACTATTTTTATATTGCCATCAAGACCTGGAGTAATATCTATGTCACCACCGATTATGTTGCTAATTTTAGTGCCTATATCTTCTACGTCAAAGAAAGTTAGCTTGAGTTTCTCTATTGTTGTATCGAATGTAAACTTGAATTTACCAACTTCCAATTGACCATCTTCAGAAAGAGTACCGTCTGCTTTTACAGCTACCGGACGGAACCAATTACCACCTGAAGAGTTAGTTCCTTCATCTTCAGCTAAAAAGTTAATACCAAAACCGTAGTCGTTAGCAGTTTCGCTGTCATCGCTAAACAAAAGACTCTCTTTGTAACCATTTCCTACAACTAAACTCTCTATGGTGTAACCGAGTGGGGTTGTGTCAATACAACTTCCGGTCACACACGCGAGGTTTGTTTGAATTTCTCCTTCAGTAGATGGAACTAAAGAAGCGGCTTGAGCCTGAGATACTCCACCGAATAAGCTTAAACCTACAGCGGATGCTGCTAATGTTGCTGCTAAAGAGTTGAACTTTGTCATGTTTTATATGCCTATTTTGTAAGTGTTATACTTGAGGCTGTTATCTTTTGCCTCTTTTAATGCGTTTCTTATATAAACTATAACCCGGATATTTACCTAAGTAAATATAACTGAGGTTACTTTACACAATCTTTAAAAAAAGAAATAGAGTTCTTTATACTAACTTCATAGTAGAAGTCTGTTTCTCCCAAAATATGGCATATATAAATAACTCGAAATCCTTATCCCACAAGACATTGAGGTGAAATAGATATCTATAAAATTAGAGTAGCCTAAGTTAGTAAATTCAGCAGTTGTTATTTAAAGTTACAATAAAATAGGGATAAAGCCAGGCTGTATCCCTAAAACATAGACGGTATTTGCTGACTTTCCGGAAAACCAATATGAAGAAGCAAGTCCTGTTGGTTATTGTTATCTTTACTTATTATTTACAGTAAATACTGATCGCCAGTCAGTGGAGTAAATGCAAGTTGAAGGTATCATCAAGTCTTTATTAAGTTAATTGCAAAGCTTTTTTTGCTTCATTGGCGATCGCTTCTACTTCGTCATTCACCAAAGTTGCTAAAATAGATTTAGCTTCATCACCACCTAAACGAGTTAAAGCTTGCACAACCCTGTAACGCACTTGCCAATCTGGATTATTGCTGTATGGAACTAAAAGCGGAATAGCTTGTGAATCTCCCAACTCACCAAAAGAACTAATAGCCGCAGTTTGAATTAAGCCATTATCTGAAGCCAGAGCTTGTGTAAGTAATTCAAAGCCGCGGGGATCTCCTAATTCTCCTAATGTGGCAATAATGCTAAACTGCACCAACCATTCAGGACTTGTATGATAAAGTTCTTGTAAATCTTCAAAAGCTTCATGTAATTTTAGCGCACCTAAACAATCTGCTGCGGCGGCTTGAACATCAGCTTCCGGATCATTGAGTAAACGGCGTAAAATATCTAAGGATAACTGTAAATCCTGTGTTCCCAGAGTATCCATTTGACTTACCGCCGAATAACGTACACGCGCACTGTGATCACAGATGGCAATTTGCACTAATTCTAAACCGATTTTTGGCTCTAGTTCCCGAATTTGATTGACTGCACGTAGGCGATCGCCCAAATTTTCCGAACTCAGTAATTCTTTCACCGACTCAGCAGAAACACTCATTTAATCATCCTAATTTTCAAAATGTAATTGGTAAAGTCCAGAAATCTTCTCCCTATTCCCTTCTTACTGTCACCTAATCTTCTACTCAGCAGCCATAGCGCGAATAATATCACCACGAGTCAGAATACCAATGACCTGACCTGCATTGTCAAGAACAGGAAGACGGTGAACCTTATGATCCTGTATCAATTTTGCCGCTTCTCTTAATGGTTTCTCAGGAGAAATAGTCAAAGGATTTTTACTCATTACCTCCCCTACCGTTTGTCCTAAAGCCTTATGTAAATCTCGATCATAAGTAGCAGGATTTTGCAAATAAATCACACTATCCAAAAACATGATGTATGCAGGTGGAGTCACACCAGTTTCTTGCCACATCAAATCAGTTTCTGATATAATACCGACTAATTTACCTGCACCATCAATCACAGGTAAACCACTAATTCGTTTTTCTGCCAAAATTTGGATAGCTTCTTTCAAAGGAGTTTCAGGACGAACGAGAATAGGATCACGACTCATCACATCAGCAACAGTTTTAGACATTTTTTCTAAGGACACCTTTTATAAAGTCTTTTTCATTATTGTAGAAAATTACGGGTTATAACCCAAAACAGTTAATACATCGTTACTTTATAATTATAAATTTCCCGAAATAGAGACATTATATAAAATCTTTGGCATTGCTGATAGACTGCATGGCGATCGCTATATTGAAGTATGAAATTGAAAAATCAAAAATTGCGAATTCTTACTCTCTGTGACTGGAGCGCCTCTGCGTGAAACAAAATCATACTCTTAATCAGCAACGCCTCAAAACAAGAATCAAACAAATACATTTGTAGGGGTGGGGTTTCCCCACCCTTCATGACTAAGGATACAAACCCCTATCAGTTAAAGCTTGTGCGACTCTACCCACACCCAGAGTATAAGCAGCTAACCGCAGATTTACCCGCCGTGCTTTCGACTCGTTAATCACCTTATGGTAAGCCTGAACCATCAAATGTTCCATTTCTCTGTTTACGCGTTCCTCATCCCAGAACAGGTAAGAAAGACCTTGTACCCATTCCAAATAACTTACCACTACACCCCCAGCATTAGCTAAAATATCTGGCAACACAGTCACACCACGCGCTTCTAAAATTCGATTAGCCTCCAATGTCACTGGACCATTAGCAGCTTCCGCGACAAATTGCGCTTTGATCTGATGTACATTTTCCTCAGTTATTTGGTTTTCCAAAGCAGCAGGAATTAACACATCACAAGGTAAAGTTAGTAAATCTGCATTACTAATTGGTATAGCTTGGGGGAAACCTACCACACTGCGGCGATTTTCAGCAGCATAAGCTTTTAATGCCGGAATATCAAGACCAACTTCCGAAAAGACACCCCCAGCACCACTAGAAACAGCGATAATTTTCGCTCCCTCTTGGTATAATAATTCAGCAGCAGCCCCGCCCACATTACCAAAACCCTGAATCGCTACACGCACACCAGCAAGGGATTTACCATGATCTGCAAGTGCTTCACGGACAATAATCATTACACCGCGTCCGGTAGCCATTTCTCGTCCTAGCGAACCACCAATAGATAAAGGCTTACCAGTTACTACTCCAGGCACAGAATGACCGACATTGACAGAATAAGTATCCATCATCCACGCCATTTCCCGTGCTGAAGTTCCCATATCTGGGGCGGGTATATCCACCGATGGTCCAATGTCTTTAATTAATTCACTAATATAACGGCGGCTAATCCGTTCTAATTCCCCCACACTAAACTTTTTGGGGTCTATGGGAATTCCGCCTTTACCACCGCCATAGGGAATACCTAACAATGCACATTTCCAAGTCATCAGCATTGCCAGAGCGGAAACTTCCCGTAATGTGACTGCGGGATGATAGCGAATACCACCTTTATATGGTCCTAAAATATCCGAGTGTTGGACTCGATGTCCTGCAAAAACCCGCACGTCTCCATTATCCATTTTTATGGGTATGGAAACTGTCACAACTTTTCGGGGATGACTGAGTATTTCTACTATACCTGGATCTAATTTTAATTCTTTAGCTGCCCATTCTAAATAGCTACAAGCTTGATCATAAGGGCAAATGTAAGCTGGAGATTGATTTTCCATAAGTGGGAGAGACGTTAAAACCATAATATTCACTCCTCATCACGGTATATTCGTAAACCGGATTTATATGGTTAGCTTACCCTCTTTTTTTCAAAAAGACATCAATTTTGTAGTTTTTGTTACAGTTTTATTTTTGGGAGTATGTTTATGGAAACCGATGTTGGGTTTTCTTGCGTCAACCCAACCAACCTACATTTAAATAAATGTTTCGGGTGTAAAGCTCCCATGTAAACCATAGGGAATATGATGTTGAAGATGTAGTTTGGCGATCGCACCCTGTTCCAGATTTCCCGCATCTAAAATTACTACATCGGAACGATCATGTTCTGCATCATAAACTAAAGCTATTACCCAACCATCATCTTCTTGTTGAGAATTTGCACGAGGAACAAAAATTGGTTCACCGACAAAACCTCGTGGTGCAGCACTCCATAGTTGCTTTTGTTGTGACTCTAAATCAAGTTTAAGGATTGCTTGTAATGGTGCATTTCCAGTTGCTTGATGAGTCGCAGCAGCGTATAAGAAACGATATGATTTACCGACATTACGGGGGTGAATAGTTGGAAATTCACAAGATCGATCATCTATTAACTGATTCTGCACTTTATTTTCTTGTAAATTGAGATGAAATCGCCAAAGTTGTCCAGGAGAATTGGCATCAAAATCAGTTTCTCGATAATCGCTATTGGGTTCAACATCTGTTAATGATTCATAGCAAATAGAATCAATGATAATTCCATTCTCTATTTCAAAAGCATTAGCATGATGGAAAATAAACCCGGCTTGAGTTTCTAGAACTTTGACTTTTTCATCTTTGCTTTTTTCTGTGCGCGGAATAATGATAATTTTTGTAGGCTGATTTTTTTGAACCTTAATACATTGGGCTGCGCTAGATATTCCTAAAGCAAAAGGTATGGGATTAAATTTAACAGGATTTTGAAAGAAAATACAGTAATTTTCTGTAATTACAAAATCATGAATGAAGCAAAAACCAGGAACACTATGATTTTGTTTTTTAATAATTTCCCCGTTTGTGTTTAATTCAAATATCGTAATTGTTGTTGATGGTCCTGGTTTTACGGCAAAGTTAACTAATGTACCATTGGGATCAATACGAGGGTGGGCGCTAAAGGCTTCTTTTTTAGCTAAAACACCATTAAAATATTCATTTCCTAATGTTTCCAGCGTTTGGGGATTAAGTAAATAAGGTTCTGCTGCTTCCCATAATGCTAAAAGTTTACCACCCCAATAAATAACATTTGTATTTGCAATATGTTTGATTCTAAAATCAAAAGCATTCGCTAACCAACCTCCTGGTTTTTGAGTACCAAAAACACCACGATAAAGAATTTTACCTGCTTCCTTCTCTGCTAAATAACCTTCTGTTTGTACAAATCTATTCCGAAAATGGGCGCGTCCATTAGTAAATGTAATGCGGCTAATCATGCCATCTCCATCAAAGGGATGATGAAATCTTTGCCCGTTGATATCTAATAAACCGGGACCATTCCTAAATAATGTTCCTGTTAATTCTAGGGGAATTTCTCCTTCTATATCATCAATCCAATAATCAAATTCTTGGGTAAGAGATTCATATCCTCCTTGCCAATCTTTGAGGGTATAGGATTTTTCCGAAATTTGATGATCTTGAGGTTCTAATGTTTGCATAATATATTGTCCAGTTAAAGGTTAAATATCTCCAACTTATTAAAAAAGTCGAGGATCTAAATTAGTTTAGTTCTCAGCTATATTTAGATATGGTTTCTGACCACAAGCCATAAATCCCAATATTAATATAAATGGATTTTCTGAATTTAAAAACTTATTCATGGCAGCAATAGTATTTTCTGCTTCTTGTGCAGACAGCATCCCTAAACTAGCTAAATGTAAAAAGTGTTCTGGTTGAAATTGTTCAGAGATTGCTTCTATCCCTACATCATCACTATGGTAAGCAATAGTTTCTAAATCGAGATTTTCAAAACCTGCTGTTTGGAGAATGCGCCATAATTTACGCCCTAAGAAAGGATCTCCACCTCGATTAATTTGAAATTGTGCGGCTTTTTCATTAATCAAATCAAATTCTGGAAATAGTGGATCAATTAACATCATCATATTTCTATCACCACCAATAATTACTAACTTACCTCCGGGTTTAAGAACACGCAATACTTCTTTAACTGCACCAAGAGGATTAGATATATGCTCTAAAACTAATCGGGCAATAACAAAATCAAAACTGTTATCTGGTAAGCCAGTTTCCATAACAGAAGCTTCAATAATCTGTAAACGATGATCAGCTTTGTTTTGTAAATACTGTTGAGACTGTTTAACTAAAACAGGATCAATTTCTAAGGCTGTGATTTGGCTATTGGGGAGCAAATTCAGAAGTTGTTCTGTATAAAATCCGGGACCACTGCCCAATTCTAAAACAGACATTTGATCATTTAAACCAAACCAGCCTAATGTCCTGGCTTCTTTTTTCCAACTTAAAAGAACTTGTAAATGTAATCTTTGCAGTTCTTTAGCTAAATCAACATTCATGATGCTGGCATCATAAGAACCAGGAGTCGTCATATCATCTATTTTCCTAATAAGTTTTTCTCTATGGACTAATTACATCATTGATAAGTGGTTGACTATTACCAATATCAATTTTAGCATCTGGTAGCCATTTAATAAATAAGATCGGAATCAGGGAGCTACAGTTAGTAATGATGATTAATAACCACAGAGAATCAAATTGATTTTCTGTAATTCCCAACCATTTCATGATGATTGCCCCAAAGCCATAGGAAACTGTTCCTCCTAAATTAAATATAGACATTATTAAAGCAAAGAATGTAGCTTCTATACCAGGAGGACAAAGCTTTGTTGCTAATACTAATACGGGCATAAAGACAACTTGCCCAATAACGGTAATAATCAAACTATCACCTAAACTAAACCAATGATCATCTATTCCTAAAAGTCTGTTAGTGTGAGTGACTAATAATAAAGTTGTCATTCCTAAAGCTGTAGATATAAAAATCCCCCAAGTAAACATCACTCTAAAAGGGATAGTTTTAAAATAACGTTGAAAAGCCCACACCCCAACTAAGGAAGCAAAACTGGTGACTAAACGGACTCTCCCTAAAAATTCTGGTTCAAAGTGTAGTTCATTAGTTGTAAAATAGAAAAATGCTGATTCTGCATTTGGTGTAGCGTGCCAAATAAATATAAATGCTGTTGGTAGCCAAATTGCTTTTTGGCTGAGGGCTTGGATCAATTGTCCAATTTGATGTTTTGTATTATTGCTTTTTTTAGTATCTTTGTTAATTGGTTGTTCAGCAATTAACCAAGCTACAGATGAAATAATTAAAGGAAATAATGCTGTAATTAAAAATACTGTGCGTGTGGTGAAATATTCCAAAAGTAAGCCACTAAAGTAAGCTATACAAAGTCCTCCAATTGCTGAACTACCCCAACAAAGAGATTGCAAAGAACCGATTTTTGCTTCTGATTCGATTCTGGCTCTTTCCACTACTATAGAATCAACTATCACATCACTGATAGCAACAGAAAGAGAAGAAAGTAGAATCATAATCGTTGCTGTTGAGCTAGTATGAACTACTGTTCCTAAGCTCACCCAAGAAATACATCCAATGATTCCAGATAGCACTATGTAAGGTTTTCTGTGGTAGCCAAATAAGGGTAAACTATCGGATATAAAACCATATAATGGCTTAATCATCCAAGGAATGGTACTGATGCCCACAATCGCTGACATCTGCACTGGGCTTAATCGCAATTCATCTTTGAGAAAAAAGCTCACGGCTAAACGCGATAATGCTAATATCCCTTGGACAAAATAGATGGTAAGAATTGCTATTAACTCAGCACTAGGTTCGTTACCTAAGAGAATTTTTTGGGTTAGTGAATTTTTAACCTTGGGCAAGCTAGGGGAGTCATTTAGCATTTGGATAAATATTCTTTAAGTTTTGTTTACTTTTATATCATACCGATATTTAAGGTAGGGAGAAACTCATCCCAGATCATTAATAACAATTTAAGGAAAAGGGGAAATTGTGTAAAACTCAGAATAGGCAAGTAATTGAGCCATTGTAAACAGCCATGACTCCAAACTGAAAAAAACAGCGACTACTATATAGAAGCAGAACTTACGCAAAATAGAACGGAAGTAGGGGTAATTCATGAATTACCCCTACCCAAGAATCAGGTTTTTAGTTCAATCTTGCGTAAGTCCTAAGAAGATAAAGCAATTGTAGAGTAACTCGTATAATATAGCTGTTATCCATCTGATACCGTACAAAAGAGGGTGCAGACACTACACCCCTACAGGATTTACAGTGAAAAACAGCACTTCGCTAATTTGAAAACCGCATAATTTTTTTTCAACTAGAATTGCAATGAATCGCCAGTTAAAAATAGATAATTTATTATTGGGAATACTGATTATATTCGCATTAATACTTCGTGTTGGTATATCCTTAAAATTTCCCAATATATTTTGGGCTGATGAGATTTTCCAAACTCAAGAACCTGCACACCGACTTGTTTTTGGTAATGGGATAGTGACGTGGGAATTTAGAGACGGGATTCGTTCTTGGGTATTACCAGGAATTCTCGCAGGTATCATACGTCTTACTGCTTGGCTAGGAGAAGGTTCTTATGGATACTTACTAGGAATTAATATCTTTTTATCTCTACTTTCTCTCAGTAATATCTTAGTAGCTTATTTATGGGGAAAAAAGATAGGCGGAATAATTACAGCTTTTATTTGTGCGGGAATTTGTACTATTTGGTTTGAACTGGTTTATTTTAGTCCTAAAGCTTTTACCGAAGTTATAGCAACTCATTTATTTTTACCTGGTGTCTATTTAGGAATCTTCAGAAACCATTTGCAACTACGAAAGCGGTTATTTTTAGCAGGCTGCTTTTTAGGAATAGCATTAGCATTAAGAATACATTTTCTACCACTTATTGGCTTTGTAGTTATCTATATTTGTAGAAAAGATTGGCGGCAAAAATGGTTGTCAATGATAGCAGGGATGATAGTCCCTATACTTATCTTTGGTACTGTTGATGCTTTTACTTGGTCTTATCCTTTTCAATCTTTTTGGTTAAACATTTGGGTGAATGTTGTAGAAGGTAAAAGTAAACTTTATGGAGTTTCTCCTTGGTATGAATATTTTATTTTCTTGCTGAAAAGTTGGTCTTGGTTCTCTATACCTATCTTAATTCTGGCTATTATAGGTTTACGTCGTAGCCCGATTCTAGGATGGTTGGTATTAGTTATTATTTTGTCCCATAGTTTACTGGCTCATAAAGAATATCGCTTTATTTATCCAGCATTACCAATGCTGATGATATTAGCAGGGCTTGGTACTGGAGAATTAGTTTTAAGTTTATCTCGCAGATGGAATTCAATCCCAAAATTACTAATCACTATATTACTTTGTCTTTTAGTTTGGACTTCTACTTCTGTGGCTTTATTGAGCCGCTTCAATATTTATAATCCGTTGACTTTTTCTACTTTTGGTACTAATTTAGAAGATACACATTTATATGGTGCAACTAATAATTTACTAGCTTTACAAAGTTTAAGTAAAGAAAATAGTATTTGCGGACTTGGGCTTTGGGGTATTCATTGGGCTTTATCAGGAGGCTATACCTATTTACATCAGAATGTTCCTATATATCCAGTAGAAGAAGCAGCAGATTTTGCAGAGTTAAAAGCAGGTTTTAACTACATTATTGGTAATCGTTCCATACCATTTCCATATCAAAACTATACTTTGCAAAAATGTTGGCAAGGAACTTGTATTTATAAGCGTCCGGGTACTTGTAGCCCAGTTATAGAGCGTGATATTAATTCTGTTCTCAAAAAATCAGGAAATTAGTCTAATTTATTACTTGCCTTGGCGACTATAAGTCGCGCGCCACTTGCTACAAGTCGGGGAACCCGCCCAACGCAGTGGCTTGGCTACACAGACAAAACCCATCTTCATGGGTTTCAAACTCTCAATTTTTCGTTAGGACTTCCGTAGCGTGGCGTTAGCCATAAACTTTTAAAACATCCTCTCAGCAATTTATATTTAAAATTAGCGTTAATTATTAAAAAATTGTGAAAGCTATTACTCTCCTTGGTTCTACTGGCTCAATTGGTACTCAAACCTTAGATATTGTCTCTGAACACCCTGATAAGTTCCGAATTGTCGGATTAGCTGCGGGACGGAATGTGGAGTTATTCGCGGCGCAAATTCGCCAGTTTCGTCCCCAAATTGCGGCTATTTCTGCTGCGGACAAATTACCAGAACTCAAAGAAGCTATTAAAGACCTCAATCCTCAACCCATTTTACTCGCTGGAGAAGCAGGAGTGATCGAAGTTGCGCGTTATGGTGATTCTCAGTCCGTTGTAACTGGTATTGTTGGTTGTGCGGGTTTATTACCAACTATTGCTGCTATTGAAGCGGGTAAAGATATAGCTTTAGCCAATAAAGAAACTATCATTGCCGGCGCTCCTGTGGTGTTACCTTTGGTGGAAAAACACGGTGTGAAACTATTACCCGCAGACTCCGAACATTCAGCAATTTTTCAATGTCTGCAAGGTGTTCCTAAAGATGGTTTGAGAAAAATATTACTCACGGCTTCTGGTGGGGCTTTTCGAGATTGGCCTGTGGAAAAGTTACCAGAAGTGAAAGTTGCTGATGCTATTAAACACCCTAATTGGTCAATGGGGCGAAAAATCACTGTAGATTCGGCAACTTTGATGAATAAAGGTTTGGAAGTAATTGAGGCTCATTATTTATTTGGAGTAGATTATGACAACATCGAAATTGTCATTCATCCTCAAAGTATTATTCACTCTTTAATAGAATTACAAGATACTTCGGTTTTAGCTCAACTGGGTTGGCCGGATATGCGTTTACCTTTGCTTTATGCTTTATCTTGGCCAGAGCGAATTTACACTAATTGGGAAAGATTGAATTTAGTGAAATCTGGTGATTTAACTTTCCGTGAACCAGATCATCAAAAATATCCTTGTATGGGTTTGGCTTATGCTGCGGGGAGAGCGGGTGGTTCTATGCCGGCTGTGTTAAATGCGGCAAATGAGCAAGCTGTGGCGCTATTTTTAGAAGAGAAGATTCACTATTTGGATATTACGAAGTGTATTGAATTTGTGTGCGATCGCCATCAAAATGATAACACACAAAATCCCTCTTTAGATGACATTTTGGCAGCAGATAAATGGGCTAGACAAGAAGTTTTCACAGCTATGGAAAAGGTAGCAACTCAGCCACAGATAATTTCTGTTGGTTAAACATCATAATAATCTTACACTCATCCTATCGGGTGCAGTGTAGGATTATTTTTTTTTAAATAATGTAAATTATCATCAAAAATAAAATATTCAACTAGTAGAACGTTATTATATACACTATAATGAAATCAGCATAAGCACTCACATAGGTCTGGGAATATTACAACCTCAGTCAAAGCCAAAGAGCAGTTTTGAGAGTGGAATTGATTTTTTTAAGTAAAATCACTGCAAAGTTCATATTATTCAATACTTGATAGACTATGGCTAAAATGCAACTGCATTTCAACGGTAATTTTTCTCTCAAAAAAGAAGAAATTAAGAGAATACTTGATGCTGCTTCTGAAAAAGAAGGCTTAAAAGATACTTTACCAAATCTAATGACAAAAACAGGTTTAGGTAATGCCAAAGTTGGTAAAATTAAAAGTTGGGCAATTAGAGCAGGTTTAGTTAAAGATAATTATTTAAGTCCAGAAGGAAAAATAGTTTTAAAACATGATCCTTATTTAAAATCAATTACTACTGATTGGTTCATGCACTTTTATTTAAGTTTTGGTAATCAAGGTTTAAATAAAATTCCAGAAAATCCTGCTGAATGGGGAGGTTGGACTTATTTTATTTATACTTTTCTCCCTGAAAATTCAACTTTTAGTAAAAATGATTTATTTCAAAATAGTATTCCTATATTTGAAGAACCAGATAACGTTATTCCTGAAAGATTCAAGTATGTTTTAAGAGCTTATGTTGAACAACAAGCATTAGCTAATTGTCAATTTATCAAAGAAATCAAAACAGATACATATCAAATAGGGAATTCTAAGCTTCCTAATACCTATTTGATAGGTTATTTCCTAGCTAAACTGTGGGAACGAGATTTTAGTCAGGAAACTTCTGTATTAACTGATGATATTTTTTCTCAAAAGATGGGAATTATCCCTGTTTTAGGTATTCAATCTGAAACTTTACAAGACCATCTGAATAGGATGGAATCTTTAGGAATTATTGAACAAAGACGCACAGTTTCACCTTATCAAATTATCCGTCGTTGGGATAATCCTTTAACTTTATTGGAGAAAGCTTATGTTAACAATAAATAATCTCTATCTTAAAGATGCTAAACCAACTGATTCTCCTCATTTACTATTGTGGGATAACCCTAACGGTTTAGAAATTCAACAAATTTTATTTAACAATAATGCTCAACTTGTCAGTTATCGTGACAACTTAATAAGTCGTGTTAATAGCAAAAGTCCCTTTTTAATTCTTGATAAAAAATTAGGTCAAGAATTAGATGCTATCAGAAAATTTTGTGCTGACAGTAATAAACCAATTGTACTGTTAAAAGACCTTGATATTTTAATAACTTATCTTTACAGTCAACCGCAATCTCCTATTAGTTTATTTTGGAAAAAGTTGGGAGATATGAGACATCTAGAAAGCAGTTTATGGATTATTCTTCCTACTCAATTAAAGCCACAAGATTGGGATAAAAAACGTATTCATTTAAGCTTATAGTTGTTCTTTAACGCAGACAAACTTCAAAATATATAACTAAACCAGGGGTGTAAAACTATGCAACTTCATCAAATAGTTAAAATTAATGAATCAGGAATGGTAGCCAATGCCGTTAATTTTGGTATGATGGCTGATGCTGATAAAAATTTACTTTTGTGTCAAGGATTTGTATTTAATTATAATTCTAATGATCCTAAATCTTCTACATTAGGTGTTCTTGATGCTATTCAAAGAAGTTACCATAGTATAAATCAACCGAATATTCATTTATTTGTTCAAGATTATGGTAAAGGAAAATCTCATTTTGCTTTAGTTGCTGCTAACTATTTTAAACAATTATTAGATAGTCCTGAAATTGAAGGAATATTAAATCAAATTAAAATTGCAGCAGGAAATAATCAAGGAATAGTAGAAGATTTAACAGCTTATAAAAGACGTAACCCTAAACATTTAGTAATTTGTATCAGTGGAGATGAAGGAATAGATTTAAGACAGATATTTTTAAAATCAATTCGTCAAACCTTAGAAAATGAAGGTATTACTGATTCATTAGCACAACAACTTTGTCAGAAACCTCTTGAATATTTATATAATTTAACGGATGAAAAAATTAATCAAGCTAATCTTTTTTTAGACACAACTGGAAATCAATTTGGAGATTTTTACAGTATTATTGATTTATTAGAAAAAGATAATTATCGAGTAATTCCTACGGTTAAAGAAATTAGTAAGCAATTAAATAAAGGTTTTGCTATTGACTTTGAAACAGATTTAAGGATTGAAGAAATTTTAGAAGAATTAATTACTACTTTATGTTCTGGACAAGATGCAAAATATTCAGGGATTTTAATTTTATTTGATGAACTTAATGCTTATCTTCAATCATGGTCAAAAGATCCATTTAATTCAGGAGGATTTACTTTACAAGGTACTACTAATATTTGTGAAAATTATAAAAGCAAAATTGCTTTAGTTTGTTTCACTCAAATTGAACCTTTAAAATCAGTTCCAAATCAATCAGCAGAAGATTATAAAAAACTCGCTTCTCGTTTAGAAGTTGCTGGAAGCACCTATGAACCAAGTTCTAGTTTAGAATTAGTCATTAAAGGTTTATTACCAAAAGAAGATAATACTAATTTATGGAATCAATTTTATCAAAAATGGAATAATACTCTGTTAACTGATAGTAGGAAATCCCATGGAACTAGAATTAAAACTTATCGTGAAAGAGGTTGGAGTTTAGAAGAATTTAATGAGAAGCTTACTATTGGTTGTTTTCCCCTTCATCCTTTGAATAGTTATCTACTTTGTAACTTAGATTTTACTCAAGGAAGAACAGCGATTCAATATATCAAAGAAGATGTTAAACAGTTTATTAATTCTCAACCTGTTGAAGACAACGGTAAATTAAATTGTATTCCTGCTATTTCTTTAGTGGATGCTTTTGAAAATAACTTTTCTCAACTAGAATTTTCTCGTCATTATTCAGAATATCAAAAAGCCTATGATATTATAGCTGCATCTACTACAGATGCAGAAATTGCAGTTTTAAAAGGACTTTTCTTATTTTATGTTAGTCAAAGTAAACTTCATAAACCAGAATCAGAAAAACATGAAGTTATTCTTAGTGAATTGACAGGTTTATCGGAAAAAGAAACAAAAGAAACCTTAGATAAACTAACTTATGAAAGAAAAGTTATTTATCCTAATACCGGAGATAATACCTATCGTTTTTATTCAGGGAGAAATTTACTAGAAATTGATCAAGAACTAGAAGAAGAAGTTAGCAAACAAGCTAATAAAATCTCCATTAATTTAGCAGTTAAACATTGTCAACAAGAGATTAGCACCTTTTTATCAAAAGCAACAATTGAAGGGATAGATTTTATTGAAAAAAATCAACTCCTGAATGATGAATGGTTTTTTTGAATATAAATTTTATAGTATAGCGGAATTTGAACAAGCGTTATCTGGTTACAAAACCATAGAAAACTCAGAAGGAAAAGGAATTTTCGCTTACGTTTTAGCGGAAACTATCGAAGAATTACAGGATATTCGCTATAAAGTAGATCAGCTTCTTTCTCAATCTAAACATAAGGAACGTATTGCTGTTGCTATTCCTAATCAACCAGTTAGAGATATTTGTTATGATTTATGGAAACTAAAAATTCTTCAAAACAAAACTGCTACTGATAAACAAGGATCAGAAACAGCTTTCCAAGTAAAGATTAAAGAGTTACAAGACAAAACTACAAGAGAAATTAAAGAAGTAATTACTTATTGTACTTATCATTGTCTTGATTTGTATAAACTAACTACTACAGACAAACAAAATCCAGAAAGTATTGTTAGTCATCTGTTACAGCAACTTTATCCTTTTGTTCCACCTCTCGGTAGATGTGATAAAATGGCTTTAAAAAATTCAACTGGAAATAGAATAATTGGATCTTTATCGAAATATTTATTAGACAATAATACAAGTAATTTTTTAAATACATCTGATCAGACTTTAATTAATCAAGTATTTGTTAATACTTGGGGATTATTTAAAACTGCTTCTCAAAAATATTCTGTACAAGTTCCCACCTATGAAAATGTTAAAAAAGCATGGAATACAATATCTCAGTTAACGGCTTTAGGAAATAAACAACGAACATCTATTAATATAGATAGAATTTGGCGAGAATTATCCAATCCTCCCTTTGGGTATAATGAATATACCTTTACAATGCTATTTACAGCCTGGATATCTTATCATCGTACTGAAGTAATGCTACAGGGAAATTTTAGTATTCCTAAAAGCAAGAAAGAAGAAGTATTAATTCAAGAAAAACCAATTAAAGATTGGGTGAAAACTAATGTATTTGATAAACCTAAAGATTTTGTCAGAATCTGGATTTTAGGATCTAGTAAAACACCTAAATTGATTCGTATTCAATCTGTTAATTGTCCTGAAATACCAACAAGAGTTGATTATTATCAAGCGCAAAAGCTGATTGAAGAAATTGATAAATTTATTAATTCTGCTGATCCAGATCAAGTAAAAATACAAGAAATTAAACCTCAAAAACAACAACTTTTAGATGAAATTAAAAAAATTGATGATCGGTTAAAACCAATAGAAACATTAGAAAACTTACTAGATGATGTCAATATTGAAACCTTGGTAAATCTTTATTCTTCTCTTCAACTACCATTATCAAAACCAAAAACTTTTAATTTAGCAAATAATTCAAACGCATCAATATCATCCAGTACATCAGATACTATTGTTGTTAATCCTACTCCACAACACAAGCAACGTCACGCTGATGCTTTAAAAACTGTTCCAGATAAAATTAATGACTTTGTTGAAAAGTTAGGTGAAAAATCCGCATCTCTGAAAACAGTACAAGAATTTGCTGATTATCAAGTTGAACTTGAAACGGCAATTGAGAAAATTACCCAAGTTTCCTTACCTGAACATTTAATTGAGAGATTAAATTACTACCGTCAAGTTGCTACTAGAAAACGCGATGAAATTCAACATGAATTTGCAAGTAAAGACTGTTTAGATAAAATCGAAATTCGTTATAATTCTTTGAGTAATAATGCAACTCAGCAGGATTATATAGATGCTATCCATGATATTGAAAAATTAACCAACAATATTATAAAACCAGAATCTCGTTATCAGCAAATAATTACCGAAATTAAAGAGAAACAGAATATTTTAGAAGAAAATATTAGAATTTGGGAAGAAAAACTGAGAGGAATTAATAAACCTGAAGCTTTTAAATTATCCCAAGAAATTAGTAATCAACAAAATCGGTTTACTCACCCTGAATCTTCTCAACAAGTTAAGGAAATATTAGAGAAATTAAACCCGATTATTTTAGAAAGTGCAAATCAAGAAAAAACAGATATAGAAAATCAAATCATTACTTTATTTACACAACTTTCTCCTGAAAGACAACAAGATTTATATTTAAAATTAAAAGAATATTTATCTATACAGGAGGATACTAATGAGTAAAATCATATTAGATCCTACTGGATTATATCAACCTCTTTCTGACTATCTTGTTATCACTACAGAAGTAGAATGGGTACGATACTTCACCCTTAAAAATGACAATTATTGGATTAAAGGTAAAACCCTTTGTAATTGGACAGAAGAATGGTTAAGAGTATGGAACAAATCAGATTTAATAATTGAAAGAAAACAAGTTCCACGTCAAAGATTAACAACTATTTTTTCTCCTTTATCTATTCCTGATGATTGGGATGATCAGTATATTTTAAAATTAGCTACTCAGTTTGATAATTATCCTTCAAATCATCCTCTTAACTCTTTATTAGCTGATATAACTAATACTGAAGAGGATTTTTGGTTAATTGATAATCTATCCATAGGACATTTAGCTAAATGGTTATGTGTTCAAGTCCCCCAAGACTATCAAATATTTGAAGATGTTTGGAAACATAAAATTAGTCAAAACCATAATCATGATCATTTACTCAGTTATTATCAAACTGAGAATAAAAATCAACTTTTAAAGAATTGGTTAGGTTTAAGTTCAGATTGTCAGATTACTAATATATTAGGTCAATATCCTTTAGATATTCCTGATTTTTGTTTAGAGGAATTTAGAAAGTTTTGGGAACAAAAGATTTATCAAACAGAAGCGAAAATTTTAGATGGTTTGATTTTACCTCAAGAATCTGGTAATAAAGTTATTTCTTCCATTGCTTATGATATTTTATTAGATAAATCCATTTGGATAAACACAGAAAGATTTATAAAAATCAGTCCATATTTAGGTAGCACTGAAAAATCTAAATTAGAGCAAAAACTACCTCTACCTCAACCTTTATCCTTATCCATTAATGCGACTCCTGAAGATACTTTAAAATGGGTAACAGAATCTTATTTACCCTTTAGATGTTGGGAGACAACAATTAACAATACTCCTAGAGAACAACAAATTAGCGAACAATTAGCAGATAGTTTTGTTAACTGGATAGTAAAATATTACCCAGAATTAAAAATTGATAATGTAGAAAATTCATGTTTGAATTATAGTGTAGCATTTCAAGTTCAAGAATTAGCTAAAGACAATCCTATTCTTTGGATAGTTGTTGATGGTTTAGGATGGTTAGATCATCAGCAACTAATTGCAATTTTAACTAAGAATAATCAACTTTCACTAGAAACAGATATGAAACCTTATTTTAGTATTCTCCCTACTAAGACTGAATATGCAAAATGGAGTCTTTATTCTCAACTTTTACCGGAACATTCGTCTTGGACACCTAATGCAAAAGACGGTTTTTCTATGGTAAAATCAGGAAATCGTTATACAGATAATAATAAACATGAGTTAAATCAAGATTTAAAAGAAAATAAATATCAAATTTATTGCTGGGATACTGATCAATTAGATGAACTTTATCATCAAGAAAAAGATTGGAACACTCTATATAAAGTAGAAAGGGTCAATCGTTTAGAAGGAATTGCTAGAAACATTCAGCACTACTTAGAAGAATATAACAGTTCGGAAGAATTAAAAATTGTTATTGCTAGTGATCATGGACAAATGATGGGAGAAGTACAAAAATTATCTAATTGTCCAGCAGAATTAAAATCAAAAGGTAGAATGGGAATTGGTAAAACTGATGATCCTCGTTTTGTAGTTCTTGAAGCTAGACGTTTTGGACTTCCCCATGATATTAGTATTGTGAGAAATTCCGATTGTATTAGTGCGTTTTTTTATACAAAAGATAAAGAAATTATTGGTTCTCATGGGGGATTATTTCCCGAAGAAGTTGTAGTAGGATTTTCAGTTTTAAGTAAATCATTAAAACGTTATCCAGTTATAGTAACTTGTAGTGGAGAAGGTAAACCTAAACAACCAGGAGAATTAATAATTACTATTCATAATCATAATTTAGCATCCTTAACGCATCTTTCTTTATATATTAATGAATTACGAGAATTTAAAACAGGAAAAATCTTAGATATTACTATTAAACCTCATGATAAAATTACTCATAAAATATTTATTAGTGAATATCCAGAATTACCACCACACAAGAATGAAACAACTATTAAATTATCCGGTAAATTAACTTTTCTTTTTGCTAATAATCATTCAGGAGAATCAAATATTGATTCAGAATCATTCATTAGCATTCAACAAATCTTTAGTAGCGGTTTTCAAGGTGATTTAGATGACTTTTAATTACGACAATGATTTAATCACTCAAATATTTCAATCATTAAGTATTGATAAAAAACGTTTACCATCAAGTGGACTAACCACTTTAGGTATTCCTAGTTTTGTGGGTGAATGGTTACTAGATAAAATCGTTCCGGGAATGGGAATTTTAGATAATTTAGAATTAGAAAAAATTAATAATTTTGTCCAAAAAGCATTTCCTAGAAAAGATGATCAAGAAGTTATTAAATTTAAACTCACACAACAAGGAGAAATATATAAATTAATCGCACTACTTCAAGTAAGAATAAAATTGGAATCAAACTCTAAACAAATACCTGAACCATTAGCGAATATTCCTGTTTTGAATTTCTCAGATTGTGAAATTTCTACAGATATTGTCGAACGTTATCAGATGCTACTTAGACAAGGAGTATGGGGTAAGATTACTTTAAGATATGGTAATTCTCAAGTCTCAATTATTGATTTTGATCCTTTTCAGTGTTCTGAAGTTAACCTGAAAACTTATGCTGAATATCGTTCTGAATTTACCACAGAACAATGGCGAAATTTGATGTTTTGTTCAATGGGTTTTAATCCCGAACATCCAAATTATAATTATCGCTCAAAAACCTGGATGTTAACTCGTTTAATTCCCTTAGTTGAACCTAATTATCACATCATAGAACTAGCACCTAAAGGAACAGGAAAAAGTTTTGTTTATGAAAACATTAATAATAAAGTTTCTGTTATTAGTGGAGGAAAAGTAACTCCTTCACAATTATTTATTAATGGAAAAACTAAAGAAGTTGGTTTATTAGGACGTTATGATGTAGTTGTTTTAGATGAAATTCAAAGTTTAACATTTGACAATCCTGATGAAATTATTGGACCGTTAAAAACTTATCTTGCTAACGGACGTTACAACCGTTCAGGATTTGCTGATATTGCTAGTGATTGTTCCTTGGTGTTATTAGGTAACATTGAACTTGATGAATATCAACGTCCTAAAGATAAATATAATTTAATGGCTAAGTTACCTAAATTTTTCTCGGAAACAGCTTTTTTAGATCGTTTTGCTGGTATTTTACCTGGTTGGGAAATTCCTAAATTTAAAAGGGAGATGATTGCTAATCAAATCGGTTTAAAAATGGACTTTTTTGGGGAAGCATTATTATCTTTAAGGAAAGATGGTAGTTTTTACCAATATGTTCAACAACATACTCAATTTGATGATCATACTACCATTAGAGATCAACAAGCAATTCTCAAAACAGCATCAGGATTTTTAAAATTACTTTATCCTCATCTTGAATTAACTTTACAAGATTATCAACGTGATTGTTTAGAACCTGCTAGAGAACTTCGTCAACAAATTAGAAATTTACTCTATAACCTAGATGATGAATTTAAGCAATCTGAAAAAGATATTTATGTTGATGTCAAATGATTTTATTAATTTAAATATAAAAGCCAATTTTCATCAAATTATGGGTATATTTTCAGTAAACTTGATTAACTTTAGACTAAGGCATTGCTAACTTACCTAAGTATCTTAATGGGTTCGCAGCAAGGGATACAAAAATCAAATATTAGTCCTATATGTCTGTAAAAATTTCTTAATAAAGTGAATTATTTTTTGATTCTGAGATATAATTTACTCTTTATTCAAACATAAGAGTCAATTTCAAGGATTTGAATATATGATCATTACTTTAATAGTAGCTTGGATAGTATTTGTCATCCTCTGGAAATTAGTAAAAACTACCGTCAAAACGGCAGTTACCTGTGGCGCTATCGTTGTTTTATTATACTTTGGATTTGGTGTTACTCCCCAAGATATTTGGCATCAAATCACCCAGTTTGCTCAAACTTTCTCACAAACACCAGTAAGTAGATAATTAATTCAAGTGATTTTAAATGCCTAATCTTACTTGCGAGATGCTGAAATTTTCGCCAAAGCATCTTGAACCGCAGGTGGTAACTGTCGCATGATTTTACCTTTTTCCCGATCTAAAGCCACTAACGTCACTTGGGCAGTAACATATAAATCCTGACCATCAGTAGAAACAATAGTATAGTCCCAGTTAAGCCGTACTCCTGTCACTTCAGCCATGCGTGTTTTTACTATGACTGGCATACCTAATTGCACCGACCGATGATAACGGATTGATAACTCCACAACAGGTAAATCACAACCTAAAGCCACTAAATCAGCAAATTCAATGCCTATAGAGCGCAAGCATTCTACCCGTGCTTCCTCCATCCAAGTTAAGTATGTACCATGCCAAACAATACCAGCATAGTCTGTGTGGTGTGGTTGCGCTCTGACTGGATATTCAAACCAATTTTCAAAGGTAACATTAGTAACACTTTCAATGGCACTAGTGGGTGGTAATTTGGGTTGGTTTATTTCTTGAGACATCTGAATAATTTTTTGAGCAATACAATAAAAAACTGATAAAACTTTGTAAATTGGTCATTTGTACACCATCGTTAATTTTACCAGATTGTCAAGACGTTGCATGAAAGGTCCATGATTAAGAAAATTTGAGCAATACTTGTACAAGAAGGATGATAGACAGAACTTACAAAAATGATGATTCAACTTACAAATACGGCATTATTAGACTGGACTGGTGATACTTTGGCGATCGCCTTATTTGAAGATGCAGTCGAGTTAACAGGCGATTTAGCAACTCTAGATGATAAATGCGGCGGAATTCTCAAAGAATTGATTGCTGAAGAAGAATTTACCGGAAAAGTCAATAGCACCATCTTCACAAGAGTCTCTGCTGGTAATTTAGTGCGGAAGGTGATTTTAGTCGGTTTAGGTAAACCAGATGGGCTGCAACTAGAAACCTTACGCCGTGTGGCGGCTACAATAGCGCGGACTGCTAAAAAGCAAAAAACTAAAACTCTGGGAATTAGTTTACCACTGTGGAACAATCACCCAGCCGCCACAGCCCAAGCCATAGCCGAAGGTTTAGAATTAGCACTTTACCAAGATACGCGCTTTAAATCCGAGCCAGAAGATAAAGGTCCCAACGTTGAAACAATTGACTTATTCGGTTTAACAGGACAAGAAGCAGCTATTACCCGCGCCAATCAAATTGTGTCTGGGGTAATTTTGGCACGGCAGTTAGTAGCAGCCCCAGCTAATAGTGTTACACCTATTACTATGGCAGAAACTGCTCAAGCGATCGCTCACGAATATGGCTTACAACTGGAAATTCTCGAAAAAGAAGAATGTGAAAAACTAGGTATGGGAGCATTTTTAGGAGTCGCTCAAGCTTCTGATTTACCCCCGAAATTCATTCACCTAATCTACAAACCAGCCACCACACCCAAACGCAAACTCGCAATTATTGGTAAAGGTGTAACCTTTGATTCCGGCGGTTTGAATATTAAAGGCGCTGGTAGTGGCATTGAAACCATGAAAATGGATATGGGTGGTGCTGCGGCTACTCTCGGTGCTGCTAAAGCTATCGGCCAATTAAAACCAGATGTAGAAGTTCACTTTATATCAGCCGTTACCGAAAACATGATTAGCGGTAAGGCTCTGCACCCAGGAGATATCTTAACAGCATCAAATGGCAAAACCATCGAAGTCAACAATACCGACGCAGAAGGGCGTTTAACCCTGGCTGATGCCTTAGTTTATGCTGATAAATTGGGTGTAGATGCGATCGTTGATCTAGCTACTCTTACAGGTGCTTGTGTGGTGGCTTTGGGTGATGATATTGCCGGTTTATTTACACCTGATGATGCTGTTGCTTCCCAACTACAAACAGCCGCTGAAACCGCTGGTGAGAAAATCTGGCGGATGCCTATGGAAGACAAATATTTTGAAGGGATGAAATCGGGTATTGCGGATATGAAAAACACCGGACCCCGTTATGGCGGTTCTATTACTGCGGCTTTGTTCCTCAAGCAGTTTGTTAAGGATACTCCTTGGGCGCATTTAGATATTGCAGGTCCTGTTTGGGCTGATAAGGAAAATGGCTATAACGGTGCAGGTGCTACCGGTTTTGGTGTCAGAACTTTGGTTAGTTGGGTTTTGAGTTAATTTAATTTCACCTAAACAGGGCGGGGAAACCCCGCCCCTACGGTTTCTGTATGGGAGCTAGATAAAAGTGCGATCGCTCAAAATAGCATATTATTAGGCTAGGTGTAACCTGTATTCCATAACTTCATGCCTTTCTCTGATTTCACTAATCCTTATAAAAATCCGGCTGACTTACCAGAAAAGTATCGTCAGGATATAAATCTACAGAAATTATTTAAAGCTGATGGTTCTTATGTGCGTCCAGCAGAAGACCCTGTGACAATGTGGGCGCTTCAGATTCTAGTAGAAGAGTACGGCGTTCCACTAGAAGCAATGGAACTAGAAATAAGTGCAGATTTTGCCGAGGGAACTTATCAAGGTGGACGACGCTATCTAGGACGGGCAGACGTTGTAGTTTATGATGACCGTTATGCTGACTCTGTAGGTAATTTGGATGTAGCCTTTATTATGGTAGAGGCTATGGAACCAAATAAAAAAGTTGGTGGAACTGAAGCGGAAGGTTGGGTAGAACATCTTAACCGACTCAATGCTTACATGAGTGCTTCACCTTTTGCCCGTTATGCAATTTTAACCAGTGGTAAACACACAGATATCTATCATCGTGATCTTGACTACCCACGGAAGTTAGAAATAATTGGTAACTTACCTAAATATGAAAGCACCCGTGAAGCTGCAACCCATAGTCCTTATACTGTAATTTTAAATCCTAGTGAAGCAGATGGGATTCAAACCGGACTCACACCTCTATCCCGTGATAAGTTTCGTGAGGTTTTGGGAGATACCCGTTCTGGATGTCATTCTATTCTCAGAGATAACGAGGGTTTGCAACCACAAGAAGCAGTTGATGCAATGGTTAAATTTTTGTTTGCTAAGTGGTATGACGAACAAGCAACAATTGACTTGGTAAAGCAAACAGGAGAATCACGGGCTTATGTATTTAGTGTCAGTAATGAAACTGACCCAGAACGTTTATTAGTTCAAGTCAGAGAAACTTTTGAAAAAGCGAAGCAGTGGGAACGGGACACACTAGCGCAAAAATTTGGTGATGATTTGGGTGTGAGGTTGGCTTTTAATGAAGCTGATGTTTTGCAATTCAAGCCTCATACGACAATGGAAATAGTTAAGCGTTTACAGCCTTGGAGTTTGCGGAAATCTTCAGCAGATGTCAAAGGTGGAGTATTTGAGGACTTTTTAAGTAAGACTTTCCGCGATGATTTGGGGCAATATTTCACACCTACACCTGTAATTAATTTAATGGTGGGAATTTTGCAACCAACAGTAAATGATTATGTTGGTGATCCTGCTTGCGGTTCAGCGCGGATGCTAACTCACGTTTTGGATTATGTGCGTAAACAGGAATATACAAAAGCAATAGCAAATAATGGTGGTAGTGCTGAAGGGATAAATCCTGAAGAACCAACGGAAGAGTTTATCAAGTTTCGAGATAATCATTTATTTGGGGCTGAATATTCTCGAAATGTGATGCACATAGCGCGAGTTAATACTTTAATGAATGGCGCACAATATGCCGATTTAAAAGTAATGGATTCGCTGGAAAGATTGGGTAGTATTACAGGAGGAATTACGGAGGGACTTCCAGAACGTCCTGGTTTTTATCTGGGAGGTTTAACGATGATTTTAACTAATCCTCCATTTGGTTCTAAGTTGACAAATGAAAGTGTTTTAAAGGACTTTGCTTCACGGGATGGAGTGACAAAGAAAAATGGCAAACTTGTTAGAAGTATTCCTGAAGAAGTCGCTTTTATTAATCGTTGTCTTGAATTTTTAGCACCAGGGGGAAAATTAGCAATTGTTTTACCTGATGGAGTGTTGGCGAACAGTTCAATGCAGGACGTTAGAGATTGGATTTTACGCTGGGCAAGATTAAAAGCAATTGTGAGTTTACCACAAGAAACATTCAGACCCTATGGTGCTGCTGTGAAAACTAGCGTGGTTCTTCTAGAAAAGCGTGATATAGCTTTGACAGCAGAAAGTCAGCTAGAAATTGAGCAGGATGATAAGATTTACATGGCTAGGATTGATGATATTGGCTATGACGCATCTGGTCGTATTTCTGCCGCAAAAGATGAAGTTAATGAACCGCCAGAAGTAAAGAAAGCAATTACAGATTTAGCTGGGTTATTAGGAAGGTAGTTAAATGGAAAAAACTATAGTTAATCTTTCGCAGTTACGTCAAAAAGGTGTCTGGAACTTTGAACCTTACTCACAAGTTGTGACAGGTGCAATGGCTCAGTTAGAGAAAAGCCCCTTTCCAGTGGTTAAGTTGGTAACTGTAGTTGTTGAAGGAACTACTAAGCGTGGTTATTCCGTGACTGGGCTTGAGAATGTTGACGGTATTCCTTTACTCTCAATACGTAATATTTCAGCACAGGGTATTAATCTTAATCATGTACGCTATCTAAATCCAGATGATCATAAGAAACTTGAAGCAACTCAAGTTCATAAGGGTGATGTGCTGGTTAGTTTAATCATGCGTCCAGGGATAGCTGCTGTTTACGAATCTGACGAACCAGCCAACATAGATACACACCTTGCAAGATTGCGCTTAACAGACAAGATTGATCCTGCTTACCTAGCTTTCTATCTTAATTCAGATGTTGGTCAAACCCTGGTTCACTCCCTTTCAACTGGTAGCATTCAACCTATGTTAACTATTACTGCTCTAAATGATTTGCCTGTGATGCTTCCCTCTCTAGATGAACAAAAACGAATTATTTCAGAAGCACAACGATTGACACAAGAGGCAGGGAAATTATCTAAAGCTGCTGAGGATTGCCGTGCTGAAGCCCATAAGCTTTTTGGAAAGCTATTTCAAGGGGCAGTGTAAATGATTCATGCTTGCTACTTGACTGTTTTTGAACAGCCACAGGAGGAATTAGAAAGAGCCTTGTATGATCTTTTCGATGACTTGGGTGCTGTATACGACGAATATGAGTCAGTACCTGTAAATCCATTAAATAATCAATATGAATTGCAAGCAGCAGTTACCCAAAATTTTGAGTTTCTCTTAAATGTACATTGGCAATCCGATATCAATTCTCATACTTTAATAACTTTTGACGTTGAAATGGCAGTTCCGGTTGAACCTATCGAACTTGAGAAGGTTTTAGCACAGGCAGCAGAAACGTATTTTCCTAAATTAATACTTGTTTATAACTCTTATGGGGATGAGAGAAGTGAGAGATTATTCCCTTTAGTAATGAATTTTGAAAACGCAGTCAGAGAGTTTATTATATCTGTAATGCTCAAAAAGTATGGTTCTTTCTGGGAAGATACTCTTGATAGATATATAGAAGATGCTGAACAAAATCTTGAAAAATATAAAATGAAATATGGCTATAAATGGGAAGATAGACTTAAAAAATATAAAGAATGTAAGAGTGAAGCATTAAAGAATAAGGAAAATGAAGCTAACTACCAGCAACATAATCCTCTACTTATGCAGTGGCTTTATTATGCAGATTTTACAGATTTATCAAAAATGATTAGTATAGTTGATGACTTAGAAGGAGGTTATAAGCTATCAAATTCACCTCAGTCAATTTTTGCTAATACTGTTAATAAAAATACACGAGATACAATCACGAAAAAAATTAATGACCTCCGTGTATTAAGGAATAGGCTGATGCACGGACGTTATCTAACAGGGGAGAATGAAGAGTTAATTAGATTGATTTGTAAAGAGTTTCAAGAGCTAATTATTCAGCCAGGATATATTAATAACTTTGAAAGTCGTAGGCTAACTGAAAACTAACTAATTGATAGAAGATAATAGATGTTAGTAGAGGAAGAGGTAACATGAAGGAGGGTAGTAAATACCAGCCACTCCTAGACTTTTTGTATAGCAGTGAACAAAATGAAATAACTTTATCATTTGTTGAAATCGAGAGTTTAATAAAAGATTCCTTACCCAATTCAGCAAAAAGTAAACGGGCATGGTGGAGTAATCGCAGCAAAGGCGCATTACAAGCTTCTGCCTGGATAGAAGCAGGATATCGGGTTGAAAATGTTGATTTTGATCAGCAATGTGTTACTTTTCGCCAATTTACTAATAGCAAACAAGTGCAACTTGTAGATGGGCAAGTGGTATGGAATAGCAAATCAATCAAGGCATTACGTCTCCAAATGGGTTTAACACAAGCAGAATTTGCAGCACAATTGGGTGTGCGGCAAGCAACAGTGAGTGAATGGGAAAACGGAATCTATGAACCAACTCGCTCAACGTCAAAACATTTAGAATTAGTTGCTCAGATGGTTGGATTTACACATCAGGAGGAAAGCTAAACTTTCTAAGTTAATGTTTGACATTTATTCGGTTAACGTATATTGTCAGAATAGCATCTGCTTCTGGCAACTGTCAAGCATGAATATAAAAAACACCAAACCCAAAGCCCTCTTCCTCTCCCCCGACGGCAAAGTATACCCCGACAGCCTAATTTGCACAGGTATCATGCCCGCAGAACTAGACGGTAAACCCTGCCCCTATTCTCAAAACAGTCAATTTCCTGGCATCAAACCCCTAAAATCTGAAGACGCAAATTACACCATAGACAAAGGAAAACCAGGCGACCTTTGCCCCACCTGTGCCAAACAACAACTTGCAAACCTGGGACACTGGCAAGGTTACAGAAATCAAAAATTCCCTGAAGAACTACTATTACTGCGCTTGTTCAAGTGTCGAATGTGGCTATGGCTAGTCGTCCCCGGACTGCATGACCATGACGCAACCCAGCTTTTACCGCCACGGCTATGAAACGAGAGTGTTTATAAGCGATGAAAACACACTCACAGCAACCCGCCAACAAAACTACAAATATTGTCAGAAGCCAGCAAATAAGTTTCCGACGCTTGCTGCTGACTTCCGGCTTCCTAAGATAAGGAGACATTCACCATGATAAAACCAGTTGTTACCCAAAATCATCCTTGGGTCATAGTCAGAACTGTAACAATTACCGAATCTTACACCGTCGCCCGTTTTGCTAACCGCCAAGATGCAGAAGACCATTTAAGATTTTTGCGTCGAACTATTCCCAACGGTGGCTTTGAGATCATGTTTGAGTCGCCAGAAGATGTAAAAGAAAACCTGAATATTGAATTACTGACTATCAGCCAAAAAAAGGGTGTAAATCGTGAGTTTTGATAATGTTTGTAAAAATCCTAGCTGAAAAATATCCCCTTGATTTTGCCAACTGGTTGCTACCGGAAACAGTTGAAACAATCAAAGTCTTAAAAACCGAACTTAGCATTGAACCAATTCGCGCAGATTCTGTTATTTTGCTGCAAACGAAAAACAGAATCCTACATCTAGAATTTCAGACTAACACCAAATCAGACACTCCCATTCCGTTAAGAATGTTAGATTATTTTGTCAGATTAGTTAGACAATATAATCTGCCTGTCACCCAAGTAGTGATTTTCTTACAAGAAACAAGTAATGAAATCGCGTTTACCGAAGCTTATATTGATGAAATGACAAATCATCGCTATCGAGTAATCCGGATGTGGGAGCAAGATTCAGATTTATTTCTCCATAACCCAGCATTGCTTCCATTAGCACCATTAACAAAAACCAATTCCGCACCAGGGTTATTATCCCAAGTAGCCACAGAAATTGCTAAAATTGCAGATGTACCAGCCAGACAGAATACCGCTGCTTACACAGAGATTTTAGCAGGTTTACGATTCGAGAAAAATCTAATTCGTCAATTATTGAGCGAGGATATTATGCAAGAATCTGTAATTTATCAGGATATTTTGGAAAAGGGAGAACAAAAAGAAGCTTTTCGTTTCTTGAATCGCCAATTAAATCGTCGCTTTGGTGAAATGGATTCATTCATAGTTGAACGAATTCGCTTATTATCTACCGAGCAATTAGAAGTATTAGGAGAAGAGTTTTTAGATTTTTCTGAAATATCTGATTTGGTTGCTTGGTTAGATCAAAACCATTAAATAATTACGGATAAGTCAGTGGGCAATATAAATTTAGATGTTGCCCTTTTTTGTCAGCATTCTTGGTAAGATTATAAATCTTATCAAGAATATGTCAAATGATTCTAGAGTAATCGCTTATTTGTATAATTTAACTTAATTGCTTTGTAGCTAGTTTATGCGAGAGTAATAGAGTTATAGATTATCTAGTTGCGATAAAAGTCTAGTTTCTTATGGTTTTTTTAGAATTTTCAAATTTTAAGTATTGCAATCTGATAAAATTTGTAAGGTTTCTATAAGCTCTGAGCAATGGGATCGACTGGTGTAAGGATCGCAATTGACGCAATGGGGGGAGATCATGCACCCACTGAAATCGTCGCCGGCGCACTGCGGGCGCGCGAAGAATTGGGTGTAAAAATATTATTGGTTGGTGATCCCCAACAAATTGAGGCTGTGATGCCGCCAAAAACTAATATGGCGGATTTAGAGATTGTTCCTGCCGAGGATGCGATCGCTATGGATGAAGAGCCTCTCAACGCAGTTAGACGTAAGCGAAAAGCTTCCATCAACATAGCGATGGATTTAGTGAAAACGAAACAAGCAGATGCTGTATTTTCTGCCGGTCATTCTGGGGCGGCGATGGCATCAGCTTTACTGCGTTTAGGAAGATTACCGGGAATTGACCGCCCAGCAATTGGCACAGTATTCCCTACCATCAAAGCCGGTAAACCAGTAATGATCCTGGATGTCGGCGCTAATGTAGACTGTCGCCCTAAATTTTTAGAGCAGTTTGCAGTTATGGGTTCAATTTACAGTCAGTATGTTTTGGGAACAGAACAACCCAAAATAGGTTTATTGAATATTGGCGAAGAAGATACTAAAGGTAACGAAGTAGTTCTCCGCGCCCACCAATTGTTAAGGGAAAATACTCAAATTAATTTTACTGGTAATGCGGAAGGGCGTGATGTATTATCCGGTGAATTTGATGTGATTGTTTGCGACGGCTTTGTGGGTAATATTTTATTAAAATTTGCCGAAGCAGTCGGCGGTGTAATCCTGCAAATTCTGCGAGAAGAATTACCCCAAGGGCTACATGGTCAAATCGGTACAGCGATTTTAAAACCCAATTTAAAGCGCGTTAAACAGCGCATGGATCACGCTGAACATGGAGGCGCTTTGCTTTTAGGTGTCAGCGGAATTTGTTTTATTGGTCATGGTAGTTCCCAAGCACCATCTATTTTTAGCGCCATTCGTATGGCTAAAGAAGCTGTAGATAATCAGGTGTTAGAAAGACTCCAATCTCAATATCAAATTCTCCAGAATGAAAGCAGTTAGCTATTTGTTCTCAAAAGTAGAGATACTACGCTAACAGCCATTTGTCATTTGTCATCCGATTTGAGATTTCGGATTTTAGATGAAAAATTACGATTTTTTATAAATCTAAAGTCCCCCGTCTCAAATTGGAATTGTCATTGGTACTCGTTATTAATGCTTACAAACAAGACAACTGACAATTGACAACTGACAATTGACAACTGAGGAGATTAAGAGTGCAACATTTTTTGAGCAGCGGCATAGCAATCATCGGCAGTGGTTCAGCAGTCCCAGCAAATTGTTTACATAACCAGGAACTAACTCAATTAGTAGAAACATCAGATGAGTGGATCACCACAAGAACAGGCATTCGTCAACGGCGGTTAGCATTGCCCCCCGACTCACTCACATCATTAGCTACTGCTGCTAGTCAAAAGGCTCTGGAATCCGCCGGAATTACAGCAGCAGATATTGATTTAATTTTGCTGGCCACTTCTACCCCTGATGACCTATTTGGAACTGCTTGCCGTGTTCAAGGTGAATTAGGTGCTATCAAAGCAGTCGCCTTTGACTTAACTGCCGCCTGTTCTGGTTTTGTGTTTGGTCTAGTTACCGCAGCACAATACATCAGAACAGGTGCTTACAAAAATGTACTCTTGATTGGGGCAGATATCCTCTCCCGGTGGGTAGATTGGCAAGATAGACGCAGTTGTGTATTATTTGGTGATGGCGCTGGAGCAGTTGTATTACAGGCCAATAAGAGCGATCGCTTATTAGGATTTTGCCTCAAAAGCGACGGTTCTCAAAATCATTTTCTCAACCTCCCCTATAATGCTTCCACCGAAGAACTAACACCAGATATTCACGTATCTACAGGCAAATATCACCCGATTACCATGAACGGGAAAGAAGTCTACCGCTTTGCTGTGCAGAAAGTTCCAGAAGTTATAGACAAAGCCTTATTTGCAGCTAACCTGAAAATTGAAAACATAGATTGGCTCGTATTACATCAAGCAAATCAACGCATTATCAATTCCGTTGCTGAACGCTTACATATTCCAGAAGATAAAGTCATCAGCAATGTCGCCAATTATGGTAACACCTCCGCCGCATCTATTCCCCTAGCCTTAGATGAAGCAGTCCGAGAAGGCAAAATTAAAGCAAATGATATAATTGCTACATCTGGCTTTGGTGCAGGACTCTCCTGGGGTGCAGCCATTTTTCAATGGGGAAGATAAACAATTGATAATTGACAATTGACAATTGACAATTGACAACGAACAACCGACAACTGACCACTGACAACTGACCACTGACAACCGACAAATGACTAAAACTGCATGGGTGTTTCCCGGACAAGGTTCTCAAGCACTGGGAATGGGAATAGACTTGTTAAATCTACCATTAGCCAAAGAAAAATTTATTCAAGCTGAGGCAATTTTGGGCTGGTCTGTCACAGATATATGTCAAAGTGACATTGAAACTTTATCAAGGACACTTTATACCCAGCCTAGTTTGTATGTAATCGAAAGTATAATTGCTGATATATTGCGGGAAAAAGGACAGCGACCAGATATAGTTGCAGGTCACAGTTTAGGAGAATATATCGCTCTTTATGTAGCTGGTGCCTTTGAATGGTCTACGGGTTTACGCTTAGTCAAACGCCGCGCTGAATTAATGGATAGTGCTGTTGGTGGAATGATGGCCGCGCTCATGAATTTTGACCGAGAAGAATTGGAAAAAGTCATTAGCGAAACACCTAATGTAGTTTTAGCAAATGATAATAGTGCTGCTCAAGTTGTAATTTCTGGAACTCCAGAAGCTGTACAGATTGTTATGTCTCAAGTTAAAGCTAAACGAGCTATCCCCTTAAAGGTTTCAGGAGCATTTCATTCACATTTAATGAAAGCAGCCGCAACGGAATTTCAAGAAGTTCTAGACTCCGTTGTTTTTCAGTCAGCAACTGTCCCCGTTTTATCCAATGTAGACCCAGTTCCCGCAATAGGAGCAGAGATTTTAAAACAGCGTCTTTCTCAACAAATGACAGGTTCTGTGCGGTGGCGAGAAATTTCTTTGCAATTACCAGAAAATGGTATTGAAAAAGTTGTGGAAATTGGACCTGGTAACGTTTTAACAGGTTTGATTAAACGGACTGCTCCTGGCTTAATGTTAGAAAACATTCGTAATGCTGCTGAGTTACCTGCATAGATAATTTCGCAAATTAATTTAAACTTAAATAAGTCTTTTTGTAGATGACATTGGCAACATAAACTTTCTATGTTGCCTATTTTTTGTCTAAAGATTTATTTAATAAACTCCAGTAATTTGTGAAGGGTTTAAGTGAGATAATGACAAAAAATCCACCTTACATTTCCTGAAAAATGCTCAAAAATTGACGTAATAAACCTACAAAAAAAACTAAAAATATTCATGAATACAGTTCACAAAAACACCGATATATGAAAAAGTATCCCAGGATTTTAGTCCTTAGTTACTGTTTGGGACCACTTCTGATCATAGTAACACACTTAGGAGCTTTCGTTCCCTTGATCACAGGATTATCATGGAAAAGTATTCTTTGGGGAGTTGCTCTTTATGTAATCAGAATGATGAGTATTACAGCCATATACCATCGGCTCATTATTCATAAATCCTATCAAGCTCCGGCGATCATCAAATGGGTTGGCAGCATTATTGCCTGTTCTTCAGGACAAATGGGCCCTAACTGGTGGAAAGGTCATCATATTCAAGGACACCACAATAACTCCGATAAACCAGACGATAGCCACTCTCCTCATACACCGTTTCAAGGTTTTAAAGGCTTTCTTTGGTCGCAATGTGGATGGCTTTTATCTCGAAACTTTTTTCCCCCCTGCCTTCCTGCTGATGTGGAAGCAGACTGGGTTCTTAAAACCATAGACCGGTTACACTTTATTCCTATGATCCTATTAGGGGTAATTTCTTTCTGGATAGGTGGGTTGGAGTTTCTCGGTGCTTTCTTCTTAAGTACGATGATACTCTTCCATTGTGTCGCCTTTGTCAACTCTCTTTCTCATATATTTGGAGACAAGCCCTTCGTCAGCAATGATTATAGCTGCAATAACTGGTTTGTAGCACTACTTACATTTGGTGAAGGGTGGCACAATATGCACCACGCATTTCAGTGGTCAGCCCGTCATGGCTTCTCCGTTAAAGAAGGCAAAGTTGTCTACTTAATAGATCCTACCTACGGATTTATCCGACTACTAGAAAGACTACACTTAAGTTCTAATCTGAAACTACCCTCTGAAGCAGAACTTTTGCAAGCAGCAAACAGAGTCAGTACAGTAAAAAAATGACGGTTAATGAAATGTGAAAAAGTTGACATAGAAGTGGTGTGTGTGTCAATTTTAAGGTACAAATATTACCATAACCATCCTCACTAAAATAACTTTGGGTTATGAAAAAAGCTGTCTACTGGATAATGGGTGAACGGGCAGGGAGAACCATCGTTGGGACTTGGAACTGGTTATGGGGAATGCCTGTAGAGTCGGGTGGTAAGGTAGCTGTCGCAGTTGCTGAAGAATCTCTACAGTCAATGCAAGTAGCAGTACAAAAACTGGCTCAAGCCGTTGCCGCGCAAGAAGGGGCTTATAAAACTGCCAAGGCTAAATATGAGACAAAAATTAGAGAATTCAAAACCTTAGAGCAGCAAGCCATGATTGCTCAACGTAGTGGCAATGAAGAAGCAGCGCGAATGGCCATGAGTAAGGCTATTCAAACGGAGCAAATCTTGCCAAAACTTGAGGAAATGGTTAAACAAGCAGAAATGGCTGTTAAGGCTTCTAAAGATAAACTCAACCGTGAGCGCATGAAGCTAGAAACTTACAAAGCCGATATGCAGAATATGAAAGATATGTCAGAGGTAAATGAAGCCCTGGCTATGATTGCTAAAGTCAATAATGAATTTGATATTGGTTCAGCTAAAAGTGACTTTGAAAAAGCTAAAGGTGCAGTTGAACGTCGCAATCTCAAAACAGAAGCTTTAGCAGAATTGTCGGAAAATCCAACAGAAAAACTACAAGCCGAAATTGAAAATATGACATTAGATGACGAAGTTGCTCGTCGTTTGCAAAGGTTACAAGATTCTCAACCTAAACAACTACCGGAATAAATAGGAATTTATGAGTCAGAAAAGCGGACCGCCGCCTATTGTTTTTATCCTGCTGTTTTTGGGGCTTTTGGGTGGTGGTTACTGGTGGTTTTTCATGCGGAATCCTGCGTCAAACCCCATTTCTTCCGGTGGTGATACAACCACTACTGAGGCTTTCTCCGTCCCGACAACAGTAGCCAGCGGTACTACCGTCAAAATAGATGGTTCTACCAGTATGGTGACAATTAACCAAAGTCTCAAAAATGGTTTTGAGAAACAGTTTCCGGGGACAAAGGTAGAAGCGATTGGGAATGGGACAGATAGGGGAATTCAGGATTTGTTAGCGGGGAAAATTGATATTTCCGCAGCTTCTAGACCATTGACAGCACAGGAGCAAAGTCAGGGATTAAAGGCTGTTACTGTAACACAAGATGCGATCGCTGTCATTGTCAGTAAAGCCAATCCTTTCAACCGAGGATTAACCAGCAGCCAAATTGCAGATATATTTGAAGGGAAAATTAATAATTGGTCAGCAGTGGGTGGTTCGTCTGCAACTATCCGCGTCATTAATCGCCCCGCAATTAGTGGCACACATCAAACTTTTAAAGAATTAGTCCTCAAAGGAGCTAATTTTGGGACTACACCCAACATTACGACATTACCGCAAGATGCGACAACTCCCTTAATTCAAGCTTTGAACAAAGATGGTATTGGCTATGCAACCTTTGATCAAGTTGCTAACCAGCAAACTGTGCGCGTCGTTGCTATTGAGGGCTTGACTCCAGAAGCTGCTAGTTATCCTTACAAGCGATCGCTATATTACGTCTATAAAGATCCTGCTAATGTGGGAGTTCAAGCATTTCTAGGTTATGCAACTTCGCCCCAAGGACAGCAAGCTTTAACATCAGGAAACTAATGTAGAAGAAATAGGAAGTTAAGATATGGAAGTTAGAGGTTAAAATGAGTTCTGACTTCTTTTTTCATATCCTGATTCCTGTATTATTTATCTTATTTTCCGTGACTAGAACTCGTGAACCCTTAATTAGTTTGGCACTGTATCACGCCTTTAAGTGGTCTGTGGTTAGCCCCATGCTACACGCATACTTTCGGGGCAAAATTTATGGTGTGGAAAATGTCCCCCAAAGTGGTGCTGTTATCGTAGTTAGTAATCATGCTAGTTATTTTGACCCACCGATAGTTTCTAGTTGTGTCCGCCGTCCAGTTGCATACATGGCCAAGGAAGAATTATTTAAAGTTCCTGTTTTATCGCAAGCAATTAAATTATACGGTGCTTACCCTGTGAGTCGCGGTAGTGCTGATCGCAATGCTATCCGTTCTGCTCTAGAATTTTTAGACAATGGTTGGGCTGTGGGTGTATTTCTAGAAGGTACAAGGACACCAGATGGTCGTATTGCTGACCCCAAAAGAGGTGCAGCACTTCTTGCAGCAAAAGCTAAAGCCCCTTTCTTACCGGTGAGTTTATGGGGAAGTGAGCAGATTTTACAACCAGGTTCTTCTTTACCCCGTTCAGTACCTTTAACTATTAGAATTGGTCAATTAATTGATGCTCCTAATTCTACGAATAAAGAAGAGTTGGAAAAAGTTACCCAAAGGTGTGCTGCGGTGATTAATGAAATGCACGATTTAGGACGATAAGAGTAATTTTAGATAGCGTGGGGACGATTCCATGAATTGTTCCTGTAAAATTTTTCGGGCAATATATAATTATTTTCCACTAGTACCGCAGGGCGGAATTAAAAATTAATAATTAAAAATTAAAAAAGCAGATGACACAAGCTTCTTGAGAGTTCTTAATGGTTGCTTGATTTACGCCGCAGTGTACTAGATATAAGGAATATGCTTAAGATATGGAAAAATTCTGTACTTGCATATATTTTAACTTTAGCACTATAGTTATAATAATTGGGAAAATAATAGACACAGATAAGGCTCTTAAAAGCTGATTTTGTTAGTTTTTAATAATCTCAAATTAAAAATTTAAAAATCTTAAATTTATATGAGTGGTTCTGGAGCTAAAAACGTCTGGCATAAACTAAATAATTTAGTTTTAGTTCGCTTTTTACTTTTAGTTGCTTCTGGCTGGGCAATTGTTCAGCTTTTAGATTATTTTCAAGCGGTGATTGTGATTTTCTCATTCGCTGCAATTTTGGCTTTTTTACTTAACTATCCTGTAGATTTTCTCCGGCGGTTTTTACCTCATCCTCTAGCAGTTATCGTGGTTTTTTTACTCAGCATTATGATAATTGGAGTGCTGATTATTACTATAGGTTTAACAGTTTCATCACAAGGACAACAATTAATTGATAGTACATCAAATTTTTTAAATTCTTTAATTCCTTTAATCAAACAAGTAGAAGCATTTCTACAAACACGGAATCTCCGCATAGATTTAAGTGTAGTTGAAAATCAACTGCGGAATCAAGCTGTATCAACATTGGTGACAAGTTTGGCAATTTTGCAAAGCATACTCACTAATTTTATGACGTTTGTATTTATTGCTGTTGTCGCTTTTTTTATGTTGCTAGATGGAGAAAAATTATGGAATTTCATTATTAAAATAGTTCCGCCAAATCGCCGACAAAAATTTACCAATATCATCAGACGCAGTTTTTTAAGTTTTTTTCGTGGTCAGTTAATATTAACTTTATTTTTGACAACTTCAACTTTTATAGTTTTCTTGTTATTTCAAGTACCATTTGCTTTATTATTATCTTTGGTAGTAGGAATTCTAGACATGATACCGGGCATAGGTGCAACATTAGGAGTTAGTATAATTACTTTAATTATTTTAGCTCAAAATGCTTGGTTAGCATTAAAAGTATTGATAGCTTGTGTAATTCTCCAGCAAATTCAAGATAACTTAATTGCTCCACGAGTTATGCAAGGAACAATGAATTTAAACCCAGTAGCAATATTTTTTTCCTTGTTAGTTGGTGCTAGAGTGGCAGGTTTATTAGGTGTTTTTATCTCTATTCCTATTGCTGCAATAATTGTAGCTTTATTAGAAATTGAAGACATAAAATCAGAAACTTCGGGAATAAATCATGTAAAATCAAACTGAGTAAGTAAAAGACTGGGAATTATGGCTGATTTAAGAGCAGAATTACAACAAAATCTCGATGAAGCAGAATGGGAATGGCTAATTCCCCATGTCCAAAAAGATGCAGTTATTCTGGTAGCAGAGAATTTAGATTTACTAGATGTGGGGGAAGCGATCGCTAGTGATAACATCCCCTCTGTGCAACGTTGGATTGATGAACAATTACTAGCCAAACCCACAATAGATCAAGTGGGAGAATGGAATCTCAACCGCAACAAGCGATTTAATGCCCTGATCGTTGAACCTTACGTTTTAGTACAAGAAATCGCTGTTGTTTAAAAAGTTGATCATTCATAATTCCTATTCAATGATGAATTAGGAATTATCAGTTATTTTCTTGATCTGGTTGGTTCAAAATAGGTGTAACAACGTGGTTATTACTCCGGACTAATTGACTAACTTGCCCAATTAGTTCTCCTAATTTACCTTCATCTAACAAGGTGTTAATTAAGGATAATCCACTGGTAGATAGTAGTAATTTGTTAATATCTTGACTGCCACTACTGCCATTTGCACCAGGGAAAGAATAGATGCGAGTATCTCCTAAAACCCCTGGTTGTGGTGCTAAAGAAGAGAGAATTTCTGGTAATTTATCCGCTAATTCTGGCCAGATAGTCGTAATAATTTTGGCAGTCAGATTAGCATTACTAATGGTGTTTTCAGCCGCAATTCTAGCTTGAATACCTTCAGCATCTGCTAAGGCTTTATCACGGTTAGCATCTGCGAGAACACGAATTGCTTCAGCTTCTAATTCTGCGGCTTCTTGAGAGATTTCGGCTTGACGACGACGACGGAAAGCGTCAATTTCCACAACGTTGCGATCGCTAATACTCCGTTCTTGAGCTTCTCGTTCTGCTGCAATTAAAGACAAGCGTTTGGTTCGTTCAGCTTTTTCAACTTCACTGGCTGTTTTCACAGATTCTTCGGCTTTAGCTTGTTCAGCTTGAGCAACTAAACTTTCACGTTTCTTATTAGCAATTGCGATCGCTACATCTTCTTGTGCTAGTCTGGCTATGCGTTCTGATTCAGCTATTTGTACTTGTGCTTTGAGTTTACCAGATTCTACACTTTGTTGACGCAAAATTTCGGCAATTTCTGCTTCTTGCTGTTGCAATGATTTTGCTACTTTTAGCTGTTTATTCCGTTCTTCTAATGCAATATCAGCTTGAATTTGACTTTCTTGTAAAGACAATTTTCTGCGAATTTCTTCCTCTTCAACTGACTTTTCCTGCAAAATTTTCGTCCGTCTGACTGTTGCAGCTTCTGTGTCTTTAGATTCTTGAATTTCTCTTTCTCTTTGGGCTTTCAGAGCCTCCACTTGCAGTCTTTGAGATAATTTAGCACTTTCTTGTTCTTGGGCAATTTGCAGCGATCGCTTTTGAGCATCTAATTCTTTTTGCTCAATTGTTACCTGTGCCGCTAATTCAACTTCTCGTTTTTGTTGTACTGAACGTTGAATTATCTCTGTTCGCAACCGCACACCCTGAGCATCAAAGAAGTTATCAGGATCGTAAGTAACACTTTCTAATATTTCGGAAATTGCAATATTATTTAGTGTTAATCCCACTTTCTTTAAATCTGTCCCTACCAAGTTCAATACTTCTTGAGCAAAACCCAATTTATCAGAATCAATTTCTGCTAAATCCTTAGTTTTAGCTGCTGCTCTAATTGCATCATCTGCCCTTTTTTCTAAAGCATTTTTGATATCTTCAGGAGTAATTCTTGTTCCATTTTGAGACAGTCTAGCAGCAGATGTCAAAACATCATCTTCGGAAGCATTAATACATACATAGAAAGTGACTCTGATATCTGCTCTGAGGTAATCTTTAGTTCTGACAGCTAATTTTCCAGTCCGTTCGACATCAATAGAAATTTCTCTTAAAGGTACTCTTGTTAATTGATGAAATCCCGGAAGCACTATGCAACCACCATAGAGAATCACTGATTTCTTCTTAGTAAATAATCCCCCAGTTCTGACAAAAGCTTCGTTGTTGGGTGTGACAACATAAACTCTTGTATAAGCAAATAAACTTAATATCAAGAGGATGACAAACATCACAATGATTCCCGGAAATACTAAACCACCGTTAACTTGAGCTAAAGTCGGTTGATTTATAATTGGAAATGTGGGATTAATTGCAGTTGTTTGTTGTTGTTTTGGTTGTAATTGAACTGATGGTATTTCAGTTAAATGTACACTTGGTAAAGCCTGGATAAAATTCAACCAAAAAAGCATATTTTTCTTCTCCTGATATCCAAATTAATTTCTGGAATTTGAGTTATTTAACCAATTTTGTTCATCGGGACTATCTTTAGCAAGCACTAAATAAATACCCTGTTTAATTTCCACAATGATCACTTTTTCTCCCCGTTGTGGTGCAATAGTAGCCCAATCAGGAATTACCGCAGTCACTGTCAAAAGATTGTGCTTGGCATCAAGAACATCTATCTGACCAATTTTTCCTAAATTCTCTGTGGGAATATAAACAGAGGTAACAGTACCAATGCAACCAATTAAGCGATCGCTACTTACATCTTCCCCAAATTCAGAGAAAATTTGACTAATTGATTGTGCTATCCATCTGCCGATACATAAGCTGATTATCAGAGAAATAAATAGAACAAAACCACTTAATAAAGGATAGTTTTTGATAGCAAAAATGCTATTTAACGCAACATTTATTATCCAACCAATAATCCCCCACAGACTTAAATCTGTTGCCAATAATAACAACAATGGAGCTTTGCCAATACCTGCCCATCCCAAAAAGTCTTCAAAGGCAAAATCACCGTCTGTTTCTATATCTAAATCTGCTTCAATATCTACATCTTGTCCACCTCCACCCATAAAAATCATCAACAAAAAAAGTAACCCTCCTATCCCCAGGAAAATCCAATAGGGCAAGTTAGCTGGACTAAACAGCATATTTTTATTTACAGATATGTGGCAGGTATTTTTATATTGTTATTTGCATATATCTTATTCTCTCTTTTGGGGCAATGTCAAGATCAAATCTCTTTTATTTGGATAAATTTAGATTAAAAATAAGTATATTTAGGTCTTGTTAAGAATAGTAACAAATTAGATAATTTAAATTTAATAACCAGGTGAATATAAATAACTTAAATTATGGAAAATTGTCTATTTACAAATATTTAGCTATCTATGAAACTAAGCTAGATTCTTAAATTCTGATCTGCACCAGATTAAGGTAAACTGAAAAAAAGATCCCAACTTCTTACTAAAGAGGGGATCTGAGTTTAGCGACAGTAAATTTATTAATTTTATGACTCGACAACCCCATGACCAATTTGCTAAAGAATATTTAGAAGAATTGTTAACCTCTTTAGGTAATGTCAAAACCAGCAAAGATGTAAAAAGCGAAGTTCAAGAAATTGATGTTTGGTTTGTTCCTACAACATCATCTCCAAGAGCTACTTCAGAATTAGGATTATTAGCAAGAATGGCAGTTACAAGCTGTCTATTTGAGCCTTATCGTAATGCTCCCAGTGAAGTAGAAATTAGAAGTTGTTTGTTAAAATTGTATAGTGTGCATGGAGATTTATTACGACAAGCCAAAAGAGAAAAAAGTTCTATCTCTGAAGACGAATTACCCTGTTTATGGATTTTAACACCAACTTGTTCTGAAAAAATCCTCAACGGATTTGGAGCAAAACCCAAAGAGGACTGGGAAAAAGGAGTTTATTTTCTGTCAGGATTATTGAAAGCGGCCATTGTTGCTATCAATCAGTTACCGATGACAGAGGATACACTATGGTTAAGGGTACTGGGAAAAGGCAAAACCCAAACCCAAGCAATAAACGAAGTAGTTCAACTTTCAGAAGAGAATGACAAATGGAAGCAATTACTAGAAATGTTTGCGTCTTGGCGTAAAAATTTAGAATTGAATAGTAATGTTAATGATGAAGAAAAGGAGTTAATCATGAGTTTATCACCAGCGTATCTCAAGCAACGAGAAGAATGGAAACAAGAGGGACTGGAAGCAGGACGACAAGAGGGACTGGAAGCAGGACGACAAGCAGGACTGGAAGCAGGACGACAAGAAGGACGACAAGAAGGACGACAAGAAGGACGACAAGAAGGACGACAAGAAGGACGACAAGAAGGACGACAAGAAGGTAATTTAGACGGACAGCGTTTGATAATAGTGAGTTTGTTAACAGGACGTTTTGGCAATTTAGATGAGGAATTATCTGCTATTGTGACTCCGATTATGGAACTTACTTTAACAGAAAGAACTCAGTTATTACTCAATTTATCTAATCTTTCCCGTGAGGAATTATTAGCTAGATTTAAAGTTGATTAAATATACAGCAGTTTCCAATTATACAACGTACACCATAGCCCCTTCATCTCTTGCGATGAAGGGGGTGGTATTCTTGTATCTCATGAAATAGGGAAGTGCTATATCAGAAAAAAAAGCGATCGCCCTTTTTCCCGTGTTGGCGTAAATAATAGTTAATTAGTGCAAAGTAGCGGCTGCTCCTTGGACATACATAATACAATAGAAAGTGTAGATATTGCGCTTCTACAGAAACTAACACCAGAAAAATTTTTATCTTGGAAAATTTAGTTTTCTAGCGGCTAAAATTGTTACGATAATTTCAGATTAGTTGTTGAAACCTTGATTCAATCTGAAACCTTAGAATTACTAGAGTGGCCCCGTCTGTGCCAGCACCTTTCCACCTTTGCGGCAACTAAGTTAGGGGCAATAGTTGCGCGTAACCTGCCAATTCCTGAGAATCAGGCAGAAAGTGAACAATTATTAGCGCAAACCAAAGAAGTTTACGAACTGGAAAGTCGTTTACATCCAGGATTATCCTTTGAGGGAATTCAAGATATCGGTGATTCCCTAGAACGAGCAGCACTCCAAGGTACTTTGTCTGGGGAAGAATTGTTAGCGATCGCTACCACCCTAGCAGGGACAAGAAATTTACGCCGTGTTATTAATAATCAAGAAAATGTCCCCGTTTTGTCCGATTTAGTTTCTCAATTGCGGACTTACCCAGAATTAGAGCAAGAAATTCACCGTTGTATTGATGAACGCGGGCAAGTAACTGATCGCGCTAGTCAGAAAATGGGAGAAATTCGGGTAGAATTGCGGCGGATTCGCAGCCAAATTACTCAAAAACTGCAAAATATTATTCAAGTTAAATCAGGAGCAATTCAAGAACAATTAATTACTCAAAGAGGCGATCGCTATGTCATCCCTGTAAAAGCCCCCCAAAAGGACGCGATCCCCGGTATTGTACACGACACCTCAACCAGTGGCGCAACCCTCTATATAGAGCCTAACAGCATCGTGCCAATGGGTAATCAACTGCGTCAAGTTGTCAGACAAGAACAAACAGAAGCAGAAGCCATTCGTCGTCAATTAACCGAACAAGTTACCGCAGTTACACCGGATTTAGAAAGGTTATTAGCCATTGTCACTACCTTAGATTTGGCAGTGGCAAAATCTCGTTATAGTTTGTGGATAGGTGCTAATCCTCCCCGCTTTGTCAATCGAGCAGAAAACGAAATTATCACCTTGCGAAATCTGCGTCATCCGTTGTTAGTATGGCAACAGCAGCACGAACAAGGAAATCCCGTCGTACCCGTGGATTTGTTTATCAATCCCCAAATTCGCGTAGTTACAATTACTGGACCAAATACAGGCGGAAAAACTGTAACTTTAAAAACCTTGGGATTAGCAGCCGTCATGGCCAAAGTGGGTTTATTTATTCCCGCCCGTATACCCGTAGAAATGCCTTGGTTTTCCCAAGTTTTAGCTGATATTGGTGATGAACAATCTTTACAACAAAGTTTATCTACTTTCTCAGGACATATCCGCCGCATTAGTCGAATTTTAGAAGCATTGGAGAATGAGGAGTCAGGAGGTAGGGGCGCAGGGCCTGCGCCCAACAATCAGGAGGGACAAGAAGAAGAAATAAAACTACCAATCCCCAGTCCCCAGTCCCCAGTCCCCAGTCCCCAATCCCTAGTTTTACTAGATGAAGTTGGTGCAGGTACAGATCCAGCCGAGGGAAGTGCATTAGCGATCGCTTTACTCAAATATCTCGCCAATCATGCCCAGCTAACAATGGCTAGTACCCACTTTGGCGAACTCAAAGCCTTAAAATATGAAGATAGCCGATTTGAAAATGCTTCGGTAGAATTTGACGAAACTACTCTTTCACCTACTTATCGTCTGCTGTGGGGAATTCCTGGACGTTCTAACGCCTTGAGTATTGCTTTACGTTTAGGCTTAAAACCAGAAGTAGTAGCAGAGGCAAAAACTCAAGTTGGAGAAGCCACAGACGAGGTAAACCAAGTTATTGCCGGTTTAGAAGCTCAACGCCGCAATCAAGAAACCAAAGCCGCAGAAGCTCAAAATTTATTACATCAAGCGGAACGATTATATAAAGAAGTTTCTGACAAAGCTGCCGCTTTAGAAGCCAGAGAAAAACATTTACGGGTTTCCCAAGAAATTGCCGTTCAACAAGCAATTACCCAAGCCAAAGGAGAAATTGCCCAAGTTATCCGTCGTTTGCAAAAAGGTACACCTAACGCCCAAGATGCCCAACAAGCTACTACAAACCTGAATAAAATTGCCCAAAAATATGAACCTGCACCCCCACCTAAACCTAAACCTGGGTTTATGCCCAAAGTAGGCGATCGCGTGCGGATTCCCAAATTAGGACAAACAGCCGAAGTTTTAACAATTCCCGATACTGACGGCGATTTTACCGTGCGCTTTGGCATCATGAAAATGACATTACAACTCCAGGATATAGAATCACTAGATGGACAAAAGCCAGAAACCATAGTTAAACCCAAACCAGCCCCAGCCGTAGTCACACTACCACCAGCCCCAGCCATTCGTACCTCCAAAAATACTGTAGATTTGCGCGGAAAACGGGTAGCTGATGCCGAATATATCTTAGACAAAGCTATTTCTGAAGCCGCAGGTCCCCTATGGATTATTCATGGACACGGTACAGGTAAACTCAAGCAAGGCGTTCATGCCTTCTTACATCAACATCCCAGAGTTACCCACTACGAACCAGCAGAACAAGCCGATGGTGGTAGTGGTGTCACAATTGCTCATATATAAAGGGAACTGGCAAGAGGCAAGAGGTAAGAGGCAAAAATTTTTACCAATTATCAACCCTTCGGCTACGCTCAGGGCAAGTCACCCATTACCAATCTCGTTTCAAAATAGGTAACAGCAACAGATTCTTTCAGCCTGATTACATAAACTAAAAGTTATGCACTTAACCGCTAATTCCTCTATACCAAAATCACCTTGGGAGGATTTAAGCCAACTCCCAGCTCCAAATACAATTCAATGGGAAAATATCAAAACTCAGTTAGACTTAGTATTACTGGCACTGGAAACATTAACAGGCATTGGTTCAGAAGCCATGCTTTCAGCGGCAGTTAATTTGAATTTAGAATCAAAAGTACCAGACAGGGTAGCCTTATGGCGATTGCGTCAATCTAATCCCCTCCGCAAAGGCCAAGGAGGACGGAAAAAGTTAGATGTAGAAGAAGCGCGATCGCTAGTTCTAATTATCTGCTATCTCGCCAAACAACACCAAGAATTAATTCGCCGGGCTGTAGGTTTATTAGAACAAATAACCGCAAATAACCAAAAACCTCATCACACTGCTTTATTGGGGGGAATATATAGATGCTTTTTGCAATACTTATCAAGAACGGATGGAAGAGGAAGAAATAACCTCAACAGATGTGCTTACCCACCTAGCCCTAAAACTGCTAATCAATTTACTTTTTTATAGCGCCCCTGGTGGACATCGCCGTTTGTGGTTAGCACTAATAGATATTTCCACAAAACAATTTTAGATTTTAGATTTTAGATTTTTATTCCCAATCCAAAATCCAAAATTCCCCATCTTTTTTGCAATTTTTGCTATGTCTCCATCAAATTCTGTCATTCGTCGCTACACCCCCCCCACTTGTACATTAGAAATCTGGGCGCAAAATTCCCCTCTATCCTACTGGATGGATAAAACCATTGCCAGGGATCTTAATTTTCGCCTGCAATTTGATGATCCACGACTACCAGAAGAACGTAAAATTTTGATTCGGGGTAATCAAGAAGAATTAGAGGTTTTATGTAATATCGTTACCAGTTACGTTCAACAACTTCTCCAACAATCAGCCGAAGATTTTAGTATTAATTTATCAGACTCAGATTCTGCAAACCTAGCATCAGAATCAGAATTAAAAGACGATCCCCCATCTATTCCATCTATCTTTCCTA
>NZ_VILD01000002.1:158393-169518 GCF_009712085.1 Anabaena sp. UHCC 0253
TCTTTTAATACTCAATCTTCCCCAGCCAAAATTTATTTAGAACCCAGCAATAATTTAACTCATAAACTCTTTCTCGGTTCTCTTGCTAACCAAACATCTGGACCCGTAATTGAATTGAGTTTACTGCAACTATTTGATTTAGCTACAGCTTTAGATGAATACTCATCTGATATGATTGCTCTACCAACTTTCAGCCCTCAAACTTCCCAGAGCAGTTTGCCTCGATGGGCCCCTATAGCCGCAGTTTTAGCAATAGCCGCAGGTTTAACTCCATTTACCTGGCAATATGCCAACAATATTCAGCAAAGTCAAAAGAAGTAGCTAAAAAGAATTCTGCTGAAGAAACGCAAGTTGCTATCGAACCTTCTTTTCCAGACGCTACACAAACACCTACACTAAATTTAACTCCACCTCCCACCCAACTGACACCACCACTTCCTAATTTTAATACACCTCCAGCCCCCCTAGCCTTTCCTAATGCAACTATTCCGGCATCACCTCAACCTGCATTAACTATCCCCTCAGATACCTCTTCCTTTCCTATTAATTCACAAATCTCCTTACCTCCTATAGTCCCCAATCCTGCACCGAATTCTCCAAGCATTGTCGCTAGAAGCAGGATAAATACTGCGAAACCCAAGAATGTGCCTCGTACAAATAGTAACATCTCACCCAATTTTTCCACACTGCCCCAATCTATTGCCACTATTCCTAATAACAATCTGAGTAATACTCCTAATAATCTTCCTTCTTCTGCTGTTGAATTACAACCAGGAACTCTAGGAATTTCTAACCCAGATCAGGCACTGTTAAAAAACAATCAAGAGAGTTTAATTAGGAGATTAAAAACCGCAACTAATACCTCTTCAGTTACACAAGTTGCTAGGGATCAGACTTTATTTGATACTCCCCAAGTAGCAGAAGCTAGAGAATATCTTAACAAGCGTTGGCAACCACCAACCGGACTTTCTCAAGCTCTGGAATATAGTTTAGTATTGGGTGTTGATGGCACAATCGAAAGAATTTTACCTTTAAATCAAGTTGCTAGAGAATATATTGATAATAGCGGCCTTCCTGAAATTGGTAAACCTTTTGTTTCTACTAATAAATCTGGACAAAGCCTAAGAATACGAGTTGTACTTGGTCATGATCGCAAGGTGCAAACATTCCCAGAAACACCTTAAATTTTCAAATAGACACTTACAATTATCTATCAGATGGGTTTAGCGTTTGCTTTACCCATCAAATTTTTTTAAATATGTAGGTTTTGAGATTTTAGAAAAGATTAGAGCTAAACCTGAAATATATCTTAATTATCATTCAATAAAAAATTAAAATTACCAAAATTTTAATATATCAGTAATAATTATTGCTTAACCATGTGAAATATTAATTTTCTAATATTTCAGTAAATTTGCGTGATTAATTACATCAAATCATGGTAAGTTCTAATACTTGAGTAATAAATAAAATCTTTGCTTAATTCATCTGGTAAGTAACCTGCTGTCATCACTTGTATTTCTATAGGATTACCATTTAATTTTTGAATATATACGTAGGGTGGAAATTGCCCACCAAAATTTATATTTTTCAGCAATTATGTAGGCTTCCTATATATATCTAATTGTTAAAGATAAGTATTTAAAGTTCAATTTGAGGTGATATGGAAAACAGATTAATTAAACCTAGTCCGTTAGTTTGGATGATTGGTATCAGTTTTGTAATTTTATTTACTGCTAGTAGTATAAAACATTTACTGTTTCAATCCACGGCTTTTGATTTAGGCATTTTTGACCAAGGAATTTATTTAATTAGTCAAGGTAAACCGCCTATCTCTTCTTTTATAGGTTTTCACATTTTTGGTGATCATGCTGCTGGGATTTTGTATCCTTTAGCTTTATTATACAAAATTTATCCGACAGTATATTGGCTATTTCTTGTGCAATCACTAGCTTTAGCTTTAGGTGCTTTACCTACATGGCATTTAGCTATTGATGCAGGATTAAAAGAAGGTCAAGCTATAGCAGTTGCTACTGCTTACTTATTGTATCCAGTGGTATTTAATGCCAATATATTTGATTTCCATCCTGAAGTTATTGCTGTACCATTGTTTTTAGCAGCAGTTTTATTTGCACGGCGGCAAAAGTTTATTTGGTTTGGTATATGTTTAATTTTTATTTTAAGTTGTAAAGCTGTATTATCTTTAACAGTTGCAGCCATGGGATTGTGGTTAATTCTATTTGAAAAACGCCGTTTCTACGGGTTATTAGCTATTGTTAGTGGTGTTACTTGGTTTATCATTACCACTAAGTTAATTATTCCTGTTTTTAGTGGTGCAGAAGCAGCAGCAGTAGGACGTTATGGTTATTTAGGTAACTCTGTTTTTGAGATTGCTAAAAATTTAATCTTTCAGCCAAATTTAATATTAAGCAAAATCTTTTCTTTGGATAATTTAGGATACCTAGTTTTATTATCAGCACCAATAATCTGGGGTTTATCTACTGCTAGTTTAAAACCTTTAGTTGGTGCTATTCCTTGTTTAGCACTCAACTTAATAGCTGATTATCCTCTCCAAAAAGACTTAGTTCATCAATATTTATTACCAGCTTTACCATTTTTGATATTAGCTGTTATTGCTAGTTTGGCTGTAGGTAAGGGATTAGTTCAACATAAAAGAGGAATTATTATTTGGTCATTAATTACATTCTTTTGTTTAGCCAAATTCCCTCATTTTGCTGGAAAATATCTAGATCATATAGATAATTTAGCAGCTACAAGAGAAGCTATTTCTTTAGTGGAAAGTAAAGAAGGAGTTTATACTACTTCAGTCATTGCACCACATTTAAGTCATCGGAAATTAATTAAATTTACAGATGCAGGTAATCCACAGCAAGACTTAGATATTTTTGATTATGTCTTATTAAATGTTCGTCATCCTGGTTGGGCAGGTAATGAAGAATTTTCTAAAAATCTAGTTCAAAAATTAGAAATAAATCCAAATTTCCAGAAGCAATATCAACAAGATGATGTTTTCTTATTTGTGAAAAATTAGTCAAATAATTATACATAAAAAATGTTTCAAAAACACAAAGATATTAACTGGATATTACCCTTAATTATCTGTACTGTATTTATTCTTTGTGCTGCTATAGGAATGCTGATCTATCTTGATGCTTTTCATAAATTCTTTTCTCCATCAAGATTATTTCGTGCCATTCCTCCAGTTGGGCCTCATAAAAGTTACTATTGGGACGTAGAAGCTTACGCTCAAATGGCTGTTAATCCCAGTTGTAAGGCATTTTATCCCCTGTGGCCTTTTATTATTCATAACCTCTTTCATCCCCAAACTGTAGAACAAGCAGCACATTATTTTTTATTGCTGTCTACAGTTATATTTTTTATAACTAATTTTGTACTATATGGGGTTTTTAAAATAGCTTTGCAGCGTACATATTTAGCTTTTTGGATGATGTTAGCTTATACTGTTAACCCCATGGCAATTTTTAGAGTTATTGGTTACACAGAAAGCTTATTTTCTTTGTTGAGTACATTATTTATTTGGGTTTGTTTACCTAATAACAAAATTAATCAAGATATTAAACTTTGTTTTTTATTCATTATTACATTTTTAATGAATTTAACTAGACCTATCTTAATTCAAATATTTTTTGCAACTATCTTCACTTTAATAACTATTATTGGTTTAGAAATATTGAAAATAAATAAATATTCTTGGCACAATTTGTTAATAAATGTGCAAAAATATCACCTTGAAATTAAAACAACTGTAACAATATGGGTTGCTTCATTACTAGGTTATTCTGTTTATGGTAGTTTTTGTTTCAAAACTAGAGGTAATTTCTTTGCACCTTTTGATGATCAAAGTCTCTGGGGTAGAAAATTAGGTATTCATTTAGAGTTACTATTATTTCCCAAATCACCTTTAATTGATATTATCGGTCTTTATTTACCTGTAATAATTTTGTGTTTGTCTTTGATTTTTACATATTACAAGTTTACTCAACAACAAAACATTATATCTGTTCCCAAATATCGAATTTGGTGGAGTATCTTTTATTTATATCCACCTTTATTAATATTGGTATATGTTTACCACTTGATTAAATCAATAAAATATAAAATCAATGTAACTAAAATAAAACTTCCTGATTATACTAACAATTTAGCTGTTAACTATATTTTCTGGTTTTGTGTTTACTTTGCTACTGCTCATTCATTGATTAATTTCTTCACATGGGATCGTTTAATGAGTTTAGGTAGACATACATTTGCTATACCCTACTTTTTCTTGGGGTTAGGATATTTATATCGCTGTATTCCCGGTAAAATTAAATATCAAACTTTGCTATTTATGAGTTTGATTTCTGCCTTCATGTTAGTAGAACAATGGATTAGATATGGTCAAGATAAATGGTTAGGTTAATAAATAATACAATCAGGAAACTTGATCTGATTTGATATTATTATCTTCTCCACTATTATCAAATCCATAAGCATCTCTAACTAAATATAGAGGTCTTCCTTTCACCTCTTCATAAATACGGCCAATATATTCACCAATAATTCCTAAATTGATCAGTTGAATACCTCCTACAAATAATATTGTCACCATTAAAGAAGCATATCCGGGAATATCTATGCCAAAAATTAAGGTACGAATCATTAAATAAGCAGCATATAAAAACGCAAGTAAGGAGATAAAACAACCGATGTAAGTCCACATTCTCAAAGGTAATGAACTAAAGGAAGTAATACCATCAATAGCAAAATTCCAAAGACTCCAATAATTCCATTTTGTTAGTCCTTTGTAACGTGGAGAACGATCATAAATTATGGCAGTTTGTCTATAACCTACCCAAGAAAACAAACCTTTCATAAACCGTGTTCTTTCTGGTAATTTCTTGATAGCTTCTACAACTCGACGATCCATCAACCGGAAATCTCCAGTATTACGGGGTATGGGAATATTACTGAAACTCTCCATGACTCCATAGAAATTATTAGCAGTAAAGCGTTTTAACCAACTTTCCCCCCAACGATAACCACGAGTTGCATAAACTACGTCATAACCTTCTTGCCATTTGGCAATTAGTTGTTTAATTAATTCCGGTGGATCTTGAAGATCCGCATCAATAGGGATAACTGCATCCCCTGTAGTATAATCAAGACCAGCAGTTAAAGCTATTTCTTTGCCAAAATTACGGGACAAGCTAACGACTTTAATAACTGGATTACGAGTATGATGTTGTATTAAATATTCAAGTGTGTTATCTTTGCTGCCATCATTTACACATATAATCTCATATTCTATATCAAGGGAGTTGATAATTGTTTCCAGTCTTTTAAATAGTTGATCAATGTTAGCTTCTTCATTGTAAAAAGGAATGACTACTGAAATTTTCATATTTGCTGCTTAAATTTCCCCAATAAACTTCAACAATGAACAATGGAAAATTGAAATTTACCTCGCACTTTAAATATGAAAATGGAGAAATAGGAATTTTTTGCTTTTTTCTCCTTTAAAGGAGAGGTTTAAAACCTGGAATGAAACAATTGTCAATTATCAATTGTCAATTGTCAATTAATAATTGACAATTTGTGTAAAATTTAGTATCTAAGGGTAATATCTGTGTCACCACAAGAATTTAGTTTACTGATGATGTCAGTTCTCATTAGTGTAGCTGGACAGTTTTTTTTGAAAATGGGAGCGATTAAATTAGGAAAAGTTGATACGGGTAATGCTGTGAGTCATATTCTCAGTATTGTCACCACACCAGAACTTTTATTAGGACTAAGTTGTTATGGGATTGGTGCAGTAGCCTATATTCTACTGTTAACGAGAGTAAATCTTAGTGTTGCTGCTCCTGCTGTTTCCGTTGGTTATATATTTTCCGTATTATTGGGGTATTTTATTTTAAAAGAACCTATTTCTCTAACCCGTGTTTTTGGATTAGGCTTGATTGTTACAGGAGTTATATTAGTAGTTTGGAAAAAATAAAATTAGCTGATCAAAAGTCATCAATTGGTGATGAAAATTTATGGCATCAAGTTTAGAATAGTAGCTATGGTAACTACTAACCCTTATTGACAAGTGAGAAACTATCGTCAGTTAATTATCGTCTAAATATTTTTTGGTATTGAGGAAAAATCACTTTTTTGTCAGATCAATCTGTGAATAAAAGTAGTTAAAGATAGATTAATCTCCATACACATGATAATTACTAGTACACAACGGCGTAAATCAACCAACCATTAAGAATTCTCAAGAAGCTTATGCCATCTGCATTTTTAATTTTTAATTTTTAATTCCGCCCTGCGGTACTAGTAATGATTATGGGATATGTACTTGGTTTATGAGTAGATATATATTGAATTGAGGAATATATGTAAATATGTATTGCAATTTGCATAATTTATCATCAATAACTGAGAATCTCAATATATAGAAAAATGTGTTATAACCTACCGTCAGAGCGATCGCTGCTATCACTGATTGCTCACCCCCTTAAGGAGTTATGTTGTGGAAAATAATAAGTCGTTTTTTGGCACACAGGGAATATTAATTGCATTGCTGGGACTAACTGGCACTTTTAGTATTGCATTAATGATCCTCTTCAAAACTAACACCTCCGATGCTCAAAGCCAAAGCAACAGTATTAAAGATATTACTGCTAATGTAGTAACTCAGCAGCGGTTAGAGAAGTTGAAAACAGAAATGCTCACCAGTTGGCAACAAGAAGCACAAGCGAAGGGATTTGCGACTGATGTTCCATCTAATTTTCAAGGGGCTGTGATCAAAGAGGCCAAACTTCCCGCAGACAAGAAAGTGATTGCCTTAACATTCGATGATGGTCCTTGGCCTAATAGTACGGCACAGGTATTAGATATTCTCAAGAAAAATAATATCAAAGGTACATTTTTTGTTGTTGGGCAGAATGTCAAAAATTATCCTGATTTAACAAAGCGAGTAGTTACAGATGGTCATACTATTGCTAACCATACTTGGCATCACTGGTATCACCACATGAATGCACAAGCAGCAGCTTATGAAGTTGCCAACACTACAGATATAATTTATAAAACTACAGGGGTGAAAACTAGTTTGTTCCGTCCACCTGGAGGGATTATGAGTAATGGGGTGGCGGCTTACGCTAAGAGTAATAAATATGCTGTTATTATGTGGTCGGCTGATTCTATAGACTACTCTCGTCCAGGTGTACCAAAACTGATTAATAACATTTTTAGAGGAGCAAGACCCGGAGGAATTGTGTTAATGCACGATGGAGGAGGCGATCGCGCTCACACCGTCAAAGCCTTGCCAGAAATCATTAGTAGGTTTCGCAACCAAGGTTATGAATTTGTCACTGTTCCCGAACTTTTAGAAATGCAAAATCAATATTCACAAGTAGTTGCTCAAAAATCCAAGAAACCTTAAATGTCAGAATCAGGATAACCAGGATTAAATGTCTGAATCAGAATGTCCAGGATTAAATGTCTGAATCAGGATAACCAGGATTAAAGGATGAACAGGATGAATACAGACAAAGTAATTAATCCAATCCTCTAAATCCTTAAATCCTCTAAATCCTGATTCAGACAAAAAAGATTAAAGGATGAATACAGACAAAGTAATTAATCCAATCCTGTAAATCCTTAAATCCTCTAAATCCTGATTCAGACAAAAAAGATTAAAGGATGAACAGGATGAATACAAACAAAGTATTTAATCCAATCCTGTAAATCCTGATTCAGACAAATTAAACAGAACTTAATTGTTTTGCCTCTGTTTTTGCTTCTGGACTATCAGCTTCAGAGGGTGGGACTAACTGCCAGAATTTGGGTAAATACTCTGCCCAATTGGCAATAATTTCCTGGGCTTTGGGTGAACCAGTTCTATGTGCATGAGTTTTAATTAACTCATACAATTGCTGTACACCAGCATCACTCACAACTCGTTGCACATTGACAATAGCGTGATTAACTAAATCAGGGAAATTACCTGCTTCATCTAAGAAGTAAGCTAATCCACCAGTCATTCCTGCACCAACGTTGCGGCCGACCTTACCCAGAACAACAATCACACCACCAGTCATATATTCACAGCAGTGATCACCAGCCCCTTCAATTACCGCTGTACCCTTGGAGTTCCGCACCGCAAACCGTTCTCCAGCTAAACCATTAGCAAATAAAACCCCACCAGTAGCACCGTAAAGGCAAGTATTCCCCACAATCACATTTTCCGCTGGGTTATAAGTAGCATTTGCGGGGGGCTTAATAATAATTTCCCCACCATTCATGCCCTTACCTACATAGTCGTTAGCTTCTCCTGCTAGGGTGAGGATGACACCATCGAGGTTAAATGCGCCGAAACTCTGCCCCACACTCCCTTGGAAGTTGAGGTTAATTTGCCCTGTAAAGCCGTTGTCCCCGTATTTATGAGCGATCGCCCCAGTTAACCTAGCACCGACTGTTCTATCGGTATTGACGACGGTGAAGGTTTTGCTAACTGTACCTTGATGCCCAATTGCAGCTTGAATATCTGCATCAGCTAGTAATTGGTCATCTAAAACTGGTCCGTTGCTGTGAACTTCTTCATGTAACAACCAACTACGATTAGATTTTGTATCTGGTAGTTTCGTTAAACAATCCAAATTCAAAGCTTGGGTTTTATTGAGTTTGGTATCAGCACGAACAGTTAATAAATCAGCCCGGCCTGTTACTTCTGATAAAGAACGATATCCCAATTTAGCCAATAGACTCCGCACCTCTTCCGCGATGAAGTAGAAGAAGTTAACAACGTTTTCGGGAATTCCTGTAAACCGTTTCCGCAGTTCTTCCTTCTGAGAAGCTACACCCACAGGACAGTTATTAGTGTGGCAAATCCGCGCCATAATGCAGCCTTCGGCAATCATAGCTATTGAACCGAATCCGAACTCCTCAGCCCCCATTAACGCCCCAATTAGGACATCCCAGCCGCTTTTCAGACCACCATCTACACGCAAGATGACGCGATCGCGCAAGCTGTTTTCCATCAATACTCGATGCACTTCTGTTAAACCCAATTCCCAAGGACTACCTGCGTGTTTAATGGAAGAAAGGGGTGATGCACCAGTACCGCCATCATGTCCAGAAATTTGGATAATATCCGCATTTGCTTTAGCCACACCTGCTGCAATTGTGCCAATACCAATTTCTGCGACTAATTTCACCGAAACTTGGGCTTTGGGGTTAATTTGGTGCAAGTCAAAAATTAACTGGGCTAAGTCTTCAATTGAATAAATGTCATGGTGGGGTGGTGGTGAAATCAAAGTCACACCAGGCTTAGAACGCCGCAACATGGCAATGTATGGGCTTACCTTGGGTCCAGGTAGCTGTCCACCTTCTCCTGGTTTTGCACCTTGGGCAATTTTGATTTCAATTTGTTTAGCTGTGGCTAAGTATTGGGGAGTTACACCAAAGCGTCCTGATGCAACTTGTCTAATGGCACTGGCAGCAGTGTCACCATTTCTTAACCCGTTGAGATGGGGAAGAGTAGGAGATTTCCCAGCAGTATCAACATCATTTAAGGCGTTGTAACGGACTGGATCTTCGCCACCTTCACCAGAATTAGATTTACCACCAATGCGATTCATGGCGATCGCTAAAGTTTCATGTGCTTCTCGTGACAATGCCCCTAAAGACATCCCTCCAGTACAGAAACGCTTCACGATATCATTGATTGATTCTACCTGTTCTAAAGGAATGGGTGAGCGATCACTTTGGAAATCTAATAAATCTCGCAACGCCGTCACTGGTCTATCTTGGAGATGCTGTTTATAAACTTCATAATGGTCATATTGCTTGCCATTTACAGCTTTATGCAGCGCCTTCGCTAATTCTGGGCTGTTCATGTGGTATTCACCACCGGGACGATATTGGACAAAACCTAAGTTTTCCAACTTTTTCGCCGTCAATTCGGGGAAAGCCTTGCTGTGGAACGATAGTACCTCTTGGGCTAATTCACTGACACTTAACCCCCCAATTCGGGAAGTTGTCCCCCTAAAACCCAAAGCTAATAAATCACCACCAATCCCAATCGCTTCAAATATTTGCGCCGCTTGATAACTGGAAAGTAGCGAAATTCCCATTTTTGAGAGGATTTTCAGCAAACCCGATTCTACAGCTTTACGATAATTGGCGATCGCTTGGTTTAAAGTCAAGGTAGCAATTTTGCCCCTAGTCATAAACTGCTGGGTTTTGGGTTCAGCCCACCAAGCACTGACAGTATCTAAAGCCATATAAGGACAAATCGCACCAGCACCATAACCCAACAAACAAGCAAAATGATGGGTACTCCAACATTGGGCGGTATCCACAATTAAGGATGTTTTCATCCGTAACCCTTCACGGATTAAATGATGATGAACCGCACCGATTGCTAATAAAGGCGGAATGTAAGTATATTCCGCAGCAATTCCTGTACCTGTGCGATCGCTTAAGATTAAAATCTTTGCACCAGCCCGCACCGATTCAGCAGCTTGTTGTTGCAAAGATTCCACAGCCGTTTTTAAACCATTCGGTCCTGTGGCTATGGGGAATAAAGTTGATAATTCAGCCGTCCCAAATCCTGACAACTTAATGGCTTCTAACTCTGTCTGGGTAAGTACAGGTGACTCTAATTTAAGTCTGCGGGCGTATTCTGCTTTGGGTTCTAATAAATTTCCCCTTTCCCCCAATTCCACCGTCAAGGACATTACCAACTTTTCCCGTAAAGGATCAATTGCTGGATTAGTAACTTGAGCAAACCGCTGTTTAAAATAGTCGTACAGCAAATGGGGTTTTTCTGACAACACAGCCAAAGGAATATCATCCCCCATACAGAAAGTTGCTTCTGCACCTGTACTAGCCATGGGGTGAATCACCATTTCTACATCTTCTATGGTGTAGCCAAAGGCAATTTGCTGTTGTAATAAGACTTGTGGCTCAATTTTATGAGTTGATAAATGGCCATTTCCATTAGTTGGGCTTTGGTGTCCATTCCCATTCCCTACAGACTGTCCCTCAACTAAGTTACTCAATTCTAGGCGATGCTGTTTCAACCATTCTCCATAAGGATGTTGTTTAG
>NZ_VILD01000002.1:169543-173332 GCF_009712085.1 Anabaena sp. UHCC 0253
AGGATGTTGTTTAGCAATCCGTTGTTTAATTTCCCAGTTCTTGAGGATTTCTTGGGTGTTTAAATCCACCGCAATCATTTGTCCCGGTCCAAGTCTGCCTTTTTCAAGAATGTTTTCTTCTGGAAAATCTACAACTCCTGCTTCGGAAGCAACAACGATATAATCATCTTTGGTGATCACATAACGCGCTGGTCTTAAGCCATTGCGGTCTAATGTCGCCCCAACTTTTTTACCATCGCTAAATACTAACAGCGCGGGTCCATCCCATGATTCTTGCAAACCGCTGTAATATTCATAGAAATCCACAATTTCTGGATATTCAGCTAAGGAAGGTTGATTTTTGTAGGCTTCGGGAACCATCATCATTAACCCTTCTAAAGGGCTGCGTCCCGATCGCACCAACAACTCTAGTACATTGTCTAAAGTAGCGGAGTCACTATTATCAATGTTTACCAGTGGCTTGAGTTCATCAAACCGATCTTGCCAAATTGGATGACTGAGGGTAGCTTCCCTAGCCATCATCCAATTAATATTCCCCAATAGGGTGTTAATTTCGCCGTTATGACCTAATAACCGCATTGGTTGGGCTAATGGCCATTTGGGCATGGTGTTGGTACTAAAGCGGCGATGATATACCGCAAATGGCACTACAAAGGCAGGATTTTTTAAGTCTTGGTAAAAATCTCCTAAGACGGCGGAACGCACCATGCCTTTATAGACGATTGTGCGGCTTGACAATGAACATACATAGAAGTCTTCGGAGATTTTTCTTCCCGCTTGCATAATGCGGCGACTGGCAATATACAATTCTCTTTCTAGTTCATCACCGCTTTTATCAGCACAAGAAATTAAAACTTGTTCTATCTGCGGTTGATTTTCTTTGGCTTGTACACCTAATACTTCTGGATTTACTGGAACTACTCGCCAGCCCAATACAGTTAGTTTTTCTTCCGCTGCTATTTGCTCAAATGCGGTTTTTGTTGCTTGGGCAGCTATGGGATCTTGGGGAAAAAATATCATCCCCACTGCCATGTTACTCAAGTTAGAAAAATTAATCAGATTAGTGGAAAATATCTGCTGTTCTTTGTTTTCTTGGCTGAATAATTTCCAAGGAATTGCTGTTAATATTCCCGCACCATCACCAGAATCTTGGTCAGCACTACAACCACCTCTATGTTCTAAGCAAGTTAAAGCTGTTAAGGCTTTATCTAAAATTTCATGACTGGCAATATTTTGACGATGGGTAATAAACCCGACTCCACAAGCATCTCTTTCTTCCACTAACCACTTTTGCCCTGGGTATGTGTCTTGAGAATTAATATCCGAAATTTGCTGACCCTGATTCAATGATTGATGACTCATACTCTATTCCTGAAATGTTGAGGTACAGATGTTGTTATTACTGCTAGAGGAAAATTTCTCAATTTGGCACTGGATAAAAATACATAATTACCAAAATTTAGGGATAACAATTTTAGCTTTGGCTTGACATTTAGCCAAAAGTGTGTAACCAATGCCTATCTTTGTTTATTTGTTTATGCACTGTAAAAAAACTACTTAATCCAGAAGGACTTATAAATTGAAAGGTTTCTGAAGTTTGAAGTTTTTTAGCTTATGACTATAACGTAGTGTTAAGCTGTGATGCCATGCTGCGATATCAGAATTCTACTGTATAATGTGAAGCCAATTTTCCTACTGTTTGCTGTTTATAGATCAAGGATTTGAGGTATTACCTATTTTGGGTTTACCTGCAATAGGATCTCGACTATGGCTGAACGCCACGCTGCGATATCACACTTCACTATCTAAAAGCCGCATTTTTTCCTAATGCAGCCACAAAATCAGCGTATTTACACTATATGCCCATTTGACAATTCCTAAAATATATGTTGCTTGCATTTTGGCGGCTTGTTCATTAGCCACCAAATGAATTTTAAATTTTAGATTGAAACTCCTAATCCAAAATCCAAAATTTTATAGAGTGTGCGAATTTTAGCTTTAATCCCTAAGACTACCATCATAGTCTATGAGCAGTTTGTATTATTTAAAACAATTACTACCAGTATCTTCAGCCTAATAATTGTTTGTAACTCTTGATAAAAGACAAAAACCCAATATATATATTATCACGGTTATTTCCCAAAAAGATAATTATTTTTGGAAAATTTTCCGATAAATTTTCGTTAGTCTAAGTTTTGCACGATCATTTTCCCAAAAATTTAGTCAATGATCCTTTATGTCCGATCAAAAAAAGCTCCATCCTATGAAACTCGTGTATTTTGTGTTACCACTATTGTCAACAGCACTGTCTTTAACCGTTACATATAGAGCGATCGCTCAAACAATTCCTAGTTTACCAACTTCCGCCTCAGTCTCAGCTAATGCTGGTAATCAAATTACTCTCAATGGCAGGACTTTATCAGGGGTATGGTTACAGCAAACCAAGACTCCAACAGGAGTGCAAACTTATCTTAGTGATAGCGCAGTTAAGCAATTAATGGGGATAGATTTACTGAATAGTAACAATCCTGCTCAACAACCAATACAATGGTTTTCTGGTGCAACAAATCCCGTTATTCTCAATACCAATTTACAAAGAGGATATCGCTATTTAGATATTACTCAATTAGCTCAAACAGCTAAATGGCAAATACAAGCCAATGGTAACAAGTTAGTAATTTCTACTCCCCCATCCCAAGTTAAAAATATTCGTCAGGGTAAACAACCAACAGGCGATCGGATTGTTCTAGATTTAGATATGCCGACTCCTTGGCAAGTTAGACAAGAGTTACCAGTCAAAAAAGTTGTAGATCCTGATGAAATTGCCCCCAAATCTACCACACCACCGAACCGAGATTGGACTGTTACCTTAGATGGTATTGCTGATCCGGCTTTACTCCAACGCTATAACTCTCAACCACCAACACCCGAAGCACTAGTGCAAAAAGTGGAAGTGGTGAATAATCAAACTATTGTCCGTCTGAGTGTTCCCTTTGGTCAGTCTGTACAAGTTAGCACTATTCCCCAACCAAATCGGATAGTTATTGATATTCGTCGTGATGCTTTACGAGAAAGAAGTATTACCTGGGCGCAAGGGTTACAATGGCGACAGCAGTTTGTAAATTTAGGAACAGACCGTTTTCCCGTGGTTTGGTTAGATATTAATCCCAGGACGGTGGGATTGACAATTAAACCAATATGGAGCAATAGTCAAACCCTAACAGGTACTGCTCCTTTGATGCAAACTGCTCAAAATTACTTAGCCGTAGCAGCGATTAATGGTGGTTATTTTAACCGCAATAATAGATTACCTTTAGGGGCAATTCGCCAGGATAATCAATGGATATCAGGACCAATTCTCAACCGGGGAGCGATCGCCTGGAATAATAATGGAGAATTCTATTTTGGTCGTCTGACACTCACAGAAACCTTAATTAGTAATAATCAACGTTTACCCATTCTCTTCCTCAATAGTGGCTATGTACAACGTGGTATTGCTCGTTATACCTCTAGATGGGGAGCGACTTATACACCCCTAACAGATAATGAAAATATCGTAGTTGTTCAAAATAATCAAGTCACTAATCAATTAGCAGGAGGTAAAACTGGGACTACACCTATTCCCATTCCTGAAAATGGCTATCTGCTTACCTTCCGCAGTGAAACCCCACAAATGCCTATGGGGACAAAAGTTAACATTACCAGCACCACTACCACACCTGAATTTAGCCGTTATCCCCACATTATGGCCGCAGGTCCCCTATTAATCCAAAAATCGGCAAATAATTC
>NZ_VILD01000002.1:173918-177274 GCF_009712085.1 Anabaena sp. UHCC 0253
TTCAGCCCAGCTTTTATGAGAGGTCAAGCAGTTCGTAGTAGTATTTGTACCACTAGCACAGGTAATTTAAGGATTGCTGCTGTACATAATCGTGCTGGGGGTGGTGGACCAACTTTGGCTGAACAAGCAACATTAATGCAGACAATGGGTTGTATTAATGCCTTAAATTTAGACGGTGGTAGTTCTACCAGTCTTTATTTAGGCGGTCAATTACTTGATCGTTCCCCCAATACTGCGGCTCGTGTTCACAACGCTATTGGCATTTTCATATCACCAAAAGCTGCTAAAAAATAACCCTTTTTGATTTGTCAATTTTGAAGTTGAGAACAAGTCAGGTTTTTCTTTGATGAAGACTTTGATAAACACATTCATTTGAGCAGGAAATTTTACCAGTTGCGGCTGGGTTTTGCTATGTTTGTCAGGGTAGCTAAATCCTGCCATTTGTTCTATTAACTATCAAAACTAAAAACGAGTTTGTTATGTCTCCATCTGAGGTAACTATGGCTAAAGTATCAGAAACCGTGCCAACGAATACTCTCACTCTGCAACCAACAATTAATTCTAGAAGTATTGCCGCTAGTGAATTACGTCCTTGGGGTTCTTTTACAGTCTTGGAAGAAGGACGCGGATATAAAATTAAGCGAATTGAAGTCAAACCTGGACATCGCCTCAGTTTACAAATGCACCACCACCGGAGTGAACATTGGATTGTTGTTTCCGGAACAGCTAAAGTAGTTTGTGGCGATCGCGAAATTTTATTAAGCAATAATCAGTCAACCTATGTACCTCAATGCACTACTCATCGGTTAGAAAATCCGGGAGTGATTCCTTTGATCTTGATTGAAGTCCAAAATGGCGAATATCTGGGAGAAGATGATATTATTCGCTATCAAGATGACTACGCTCGTTCTGAAAAATAGAAATGATGGGGAACTTAGTAACCAAAATTTAAATTTCCAATTTGGGATTTGAGATGGAATCCTTGAAAATCCCAAATCTCTTTCCTTTGCCCCATGGTAAAATTTCTTAATCCTCCCTGTTTTTCAATTCTAAATTCCTGTAATATTAATTATGGGATTCTCGTTACCTCAAAAATTCCATGATTCATTTGAGTCCAGCCGCTGTTAATGAGATCAGGCGCTTAAAATCTAAGCAACCATCGAATATCTTATTTCGCTTACGGGTGAAATCTGGAGGCTGTGCTGATTGGTTTTATGATCTGGCTTTTGATACAACAGTAAACTCTGAAGGCGATCGCACGACGCAAGCCATAGATACAGTTTTAGAGTTACAAGGTATTCCTGTAGTCATAGACTCCGAAAGCCTAGATTACATTAATGGATTGTCAATAGATTATTCAGAAGACTTGATGGGTGGAGGTTTTCGCTTTCAGAACCCCCAGGCAATATCTACTTGTAGCTGCGGCAATTCTTTCTCGATTAGTCAGTAGTCAATGGTTAGGAATTTTCTCTTACCTGTTCCTCCGCAGTCGCTCCACTTGGGGAGACCCCAAGACCGCGCTGCTCTCTCTTCCCTGTTCCCTTCCAAAATGATTGACATAAAATCAGAAAAAAAGATATAATCAGGATTTGTTAAAACTTAGATCATAAAGCAGCTTCACGCGCTGTAACTCATGCCAACAATACAGCAGCTAATCCGTACTGAGCGCGAACTAGCGCGGCAGAAAACCAAGTCCCCTGCTCTGAAACAATGTCCCCAACGCCGGGGCGTTTGTACCAGAGTATACACAACAACACCTAAAAAACCCAACTCAGCACTCCGCAAGGTTGCCAGAGTAAGACTTACCTCTGGATTTGAAGTGACAGCTTACATCCCAGGTATCGGTCATAACTTACAAGAACACTCTGTAGTTATGATTCGTGGTGGTCGGGTCAAAGACTTGCCCGGTGTTAGATATCATATAATCCGTGGCACATTAGATACAGCCGGAGTTAAAGACCGGAAACAAGGCCGTTCCAAATATGGAACAAAGCGCCAGAAAGCAGGTAAAAAATAGGTAAGAGACGGTTTATCGCCTTAACTACGATTAACCGTCCTACCTAAAACTGCATAAAACAGAAAATCTAGCAGTCACGAATTTAAAAAAAATCAAACTGCACCTGGCATTAAAGCAAACAAATAGCCATAGCGTGGCGCAAGCCATAGACAAAAACGCGGGAAAATTAAGCGGCTAATTCAACCGCTTTTAGTCTCCTGCGTTCTGATAACATATAATTTCGTTGCCAAATTCCGCATTTAAGGATGAAGTATGTCTCGTCGTGGTGTTAGTCAAAGGCGCTCAGTTCCGCCTGACTCAGTATATAATAGTCGCCTTATCAGCATGATGATGCGACGGATAATGCGTCATGGCAAGAAATCACTTGCCGCAAGAATAGTTTATGACGCTTTGAAAACTATTGAGGAACGGACTGGTAGTAGTCCTTTAGAAACCTTTGAAAGAGCAGTGCGTAACGCAACACCATTAGTAGAAGTGAAAGCTCGCCGGGTTGGTGGAGCAACTTATCAAGTACCAATGGAAGTACGCTCAGACCGTGGTACAACTCTAGCATTGCGCTGGTTAGTACAGTATTCGCGTCAACGTCCAGGTAGAACCATGGCTGGTAGACTAGCTAATGAGTTAATGGATGCTGCAAATGAGAGCGGTAGTGCTATTCGTAAGCGGGAAGAAACGCATCGGATGGCGGAAGCAAATAAAGCATTTGCACACTATCGTTACTAAATAGAAAAAGATATATCGCTTGATGCTATGCGGTATATCAAAGGATTTATAGCTGATGCCCAAGAAAGGTAACAGCTTTGCTACGCTAACGGAAAAGACGGTTTTCCGTAAAAGTATAGAATCTTAACAAAGAGTAATATACAAGATATCATGAGGCCAAAACGATAGGAGGTAACTGTGGCACGCACGAACCCGCTAGAGAAAGTACGCAATATCGGCATTGCGGCGCATATAGATGCGGGAAAAACAACGACAACAGAGAGAATACTATTTTACTCTGGGATAATTCATAAAATTGGTGAAGTTCACGAAGGAACTGCTGTCACCGACTGGATGGAACAGGAGCGGGAGCGGGGAATTACCATCACTGCTGCGGCGATTAGTACATCTTGGAAAGAACATCAAATTAACATTATTGATACTCCTGGTCACGTAGACTTCACAATTGAAGTTGAACGTTCCATGCGAGTATTAGATGGTGTAATAGCTGTATTTTGTTCCGTAGGTGGTGTACAACCACAATCAGAAACAGTATGGCGACAAGCAGACCGTTATAAAGTACCTCGCATCGCCTTTATTAACAAGATGGATCGCACTGGTGCGAACTTCTATAAAG
>NZ_VILD01000002.1:177299-229206 GCF_009712085.1 Anabaena sp. UHCC 0253
AGATGGTTGATCGCTTGCGGGCTAATGCTATTGCTATTCAACTGCCTATCGGTAGTGAAACTGAATTTAAGGGAATTGTAGACTTGGTACGGATGTGTGCGTATATGTACGCAAACGACCAAGGAACTGATATCCAAGAAACAGAAATTCCCCCAGAACTAGCAGAAAAAGCAGCCCAATACCGCACCAAGTTGGTAGAAGCAGTCTCAGAAACTGATGACGCGCTGATGAATAAGTACTTCGAGGGTGAAGAACTTACAGAAGCAGAAATCTGTACTGCGCTGCGGAAAGGGACAATTGCCGGTACGATTGTACCAGTTCTTTGCGGTTCAGCCTTTAAGAATAAAGGTGTGCAATTGATGTTGGATGCAGTGATAGATTACCTACCAGCACCAACTGAAGTACCCCCTATTCAAGGCACACTCCTGAATGGTGATACCGTAGAACGTCATGCTGATGATAACGAACCATTATCAGCTTTGGCATTTAAGATTATGGCTGATCCTTATGGTCGCCTCACCTTCGTGCGCGTTTATTCTGGCGTGCTGAAAAAAGGTAGTTACGTTCTTAACGTCAGCAAGAATAAGAAAGAACGGATTTCTCGGTTAGTGCTGATGAAAGCAGACGACCGACAAGACGTAGACGAATTACGGGCAGGTGACTTAGGTGCTGCTTTGGGATTGAAAGACACCTTAACAGGTGATACCCTTTGTGATGAAGGCTCACCAGTAATTCTGGAATCCCTATTTATTCCTGAGCCAGTCATCTCGGTAGCGGTTGAACCCAAAACCAAGAATGACATGGACAAGCTTTCCAAAGCTTTGCAATCTTTGAGTGAAGAAGACCCCACATTCCGTGTGCGTGTTGATCCGGAAACCAACCAAACCGTAATTGCGGGAATGGGAGAATTGCACCTAGAAATTCTCGTAGATCGGATGTTACGGGAATTTAAGGTAGAGGCAAACGTTGGTGCGCCCCAAGTGGCTTACCGCGAAACCATCCGCAAAGCCGTCGAAAAAATTGATGGTAAATTTATCCGCCAAAGTGGTGGTAAGGGTCAGTACGGTCACGTAGTGATCAATTTAGAACCAGGCGAACCAGGTACAGGTTTCGTATTTGTTTCTAAAATTGTCGGTGGTATTGTTCCCAAAGAGTACGTCGGACCAGCGGAACAGGGAATGAAAGAATGTTGTGAGTCCGGCATTTTAGCTGGATATCCACTCATTGATGTCAAAGCTACCTTGGTACATGGTTCTTACCACGACGTAGACTCTTCAGAAATGGCTTTCAAGATTGCCGGTTCTATGGCAATGAAAGAAGCGGCATCAAAAGCCTCTCCAGTCATCTTAGAGCCAATGATGAAAGTTGAAGTTGAAGTACCTGAAGACTATATCGGGAACGTGATTGGTGACTTAATCGCCCGCAGAGGACAGATTGAAAGCCAAAGCACTGAACAGGGACTTGCGAAAGTGGTATCGAAAGTTCCACTGGCAACCATGTTTGGTTATGCCACTGATATCCGGTCGAAAACCCAAGGTCGAGGTATCTTTACAATGGAATTTAGTACCTACGAAGAGGTGCCTCGCAGCGTGGCTGAGGGAATCATCTCAAAAAGTAAAGGGAACGCTTAATTAAAAAAGGAAACGAGTATTCATGGCACGCGCAAAGTTTGAAAGAACTAAACCTCACGTTAATATCGGTACTGTTGGCCACGTTGACCACGGCAAAACTACTTTAACAGCAGCCATTACCATGACCTTGGCTGCTAATGGCCAAACTGTAGGTAAGGGTTTCGACCAAATTGATAATGCACCTGAAGAAAAGGCCCGGGGTATTACTATCAACACATCCCACGTTGAGTATGAAACCGAAAATCGGCACTATGCTCACGTAGATTGTCCAGGACACGCTGACTATGTGAAGAATATGATCACTGGTGCAGCACAAATGGATGGAGGCATTCTTGTAGTTGCAGCTACTGATGGTCCGATGCCCCAAACCCGCGAACATATTTTGTTGGCAAAACAAGTAGGCGTTCCTAGTTTGGTTGTCTTCTTGAACAAGGAAGACATGATGGACGACGAAGAATTGTTGGAATTAGTAGAACTAGAACTGCGAGAATTGCTGACTAGCTATGATTTCGATGGTGACAATATTCCCATTATCAAAGGATCAGGTCTGAAAGCTCTCGAAGCTATGACTGCTAATCCCAAAACCCAACGGGGTGAAAATGAGTGGGTAGACAAAATCTATGCGTTGATGGATGCTGTAGATGCCTCTATTCCTACACCTGAGCGGGATATAGATAAACCATTCTTGATGGCTGTAGAAGATGTGTTCACCATCACAGGTCGTGGTACTGTGGCAACTGGACGGATCGAACGCGGGAAAGTTAAGGTTGGTGATACCGTCGAGCTAATTGGGATCAGAGATACTCGTAGTACCGCTGTTACCGGGATCGAAATGTTCAAGAAGAGCCTCGATGAAGGTATGGCTGGGGATAATGCAGGTGTGCTACTGCGCGGTATGAAAAAAGAAGACATTGAGCGCGGTATGGTAATCGCTAAACCTGGTTCGATTACTCCTCACACTCAGTTTGAAGGTGAAGTATACGTACTCAAAGACTCAGAAGGTGGTCGTAAAACTCCATTCTTTGCTGGTTATCGTCCTCAGTTCTATGTGCGGACAACCGATGTAACTGGTACAATCACAGCCTTCACATCTGATGATGGTAGCGCGGCAGAAATGGTGATGCCCGGAGACCGCATCAAAATGACAGTAGAATTGATCAACGCGATCGCCATTGAACAAGGTATGCGCTTTGCTATTCGTGAAGGTGGACGGACTATTGGTGCTGGCGTTGTCTCCAAAATCTTGAAATAACACTCACCTTTTTGCTCTCATCACAAAGGAGCAGAGATGAATCATCATATCTCTGCTCTTTTCTATTCTATTCTCATAAACAAGTTTAAATTTTAGATTGGGGATGATATCTAAAAAATCTAAAATTTAAAATCTCAAGTCGAAAATTTACCGAACCTGGAAAACTTAAGATGGCAACTCTACAGCAGCAGAAGATTAGAATTCGCTTAAAGGCATTTGACCGCCGTTTATTAGATACATCTTGCGAGAAGATTGTAGACACCGCTAACCGTACCAACGCTACAGCTATCGGACCAATTCCTTTACCCACAAAACGCAAAATATATTGCGTACTGCGATCGCCTCACGTAGATAAAGATTCCCGCGAACATTTTGAAACTCGCACCCACCGGCGGATTATTGATATTTACCAACCTTCTTCTAAAACCATTGATGCGCTGATGAAGTTGGATTTGCCATCTGGTGTAGATATCGAAGTCAAACTATAAATTTGTCAGTGGTCAGTGGTCAAAACAAAGAACAACTGACAACTGACATTTATTTAAGCTCTGAGAAAATTTATCTCAGGGTTTTTTATTAGCAATAAAACACATGATAAAATATAAACAAAGTATGGGGAGCATGGGAAAAGTAGGGAACAATATATTTTAAGAATAAAATTTATACTCAAGTAACAATGACATCTTCCTCTAAAATTGCAGTTCGGGAACTACCTCTATTTCCATTACCCGAAGTGGTTCTGTTTCCTACTAGACCATTACCTCTTCATATTTTTGAATTTCGCTACAGAATCATGATGAACACGATTCTGGATAGCGATCGCCGATTTGGGGTATTGATGATCGATCCCGCTAAAGGCACAATTGCTAATGTTGGTTGCTGTGCCGAAGTTATTCATTATCAACGGCTACCTGATGACAGAATGAAACTTTTAGCTCTAGGACAGCAAAGGTTTCGCGTTTTAGAATATATCCGTGAAAAGCCTTATCGCGTCGGTTTGGTAGAATGGATTGAAGACCAACCACCATCTCAAGATTTGCGCCCTTTAGCTTCTGAGGTAGAACAACTATTGCGGGATGTTGTCCGTCTCTCTGCCAAGTTAACAGAACAAGATATTGAACTACCACAAGATTTACCAGATTTGCCAACAGAACTATCTTATTGGGTAGCCAGTAATCTTTATGGTGTAGCACCAGAACAGCAAGCATTACTAGAAATCCAGGATACCGTTGCTCGTTTAGAACGAGAAGCAGAAATTCTTACTTCTACTCGTAATCATTTAGCAGCACGTTCTGTTCTTAAAGACACATTTAACGATATAGAATAATTGACCGAAGAAGCAAGGGATAGGGTAAAAGAAGAACGGTTGTTAAGTAACGGGAAGTTTAAAGTAATTTCTTACTCCCTGCTCCCTGCTCCCTGCTCCCTGTCCCCTGCTCCCTGCCCCCCTGCTCCCTGCCCCCCTGCTCCCCTGCCTAACGGCTACGGCTGAGGTGGGAGCTTTCAGATTTGTCTATAGATTCTGCGAAGTATCACAACACACTATAGCTACCAAATATTTTCAGGACTTCTGTATAATTTTGTAACTCTCCTAAAGCAGATTTCATGATTTGTGAATTAACATCTGCTTCTATATCCAAATAAAATAAATATTCTCCCAAAGAACGTTTTGTGGGACGGGATTCAATGCGACTCAGATTAATACCTGAATGAGCAAATACTTGCAATACTTTTACTAATGCACCTGGTATATTCGCTGCTACGCTAAACGCTAGGGATGTATGACTACAATCAACCATCTGATTTTCTTCTGTGCTAACTACCCAAAATCGAGTACAGTTTTCTGGATAATCATTAATTCCACTAGCAAGGATAGGTAAATTATATAATTCCGCGGCTCTACTAGAAGCGATCGCTGCTATTGTTACGTCCTGTTCTAATTCCTGTAGTGCTTCAGTTGTCGAGTTACTAGCAATCAAATTAACATTTGGTAATAACTGTGATAGCCATCCTTGACATTGACTTAACGCTTGAGGATGGGAATATACACTTTTAATCATATCTAAACTAGTTGCATAAGAAATCAATGTATGTTGGATAGGTATAACTAAAGCTAGTTGAATTTTTAACCTCTCTAATTGCCATAAACTATCCAGTGTCATATTAACACTACCTTCAATAGAGTTTTCCACAGGGACAACCGCTAATTGACTTTGCTTTTCAGCTACAGCTTGTAGTGATTGGGCAATTGTAGGATAGGGACATAATTCAAAGCTTCTTTTGTCGCTAATACCTTGATGATGATTCAACCAGTTGAGATAGAAAAAAGCTGCTTGTTCGGCATAAGTTCCTGGTGGACCTAAATGTGCAATTTTAAGATTCATACGTTTAAATCTGACGAATTTGATTGATAATGAATTAAGAGTTTGATTTTTTTACAATTTAATGCAAATTGTTAAAAGATATTACAATTAAAAAACAAATGGTTTAATTTGCTCATGGCTACCAAGTTTACTGCCTCTCAATCGGTTGAAATTTCCGTTCCTAAGCAACCTATTCCTATTCAGCACTATTTACGTCAGCCTCAACGTTTGGTGAATGCCTTAGCTGATAATACTAGAATTCAACAGCTTTCTGAAGAAGTGTTTCGCTTAAAAATGCGTCCTCTGTCTTTTATGTCACTGAGTATTCAGCCTACTGTAGATATGAGAGTCTGGGCGGATGCAAGCGGAACGATTTATTTGCGATCGCTCGGTTGTGAAATCCTTGGTTTTGAGTATATTAACCAACGTTTTTCCCTGAATTTAAAAGGCTATTTATCACCAGTTCAACTCAGTAGTGGAACTCATCTACAAGGGAAAGCTGATTTAGAAGTGTTAGTAGAGATCCCGCAACCATTTTCCTTTACTCCCAAGTCAATTTTAGAAACTACAGGGAATGGATTACTCAAAAGTGTGTTGTTAACAATTAAACAAAGATTGCTACATCACCTTTTAGCAGATTATCGGCATTGGGTAATATCACAAACTCAGAACACGGAAATTGATAATAACATTCCGGAATTACCAATTTTAAATTTTGAATAGTTTGAGAATTATTCAAAAAGATAATTGTCATTCTGAGCGCAGGATTGAATTTGACAAGGACGAAAAGAGCGACGATGTAGAGGTAAAGTCCCATATTTTTGGAGAGCCAGTAAATGTCGCTGGCTTCCATAACCTTTATTTCGTTCGAGATCATATTGAGGATATTTTAATGCTAAACGCTGCACTAAATCATCACGCCAAACCTTAGCCATGATACTAGCTGCGGCAATATTTAGCGATCGCTCATCACCCTTAACAATCGTTTGCTGTGGTATGGGCAAATCCTTGACTAACTGATTACCATCAATTAAACAAAGTTCAGGCTTTACCTTTAACTTCAGAACAGCACGCTTCATTGCTAATAAAGTTGCCTGTAAAATATTCAACTCATCTATTTCCGCAGTTGAAGCATAACCAATTCTCCAATCTAAAGCCAGAGTAGTAATTTTTTGCGCCAGCTTAATTCTCCGAGAACTAGACAACTTTTTGCTGTCCTTAATCTCATCAGCCATCAATATTGATAAAGCTTCTACTGGTAATAAAACCACCGCTGCCACCACAGGACCAAATAAAGCCCCTCTTCCTACTTCATCAACACCCGCAACCACACCCTGCATATCTGAGTAGGTAGAAAACTCTAACCAACTCAAGTTATCCCAGGGTGTGGGCTTTATTTCTCCCATAAATATCAGAACTATGATTTGTGTACTTGATTTAGATGATTAATTAATCAGAAGTCTAAACTATGATTTATGTGATTAATTTGATTTAGATGATTAATTAATCAAAGTAATCATAAAAATCCTCAAAATCACAGTCCCATTTCCCCAACCGATTTAAAAGGGAACACAAACCAAAATCTCAAATCCTCTTAAATTCAATCTTGGCTAAAACCATCAGTATCTAGGGCTGATGAACGACGACGACGACGACGATTAGGCACAGAGGTACTATTAGTTTCTGTTTCTGTTTCAGCTTCATTTTCCTCTTTGGCAATTGTTAATTCTGGGACAATTGTTAATGGTGGAAAAGAAGATTCTTCTTCTATCTCAAATTTTGGTGTCGGTACTTCAATAGGGACAACATCAGGAGTTGTCTTTTCAGTAATAATTGGTTCAGGGATAGATTCAGTTGGTTCAGTCGATAATTGTCCTGGTTGAACAACATTAATAATCACCGATCTAGAATTTTTGCCCTCCCGATCTAATTTGAGTAGAGGAGAAATTCCCATTTCAGCAAATGTATCTTGTTCTTTTGCTGACATTTCGACAGTAATAATCTCCGGTGGTTCGACCTTAATTGGTTCTAGTTTAATTTTTGCCCGTTCTGGCCTTTCCGTCCAACCCGATTTATTAATGGTAGGTGGGGAGATTTCTGAAGAAGGTAGTTCAGCTTCTTCTAAGTCTAAATCCGCATCATTAACAAAAGCTAGGGGATTGGTAGTTAAGCGGGGTTCATCTTTACCATTAACTCCATTTACCCCAATCCGGCTGCGACGGGTACGAGTGCGGCGCTTGCTATCATTTAATTCTTGGTAACTAGGATGATTAGTTAGATGTAGGGAACTAAATTCCGATTCTCCTTCAAATCCATCCCCAAAGCCATCGTAGGGATCTCGTGGTATGGCTTGCGCCATGCTACCGCTATCAATTATCCGAGTCACAGGCCGGGATTCTTTTTGTGGCATCGGTACAAACCGATCTGGTACATCTGTAGCCGGGATAGGTAATCGGTTTTCCGTTTCTCCCGGTAATCTCACGGTATGTCCTAAACCGCCACAGGTAGGACAAGTCTCGCCAAATAATTCATATATGTTTTGTCCTTGACGCTTGCGGGTAAGTTCTACTAAACCTAGCTCAGTCAATTGGGCAATTTGCGGACGGGCTTTATCAGCTTTGAGAGCTTTGTTAAAGTGTTCTAAAACTTGCATTTGATCGCGTCGGGATTCCATATCAATGAAATCAACGACAATCACACCGGCAATGTTTCGTAAACGTAACTGACGTGCAATTTCTGTAGCTGCTTCGCAGTTTGTCCACAGCACTGTTTCTCTAGCAGTGGCGGAGCGGGTGAAAGAACCGGAGTTTACATCTATGACGGTTAATGCTTCCGTTGGTTGGATGATGATATAACCGCCTGAAGGTAAATCTACTCTTGGTCTGAGAGCTTCGCGGACAGCAGCATTAATGCGGAAGTATTCTAAAATGGGCGAGCGATCGCGGTGATGATCAATCAGTAATCCCTGGGGTGTTTGTCCACCACTCCAGTTTTGTAAATACTGTTTCACCCGTTTTAAGCCAGTGCTGGAATCGACCACAATGCGATTCACATCACTGCCATACATATCTCTTAGTACACGCTGAATAAAGTCATCATCCCGATTAAGTAAGGCTGGCGCACGAGTAGATACTGCTTCTTGTTGAACAATTTCCCACTGCTTTTGCAGCACTTCTAAATCTTCAATGATTGCTTCTTCTGGTTTGCCTTCTGCTTCTGTGCGTACCAGCAAACCCATACCTGCTGGTTTAATCAAAATTGCTAAAGCTCTGAGACGGTTACGCTCACTTTCGCTCTTAATCCGTCTAGATAAGTTTACACCCCGTCCATAAGGCATTAATACTACATAGCGTCCAGGTAAGGTAATATTACCTGTCAGCCTGGGACCTTTTGTCCCAGTAGGCTCTTTCATCACCTGTACTAATGTTTTTTGCTGTGGTGTTAGCAGTTCTGTAATAGCTGCTGCACTACGCTTCAGCCTCAACGGGCCCAAGTCAGTAACATGAATAAAACCGTTGCGTTCGGGATCACCGATATTCACAAAAGCCGCATCTATCCCAGGTAATACGTTTTCTACTACACCTAAATAGATATCACCTATTTGGTGATGACCGGTAGCTACAACGAGTTCTTGTATTTGATCTTCCGAAAATACAGCAGCAATTTGATGCTGTTCCGCGATGATAATTTGTTTTGGCATTCAATTTCCTCAAAAACTGGCAGCACTGAGGGGAATTACAAGAAGAGCTTCTCCGTGATCTCTTTTGTCCCTACAGTCGCTGCTACAAGGCGCTACTAGTAATAAAAATTTCAAATTTGAGCGGCTCTGCAAAGTTATGGAGAGCTAATGATACTGTAATCTCGTTTACACGCCTGATTATTCCTGAATAGCTGTATATAGTTTAAGAACTTAAATCAACCGCCCTTGGTTGATTTCCCATACTATACGCTGCTATCTAAACTTTGGATATCCGTAGACATCTGCTCCAAAGTTAATGTTTCATCAGGTAAAGTTAGCCATGCTTAAATGCACGCACTTATCAAAAAGTTAGAGTTTAAACAGGCTGCAACTTTTTGGTTTTACCATTTATTGACGGAGAAAAACCTGCTTTTCGCACTAGATTCACTATCCGTATTTTCACTAGAAAATTTAGCTAGTGCAGATAACCCACCGGATTATCTTGACAAGAATTTTGGCGGCGTTTTCATCTCTGTCAATACTTACGTGGTATTTTTTACAGTTAAACACCCTTACTTTTGTAGCAATTGCATAAGCCCGCAATAAAAGCAAGTATTATTTAAGGGATAGAATCTATCAGCTAATAGAGAAGCTGACGAAAGCTATTGTTAGTGATTGATTCACAGGGTAGCTATAGGGAGAGTGGTTTGTAATCATCAACAGAGTTTGTCTGGAATACAATCTTAGAAGTTGCACTCTTATATCTTTGGCTTTGCTCCCTGATGATCAGGGTAGTGAATCAAGCCATGCAATGCAGCGCCAGAAAATTTCTCTTGATTCTAATTCTAACGCAACTTTGGTGACATACTCCACACGCTTCCTTACAGGTGAGTGTGGACTTCTCAGGGACTCCTAATCTGGACATTAACTGAGCTTTAAAGCCCTATGTCTTAGGGTCTTTTAGAGATAATTGCTAACTTTTTCAATAGGCTGCTTTTCAGCATTTAATTGAGTTACACCTATTGGTCAAAATTATATCAAATATTTTGAGAAAAACCAAGAAAGTGTTTATTCCTTATTTACTCACATTGCTGATTTGCCATTGCTAAATTGCGATCGCTCGTCAATTCGTCACTCACTCCCATTCATCCCATCACCTCCCTTGCCGGTAGGTGAGAAGCTTCTGCTTGTTAGCTAAAAATAAATTCCCACAATTTGTTAATTTCGGGTAATTACTGGCAATTTATCCAATAACTAGGCGATTGCGGTGAATATGCAAGAGGTGAAATTCTGCATTAGTGATTATTTCTAGCATAGACAAGACTTGCTCAGGACGTAAGATCACACCGTCAGGACGACAGCTACCCAAGTAACGGAGGACTGCGGTTGAGTCTGATTCTCGATTATAGGCTGTGATTAATTCTATTTCCCATAAGCGATCGCGCAGATTTATTAATTGCTGCTTACCTGATTTGGTTGTATGTGCCGAAAGAATCTCCTCTTGATTTTGAATAGTCTCAATCCAATCTTGCCATTGTGTCGGTTGTACCTCGCTTTGAGATGTAGACACTGTTAGTAAATACTCGGCTGCTTCCAGAGACTGGTTAGCAGAGGGAGATTTGATATCTATTTCTACCACATTATATACAGGTATGTCAGTAGGTAGTTGATTCACTAATTGGGCATGAAAAGTTTCGATATCAATTGCTTGAGTGAATTCAAAATCAACAATTTCTCCATTACTGGTAGCGCCTAATGCTAAAGCACTAGCTAGACAAATTCGCGGACCAGGATGAAAGCCACCTGTGAATGTAATTGGTAAACTTGCTCGTCGCATAGCTCGATCAAAGAGGCGCATTAAATCCAAGTGACTCACCAAAGCCATATCCCCTTTTTTGCCAAAGCATACGCGCAGCCGTTGGGCTTTAGTGGTGTTGGGGACAAAATCACCAGCAAAACTGGGAATGGGTGGTGGAGAAATCACGATGTTGTGACCAAAATCAGTGCCACAAACTCCGCAATGGGAACAACCTTCAAAAGAGCAGTCAGGGACAGTTGCGGCTGCTAGAGCGCGTTGGAGGTCTTCTTGCAACCACTTTTTATCAATGCCAGTATCAATATGATCCCAAGGTAAGGGAATATCTAGAGGTGATGAGGTTTCTTGTTCCTTGTTGCTGACAGCAAACAGATTCCATTCACCATTTTCAACTTGACGGTATTTCCAGTCTAGACCGGCTTGAGCGATCGCTTCGCCCCAAGCTGTAAATGCTTTATCTACATTGTCATACCAAGAATCCATCCCTGCACCCAGTTCCCAAGCCCGCTGTAACACTTTCCCCAAAGTGCGATCGCCTCTACCAATAAAGTCTTCCATGGCGGAGATGCGAAAATCCGTGAAATTTACTTTCACATTTCGCATTCCGCGAAACTCTTGTCGCAATAGGTTCTGCTTTCTGGCAAACTCTGTTGTTGAGACTGAATGCCATTGAAAAGGAGTATGGGGTTTGGGAGTAAAGTTAGAAATAGTCAAATTAAAATTCAGGGCTTTTCTGCCTTTTTCCCAACATTCTTGTTGTAACCACCTCACAGTTTCCACAATCCCGATCACATCGGTATCTGTTTCACCGGGTAAACCAATCATAAAATACAGCTTGATTTTATGCCAACCTTGTGACCAAGCGGTTTTTATCCCCCGCAACAATTCTTCATTAGTCAAGCCCTTATTGACAATATCCCGCATTCTTTGAGTACCTGCTTCTGGGGCAAAGGTTAATCCCCCTTGGCGTGTTCCTCCCAGGATATTAGCAATATTTTCATCAAATCTATCTACTCTTTGACTTGGTAAAGTGAGGGAAATATTGTCATTTTTTAAGCGATTTTTAATTTCCATCCCCACCGCTGGTAGGGCTAAATAATCTGAACAACTCAAAGACAATAGGGAAAACTCATTGTAACCAGTTTCCCGCATTCCTTTTTCTATGGCTGTTACCACTTTTTCCGGTTCTACATCCTGTGCCGGTCTAGTCAGCATTCCTGGTTGACAGAAGCGACAACCACGGGTGCAACCCCGACGAATTTCAATGGTTAAGCGATCGTGGACTGTTTCTACATAAGGGACTAAGCCAATGGAATAGGCAGGAATTGGTGTGGCTACCCGTCTGAGAACCCTTTTAGGTACATCTGGACGCAGGGGATAAACAGCCCCACTTGCACCCATTTCATAAAACTGCGGCACATATACACCAGGAACTTGTGCCAAATCTAGTAGGAGTTCTTGACGATTCAAGCCTGATTTTTTCCCTTCTTCTAAAATCAAACCAATTTCCGGGAGCAGTTCTTCACCATCTCCCAAGGCAAAAAAGTCAAAGAAATCTGTGAAAGGTTCGGGGTTAGATGTTGCTGTTTGTCCACCTGCAAAAATCAGTGGGTAATTTCCCTGTAACCGTTCTGCTCTGGTAAGGGGAATTCCTGCTAAATCCAACATTTCTAGAATGTTGGTTGCACCTAATTCATAACTGAGACTAAAGCCTAAAATATCAAAGTCCGTCAACCACCGTTTAGATTCCACCGCAAACAGAGGTGTCTGCGTAGTCCGAAGTTTAGCTGCTAAATCTGCTCCTGGTAAGTACGCGCGATCGCATAACTGGCGAGGCTGGGCATTCAAAACGTTGTATAATATGATATGCCCTAAATTTGATGCCCCAACTTCATATACTTCTGGATATGTCAAAACCCAACGGATTGTTGCCGTATCCCAAGGCTTATGGACTGCTAAACGCTCATTACCCAAGTAACGGGCAGGTTTTAAAATATCCGATGTTATTAATTGTTCAACTAAAACAGCCACTTTGCTATCTTCTAGCTACCCTAAATTACAGCCAATTACCCCAAGACTAGCATTAATTATAGATTTTGATCACAGTAATCGTGACAACTTAGAACTTTGTGACATAAATTAACCGTCATTTCTGTATAAATTCAAATCAGGTTCACATATATTCAAATTCAGAGGCTTTTACCGCCTTTAAGTATCTTTGAGGACGAATTACAATAATTTCAGAAGCAGTCAGAGTTGTTACCATATTTACATCCTGATGAAAATTATTGACCGTGTAAATTTGTGCTTTTATTGAACATAAACCCTTTTTTCGCAATTGGCTACAAGTTTTAGCTTTCTTTGCTGAATCTTTATAGCTTTACTACCTTTGTTTAAAGATTATCATAAGTCAATGGTAAACTGTATTTATATATACATTTTTTTTCTGGAAGTTAAAAAACAATCTACATATACATCCTCAATGCAGATTAATCATCTATAGCTGTAGCAGCTACCCTTGCTAAAGCTATAAACAAAGGTGGTTTAAGCAAAATTTCTCTGTCAATGTCAGCTTGGTTTTTTTTACCCATACCGTTGACAAAAAACAGCGTTATTGAATGACTAATCCTGTTTAGTCAATAGTGATCTAAATCACTAAATTTGAGAGGTATAGATCACATTTTATACCAAGCATTATCTTAGATAATGAAGTGAATAGTAACTACAAATTGGTTTATTTCTTATGAGAACTCCATACGTTATTCGTCAGTTGGTTGAAAAAGCCCTGCATATCAAGAAATTAACCCCAGAAATAGAAAATGAAATTAACTCAGAACTCACAAAACTGGGACATATCTCTGACGTTGACTATGAAGCCTTAGAATTATTAATGGCAGAGATGGATGCTGGTAGGGTGCAGTTAGTTCCTACTTGGGGGTAATTCCAGTACATGAGGGTAGAATTAAAATGAATGCAGCGTCAGCTTTTGGGAAAATTTACCATAAGTGTTTATTTCTGCAAGTCTCTATTACCAATCATATTTAGTAAATTTGAGCAAGACTCAAACAATTGATTTTTTCAATCAACAGTATCACTTTTCATCAATCAATCCCACTGACTAACACTATATTGTTACTGCTATTACCTATGCAGTTAAATCTATTTACAGCAGATTACAGATCAATAAAGCTTCGTCGTGAGCGTCAGTTGATAGCTTGCGTGGCGTAGCCATATGGTACAGAATCTTAATTGAAACCTATACACAAAGCCAGTTTTACTCCTGACTCCTGCTGTATATTGTTTGTTCTTGTTGGTATGCTTGCCAAAGTTGATGAATAAATAAATTAAATTGTTGTTTAGCAACTAAATCAGATTCCAATTGCTGTTCTTTAGGAAAAATTTGCCCTAAAAAAGCAATTACTTCTGTATCTAAAGCAGGTCTAAACAAGTCCAACGGCCATAATAAATCAGATACATTTCGTAAATCAATCACAAGTGGTAATTCCTGGGTAGAGTCTACAAGCAGCAAAGGACGCACCCAGCATAATTGACGGGAAACCACTATTTCAATAACTTCTGTATAAAGATTTTGATCCTGATAATCCAACGACACAATTTGTCCTGGTTGAAATTTTGGAGTAATATCCATAACCATGTAAAGCAATTGTTGTGTGGTAACGCCTTAATTTTACTAACTTTAGAGAGATATCAGCAACGGCTGGTTTGTGTTATACTATTTTAGTAAAAAATCTGTAAGCAATGCCAAAAGTATTTTCAGGTGAAAATACAACGGACATCAATCTCAAGATTGAGTCAGCTATGCAGAACGAAATAACTGTTTAGCGATCGCTTGCTAAACAGAAACTGTATTGTAGTAAATCAACGGTAAAAGAGCTAAGAATCGTGTCAGTCGAAACCATTGAGAAGCGTTCTACATCCCGCAAGCTTGCACCTCGATATCGCGTCTTGCTCCATAATGATGATCATAATCCGATGGAGTACGTAGTCCAAGTGTTAATGACTACTGTCAATAGCATCACTCAACCTCAAGCTGTTAGTATCATGATGGAAGCTCACCATAATGGGTTAGCTTTAGTCATTACTTGCGCTCAAGAACACGCCGAATTTTATTGTGAAACACTTAAAAATCACGGATTAAGTAGCACCATTGAACCCGATGAATAGTCCTGAGTCATTAGTCAATAGAGTATAGTTTTGACTAATGACAACTGACTAACTATGAAAATTAATCTCACTCAACTTACTCAATATCCTGTCCCTGTGAGGCTGGGTTGTTTCATTTTAGCTTTAATATTGTTATGGCTACCACTAGCAGCACCAATTTATTGGCTAGTTCAAGATACTAATTTAGAAAGTATCTTGACAATGGTCATATTATATGCAGAGTTTATTTTTCTTCTGAATATCTGGGGGAAAAAAGTCTACCAGCAACCAGGAATATTTAACCATTATGGCTTGGAATTCACTCGCCTTAATGGTGTAGATATGTTGAAAGGACTGGCTATTGGACTAATTAGTGTATTAGTTTTATTTAGTTTAGAAGGGTTGTTTGGTTGGTTAGTATGGCAACAACCTCAAATATTGTTAGTGAAAATAGTTTTAGAAGGTTTATTAGTGAGTTTGGGTGTAGGGTTTGCAGAAGAATTATTATTTCGAGGTTGGTTATTAGATGAGTTACAGCGAGATTATAAATTAAATATCGCGCTCTGGATCAATGCAATTTTATTTGCTTTAGCCCATTTTATTAAACCTTTAGAAGCCATTATTCATACTTTACCCCAGTTTCCGGCTTTAGTGTTGTTAGGGTTAACGCAGGTATGGGGAAAACGTTGGAGACGGGGACGTTTGGGCTTACCTATTGGTTTACATAGTGGGTTAGTTTGGGGTTATTATATTATTAATGTTGGACAACTAACGAAATATTCAGGACAAGTTCCTGATTGGGTGACTGGTGTTAATAATAATCCTTTGCAGGGAGTTATGGGGGTATTTTTCATGGGTATTCTGGCTTGGTGGATAGGGAATAAGCAATTAAACATTAAAAAATATGAAAGTGAAGCAATGTAATAAAGGAGTTAAAAACTAAAACTCGTTTCTGAACATGACAAAGAATAGTTTAAGGTAAATACTTTTGGACTACAGCCCAACCGCTGAGAGATACCCAACTAAAGCCTAATAATAAGAGAATATTACAACCAAGATGTAAAGGTCTAGCCCAAGGCTTTCTATTACTAATTTGGGTGGCGCTAAAGGCAGATACTAAAACTAATATTACTACTATTAACCCAGCCCCTATATGTGGCGAATGACCTAATGAACCAAAGTGTCCTAAAGTGCCAACAATACCAACCGCTAGGAGTAGCAAGACTAGACTAACCATAGTGATACCGATTATATAATGGAGCGATCGCACTTCACCACGATTCCACGGCAATATAACTCCTAAAGGTGCTTCTGAGGTAGTTCTGACCCTTAACATCCAAATACCAGTTATTGCTAAAAACAAGTATGCTAGTAAAGATAAACCCATTGACCAGGCAGCTATTTTCCATAACCATAAAAAAGAAGGTAGGTGCATAAAAAATTTCAGTCCAGGAAAGTTACTTATTGAGCTTAACAGGATTTGGGAAAAAGCTCAAAATGCAACTTTGGATTGGTGCAAAAATTAGGGTTAATTCAGAATTTCAACAGAGTTAAACTTTTTGAATGCGGTTAAGTATAGCTGTAATTACGGTTTGAGGGTCTTCTCTTTGCATAAAATGGCCAACTTTTGGTATGACAAATCTCTGGTAATCTTTTGTAAAAAACTGTTCTTTATTAGCACTAGTTTCTGGCAAAGTTGCACCGTCACATTCTCCATGTAATACTGTAGTTGGTACATTAATTTTAGGTGCATTCATAAGTTGATTATGAATAGAATCATAGTCAGGATCATTAGCAGAGTTACCCCAACGATTGCGATATGAATCAATGGTAATATCTATCCAATCTTGGTTATCAAATGATTGGGCAGTAGTTTCAAATTCCGTTTCATGAAAATGCCATCCAGGACACCATAATTGCCATAATTGGCGAGTAAATCCCCTTCTATCGGCTGCTAGTGTTTCCCGTCCGCGTTCTGTGGCAAAAAACCACTGATACCAGTATTGTTGTACCTGAGTAAAAGATAGTTTCTGGTTGGGGTTATTAGTTCCATAACCTACTGATAATGCAGTGAGACTATTGACTAAATCAGGACGTAAAGCCGATGTATTATAGGCAATCCGCGCTCCCCAATCGTGACCTACTAAATGTACAGATCCAATATTTAAGGCTGTAATGAATTCAACTAGGTCTTGTCCTAAAGCCGCTAATTGTCCACTCCGCAGAGTCTGAGCATTGAGGAAATGTGTCAATCCACAACCTCTAAGAAATGGTGTGATACAGCGATAATTTTTATTTACTAATGGGGGAATAATTGTCTTCCAAGTAAGTGCATCATCAGGCCAGCCGTGAATAAGAATTATGGTTTCTGCATCATTTAAACCATAATTGTGATAGGCGATATTCAGACGAGAGGTTTTGATATATTGAATCATGATTTGAATTAATTACAACATAATCGAGTAGTTGATGAGCTTGAGAAATTCTGTGTAATCCTTGTTCATTAATAAAAAAGGCTGCTGAATTCAGCAACCCTCATGTTAAGCAACATTTATTTTTTTAATCAATAGATGCCAATTCAACAGTTGGTAAAGGTTTTGTAGTATCTACAATTTTTGTATTAATTTCCGACTCCAGCGGATTACTATTAGTAGGATTTATTCCTGCGGATGTATCGTCTTGTATTTCATCACTGCTAGGTTCATGGATGATGAGGCGATCGCATGGAATCGTATCTGAGATAATAGCACTTGCCATCATCCCGGTGTGAATTTCCATTTGCGCTTCTTTAGGAACTTCAAATACTAGCCTTTGTCCAGGAAAAACAACCCTTTCAAAGTACCAGTTGGGAATATTGGAGATGCGAGCCACCTGGATCTTACTCGTGGCATTGACGTAGCAGCAGAGAATCTTCCCCGAATGCTCCGGTGGTAGAGGATCTAATATCTGAGCCATAACTGCTGGTGAGCTATTTGCGCCACAATTTTTTTACATTACATAACTAAAGCTAACACCGGATGATCCCCATTTGCTGTAACCCCGACTACCAACTGCAATTTTCTGCATTATTTATATCTAAAGATATATCTAGTTTCTAAAAATTTTGTAAATAAATCTATATTTACTTAAAAAACAAATTACAAATGAAATTCTGCCCTTTTGGTGCGGACAAAATTGCGGTAAATTCTTTCTAGATAAGCATTTTTACTCATCTGTCTCATACTCTTGAAGATTTTGTCCTGTTTGCACACAGCTAACGCTTTATTGGCAAAACTCTTGATATATCAGCTTTTTAGATTTTTGTCCGTCGCTATTATTTGTAAAATTGGCCTGATTTTTATTCTTTCTAGCAAGTCAAGTTATCTGTTGTATCTATCTGTAGAAATCATCAAAGAAAATCGTCGCTTAATTCATAAACTCGATGTTATGGTAAATGTATATGAAAATTTTGTTCATAAACCGTCATCTATATATAACCAAGCAAATTTTATGCACAGCAGTTTTTACTTGCACTACAGTTGCTAACAGCAAACTTTGCTTACCATAAACCAACTGAAATGTCAATAAAAATGCTGGTAAATTCAGCAACAACTTCAGCGACTAGAAAACTAAATATGCTTCTAGTCTTTACCTAAACAAAGACAAGATACAGTTAAACCACCTATGAACAAAACTAAAATTCTCTACGTTCGCCTTCCTTGTAACCCTATCTTCCCAATTGGGGTTGTCTATCTTTCAGATCACGTCCACAAACAATTTCCCAATGTAGAACAGCGGATTTTTGACTTAGGTACAGTCCCACCTCTAGATTATGCTTCTGCCCTCGACAGATGTATTGATGAGTTTCAACCAACCCTACTAGTTTTTTCTTGGCGAGATATTCAAATTTATGCACCTGTGGGCGGACGGGGCGGCAATCCTCTGCAAAACGCTTTTGAATTTTACTATGCCAAAAATCCCCTGATCAAATTGCGTGGTGCTTTTGGCGGCTTGCGAATTTTTATTGCTTATTATGTGGAGTTATGGCGGAATCTGGGATTAGTCAAACGGGGGTTAAAACGCGCCCAAAAATATCAATCTCAAGCCCGCGTTGTCTTAGGTGGTGGTGCAGTTAGCGTATTTTATGAACAGTTGGGTAAAAGCTTACCTCCAGGAACAATTATTTCTGTGGGTGAAGGCGAAACCTTACTCACAAAACTGCTCAATAGTGAAGATATTAGCAATGAACGCTGCTATGTCGTAGGAGAAAATAAACCACGCCAACGCTTGATTCACGAACAACCCACACCACTGGAAAAAACGGTGTGTAACTACGACTACATCGAAACAATTTGGCCGGAATTTAATTATTACCTCCAAGAACAGGATTTTTACATTGGTGTGCAAACCAAACGCGGTTGTCCCCATAATTGCTGCTATTGTGTCTATACTGTAGTCGAAGGTAAACAAGTACGAATTAACCCTAGTGACGAAGTTGTTGCCGAAATCCGAGAATTATACAATCGGGGCATTCGTAACTTTTGGTTTACTGATGCTCAATTTATCCCCGCCCGCAAATTCATTGATGATGCTGTGGAACTTCTTCAGAAAATTGTTGATTCTGGGATGACAGATATCCATTGGGCAGCATATATTAGAGCCGACAACTTAACACCCCAATTGTGTGAGTTGATGGTAAAAACGGGGATGAATTATTTTGAAATTGGCATCACAAGCGGTTCTCAAGAACTTGTTCGCAAAATGCGAATGGGTTATAACTTGCGAACTGTTTTACAAAATTGTCGGGATTTAAAAGCAGCCGGTTTCAATGATGTAGTTTCTGTTAACTACTCCTTTAATGTGATTGATGAACGTTACGAAACTATTCGCCAAACTATCGCTTATCATCGGGAACTAGAACGGATTTTTGGGGCTGATAAAGTTGAACCTGCTATTTTCTTTATTGGACTACAACCCCATACTCACTTAGAAGAATACGCTTTTAAAGAGGGTATTCTGAAACCAGGATATGATCCTATGAGCTTAATGCCTTGGACTGCTAAAAAACTTTTATGGAATCCTGAACCTCTTGGTTCTTTCTTTGGTGAAGTTTGCTTGCAAGCATGGCGACAAAATCCCAATGACTTCGGACGGGAAGTGATGAATATCTTAGAAACCAAACTAGGTTGCGCTGATTTGGAAGATGCACTTTCTGCACCAATAGAAGATAAACCAGAGAAACAGTTGGCTGGCGTATCCTAGAAAACATAAGCTCAGGCGATTAGAAATCACGGCTACACAAACAAAGTCCACCTGCGTGGACTAATTAAAATTTAAGGGTTTTGCCTTTGTAGACGTGGTTTCCAACCGCCGTATATCTAAAAATCCCCAATTAATTCCATGTTACAAGGTTCAATTCTCCAACAGCTAGAAACTTCTCACCGCCATAGTTCTAGACCAATTCATTTTGGTGTGTACTATAAAAATACCTTAGTTGCTCTGTGTCATGCCTTAGAAGACCATATTTTAACTAAGGATAATGGTCCTTTGGTAATTACGGCTTTTCAACAGGGTAAATGGTATCTGCAAGAGGCATCTAGATATGCAGATATCGCTCAACACAGCCGAGAAATTGTGATTATGGCGGCTGCTGATGCTGGTTTTGCCGAGCATCCGACTAGCCAATTAGCTAATATTGATTTAGTCGGGTTGGCTACAGATGATCCTGTGGCGCAGGAGTGGCATTTGATTATTTTAGCTCCTGACTACACAGCAATGGTAATTTGTCAAGAGCTATCTGAAGCTGATTATGGGAGTGGTGGATTGCCAACTTCCGATTTAGAGCGTAAATTCTACGGTTTATGGACATTTGAACCAGAGTTAGTGCAAGAAACCGCAGAGTTAGCGATCGCTCATATCCAAGGCTATGATCCTGAACTAGCACTTCAACTTAGTCAACAAAAACAGGCAATTCAGCCAGCTATATCCTCACCAGAAGATGTGGCTACAGTCGTGGCTCGTGTTGTGGATTACCTCAAAACCGGACAAAATAACTTATCTATTCCCGCAGCCGCGCATCATAAATCCTTAGATCGTAACTTGGTATCTAATGAAATCCAAGCATTTTTGCGAATGGCGCAATTAATTGATCTAGCAGATATCAATAATCCTATGGCCGCTACAGAAGTAGCATCCATAGCGGAAACAATGGGGCAATTATTGGATTTACCCGCATGGCAAATTAAAAGATTACGTCTTGCGGCTCTGTTGCATCGCATAGATCCATTACAAAAAGCCGAAAGCCTGATTATTCCTACTAATTCTACAACTGGTTATCAAGAAGAGGCGCTCAGTTGTCCCCTGGCTTGTCCTCTAGTCCCTGGGGCGCAAGTATTACGAACAATGCCACGACTACGGGCAGTAGCTCAAATTATTACCCACCAAAGCGAATGGTGGAATGGCACAGGCCAACCAGCCGGTTTAGCTGGCGATGATATTCCCTTAGAATCACGAATTTTGTCATTAGTGGCAGAGTTTCAGCTACTTATCAATCAGCATAAATACTCAAGTAAGGGTGGCATAGAGATATTTTCTCAAGCGTTAGATCAATGCCGGAAACAACAATCTACCCGCTTTGATCCTAAACTTGTAGATACTTTAACTTTATTAGTCATGGGTTTACAACAGGGACTTGATTTACCCTTAATGACAACCAAAGTTAGCAGCGGCTTGTGGTTACTTGATTCTCGATGGGATAGCCACAGCAAAAGCAATGAAAAAATTGAGATTTACCCCACATGAATATAGAAGCCATTCGATTAGGAAAAAACAAACAACTTCCTGGCGCAAATTTAGAGGATGAAGATTTATCTTCCGTAGATTTAAGTAGGATCAATCTCGCAGGGGCGACTTTAGTGGGAACTAACTTCGCTGGTTCTAAACTAGAAGGTGGTCATTTTCAAGGTGCAAATTTAATGGGGGCGAACCTGCAACAAACTGATTTGCGGGCTAACCTTATGGGTGCAAACTTGATGCAAGCTGACTTGACAAGTGCGGATTTACGTGGTAGCAATTTGCGCGGTAGTAATTTGATGGGGGCAATTCTCAGTGATGCGTCTTTAGCCGGTGCTTTTTTAAGTGGTGCTAATTTGATGAATGTAAATTTGCAAGGCGTTGACTTACGAGGTGCAGATTTAAGAGGCGCTAATCTCACGGGAGCTAATCTTAAAGGTGCAGATTTAAGTAGTGCTGATTTAGAAGGGGCTTTGCTAAGTGAAGCGAATCTGGAAGAAGCTGATTTACGGGCGGCCAATTTAGCAGGGGCGAATTTAGCAGGAGCTAATTTGCTATGTGCTGAATTAGATGCAGCAAATTTAAGTGGTGCTAATTTAAATCAGGTATGTTTAGTGGGTACAGTTCTAGAGGGTAGTAACGCAGGTAGAATTAAATTAACAATTAAAAATTTCTTCTGCCTTTTGCCTCTTCCGTTTTTCTTGTAAGCTGTCACTAATAAGCTGATAATTTTGAAATTGGAATTTTGAATTAACTTAAATGTCTGTAGTTTCTCACATTGCTGTTAAAGTTCCCGCCACGACTGCGAATTTGGGTCCTGGCTTTGATTGTATTGGTGTTGCTTTAAAACTGTATAACGAATTTAAGTTTACTACTCTTGATGACCAGGGGTTAATTATTCAAGTTTCTGGTACAGAAGCCGAAAAGGTGCAAACTGATGAGAGTAATCTTTTATATCAGGCGTTTGTTAAATTATACCAATATATAGAACAAACACCGCCATCGGTGAAAATAGAGATTAAGTTGGGTGTACCACTAGCCAGAGGTTTAGGTAGTTCGGCTACTGCGATTGTCGGGGGATTAGTTGCGGCTAATGAGTTAGCAGGTTCGCCTGTGTCTGAGTTGCAGATCATGGAATTAGCGATCGCCATGGAAGGACATCCTGATAATGTAGTACCAGCTTTATTAGGTGGATGTCGTCTCGCGGCTACTAGTCGCACAGGTTGGGAAATTTGCGATATTCCTTGGCATCGGCATATAGTTCCAGTATTGGCAATTCCCGATTTTGAATTATCAACCTCAGAAGCCAGACGGGTTTTACCGACAGAAGTAAGTCGTGCTGATGCAATTTTTAATACTGCTCATTTAGGATTGTTACTGCGAGGTTTAGCAACTAATCGGGAAGAATGGTTAAAAGCAGCCTTACAAGATAAGTTACATCAACCCTATCGCCAAACCTTAATTCCTGGTTACGATGCGGTCAATGCCGCTGCTATGGCGGCTGGCGCTTATGGTATGGTAATTAGTGGCGCAGGACCGACACTTTTAGCATTAGCTGAAGCAGATCAGGCTAAACTCATTGCCACAGAAATGGCCAACGCTTGGCAAAAACAAGGAATTACATCAATTGTGCGATCGCTCCCCCTGGATACGCAAGGGGCAAGCATATTGTAAATATTAGATTTTCTATGGGTAATTAGTAGTAAAAAACTAATTACCTATCACCAATTACCTATTCCCAATTACCCATCATATATATATGGAGAAAATTCAGTCAGAAATAGCAGAACTGAAATCTCAAATCCAAGCACTTCAACAAGAACGAGCTACATTGACGAATAATCATGTTGAAGCAAGTGAACATGATTCACACCTAGCAATAGTTGAAGCTTACCGTCGTCAAGCCAGAGAAAACGCTCAATTATCTGCTGAAATCCGAGGCATAGATGATGCAATATCTTTTCTGCAAAAAGAAATCCAACAAAGAAAAGGTCATCTCACTAGGTATCTACCTATGTCCATCCGCATCTCTCAACAAGAAGAACAGCTAGAAGAAGCCAAAAAAATTGCTCAAATTCATGCCGAACGAGTTAATGAACTAGCTGGAGAACTGGCCAAAGAACTCAAACTCCTAAAAACCTGTGCCGATGAACTTAGCCCCATGTATTGGCAAGTTTACTACAAACCTTTCATCACGGGCTTTAAGACCATTTCTGTTCCCTACGTCAGATCAGACTGTCAAGTGTGGACAATTGTCAACCGCATCGTTTAAGTATTTTAAATAACTTTCTAGAAAATTTAATTTATCCTTAGTCGGGTAATTATAACTAAAGACAGCGGTTTTAATCGCTGTTTTTTTGTTGACGTTGCAAAAATTTACATTTAGAATAGATTCGTTGCATAATTTAGTAAGTATTTATTACTAATAATGCCCCAAATCGAAAATCTCCATCAAAAATTGTTTACAAACGTAACGATTCCTTAATATAATGTAAACAAAAGTGAAACCAAAAAAATATTGTTAACAGTGATGAATGCGATAGAAATTCCTTGGTTGTCAGCCATAATTGCCCTGCCCTTAGTGGCCACCCTAGCAATTCCCCTCATTCCCGATAAAGAGGGTAAAACCATCCGTTGGTACGGTTTAGGGGTTGCATTATTAGACTTTGCATTAATGATTTTTGCCTTTTGGCAAAGTTACGACTTCCAAAGTTCAGCCCTGCAAATGACAGAAAGCTATGCTTGGATACCCCAAATTGGCTTTAACTGGTCTTTGGCAGTTGATGGTTTATCAATGCCCTTGGTAATATTAACAGGTTTAATTAACACACTCGCAGTATTCGCGGCTTGGAAAGTAACCAACAAGCCGCGTTTATTTTATGCCTTAATGTTGGTGATGTACAGCGCCCAATTAGGCGTATTCCTCGCCCAAGACTTATTAATGTTCTTCTTAATGTGGGAAATTGAGTTAGTACCCGTTTACTTACTAATTTCTATCTGGGGTGGTGCAAACCGCCGCTATGCAGCTACTAAATTTATTATCTATACCGCCGCAGCATCTATATTTATTCTGGTAGCTGGTTTTTCAATGGCCTTTTATGGTGATAACTTCACCTTCAATATGACCGAATTGGGAATGAAAGAATATCCCAAAGCCTTAGAACTAGCCTTATATGCAGGTTTTTTAATAGCTTACGGTGTAAAACTACCCATTTTCCCTTTCCATACATGGTTGCCTGATGCTCATGGTGAAGCATCTGCTCCCGGTTCGATGATTTTGGCAGGTGTATTGTTAAAAATGGGTGGTTATGCCTTAATTCGCTTTAACGTAGAAATGTTAAGCGATGCCCATGTTACCTTTGCCCCAGTCTTAGCCATTTTTGGTGTAGTTAATATAGTTTACGGTGCTTGTTGCGCCTTTGCTCAAACCAACCTCAAACGCCGCTTGGCTTACTCTTCAATTGCCCACATGGGGTTTGTATTAATTGGGATTGCATCTTATACAGAAATCGGTATTAGCGGTGCTGTGTTACAGATGGTTTCTCACGGTTTAATTGCTGCTAGTTTATTCTTCCTCTCTGGTGTCACTTACGAACGTACCCACACCTTGATGATGGATAAAATGGGTGGTATGGCTCAGGTAATGCCCAGAACTTTTGCGCTCTTTACTATCGCTTCCATGGCTTCTCTGGCTTTACCCGGTATGAGTGGCTTCGCAGGTGAATTGATGATATTCTTGGGTCTTGCTACCAGCGATGTTTACAGTTCTAGCTTCAAAATTATCGTTATTTTCCTATCAGCAGTTGGCGTAATTTTGACCCCCATTTATTTACTTTCCATGTTGCGTCAAGTGTTCTACGGCAACAAAAACGAAGATCTACATTTAGATACTGTAGTCTTTGATATTAAGCCTCGTGAATTGTTTATCACAGCTTGCTTGTTCATTCCCATCATCGGTATTGGTTTCTATCCTAAGATGATCACACAAGCTTATGATGTGAAAACAGTAGACATTGCGGCTCATGCTCGTCAAGTTTTACCAGTTGTAGCTCGTCAACAACCTACAAACTTGTATTCACAAATTTTCACCACACCAACATTAGCTAGTTCCGAAATAGTTAATACAGTTGAGTAATTATCAAGCCCAAACAGGCGCTGTGGTAAATCTTCAATTCAAAGGGTCATTTTCACACTAATATCCCCGACTTATTCAATCAAGTCGGGGATATTTTTTAGGAATTACTTAAATAGGTTTTAATTCCATGCAATAGTAAACCTAAGCCCCATCCCAATAAAGGGAATATTGCCCAGAAATATGAAGGGCTTACCACTAGATTTAACAACACTAAAAAACTATTTACTGCAATAAAAATAAATAAATGTGATTTAAATTCTTTCCGTTTTTGATTATTTGACATTTGTCCTTGTTTAACTTCTACTGCTTTTTTTAACCATGCGTGTTCTGCTGCTTGTAGCGATTCTGAAGAAACACCTAATTCTAAGGCAATTTCTCTAATTTGCTCCCTGGTATATTCTCCATCTTGCTGACGTTTAAAAGCTACTTCAAGAATTTGTTGCATTTCCTCTGAATTGTAAGTCATATAAATACCTAAAATGGTAAAAAATCCTTATGAGAGTTATCTTTGAAACGGTAGCTACACAATCATTAAAAATATATTTGCCTACCAACTATTTAGAAACACATTTTATCTCTGAAAAATAATTGATATCGTAATTAACAGCACAAATATAGATGAAATTAAAATTCAAAAATAAATCATTCCTCAGATAGTGTTTTCTCATCTATTTCTGAGAAAAAATGAAGTATGATTTTAATGACAGTAAACAATAAAAATACTTAAGTGAATTCGATATTTTTATTATTTATTCTTTACTTTCAGCAAGTATAAAATATTCACAAATTAAAAATATTATCAGAAGTAAATGTATTTATTGAACTTATTCATCCAAGAGTTGCCAAAACCAGAAATTTCTCCCAACGGAATTCAAGAAAATCCATCATTAGGTACAGATTCACTAATTGCTCATGGGTTAGAAAAAGAGCAGTACATTGGCATGATTATCCTCGTCATAGCTGTGATTAGTGCTGTGGGATTTTTTAGCCGTAGAGTTGAATATGCTATTTTAGTATCTCTTTTTTTGAGTGCATTTTTGATTATTTTGTTATTATTTTTATAACCAAAACTAAATTTTAATCTTTAAAAAATTATCTCAAACAGATTGGATAAATTGGCAATTATAGATAATTTGCTTATTTCCATCCTAGACGTTTAGCAATATCGGTAACATTAATCACAGATGCCACTAATTTATAACAAAATTCTTCCTCACTTTGAAATGAAGGTTGGAAAGGTTCACTTAAACTAATTGTTAACCTAAATTTATCAGGTTCAAAATTTTCTAAGTTGAGTTTTTCTATTACCTCTTCACAGGAATATTTTCCCTCTTCTAAATAATTAAGTTTATTTATCCACATTGAATCTGTAATGGGTAAGTCATAAAAATGATCACACAAATAAAAAAGACATCTAAAGGTTTTTTTATTGGAAGAATTGTATTTAACTTCCCATTTTAATTTTTCTGGTTTTATCATTGTTAATGAAGATTTAATTGGTGTTACTTGTAAATCTTCATAACGAATACGTTTATCAAAATTACCTAATAATTTAGGTTCAAAAGAATTATTTTCAATTTCTGGTTTAATTAACTTTCTTACTTGTTCTAAAGAAGCTTTTCCTAAAATCTGCCATTTATCACTATAATGAATTAGCCAATTTTCTGGATGATGACATTTTGCTTCATATCTAATAAAAGGAATTCTAATAACATCAAATAGTTGAACTTCTCTACCATCTCTTAGAATGTAATGTTCTGGATATAAAGTACCATTTATTCTATTAGAAACTGGCCGCAACCAACCTGTACCATCAGTTTTCATACCTGCAAGACAAATTCCGCCATGCTTAGTAGATTTAGCAAGACAAATAATATCAAAAGTCTGCATTTTTTTAGTCTTATTAACACCCTATTTATCTAAGTAATAGTAAAACAAGACTAGATAATTAGTGAATAGTAATATTACTGAATTCTTGAAAAAAGTTGAAAATATAAATCTGGAAATATACTCAAAGATGATGAATTTTGATGGTTGTTTCTAGGTTACTTTGCAAATATTCTGCTACTAAGCGACGATGACAATTATGGGGTTTTAATTCACTACACAACAAACAACTTTTATCTATGATATCTATAGATAATTTCTTTTCAATCTGTCGTTGTGAAATCAGTTGATTAAATTTCTGTTCATAGCTATCCCAAGTTATTTCTTTCTTTTTATAAGCATCCAAAATATCTTTAGTGGGAGCTAAATCAAGAATATGGATATATTCAATTCCACCAATTTTCTGAAGAAAATATTGTAAATCTGACTTTTTTGCAAATCCCGCAAGTTGAGAAACATTATTTAAGCGAGTATCAATCACTCGTTTCACACCTGATTTTATTAAAATTTCAAAAAACTGTTCTGCTTTTTTTGGGTAAAACCAATAGTAAATAAATCAACTTCTTTATTCTTCATGATCTGTGATTTCTGTATAAGCTACTTTTTCACTTTGTAATTGATATGCTTTTTCTACTAACTCAGCACGGGAAAGAGGTTTTTCTATGGTTTGTATAGGTTGTAAATCAAATAGAGAAAGCTGTTTAACAGAACTTTGCAATTCAGTCAAGATTTTATATAAATTATGTTGTTTTAAAACCCTATTTTCTAAATCCTCATTTGCTTCTAAATCTCCATTTTTATGAATATGCTGAATTTCTAACCCAGCATTTTTTAAATGTGGACAAATCAAAATAGCTCGATGACAAACAATGGGATCTTGTTCAGCACACATTAAACTAATTTGATATTTTTCTGAACCTTGAATTAAACGATTTAAACCGATTTTAAAAGCCTCCGTAGCCGCAATTAAATCATAACGAGCCATACCATCTACATAACAGTTTCTATCACGGGGACGAGCGCCTAAATTATCTCCCAGGGGAACATAAGCGATATTTGCGGTTTTCAGGGCTGCTTTTAAAGCAGATTGGTTAAACTGAGGAAATCTGCGACTATAGGGACTAGAACGCACGTCAGCTAAGGCTGTTACTTGATGTTGGTGTAACAGTTCGATAAATGTTTCAATTGTATGGTTGGAATGACCAATAGTGAATGTTTTCATAATTTGTTATTATCGGGAATAACACTGAATTACAATTATTTACAGGCATTTTAAGCATTATAATGTCAAAATGCAACCTATATTCGTTGTTTGGTTTCTCCGCATCTTTTGCAACTGTGAGGGAAAACACAAAAAACTATTATAATTAATTCAGTATAGACTAGCTTTGTAGAGCAGAGCAAGGAATATGAACACAACACCCTCTAAAAGCGAAACTGATGAAATACTTAAGTGGTTGAATCACAACCGCCAAATGTTATTAGATTTGTATAAAAATCAATATGTTGCGTATAATGCGAATGGGATAATTGCACATAGCGAAAACTTACGCGAAGTTTTAGAATTAGCTAATGCTGCAAAACAAACGTTTTTAATCTATTTAGTTCCTCATCACACTGCTTCTGTAGAAATTTTACCAATTCGTTTCCGCACCGTTGCCCGTCATGATTGGCAACCAAATTATACTGTTAATTTAAAGCATAGAGATATAGAATTTTCTACAACAATGTTAGTAGATTCTGGTGCTGAATTGAGTTTAATTTCCTTGAAAGTAGGTCAAGATTTAGGGTATGCTTTAGCTGATGCAGAATCTATTTTATTAGCAGAAACTATAGGTGGTAAAGTTGAGTATGTTTTACGTAACGTAGAAATGACAATTGATGGACATAATTTTATTGCTTCTGTGGCATGGTTACAAACCAATACAGGTGGAGAACAATTATTATTAGGGCGAGAAGTTGTATTTGATAAATTTAATATTGAATTTAGGCAAGCGGAGGAGAAAATTATTTTTACATGGCGTGAAGACTGGCATTCATAATTTGTCAGAATCAGGATTTACAGGATTTAAGGATTTACAGGATGATGATAAGATTAATCAGAAAAATCAAACTACAATGATTAGTATCTAAAAGATACATCACTCAAAAGGATTAATACGATTATTAATTTTTACTTTACCTCTAGTTTCAGAGACTAACTTCAGGCATTCTTCTAATTCATCCCCTACCCATGTACCAGCATGACGTAAAATTGAACGTCCTGAAGGTGGCTTATAGTTAGTTTTTTCTGATAAACTTGTTTCTTGTTTATATTTAATAAATTCCACAAATTCATCAATAAATTTCAAATTTTCTGGTGAAATAGTTAATAAATTTTGTTCAATTTTTTGTCTGAATTCAAGATAGTTCATAATTTTGATCTCCTAATTGTAATTAATATTTTTTACTTTTATAAATATTGATTTTTAATTATAATAAAATTATAGCCTAAATTTAGGTTAGTGAAAACTCTATTTCAAAAAACATTTGTAATAATTAGGATATCCAGAATTTTAAGGAGTTTACAGGATTTTAGTTTAGGAATATTTGCTGTTTTTTCACTACAAAAATTAAACTAAGTTTATGTTATAGTTGTAGCTTGTTTGTCATAAATAGAAATAATATTTGAAATTAATAAAAGCATTAATTTTACTTACATTTAAAGTATTATTTACTTATTTTATCACAAATCAAGTATATTATAAGTCAGGGATATATATCCCCACAATCCTAAAACCTTGTAAATCCCGATTCAGACATTATGCAAGCTTGGATACCTAAAACCGTACTACAGAACGGACAGTACATCATTAAAAAAATTATTGGTGCGGGTGGATTTGGTGAAACCTATTTAGCAGAAGATATAGAAGAAAATAGATTAGTTGTTATTAAAACCCTAAACCGCGAGCAACGCGAAAAACCAGACTTTGCACATAGACAAAAGAAGTTTAGAAAAGAAGCAATAGATTTATCAAAATGCTATCATCCCCATATTGTCAAAGTTTACGACAACTTTGTCGAAGATGGACTTTGGGCTATTGTCATGGAATATATTGATGGCGACAATTTAGAGGTGTATGTTAATGAAAATGGATATTTGTCAGAAGCAGAAGCTTTACGCTAAATTGACCAAATAGCACAAGCTTTAGAATATGTCCATGAACGGGGACTTTTACACCGAGATGTCAAACCCACTAACATTTTGTTAAGAAGGAAAAACAAAGAAGCAGTATTAATTGATTTTGGTTTAGCGCGAGAATTTCAACCTGGTAAAATCAGAAGTATGACGGGGATGATCACAGAAGGTTATGCACCCATAGAACAATATGAAAGGCGTGGAAATTTTGGTTATTATACTGATGTTTATGCTTTGTCGGCGACATTATATACTTTATTAACTGCGAGAGTTCCTATACCTTCTCATTATCGCACTGATCCAGATGTGAATTTACCAGCACCTAAAAAATATAATCGGAATATTAGTGATAAATTAAATTCTGCTATTCTCAAAGGAATGGATTTAGGACCGCGAAATCGTCCCCAAACGGTACGGGAGTTTCGGGAAATATTGGGTTTAATAATTCCACCTGTTGTTAATACAATATCTGTTAATTATAGTTCTGTTTCTGCACAGCAACGACAGCAACAAAATAATCTAATTCATGAACCTACAAATCAGGATTTACAATTAAAATCAAGCTTAGAAATAGACTATATAAAATTACAAGCCTACCTAAAAGCAGGGAATTGGAAAGAAGCTGATCAAGAAACTAAACGATTAATATTAGCAGTTACAAACCGAAAAAATGAAGGTTGGTTAAGATTAGAAGATATTGATAATTTACCCTGTGAAAACCTCCGTAGTATTGACCAGTTATGGAGCAAATATAGTAATGGACAGTTTGGTTTTTCAGTCCAAATGCGAATTTACAAAAGTTTAGGAGGAACAGAGAAATACAACATTAAAATACATAATGCCTTTGTCAAGAAGGTAGGATGGGGAATGATAGATAATTTGGATAAGACAGCACCACAAGGATACTTGCCTTCATATAAATTAGTTTATAACCTGGTAAATAATTACTGGATATATTCATTCTATGGTTTCGTATGGTTTGGTATATTTTCTATTATTAACTGTTTTTTTGGCCAGTTATGGTGGTTAATAGTTGTGAGTTTTTGGGGTATAAAGTGTTATTTAGGAGAAAGTAAGGACTGTCTTAACGAACCAATCGCAATAATACTTTGGTTTGGTGGTTTTTTAATTTTTCTGGGTTTGAGTTATTGGTGGAGTATCAATATATTATTAAGTCATATAACCGCAGGTATTAGGGCTATTTTCTCTCGCGTCAAGACTTGTAAGCTGTAACAGAAAATTATTAAATCAGAATCAATTGTTGATTACTATTTAATAAGATACATCACTCAAATCAATTTAATAATTTCTCAAATCTCGACTTTTTAAAACTTTGTTAAATCCTGTACATCCTTAAATCCTGGAAATCCTGATTCAGACAAAAAAAAGCGGGCTAACCGCTAATGCTTGGTTAACCCGTTTCGTTTTGGGAACGCGCTACAGAAATTGTTACTGCAATACCAACTTAACATTGGCGTTTTGCAGACCGCGCTGTTTTACTTCAGCCAAAGTCTTGTTAACGGCATATTTTTGATTGATGGAGTTGATCAACTCGGTCTGGTTGTGCTTCTTAGCAACACCCCAGAGGTCAGCAATGAGGTCAAAAGAACCATCACTGTTGCGAGACCAACCTAAATCGTACTCGCCTTCCAATACAGCAACGATGTCGGAACGTAAACGCTGACCGTTATAACCACGAACATCAGCTTCAGTCTTTACGCTGATACCTAAGTCGCGCAAAGAAGATTTGAGAATTTCAGCATCGGTGATCTTGGTACGCAGAGTGCTAAAGTGAGACATTTGGGTTTCCTCCAATAAGAAGATTGATGAGAAAAACGACAACATTTCCTTTTCAGCCAAGCCGCATGATTTGGGAGCGGCTTTTTTCCAAACTGTTAGCCTTGTGACTAACCTTTCCCCCCTGACATTGCAGAGGAAAGCTTTTAAAACTCCATGCGCTGATATTCAGCAACAGAGGAGGCTGCGGGTCTAGCACGCTGTCTGGCCCAGTCTCTTAAAGCTGTGACCTGTTCTTGCATCGTTCGTGACAGCGGCAAAGTAGACTTCAATGCAGCAATAATATCTAATTGGGTGAACTCCCGATCTTGGGCGAAGGCTTCATACATAGCCGCCACGATCGCTTGTTCAATTTCTGCCCCAGAAAAACCGTCTGACATTTTTGCTAGTTGTTGTAGATCAAATCTAGCAATATCTTCCCTGCGTTTGGTCAGGTGAATACTAAAGATATCCTGACGTTCTTCTGGTGTGGGCAGATCCACAAAGAAAATTTCATCAAAGCGACCTTTCCTCAAAAACTCTCCAGGTAAGCGTTCTACGCGGTTAGCAGTTGCCATTACAAACACTGGAGATTTCTTTTCCTGCATCCAGGTGAGGAAAGAGCCGAAAATTCTGTTTGATGTCCCCCCATCAGAATCGCCTGAACCACCACTACCCGCAAAGGATTTATCCAACTCGTCGATAAACAGAATCGTGGGGGAAATTGATTCTGCTGTTTTCAGGGCGTTCCGTAGGTTTGCTTCACTTCGACCCACCATTGAGCCGTCGTAGACCCGCCCCATATCTAACCGCAAGATTGGTAAACCCCACAAACGGGAGGTAGTTTTGGCAATGAGTGACTTACCACAACCGGGAACACCGAGAATTAACATCCCTTTGGGTTGAGGTAAACCATACTCTCTCGCCCTTTCTGTAAAGGCGTTAGAGCGTTGGGTAAGCCAGGTTTTCAACTCTTCCAAGCCACCCACAGCATCAAGAGTTTCATCTTCTTCGATGTACTCCAAGATACCGTTACGGCGAATTAATTGTTTTTTCTCGGATAAGACGATATCAACTTCATCTTCCGTCAATCGCCCAGTTGTTACCTGTGCTTTACGGTATACTTTCTCTGCTTCATCTTTAGTTAGACCTAAAGCTGCTCTGAGAAGTTTTTCTCGCGCCTCGGTTGTTAGCCGTCGTCCCCGATTTTGCTCTTGATGGTAAGTTAAAACTTTATTCAACTCCGCCATATCTGGCAATTGGAAATCTAGAACAACAACTTCTTTTTCTAGTTCAATAGGAACTTGCTGTATGGGAGACATCAAAACGATATTCTTTTGTGTTCCTTTGAAACTAGCGATCGCGTCCCGTAGGGATCTAGTTGTTGCAGGCGCATCAATAAAGGGATGTAAATCTTTAAGAATAAATATACTAGCTTCTTTTTGTCGAGAAATCCAATCAATTGCTGCTTCTGGTGAAACAGTATTGTGTTGTGTTGTATTGCGGGGTTGACCATACTCCACAATACCGTGAGTCACTGTCCAAACATATACTCGCCTTTGGGGCTTTAACTCTTGGGCGACTTTAAAAATTGCTTGCTCTGCCCGTTCTTCCTCGGAGGTCACAAGGTAGATTAAAGGGTATTGAGCTTGAATTAGTATATTGAGCTCTTCTTTCATACTATCGACCTACTTGAGACCTTAATAGAGACAGCACCGATAGCGATAGCGTGGTGTTAAGCCATACTATGGATTAATCATTAATAATTTCTATCTAGCAAGGAACTAATTCTTCCTCTCCCTTGGGATAAGTTTCATCTTGTTCTCTCGCGTCAATAGATAGATGATCCTGAGCTATTACTCCTGGTTGATTGCCTAAATCCACTAGTTCCCCATCACGTAACACCACTGAAGTTTCACAAGTGGGACAGGAATAAACCCGATGGGTTCGCCCATAAGAAGACGCTTCTATTTCTTCTACCAATTCTGAATTCATCAGGTAGAAATCAAGCGCCCGTTCTGCTAGGTCTGACATCGGTTCTGAGTCAACAGCAGAACGAATTTTGAGTCTTCTGTGCAATTCCGGCGATAAATATAACGTAACCTTTTGCTTAGTTTGCATATCACTTTTTAGTGGTCTTACCCGGGTATGTATCCCACCTTATCGGCTCTTTTCTGAGTTGTCAAGATGGTAAAACGTTTTGACGGTGATTTTGTTACATTTCTCAACAAAACTAGGATAACTACGTGAGATAATCATAGAAATGAGTAATTTATCAAACTTAGAAAATTGGTAATCGGTGATTATTTCCCCAGCCTTCTACCTCTTTTCCTTGTTAGCAATTATGGGTGCAATACACGTACAAAAGACACTGTATGCCATTACTTCAGGCGTTGGCATAGGCATGATGATGTGGGGGTGTAATACTAACCTCCAACTTAACGAGACGACATGGAAAATATATAGAAATGATCGTTATGGTTTTGAGTTTCCCTATCCCAACACCTGGAAAGAATTAGGAACTCCAGACAATAGTGATGGTATTGCTTTAGTTTCACCAAATAAGAAAACTGTAGAAATTCGGTCTTGGGCAAGTAAGCCCTTATTAAAATCCCAAAAATCCAAACCAGAACCTAATTTTCAGACTAATCAAGGAGTTTCTGGTGTACTGGTAGTAGAAGTTAGTGAAAAAGTAACTATCATGAAGTTGACCATTACTCAAGAGCAATTGGAATATCACTGGCAAGGACAAAGTGGCAGTCAAGAGTTTGCCAATTATTATCGTCTGTTTTACTACGTTGCTCAGGAGTATAAAATTAGTCAGTAGTTACAGGCAGGAGTGTTTTTTAATTTTTAATTTTTAATTGATTTACTGCCTTAGCGAGAATTTAATGATGAATAAGGGACACAAACCTGATAAATTTAGCTATCAGCAAGTAAAAACTGGTAAAGGTCAGTAACTCAGGGCTAAAGCTACTGAGCTTGTTTGATTTATCTGACAAGCTGTACTGACCAGCCTCAGTCAAAACTAGACTACGTTTTTTGAGTCACGACACCGGGGAATGCGTAGCTAGTTCCCTGCTCTGTCATTTGCAATTAAACAGTTTTACAGTCACTGAAACAGTGTTGCAAGTCTAAAAAGCTCTTAAAACATTGGCGAAGCTAACATTACCCCAGAAATGGGAGTTGGTTTTTCAGGTTTCCAATCAAAAAACCTGACTAAAATTTAAGATTCAATGCGGTTAAAACCGCCAGTGTCGCTTCTCTCTAGTCCCTTTAGGGACTGAGTTTCCTGCATACCGTGAAGTTTTATGAAAGTCCTGGTTATTGGTGGCGATGGGTATTGCGGTTGGGCAACCGCGCTTTACCTTTCTAATCGAGGTTATGAAGTTGGAATTTTAGATAGTTTGGTGCGAAGGCACTGGGATAATGAATTGGGTGTTGAAACTCTTACCCCAATTGCACCAATTCAGCAACGTCTCCAGCGATGGCAGGATTTGACTAGTAAATCTATCGATCTGTTCATCGGCGATATTACTAATTACGAATTTCTGCACAAAGCCTTACACCAATTTCAGCCAACGGCCATAGTGCATTTTGGTGAACAGCGTTCAGCACCATTTTCCATGATTGACCGTGAACACGCCGTTCTCACCCAGGTTAATAATGTAGTTGGTACATTGAACTTGCTGTACATTATGCGGGAAGATTTCCCAGATTGCCATTTGGTGAAATTGGGAACAATGGGTGAATATGGAACTCCCAACATTGATATTGAAGAAGGGTATATCACAATTGAACACAACGGGCGCAAAGATACTTTGCCCTATCCTAAGCAGCCTGGTTCAATGTATCATTTGAGCAAAGTCCATGATAGCCATAATATCCACTTTGCTTGTCGGATTTGGGGATTAAGAGCTACAGACTTAAATCAAGGGATAGTTTACGGTGTCTTAACCGAAGAAACGGGGATGGACGAACTGTTAATTAACCGCTTGGATTACGATGGCGTATTTGGTACAGCATTAAACCGCTTTTGTATTCAAGCAACCGTAGGACATCCACTCACCGTCTATGGGAAAGGTGGACAAACTCGCGGATTTTTGGATATTCGGGATACAGTGAGATGTATTGAATTAGCGATCGCTAATCCGGCTGAACCTGGAGAATTCCGTGTTTTTAACCAATTTACCGAATTATTCAGCGTTGGTGATTTGGCAATGATGGTGAAAAAAGCTGGTAACGCAATGGGACTAAATGTGGATATTAACCACATAGAAAACCCCAGAGTGGAAAAAGAAGAACACTACTTCAACGCTAAAAATACCAAACTCTTAGATTTGGGTTTACAACCTCATCTCCTCTGTGACTCTTTACTTGATTCATTATTAAACTTTGCAGTCAAGTATCAGAAACGAGTTGATCACAAACAAATTCTGCCTAAAGTCTCTTGGCATAGAAAATAGGTGACAGGTGACAGGTGACAGGTGACAGGTAGATTAATTCTCCACTGCTTCCCCTGACTCCTGACTCCTGACTGGGCGCAGGCCCTGCGCCCCTACCTCCTGAATTCTGACTCCTGACTGGGCGCAGGCCCTGCGCCCCTACCTCCTAACTCCTGCTTTCCAGTTTTTTTATGAGAATCGCCCTATTCACGGAAACTTTTTTACCTAAAGTTGACGGCATAGTGACACGCTTGCGTCATACCGTTGACCATTTACAACGCCATGGTAATCAAGTCTTAGTATTTGCGCCTGAAGGTGGCATAACTGAACATAAAGGTGCGAAAGTTTACGGTGTTAGTGGCTTTCCCTTACCTTTATATCCTGAGTTAAAAATGGCACTGCCTCGCCCTGCCATTGGTCACGCTTTAGAAGAATTCCAACCCGATATTATTCATGTTGTCAACCCCGCAATTCTAGGATTAGCGGGGATTTTTTATAGTAAAGTTCTGAAAATTCCCCTGCTGGCTTCTTATCATACCCACTTGCCCCAATACCTACAACATTATGGTTTAGGGATGTTAGAAGGTTTACTATGGGAGTTACTTAAAGCTGGTCATAATCAAGCAGCATTAAATCTTTGTACTTCTACCGCAATGGTTACAGAACTCACAGCCCATGGTATTGAAAGGGTTGATTTGTGGCAAAGGGGAGTAGATACAGAAACTTTTTCTCCAGATTTAGCTAGTCGGGAAATGCGATCGCATCTCTCCCAAAATCATCCAGATAGCCCCTTATTGTTGTATGTTGGTCGTCTTTCTGCTGAAAAGGAAATTGAACGCATCAAACCCATTTTAGAAGCCATTCCCGATGCCAGATTAGCTTTAGTTGGAGATGGTCCCCACCGTCCAGCTTTAGAAAAACACTTTGCAGGTACAAATACTTATTTTGTTGGTTATTTAATGGGTAAAGAATTAGGATCTGCCTTTGCCAGTGCTGATGCCTTTATTTTTCCTTCCCGCACAGAAACACTCGGATTAGTGCTGCTAGAAGCCATGTCCGCAGGCTGTCCAGTCGTAGCCGCCCGTTCTGGAGGTATCCCTGATATCGTTACAGATGGAGTTAATGGATATCTTTTTGACCCGCAAGCTGATATTCAAGAGGCGATTAATGCTACTATACGTCTGTTAAAACAAAGACAGGAAATAACTATTATCCGTAAAAATGCCCGGACAGAAGCAGAAAAATGGGGATGGGCTTCTGCTACACAACAACTGCAAGATTATTATCAAAAAATAGTCTTAAATCATGATATCGGGAATCGTTGGGGCAAATGATTCGTAGGACTTACGCAAAATATCTCTGAAACCCTCTTTTCTTAGTGTCCTTCGTTCCTATGCCTTCGGCACGCTTCGCGAACGTGGTTCATTCTTTCGTGACTTGTGCGTAAGTCCTGATTCGGAAAAATGTAGGGCTATATTACGGAAATTTCCAATCCAAAATCTAAAATCTAAAATCTAAAATTCCCATGACACTTCCTAACCCTGGTAGCGTCTTGGCTACATTAACTGAACTCACTCAAGTTAACCGGACTCATGCCTTACTAAGTCGAGTTAAAGACCTTTCTGTTAATGAATTTGTATGTTTGCTAGACTTCATTACGGCTGAATTCCAACAATTTATCAGAGCTATTGATTTAATCAATAATGAAGCTCTAGAAACTATGTTGGAAAAGGTACTTGAAGCAATTACCTTGAAAATTGGTCAAATTCTGCAAGCAGAACATACAGCTATTTTTTTAGTTGATTACGATAAAGGACAATTATGGTCAAAAGTTCTTAAAGATAATAGTCAAAAGTTTCTCGAAATTCGGACTTCTATTAATGTTGGTATTCCTGGCCATGTGGCCAGCACAGGTAACTGTTTAAATATTGCTGAAACTACCAATCATCCTCTTTTTAGCCCAGAGTTGGAAAAACAAATGGGCTATAAAATCCGCAATTTATTATGTATGCCAGTTTTGAGTAGTAAAAACCAAATTGTCGCGGTAGTACAACTGGCAAATAAAGCAGGGGATATTCCTTTCAATGAAGATGATGAAGAACGGTTTCGAGATTTTGCTGCTGCTATTGGCATTATTCTAGAAAGTTGTCAATCTTTTTATGTAGCGGCTCGTCATCAACGAGGAGCAACAGCTTTATTACGAGCCACACAAACTTTAGGACAAAGTTTGGATTTAGAAGCTACTTTGCAGATGGTGATGGAACAAGCTAGAATCTTGATGCAAGCAGATCGTAGCACCCTATTTTTATATCGTAAAGAATTAGACGAATTGTGGACAAAGGTGGCAGAGGTTAATGGTAAAAACCTGATAGAGATTCGGATTAGTGCGAGTCGAGGGATTGCTGGTTATGTTGCTTCCAATGGTACAGCCCTCAATATTACAGATGCCTATACAGATCCTCGATTTGACTCTTCAATAGATAAAAAAACGGGTTATGTAACTCGTAATATTTTATGTTTACCAGTATTTAATTCCGCTAATGAATTGATTGGTGTTACGCAATTAATTAATAAACAACAAGGTAGTTTTACGGCTTCAGATGAAGAATTTATGCGAGCTTTTAATATCCAAGCCGGGATTGCTTTGGAAAATGCTCGCTTATTTGAAAGTGTTTTATTAGAAAAACAATATCAAAAAGATATTCTTCAGAGTTTATCTGATGCGGTAATTTCTACAGATATGCTTGGTCAAATTGTAACTATTAATGATGCTGCATTGGAATTATTAGGCTGTCCAGTCAGAAAGGCTAATAATAAAAATAATAAGCCGCTATGGGAACAAAATTTAATTGGTCGCCAAGTTTGGGATGTTGTGCCAATTGAAAATTTACAAATGCGAATAGAAGATAGTTTGAAGCATGGAGCTAAACATTATGTTCCTGAACAAAGTTTGCTGGTGGGATTATATGAAAAGGTAAATAATGGCATTCAACAGTTAATTTTAGCTGTTAGCGATCGCCATAATCCCAATATTTTTATTCCCTGGAATCAATCTCTGACTTCCCAATCTGAATTACTGAGTGCAGATGATGTCAAGAAGTTAGAACGAAGTATTAATCTCACTGTCAATCCCTTGACTAACCCTGAAGGTGGAGTGCGTGGTGGTTTAGTAGTGCTAGAAGATATTAGTCGGGAAAAACGCATGAAAAGCACTATGTACCGTTATCTGAATCCTCATGTAGCCGAGCAGGTAATGGCTTTAGGACAAGATGCTTTAATGGTTGGTGAACGTAAGGATGTGACTATTTTGTTTTCTGATATCCGGGGTTATACAACCCTGACGGAAAACTTGGGAGCGACGGAGGTAGTATCACTCCTAAATCAGTATTTTGAAACAATGGTAGAGGCGGTTTTTAATTATGAAGGGACTTTAGATAAATTTATTGGTGATGCTTTAATGGCGGTATTTGGTGCGCCGCTACCACTCACAGAAAATCACGCTTGGCGAGCCATCCAATCCGCATTAGATATGCGTCAACGATTACAGGAATTTAACCAAAGACGCATTTTTCAATCTCAACCACAAATTCGGATTGGGATTGGAATTAGTTCCGGAGAAGTGGTTTCTGGGAATATTGGTTCTCAAAAACGGATGGATTATACAGTGATTGGTGATGGGGTGAATTTGAGTTCCCGCCTGGAAGGAGTGACGAAAGAATACGGTTGTGATATTATTATCAGCGAGTTTACTTACAATTTATGTAGCGATCGCTTGTGGGTGCGCCAACTAGATAAAATTCGCGTTAAAGGTAAACACCAAGCTGTGAATATTTACGAGTTGCTTGGCGATCGCTCTACGCCCCTAGATGCTAACACCCAAGAATTTTTGCATCATTACCATGCGGGACGAAATGCCTATGTATTAAGGGAATTTACCAAAGCGATCGCCTGTTTTGAATCCGCCAAAGGTATTTATCCCACAGATCAAGCTGTTGATATCCACTTAGAACGCTCCTATAAATATCAACAAACACCACCGCCAAAATCTTGGGATGGTGTCTGGACAATGATTACAAAATAGTTCGTAACAATTGACAATTGACTCCTTCTAATTCTTCCTTTGTGACTGGGCGCAGGCCCTGCGCCCCTACCTCCTGTATTTTATTAACTTTCTCCAGAATCGTGATTTTGAGAAGGATTTTCACCTATTTTGAGTTCTTTTTTGGAATTTTTTAACTGCTTCCACAGTGACTTTATTTGTTTATAAGCCTCATCGGGGGGGATTTTTCCACCTGTTTCTAAATTGCAGATATAGCTAATTTTTTGGGCAAATTCCTGTAAATTAGCGTTGAATACCAAATTTTCTGGTTTTACATGACCATAGTAGCGACCACGGGGGTAGAGAAAATCGTCTTTGCTCACTATTTTTTCTCCATTTATTCAAATACTCTATAGAACTTATCTGCTGCTGATAGTGCAGTGTGGCGCAAGCCATACATTGCTATTTATTTCCCCTATTAGTTGATCAAGATAGATGGGTAAAACCTGGCGCAAACCATAGGCGAAGATTCAGAGCAATTAATCACGTTTAATTATTACCTCATTCATTAATAACAAATTGTATCAACTTCAATTAGTTATTAATATATATAGATTTGATTTAATTTGTGATACTCTGCCTAGAGTAAGGTATATTTACTTGGGTGAACAGGGAAGAAGGGAAACAAAGTATGATGTATGTATTAAATATTGTCAGCGCGGGCTACGCCAACGGAAATTTAAAAAGAGTTTTATCTTCCTTAGTCTACTAATATATTCCTTTTTGCAAAGTATTGCAAAATTTTCTCCAAAAGAAAATGATTGGACACAAGACCTCTATTCATATAGAAACTTTATAGAGAAGTTGCATAGACTGTCTCGACAATCTTTTTCACTTGTTTATTCAAAATTGAATACCCAAGGCTTAAAGTATATTTAAAGACAGATATTAGGAAATAAAACTTAGCACTTGTATACAAGTAGATGCTTTGGAAATTTTCAATTATTAACTTTAAATTCTGCCATCTGGTACTAGCCATTGAAATTTAGTCGCGGAAATATTCTGTTAGCCAATGACTAATAACTAAAGATAAAATGGTGAGACTGACAAAGAGCAAACCCGTTCATTATCGAAAACTGTATCTACTACCATGTCTGTTAATTCTAAACTCTACGAAGGCAAAGCCAAAATTCTCTACGCAACAGACGATCCAGAGGTTTTGCTGGCTGATTTCAAAGATGATGCTACGGCCTTTAATGCTCAAAAACGGGGCAGTATTCAGGATAAGGGGATGATCAACTGTAGTATTTCTAGCCAACTATTTCAACAATTGGCAAAACAGGGTATTAAAACTCATTTTATTGATAGTCCAGCCCCCAACCAGATGCGAGTAAAAGCCGTAAAAATTATCCCATTAGAAGTAGTGGTGAGGAACATTGCGGCTGGTAGTTTGTGTCAGCAAACTGGGTTAGCACTAGGTACTGTTTTGTCACAACCATTGGTAGAGTTTTATTACAAAAACGATCACTTAGGAGATCCTTTACTTACGAGCGATCGCTTATTACTCCTAAAACTAGCCACAACGGAACAAGTTAATCAAATTACCCATCTTGCATTGCAAATCAACAAATTTCTTCAGCAGTTTTGGCAACAATGTCACATCACTCTAGTGGACTTTAAACTGGAATTTGGTGTGGATTCACAACAGCAACTACTTTTAGCAGACGAAATTAGTCCAGATACCTGCCGTTTGTGGGATATAGCAGAAGCTGATCCTAACCTCCGGATTATGGACAAAGACCGTTTTCGTCGAGACTTAGGAAACGTAGAAAATGCGTACCAGGAGGTTCTACACAGAGTTTTAAAAGTAGTAGAAGCCCAAAAATAGATAACTAACAAATAATCATTAATGGTGTGTGGTAGTGAAGAGGAATATGATTAAAACAAGTTTAACTCCCGGATTAATGGCAATGTTAGCTATGACAGTTCCTTTAGCAAGTTCTGTTAGAGTAAATGCCCAAGAAGCTGTACCTATTGCTTCACAAACAACAGAAGTTTTGACGGCAGAGACAGTGCAACAAAAACAGGATGCTGTCAAAAGTGATGGGAATGACACTCAAATATCTCATTCTCAACCAGTTACAGTCGTTATCGAGCCAGAATCTAACCAATTTTCTCCTTTAATTAAAGTCTTAAAGGCCAATGCAGAATCAAGAGACAAAGCGGCGGCCACTGTCCCAAAATCTACAATAATTCCCATTACCGCCCAAACGCCACAAGCACAGCCGCCAACCTCACCAGAGGCGGAAAATACCAATTTAGAATCAACAGACAAAGCGGTGGCTATTGTCCCAAAATCTACAATAGTTCCCATTACCGCCCAAGCGCCACAAGCAGAGCCACCAACCTCACCTGAAGCGGAATCCAATGGGGAAGATATTAATTCCCCAACCACAGCACCTGTACCATCTGCCGAACCAGAAACCACGGAATCCCGTGTGTTGGTATCTGAGGTAGTTGTCAAATCAGAAACAGGAGAAATAATCACCCCCGAACTAGAAAGCGCAGTTTACAGAGTAATTCGGACTCAAGCAGGACAAACAACAACCCGTTCCCAATTGCAAGAAGATATTAATGCGATTTTTGGAACTGGGTTTTTCTCCAACGTGCAAGCATCTCCAGAAGATACCCCTCTTGGTGTACGGGTAAGTTTTATAGTTGCTCCCAATCCCATACTTACCAAAGTAGAATTAGAAGCTAATCCTGGTACAAATGTAGCCTCTGTACTTCCTGCTGATACTGCAAACGAAATATTTAAGGATCAATATGGCAAAATCCTCAACTTGCGGGATTTGCAAGAGGGCATCAAGGAACTAACTAAACGTTATCAAGATCAAGGTTATGTACTGGCTAACTTAATTGGAGCGCCGAAAGTTGAAAAAAATGGCGTTGTCACCCTACAAGTAGCCGAAGGGGTGGTAGAAAACGTTAAAGTGAGATTTCGCAATAAAGAAGGAGAAGAGGTCAACGAAAAGGGAGAACCAATTCGCGGGCGCACTAAAGATTATATAATCACGCGGGAAGTAGAGTTAAAACCGGGGCAGGTATTTAACCGGAATATTGTGCAAAGAGACTTACAAAGGGTTTTTGGACTAGGGCTGTTTGAAGATGTGAACGTTTCCCTTGATCCTGGTACTGATCCTAGTAAAGTTGATGTGGTAGTAAATGTGGCAGAACGAAGTAGTGGTTCTATTGCCGCAGGTGCGGGGATTAGTTCTGCTAGTGGTTTATTTGGGACTGTCAGCTATCAGCAGCAAAACTTGGGGGGGAAGAAACCAAAAATTGGGTGCTGAAGTCCAGTTAGGAGAACGAGAACTACTTTTTGACTTCCGCTTTACAGATCCTTGGATTGGTAATGATCCTTATCGGACTTCATATACAGCTAATATTTTCCGTCGTCGTTCTATTTCCTTGATATTTGAAGGTAAAGACGAAAATATTGAAACTTTTGATCCGAACAATATTACGAATACAGATCAGCAGAATAGTCCCCGCATTACCCGTTTAGGTGGTGGTGTTACCTTTACCCGTCCTCTTTCTGCCAATCCCTTCAAAAGTTCAGAATGGCTTGCTTCTGCGGGATTGCAGTATCAACGGGTGTCTGGTCGTGATGCTGATGGTAATCTTCGCAAAGAGGGGGCAATCTTTGATGACAATGGAAATATCCTCAGTGAAAGAATTCCTCTGACGCTTTCGCCGTCCGGGGAAGACGATTTGTTACTATTAAAACTGGGCGCACAACGCGATCGCCGTAATAATGCTTTACAACCCACAAATGGTTCTTACTTAACCTTGGGAGTTGATCAATCTGTCCCCATTGGCGAAGGTAGTATTTTTCTGACTAAGTTACGGGGTAACTACAGCCAATATATACCTGTGAAATTTACTAACTTTAGCAAACAACCAGAAACTTTAGCATTTAACATCCAAGGGGGAACAATTCTTGGTGATTTACCCCCTTATGAAGCCTTTACCCTTGGTGGTAGTAATTCTGTTCGAGGTTATGAGGAAGGCAGATTAGCCGCAGGACGTAGTTATATTCAAGCGGCTGTAGAGTATCGTTTCCCTGTGTTCTCTGTGGTTAGTGGCGCATTATTTTTTGATTATGGTAGTGACTTGGGAACAAGTACCAAAGCTGCACAATTATTAAATAAAGATGGTAGTGGCTACGGTTATGGGGTGGGTGTGCGTGTTCAATCTCCACTAGGTCCAATTCGTATAGATTACGGTATCACTGATGATGGTGATAGCCGCATCAATTTTGGGATTGGAGAAAGATTTTAATTTTGTCAGTGGTCAGTGGATAAGGACTTTTGAGAATTTTACTTCTGACTTCTGACTTCTGACTTCTGATTGGGCGCAGGCCCTGCGCCCCTACATCCTTTGCTTTTATCTATTTTTCAGACAAGATCAATCAGGGTTTCTACTTAAGACGGTATATGAGCAATAATAACCAAAATATCTGGATTGTGAATTTATGCAACAACATACTTTAGCTGGGGAAATTTCTCAGACTGGGGTGGGGTTGCATAGTGGTGTCAAAACTCAAGTGCGAATATTACCAGCACCACCAGGAAGCGATACCTACGGCGATCGCAGTGGACGCTTTTTTGTGCGAGTAGATTTACCGAATTCACCGATAATTCCCGCTCAAGTTGGTGCTGTGAGTCAGACTGTGCTTTCTACTCAATTGGGTAAGGATGAAGTTTGTGTCCGCACTGTAGAACATTTGTTAGCCGCTTTGGCTGCTATGGGGGTGGATAATGCCAGAATTGAAATTGATGGACCTGAAGTGCCACTTTTAGATGGTTCGGCTCAGATTTGGTGTCAAAGGATTGCGGAAGTTGGCTTAGTTAGTCAAACAACGAATAATTCACCAAAGTCTTGGGTAATTACCGAACCTATCTGGATTTATCAAGGTGATGCTTTTGTTTGCGCGTTACCTGCACCAGAAACCCGATTTAGCTATGGTATAGATTTTAATTTACCGGCAATTGGTAATCAATGGCATAGTTGGTTATTAACCACCAATCTAGAAATCTCTGCGGCTGACTTTGCTACAGAAATTGCTCCAGCGCGTACTTTTGGTTTACAGCATCAAATTGAACATCTGCAAAAGTCAGGATTAATTAAAGGTGGTAGTTTAGATAATGCCCTAGTCTGTGGGGACAAAGGTTGGCTAAATCCACCATTACGATTTGCAAATGAACCAGTTCGTCATAAAATCTTGGATCTAGTCGGAGATTTGAGTTTACTGGGAAATTTTCCAATTGCTCATTTTTTGGCGTACAAAGCTAGTCACAATTTACACATTCAACTAGCACAGAAGATATTAGATGTTTCGTTCCTCAAGATGACAGAGGGGCTAATCTAAAATTCCCAAAACTTCCTTCTTATTCCCTTGTCATAAAGACAATTTTGAACGCCATTTACTTAATAATTTACATCAATTACAACTAATGTCCACTATTACCGAAGCTAATTCTACGGAAGTGAATATATCTCTAGAAGAGAATACACCGACAATTAAAACTACCTTTACTATTGAGGAAATTCAGGAACTATTACCCCATCGTTATCCATTTTTACTAGTAGACCGGATTATTGATTATGTACCTGGTCAAAAAGCCGTAGGTATTAAAAATGTAACGTTTAATGAACCCCAATTTCAAGGGCATTTCCCAGAGCGATCGCTGATGCCGGGTGTGCTAATTATTGAAGCAATGGCACAAGTCGGTGGGATTGTTATGACGCAAATGCCGGACTCAAAAGGAGGATTATTCGTATTTGCTGGCATTGATAAAGTCCGTTTCCGTCGTCAAGTTATACCAGGAGATCAACTGGTGATGACCGTGGAACTGTTGTGGGTCAAGCAGCGTCGTTTCGGGAAAATGCAAGGAAGAGCAGAAGTTGATGGACAACTAGCTGCTGAAGGGGAATTAATGTTTTCTCTAATTAGTTAAAAGTCATTAGTTATTAGTCATTAATACTTAACCTCAATGGTTAATATTTAGACATCTTGTAGCTAAATTCTGAATTTTCGCCCTCACACATAACTTACTTTGCCCGACAGGTTTCTTTAGTGAAATATTTAATACACAGCACTTAGTTTTGGAGATTCACCCTTGAAAACACTTATTCATCCAACTGCTGTCATACATCCTAACGCGGAACTCCACTCAACAGTGCAAGTCGGTGCTTATGCTGTGATTGGCGAGAATGTTAGAGTTGGTGCAGACACTGTAATTGGTTCTCATGTTGTCCTCGAAGGTCCTTGTGAAATAGGCACGGGAAATCAGATTTTTCCGGGTGCAGCTATTGGTATGCAGCCCCAAGACCTCAAGTATGTGGGAGAACCGACTTGGGTAAAAATTGGTAACAATAATTCTATCCGTGAGTACGTAACAATTAACCGCGCCACAGGTAGAGGTGAAGCGACGGTGATTGGTAATGGTAATTTATTAATGGCTTATGTTCATGTAGGACATAATTGCCTGATTCATGATTCCGTAGTTATTGCTAACTCTGTTGCATTAGCTGGTCATGTACATATTGAATCACGAGCTAGACTCAGCGGTGTTTTAGGTGTCCATCAATTTGTCCATATTGGCGGAATGTCAATGGTGGGCGGCATGACACGCATTGATCGAGATGTCCCTCCTTATATGTTAGTTGAAGGAAATCCTGCTAAAGTGCGATCGCTCAATTTGGTAGGATTAAAACGTTCAGGAATGCCGTTAGCTGATTTCCAATTAATTAAAAAAGCTTTTCGTCTTCTCTACCGTTCTGATTTCTTGTTTAAGGATGCTTTGCAAGAGTTAGAAAGTTTAGGAGATACTGAACAATTAACACACCTCCGCCGTTTTTTACTCCTTTCTCAAATGCCAGGAAGACGGGGTTTAATTCCCGGAAAAGGCAAAAAATCTGTCAGTGATGAATAATGAATAGTCAGTCAAATGTAGGGGCGGGGTTTCCCCGTCCTCAAAGTTTAATCTGTTTTTGTTGGATGAATATGGATTGAATGAACCACGAAGAAGCGAAGGTAGCGAAGGAAGAAGAAGAAGAAGAAGAAGAAGAGAAGAAGAAGAAGAATAGGTAATCTTCGACGGGGTAGGAAAGGAAGTAAAAATCTAAAATCTAAAATCTAAAATTTTAAAATGCGGATATTTATTAGCACTGGTGAAGTTTCTGGGGATCTACAGGGTTCGTTATTAATTACGGCACTTCATAGACAAGCTGTAGCTGCGGGTTTGACATTAGAAATTATTGCCTTGGGTGGGGAGAAAATGGCGCAAGCTGGGGCGAGAATTTTGGGCAATACTAGCAGTATTGGTTCAATGGGTATTATTGAGGCTCTACCTTACTTTATACCTACTATTCAGGTGCAACGGCAAGCGATCGCCTACCTCAAGCAAAATCCACCTGATTTAGTGGTACTCATAGACTATATGACCCCCAATATTGGTATTGGTAGTTATATGGAACAGCATTTTCCTGATGTTCCTATAGTTTATTATATTGCTCCCCAAGAGTGGGTGTGGTCAATCAGTTTTGAGAGAACAAAACGGATTGTTAGCTTTACAGATAAGTTATTGGCAATTTTCCCAGAAGAAGCTCGATATTATCAACAAAAAGGCGCAAATGTTTGTTGGGTAGGACATCCTTTGATTGATAGAATGGAAAATGCACTAAGTCGGGAAAATGCGAGAAAGAAATTAGGAATTAAAGACGAAGAAATAGCGATTACTCTTTTACCAGCTTCCCGTCATCAAGAATTAAAATATCTCTTACCAGTTATTTTTCAAGCTGCTCAAAATATTCAATCTAAATTACCCAACGTACATTTTTGGATTCCTCTATCGTTGGAAACATTTAGACAGCCAATTGAGAAAGCCATTCAAGATTATGGGTTACAAGCAACCATAGTATCAGGTAAACAACAAGAAATTTTTGCAGCGGTTGATTTTGCCATTACTAAATCGGGAACTGTCAATTTAGAATTAGCATTATTAAATGTCCCCCAAGTTGTAGTTTATCGTCTTCATCCTCTTACTGCTTGGATTGCGCGTCATATTCTCAAAGGTTCAATTCCTTTTGCTTCTCCAGTAAATTTAGTTCTCATGCGGGAAATTGTCCCAGAATTTTTACAGGAAAAAGCTACAGCCGAGAATATTACTCAAGCTGCAATGGAATTATTATTGAATCCTGAAAAACAGCAAAAAACCCGGAAAGATTATCACGAAATGCGGCAATGTTTAGGAGAAGAGGGCGTATGCGATCGCACTGCCAAGGAAATATTAGAAATGAAAAAATAGCAAGATATTGAATTAAAATGGTAAACAAACGTCCCATAGCAGTTGATTTATTTGCAGGTGCAGGGGGGATGACATTAGGCTTTGAACAAGCTGGTTTTGATGTCCTAGCTTCTGTGGAAATAGATCCAATTCATTGTGCAATTCATAAATTTAACTTTCCTTTTTGGACGGTGTTATGTAAAAGTGTAGAAGAGACAACCGGCGCAGAAATTAGGAATAGTTCTAAAATTGCCAATCAAGAAATAGATGTAGTTTTTGGTGGTCCCCCCTGTCAAGGTTTCTCATTAATGGGAAAACGTTCTTTTGATGATCCGAGAAATTCTTTAGTTTTCCATTTCATTAGATTAGTTGTAGAATTGCAACCCAAGTTTTTTGTCTTGGAAAATGTCAAAGGAATGACGGTAGGTAAACACAAAGAATTTATCGCTGAAATCATTAATCAATTTTCAGAAAGTGGTTATCAAGTTAATGCAAATTATCAAGTTTTAAATGCAGCTAATTATGGAGTACCCCAAAATAGAGAAAGGTTATTCTTACTAGGTGCGCGTAAAAATCTAGAATTACCGAAATATCCAGAAAAAATTACATTCCCTCATCAAAAATGTCCCACAGTTTGGGAAGCATTACAAGATTTACCAATAATAGAAAATTTTCCAGAACTATATCAACAAGATTGGGTATTTGCAGAGTTTACTAAACCTAGTGATTATGCTAAAAAGCTGCGGAATCTTACAACTGCAAAAAATAACTATTCCTATAAACGTCAATATGATAATACTTTACTAACATCAAGTTTAAGAACCAAACATTCGACCGAATCTATGGAAAGATTTGCTTCTACACCTCATGGTAAAATCGAACCAATTAGTCATTTTCATAAACTGAATCCTGATGGTTTATGTAATACATTAAGAGCCGGAACACCTAGCAATAAAGGTGCATTTACTTCTCCTCGTCCCATACATCCTTTTATTCCCAGATGTATTACTGTTAGGGAAGCTGCGCGGTTACATTCTTATCCTGACTGGTTTCGATTCCATCCCACAAAATGGCATGGTTTTAGACAAATTGGTAATTCTGTTCCCCCTCTTTTAGCACAAGCAATAGCAGGAGAAATTATTAAAGTTTTAGATATCAAATCGTCTCAACCTCAAGGTATTAAAGAGTTAGGGGATATTAGGTTATTAACACTTGATATCTCAGGTGCAGCAAAATATTTTGGAGTGAACCGCCATGTTATAGAACCAAGAACCAGAAAAAAATGAATATTTAGCATTTATTTATTTAGCTAATAAAGCAATTTTATTGTGGCTGCATTAATTATTTGATTATTATTATAAATTCAATATGGAAGAACCAAATTTAATCTCAGAGGCCAATACTTGTCGGTTAAGCTAAAAACATTAAATTAGGTAGGTTGGGTTGACGTTAGGAAACCCAACATTTACGGACTTTTTTGTGTTGGATTGCGCTGTCTCTTAACCAAACAGTATTGTCTCAGATGCTATCCTCCGAGTAATAAGTAAAAATGAAATTCATATTGCGTCAAGTTGAACAGTCTTCTCTAATTTTAGCTAAAATTCCTGATTCTTTACGTTTAGTCATAGAGAAAATTCAGTCATATTCTTATGCAGAATTATATGAAGAGAAAGACATTCACGGAATAAGTTTAGAAGATTCTTTGAACACAGTATTTAATGCAATAGAAAAAGAGAAAAATAGTTTAGATATAAGTTATTGCTATTTCTTTATGGCTATAGTTATGGGAATTGCTGTGCAACCGACGATTAAAACTTATTTACCTCGTGAGACAATAACTGGTAACATATTTCAGTATCTTTTTCGAGATTGGATATATTCTCAAGATAATTATCAGTTAAATTTTAACGTTTCATTTCGGAATTATCAGAATTATTTGGGACAATATCAGGCTCTGGATGAAGCTGTTGATGTTTTTGAGAATATGCTGCAAGCACTGGAGTCTGTGAAAACTAGAGAAGCTATATTAAATATTTTAGATGATTGCTTTCAGGGTTATGCCATTTTTCCAGGATCACAAGGTAGACGAGAACTTTTTGATTGGTGGTTATTAGATGTTGTTCCATCTGTTTTTTGTGGCCGTTTACCTAAAAATATTCATACTTTAAAGGGAGTTGATAAAATGACTAAACATATTTCTAAAATCCGGAACTATTTTTGGAAAGTAGTCGAAAATAATCAGTCTCAAGGAAATACAGATTTGGAAAAACAAGATTTGTTGTTGAGATTTTTGGCTCAATAGTTTCTGATAAATAATATTAATATAATACTAATAGGACTTACGCAAAATCTCTCTGAAACCCTCCTTTCTTCGTGTTCTTCGTTCCTTCGTGGTTCGTTCTTTCCTAACTTGTACG
>NZ_VILD01000002.1:229695-237905 GCF_009712085.1 Anabaena sp. UHCC 0253
AAAATCTGGGGCAATTGGTGAAAACTTTTCCTGTTCTTCTGATGTAAGTGTATCCCATCTATCTTTTTTGATCCAAGCAACATCAGGAGAACGATTTGCACCATTGGGAAATTTAAAACAGGTGGAAGAATCAAAACAAACTCCTAGTTTAGTTTGACGATTCCAAAATACAAAATCTGCGGCAATTTCCACATTACGTTTTCCTGTTTCTCCTCCGGTAGGTGACATGATCAATATTTCTCCTTTTGCATTGCGTTCAAATTTAACTTCAGGATTTTCCCGACAGAGTTGATAAAATTGGTTGTCGCTTAGTTGAATAATAGGGTTTAAGTTGACGGTGATAGCTGTCATAATGAGCCTCGCAAGAAATGATATCAACTTGAGATGACAATACTTTAGAGTATTCCAAGTAAAAAAATGCCCAATTGTCATTGCGAATGGAGCGGAGCGGAATGAAGCAATCTCTGGTTTTGGATCATTTATTGTTTGGAACACTCTTAGACACTTAGAAGGAAGTGTTTACTTCTTTTTATTTTAGCCATATTTTTTGGCTTAATCACAATATTACAGATATTAATATAGTATGATGCTTATAATAAAATTTATTAGGCACAAAAAGCTTTGATAAGCTTGAAAGCGATATTTAAAGTCTGTATTCAAAATGAAAATCAAGCTACTTATAAGTAGAAAGGCTTATTATAGTATATTCATGGGATAATACCCTGGCCATATCTTTCTCCATAAACTGAGAGCTTGCATTCAAATCTTGGCAGATAGTACCTAACGGAATTATCCCCAAAAGTGTAACAATGGTCAGCCATCAAGAGAAAACTGCCTTTTCCGAAGTTTTTCTATATTAGTATAAACAAAACATAACGAGACAGAATCATGACCAACATCCAAGAAAAAACCAATAACGATATCCAAGAAAAAATCCAAGAAGAAGTAGAACAAGCTCGCACTGTATGTGATATCTCAGGTAGCAACTCGGCTGAATGTGCTGCTGCTTGGGATGCCGTCGAAGAATTGCAAGCTGAAGCTTCTCACCAACGTCAAGTCAAGCCTAAAAATGCTTTAGAAAAATATTGTGATGATAATCCAGAAGCAGACGAGTGCCGTCTTTACGAAGACTAGAACCGTTGGACAGAATTAACAATTAAAAAATGTAGATTCCCAAAACTTTTTACGAATTTTCAATTGTTAGTTATTTTGGACTCGCTAGACTAAAACCAGCACTTGTACTTTTTGCCTAAGTGACAAATTACTGGAATATCAATGGTTTTAAGCTCCATTAACAAATAAATGGATTTAAACCTGACGGGGAATAAAATCCCCGTCTTTCACTTTTGAACAAAATCCACAAGCTGAATTTTTTCTGGAATGGCTAAGGCCACGCTACGCTATCAGATATCTACAATACCTTGTCCATTTTTTGTAGGTTGGGTTAAGCGACAGCGCCACCCGACGCATTTGTTGGGTTTCCTACCGATTGCTCCGCAACGCTAACGCGAACAACCCAACCTAGAAATCAAGACTTTTTTTGATTTGGACAAGGTATTGATATCTATTCACAAATTTTTCTATTTTTTATTGACTTTATGACACAAGTATGGTTTCGCCCCTATGTTTGGATGGATTATCGCCTAGCGTTATTATTTACGCTGATGATTCCTTTAGTTCTTCTAATTTGGGCATTTGTACAAAAAGCAGAAGCAATGCAACGCTTATTGATAATTTACTGGCGCGTGGCTAGTTTATTGGCTATTACTATTTACTTGATGATTGGCGGCTTTGGAGTGAGTTTTATCTCTGCTTTAATGGCAAGGATTCTGATTCCTATTACGCTATGGTTTTGGGTAGATATCAATGATGAAATTGAGTATCATCCTACTAGTCCCTTGAAATTGGTTTTTACTTCTTGGCGTTGGGCAACAACAGTTTATTGTAGTTTAGGAGCAGTTGCCCTTTTACCTTTTTTAGGTTGTGCTTTTTCAGCAAATGGACTAAAAACTCCTTACTGTAGTGTTTGGTTAGAAGCACCATTAATTTTTAAGGACTACTTCCACCACAACAGTAAACCTGCTTTTCTCGGTTTTCTGGGCATAGTTGCTTTAGGATTTTACGTAGTATATTTAAGTTATTTTGTGGCTGTGAAGTTGGGTAAATATGGACGTTCAGCGACGCACTAAGCAATTAAGAATTAGAAATTAAAAAAGTAGATTGCACCAGATTTTGGAGATTTTTTGATTGAGGATTTCTTGACGTTTTTGTGTAATAAGAAAGAGCTATGATTTTTAACAAAATTAAAATCAAACTCCTGTGGGACGGGCATCCTGCCTGTCCAGTTTATGTAAATTGAATGCACAACAGCTTAGTATAAATAATCAATGAATAACTCTATTGGTAAAAGACTGGAACAATATACAGTCAAAAAATCGCAAGAAGTTCTTATTGTCACCGTGGAAATTGATGATGAACCAGATAAAATTGCTGTGTTTAAAGGATTTTCTAGTTCTTTAATGCGTCCCACAGCATTTGATCCAGACATTCCTGTGTTGCCAGATACCGCTACAATTATCACTATTGACAGGATAGCAAGTCCCTATAATCCTGATTCACCCCGTTATCTTCAACAGGATATTTCTTGGGAAGAGATGGAAGTTTTGTTATTAGAGGTTGGAGTATAAATGGATAATATAGCAATCCTAAATAAGATATGAATACCTCTTTTTCTCTACCTCTGCGCTCTCTGTGTCTGGAGCGGTTTGTTTTAAAAACTCCGTTCATAAATCATAGAACTTACGCACAAGTCACGGAATAATGAACCACGAAGGAACGAAGGACACGTTCGCGAAGCGTCCCGTTAGGGATAGAAAAGAGGGTTTCCGAGATATTTTGCGTAAGTCCTAAATCAAATAGGATTGCTATAGTTTTTTTAATTGTTAATTTTTAATTTTTAATTGTCACTATGTCCCGATCTGGATACACTTTACCAGTTTTTGCTTGTGCTGCTGCTGTTGCGGCTTTGCATTGGTTACGTAATCGTCAATCCCTAAGTGTGGCTTCTATAGATTTGATTGAACCAGCAGAAGTTGCAGAAATATCCATTGAGCAAGTAGCGGGAATTTCAGAAAATCAAGCTTTGGCTATTACTCGTAGTGATCCTGGTGATAATCTGGATTTAACTAGGAATACACCGATTTGGGTTGTGGTGGAATGGTACAAGGGAGATGGGAACAAGGTAATTATTGAGGGTGGAGAGGGGATTGGGAAGCAGTTTAATGGTGAGGGGAAAGCGGCAATTTATGGTTATGCTCAAAGATTATTGACAGAGAATTTACAGCGATTATTAACACCGACAGAAAAAATCAAGATCATAATTATTTTACCAGAGGGGCGATCGCTCGCTGTTCGTACTTCTAACTCTGCTTTTGGGGTAGTGGAAGGACTGTCTTTATTAGGAACAACAGGTATTTCTCAACCTTTAAGTACACCAGATCAATTAGCAGCTTTCCGCGCTGATTTAGCAGATAAAGCTAATCAATTTACAACTTTAGTATTTTGTATTGGGGAAAATGGCCTTGATTTAGCGCAGAAACTCGGTATCAATCCCGCACAATTGGTCAAAACTGCTAACTGGTTGGGTCCAATGTTAGTTGCTGCTGATGTCTTAGGTATTAAAGAAATTTTATTATTTGGTTATCACGGTAAATTGATGAAACTAGCAGGGGGAATTTTTCACACTCATCATCATTTAGCTGATGGTCGGAGGGAAATTTTAACAGCCCATTGTGCCATGCTAGGTTTACAGTCTCCAGATATTCAAGCTATTTTTCAGAGTCCGACAGCAGAAGCAGCTTTAAAACATCTGAGAATTCTTGATGACAACACTGGTAGTAATTGGGTAAATCAAGTTTATAGCAATATTGCCGAAACAATTGATACTCGTTGTTATGAATATATTAGTAGTCACAATCAGCAAGGTAAAACCATCATAGCTTGTGGTTCAGTGCTTTTCGATCGCGATCGCCAAATCCTCGTTAAAAGCAAAACTGGTTGTATGTTACTGGATAAATTGTGTTAACTTAATATGAATTATCGTCAGTACGTCAAATAAATATTTTTAACTATGATTTGCGTAATTAATTTGATTTAGATGATTAATTGATCTTTTATCACCATTAATCACAAAAATCACAATTTGTGACTTCTACTACCCTTAACGACACACTTACTTTCGCTATCATGAATACAGCGGTGACTCTACCAACGGTCGAATTATCTCCAACACAGGTAAAATCGGGAAAACTTAATAGTCAAATAATTGTAATCTTAGACTTTGGATCTCAATATTCTGAATTAATTGCTCGTCGAATCCGCGAAACTCAAGTATATTCGGAAGTTCTTCCTTATCGCACCACAGCAGAAGATTTACGTCAAATTAATCCGAAAGGAATTATCCTCTCCGGTGGTCCAAATTCCGTATATAGTGACCACGCACCCCATTGTGACCCAGAAATCTGGCAATTGGGAATACCCGTTCTCGGTGTTTGCTATGGGATGCAACTCATGGTTAATCAACTGGGTGGGGAAGTTATTAAGGCAGATAGAGGTGAATACGGTAAAGCATCTTTGTATATAGATGATCCCACCGATTTATTAACTAATGTCGAAGATGGTACAACCATGTGGATGAGTCATGGGGATTCAGTCAAAACCATGCCTCCAGGATTTGAGTTACTTGCCCATACAGATAATACTCCTTGTGCTGCGATCGCTGACCATGAAAAGAAATTGTATGGTGTCCAGTTCCATCCAGAAGTTGTACATTCTCAGGGTGGTTTAGCTTTAATCCGTAACTTTGTTTACCATGTCTGTGATTGTGAACCGACTTGGACAACAGCAGCTTTTGTCGAAGAATCCATTCGGGAAATTCGCGCTAGAGTTGGTGATAAACGGGTGTTATTAGCACTTTCTGGAGGAGTGGATTCCTCTACTCTCGCGTTCCTACTCTATAAAGCCATTGGGGAACAATTAACTTGTGTATTTATTGATCAAGGCTTTATGCGGAAATTAGAGCCAGAACGATTACTCAAGTTATTTAAAGAACAATTTCATATTCCTGTAGAATATGTCAATGCCCGTGAGCGATTTATTTCCGCGATCGCTGGAGTAACAGATCCTGAAGAAAAACGTCGCCGCATCGGACACGAATTCATCAGTGTTTTTGAGGAAACATCCAAAAATCTTGGTCATTTTGACTACTTGGCTCAAGGCACACTTTATCCAGACGTGATTGAATCCGCTGATACCAATGTTGATCCAAAAACTGGTGAACGGGTAGCAGTAAAAATTAAAAGTCATCATAATGTTGGTGGTTTACCAAAAGATTTGAGATTTAAACTGGTAGAACCACTCAGAAAACTATTTAAAGATGAAGTCCGCAAAGTTGGACGTTCTATCGGTTTACCAGAAGAAATTGTCCAACGTCAACCTTTCCCTGGACCTGGTTTAGCCATTCGGATTTTAGGTGAAGTTACCGCCGATCGCTTAAATATTTTGCGAGATGCTGATTTAATTGTCCGTCAAGAAATTAACCAACGCGGTTTATATCACGAGGTTTGGCAAGCTTTTGCTGTCTTATTACCTATTCGCAGCGTTGGTGTCATGGGTGATAAACGCACTTATGCTTATCCCATTGTTTTACGGATAGTTACTAGCGAAGATGGCATGACGGCAGACTGGGCGCGTATTCCTTACGATGTACTAGAAGGAATTTCTACCCGCATTGTCAATGAAGTGAAGGGTGTGAACCGTGTGGTTTATGACATTACTTCCAAGCCACCTGGAACTATTGAGTGGGAATAGATAAGTAGGTAGGTGGGAAAACTTATAACTATGTCATTGCGAGTGGAACGGAGTGGAACGCAGCAATCGCAAGAGTTTTGGGTAATTTACAGTTCGTTACATAGTTGGGTTGATTAGCATCTACCTACTTAATTGGTAATTGGTAATTGGTGAAAAGGAAAAGCTTTTACCTATTACCATAGGACTTAGGTCTAAAATTAAAAAGTATTACATTTAGTTGAGAACATTATGGCTGCAAAAGTAGAAATTTACACTTGGACTACTTGCCCGTTTTGTATCCGTGCCAAAAATCTACTCAGAAATAAAAGTATTGATTTTATCGAATACAACATTGATGGAGATGAAATAGCCAGAAATCAAATGTCGGCAAGAGCTAATGGAAAACGCTCTTTGCCACAAGTTTTCATCAATGATGCTCACATTGGTGGTTGTGATGATATCTACTCTTTAGACCGTCAAGGTAAATTAGATCAGATGCTAGTGTCGTAAAAAATTGTGTAAGTAGGTTGGCGTTAAAAATTGTCGTTGGGGCAAGGGAACAGGGAACAGGGAACAGAGTTTTGGACGATTTTACTTTTCTTCACATACCTTTAATTTTTTCTGTTCATCTACTTATCAGATCCCCGACTTCTGCAATTAATTGCATTATCTCAGCCAAAAATTTAGCAAAAGTTATCAGATCCCCGACTTCTGAAATTAGTTTATTTATCTTCGGAAAAAATGGAGCAAAGAGGTCGGGGATCTTTAATATTCTTTAATATTAAAATTCATAGAGAAGAGAGGCATAAAGGGTGAAACTGGCTTTTATTATTGATCCCATCCATCGGCTTGATCCATGTCATGATACCAGTGTTGCTCTAATGGAAGCAGCGCAAATTCTCGGACACGAAATTTGGATAACTCAGGCGAATTTGCTCAGTGTTATTGATAGCAAAGCTTGGGCTGTCTTGCAGCAGGTAGAACTTGTTCCCGTGGAATTGGTGGAGGGACGTTGGTTAGCAGTGAATTCTTGGTTTAAGTTAAACCCTAGTGCCTTCATTCCTTTAGAAACAATGGATGCCGTATTTATGCGGACAGATCCACCTGTTAATGATGCTTATCTATATGCAACTTACATTCTGGATTATATTAACCAAAATAAAACCTTGGTTATTAATAATCCTGCCGGAATTCGTGGGGCTAATGAAAAAATGTATGCCCTCCAGTTTAGCCAATGTATTCCCGAAACAATTGTTAGTGCTGATAAGCAAGTAATTCGCCAATTTGTGGAAGCTAAAGGGGCAACAATTCTCAAACCATTGGGGAATAAAGCTGGAGAAGGAATTTTATTTTTACAATCAGGCGATCGCAATTTTAACTCTATTGTCGAACTTAGCACGCTCCAAGGTCAAGTTCCGGTGATGGTACAGAACTATTTACCCCAAGCTAAGGAAGGAGATAAACGAATCATCTTACTCAATGGAGAACCGATAGGTGCGCTTAATCGTCTTTCTAGTAGTAGTGATTTTCGTAATAATATGGCCACCGGTGGAACAGTGGCTCAAACTACCATTACTCCAAGAGAGCAGGAAATTTGTAGCCATTTAGCCGAAAAACTCCGTCAAGATGGCCTAATTTTTGTGGGTATAGACGTAATTGGTGGCTACCTCACGGAAGTCAATGTCACAAGTCCCACAGGGATTCGGGAAATTGACCGTCTCGATGGTACTCATCTTGCCCATCAAGTAATTAAATGGATAGAGGCTAATACGTAATTTTATTTACTTTACTTCCTCCTGACTCCTGACTGGGCGCAGGCCTTGCGCCCTTACTGGTATAAAACCCTGAAACTAACAACTTGTATACAGCACTCAGCCTCAAATGAGACTGGGAATTTAATCTAAAATCTCATATCCACAATCATTTAATTTCTGGGTGGTGTGCGTCGGCGTTGCAGGAAGTCAGGAATATCCAAAGATGGTTTTTCCTTTGGTTCAGCAACTGGATTTGGAGTATTAGATGGTGTTTGGGGTGTGGGTTTTCTAGTAGTTGTCGTGGGAGTGATAACTCTAGGAGTAACTACTGTTTGTGCTGGTGCAGCTTGAATTTCACCAGTAAAACCAGTGGCAATGACAGTAATTCTGACTTCTCCTTGGAGTCTGTCATCAATTACCGCGCCAAAAATAATATTGGCATTAGGATCAACAACTTCATAGATTGTTTCCGCAGCAGCATTGACTTCATGAAGAGTCAAATCACTACCACCAGTGATATTAAAGACCACTCCTCTAGCCCCTTCAATAGAACATTCTAATAAAGGTGAAAGAGATAGCAGCGATCGCTGCTTCTCTGGCTCTAGATTT
>NZ_VILD01000002.1:237930-244194 GCF_009712085.1 Anabaena sp. UHCC 0253
AGATCCCTTGCACACCTTGACGCAAAACATCATCGGCATAGCGAAAAGCTTCTTGCACAGGGGTTTGTTCAGGAATCACCTCTAACAACTTATTATTGGGAATAATAATTAAAGTATCTACCCGACTTTTTAACCCTTCAATACCTTGCTCCGCTTGTCCCGTGCGTTTACGTCCCTCAAAAATAAATGGACGAGTGACAACACCAACAGTAAGAGCGCCCATTTCCTTCGCTACTTCTGCCACAATTGGGGCTGCACCTGTACCTGTACCACCCCCCATGCCAGCAGTGATAAATACTAAATCTGCACCCTCTAAAGCTGTAGCAATCTCATCACGAGATTCCTCAGCCGCCTTTTGACCAATGGCAGGATTTCCCCCCGCACCCAATCCCCTAGTTAATTTCTGGCCAATTTGCAATCGGCTAGGAGCGCCCGCTAAAGTCAGCGCCTGAGCATCAGTATTAATTGACCAAAACTCTACTCCAGATACATCAGACTCAATCATGCGGTTGACGGCATTACCACCACCACCACCGACACCAATCACTTTAATATTGGCAACACGCCCTGGAACAATTTCACCAATACCGCTATTTTCAGTAGACATCCGCTTGTGATCTTGACCTTGGGTAAAGTTTAGCCCTGAATTATTAAAGGGATTGTTTGAGTTAACTGCCAGAGAAAACCCTGGTTGTCCCGCAGCTTGAGAGTTATAGGTAAGCTCTTGGTTATTATCAAGTGTCATTGGATTTGTGAAAGGTAGATAAACGACTTTTCTCGGTGTGATTCACCTAAGAGTCAACTATATTTTGACATTGCCAGAATTTATGGCACTGTTATTTATTGTTTTTATTACTTCCCAGCCTACATTATGGCAGGTAAGATATGAAAATTCATAACTGAGCTAGGTATAAAACCTAAGCTGTATAACAGCTTATTAAGCCCGTTAGCCTTCTGACTCTTTTATTGGTGCATTGTTTAGATGATTAGCTGTATAGTTGATGATATCAGCCGCTGATTTTGATAACCCCCATTCCTAAAAAGTATAGTTCCAAAAAGCATAGATGTTTATTTATCTCATGCTTTTTGTCAGTACCAGATAATTTCGACAATAGTCTTAACTCAAATCCTGTGCAGACAGCACCATAACTTAATAAGGTTCAGCCCTAGCAATATATCTGAACCTAATGACTAAAAAATCGTGTATCTATATTATGTATAATATATACCCATTTGCCAAAATATAAAGTTAGTCTCTTCAATTACTAGTTAGGAACATTCATCTGGATGAGGCAAAAAGAGGAGTAGCACAGCCGAAAGAAAGATTCTTACCTTCAACGGATTGGTATTTTGTTCAGTTCTTTGATTTCTTGATGTCTAAGATTGGTTTTTTCTGATTCACTTGTACTAATGGATCAGCCGGATTTTTTATATCAATATAATCTATATTACTAGAATTAACTTGAGTGGGTAAATGGCGCATTTGCATAAGTACCCGAATTTTTTCAGGTAATTTGTTACTAGCGACACCTAAATGCACAGTTCCTAATTCAGTTTTCAAAATTAAATTTGTGGGATCTTGAAAATCAATTTCTGTAACTTTTAGAGAACTTTGGCTGATAGCTTCATACAGTTGAGTCCAGAAGATTTTGTATTGTGCCGGAGAGCCAATCACTATCAACTGGGGCAATTTTGCTTGGGGATTAATTGACATATACCTAGTGATGGGCATCCATATTCCATGAACATCTAGTAAGCCTAGTTCACCTTGTTGATTTGCTCCACTAAGATTTTGTAAACAAGGGTTGATATTCAGGGACTTCTTAGATGAATTGGCTTTTATACAATTATTTACTGTGTTAACTTTGCGGATTTGGTTGATGTCTTCAGCGCGTACAGCGATCGCTACCGGGACTCGTTCCTGAATTTCAATCATTAATCCAGGTGGAAACAGACGACGACTAACATTTGCTTCGGCAATAGTGGGTTCTTTTTCAAAGCTTCAGCAATATGCGAGGGTTCAATCCGCCATAAAGACTGGGGATAGGATAGCTCCAACAATGAACTAATATCCTCTTGTGTCAAGACTTGATCACCGGATTTTATAACTACTTGCTCTGAATCCTTTAATACCCACATTGGTTGGATTGCCACCCAGAACAAAGCAGATGCAAATCCAGTCACAGCAACTGTTCGCCAAATCGCCTGGATAATTTTAATTTGTCGCTGCCGACGCAATTTTTTACGACGTTGAGCAAGATTTGTCCGAGAAACTGATAATATCCCCGCCATATAATCCTCTTCTTAAAAATATTAGTACGAGTTATTTTGCTTATAAGAGAAATTGAATTTATCCAAGATAATCTAGTACACAACGGCGTAAATCAACCAACCCTTAAAAATTTGCACAAAGCTTGTTCAATCTGCTTTTTTAACTTTTAATTGTTAATTTTTAATTCCGCCCTGCGATACTAGTTTAATTTGGAAGCAATCTATATTTAATGATGATGTGATCACCATTAAATCCAGAAATATTTGATTGGTTAGTTTTCAAGGTTGCCCTATTCTGAGGAGTTATCAATCCGGAAAACATCATGGGTGTAGTTGGGAATAGCATCCTCATTATTAACTTCCTCCGATAAATTAACTAACAAAGTTTGTATTCGCATCCGGGCGATATAAGGCCATCCCCCCTCAGACTCAATATCTTTTAGAAGTGAGTAGAGTCTTTGACGATTATCAGGTAAATTTTCCTGAAACACTCCATCCCGAATTTCTTTGTGTAACTTTTCTAAATGACGCAATAAACCCAATAGTGCAATTACATCGCCTTCGCAGGTCTGTGCTGCATCTTGAACCGTAGTGGAAATAGCCTGTAACTGTTGGGATAAATCTCTAGATTCCCAATTTTGATCATGGTTCATGGAACGCTGTACTCCATAAAACTAATACAATACTGGAAAATTTACGAAATTGATCAATAAAAAAGTCAGAATTGCTGCATACCAGCATCAACTTGATCACCAGTACACAAAGCTGTTGAGTTACCTATACCCTAATTAGCAATTTAAACTTTCTGGCGATTCTCAAGTAACAAGAATCCTTGGTGGTAATGTAGAGAAGGCTTTCCCATAAATTGTGCTGCATAACAGCAAAATTTAACCACTAGAGTGCTTTGATTTTGAGTTAAAAAAAATCGTATGATCAGGCTAATTTCCCTATCCAAATACTCTTGATGTATTTACTGGCAACATATACATCATCAAAAATGGATGTGGTTCGCTGCTTAGTCTATGGTTTTAATTCTAGACTCAGAGACGCAATGCGTTTAATTACGTTTAGCAAAGCAGTTTGACAACTTAGATATTAATTTTTGACATTGAGGTTGACCATGAGGTATCGCGCTTTAATTGTTGCTTTCTTGGCTATATGCTTGGGTTTAATCACTGCTTGCAGTGATGCACCATCTACTAGTGGACGTGATGTCCTAACTTATGAACAAATTCGCGGCACTGGGTTGGCTAACAAATGCCCTCAGTTGGCTGAAACTAGTCGCGGTTCGATTGCAGTTGATCCTAAGCAGACATACACCATCAAAGAACTGTGTTTAGAACCAACAAATTTCTTTGTTAAAGAAGAACCTGCAAACAAACGTCAAGAAGCAGAATTTGTACCTGGTAAAATTATGACTAGGTATACTTCTACTATTGACCAAGTACAAGGTCGGCTCAACATCAATCCAGATAATAGTTTTACCTTTACAGAAGAAGATGGTCTTGATTTCCAGGCTATCACTGTTAAACTTCCTGGTGGTGAATTAGTACCTTTCTTGTTTACGATCAAAAACTTAGTTGCCCAAACACAACCTAATTTAACTAGCATCAATACATCTACTGACTTTGAAGGAACTTTCAAAGTACCTTCCTATCGTGGTGCTGCTTTCTTAGATCCTAAAGGTCGTGGTGTTGTTAGCGGTTACGACAATGCTGTAGCTCTACCAGCCCAATCTGATGATGAAGAACTTACTCGTACTAATGTCAAGAAAGCAGACATTCTCAACGGTAAAATTTCTTTGCAAGTAGCCAAAGTAGATAATATTTCTGGTGAAATAGCTGGTACTTTCGAGAGTGAGCAACCATCTGATACAGATTTAGGTGCTGGTGAACCTAAAGAAGTGAAGATTCGTGGTTTATTCTATGCTCGGATTGAGCCTCGCGTCTAAATATTTCTAGAATCTTATGGGAGTGTGTCAATCTTCAAGATTACCTCCCTAAGCTTGCGAAACAAATCCGGTTTAAGGAATCTCAAGTAAAAAAATCTCTGATTATTTTTGTAGTCCAGGCATTTTAACCAGTCTCCAAAGAAATTTATTTGTTGGAATTCCCTTTCCAAGATGCACATTATGAACAAAGTGCATCTTGGTTTTTTTTTGGAAAAACTAGGGACTTTTGATATGAGCGTAAATTTACTGATTTAAAATTTTATCTTTTTGGAATTTAAAGTTGAGATGAATTTAAGGAGTTAATTACGTAATCTTACTCAGTCAATCGCGCCTTGAAAAAGAGAATAGAGCAAATAAACAAAAATAATCACAGTCTAAACCTTGGAAATCATCGCCGCTTCCGAATTTTCAAGACCTATAAGCAAATCTCATGGCTAATTAGTTAAATATAGGTACAATCTCGGTTTAATATTGGATCGCTAATTGTATATTTTAATTCTAGGACGGTTGTTTGATAAACTACAAAACTTACCCAACTGAGTTGAGTAAAAAGCCTGAAGACAATTTTGCACAGTCAAAACTTTTGTTTGACATAGGGTTTTATAAATTCCCAATCTCAGCATTTATCTAAATATAGTTCTGATGTCTAGAGCGATCGCTGCGATCGCCACTAAGTTAACAAACGCTCATATCATACCAACTTACTCGTTTAAAAACAAAAATGTTATGCCTACTACAGCCACCAACGAACTAAAACATGAAATTTCACAGTTGTTGCGAGAGTATCAACAATGTCGCTCGGAGAGAGTTCGCAATCAACTAGTAAACCTTAATTTTGGACTAGTGAGAAAAGAAGCTCATTATTGGATTAATCAGTGCCAAGAGAGCTATGATGATTTGCTTCAAGTAGGTTCTATGGGCTTAATTCGGGCGATTGAGAAATTTGAACTTTCTAAAGGCAATGCTTTTAGTTCCTATGCGATGCCCTATATTCGTGGTGAAATTCAACACTATCTACGAGATAAAGGTGTGACGGTAAGAATACCTAGACGTTGGTTAGCACTCCAACAACAAGCTGTTGGTATATCCCGTTCTCTTCGTGAGCAGTATAATCGTCAACCTACAGATGGAGAATTAGCTGCTGCATTAGAAATTTCTCTGAGTGAATGGCAAGAAATTAAATTAGCATGGATTAATCGCGCTCCCTTGAGTCTTGATGTCCCTATCCAAGACGGAGAAGAAGGCTCTACCTGTTTGGGTGAATTAGTTCCAGATCCCCACTACCGAAGTTTTCAATTAGCCCAAGAAGATCAAATTCGTTTACAACAAGCCCTAGTCCAATTAGAACAACGCACTAGGGATGTGGTTGAATGTGTATTTTTACAAGATCTAACCCAAAAACAAGTAGCAGAACATTTGGGTATTAGTGTTGTGACAGTTTCTAGACAAGTTAAGAAGGGCTTGGAGTTGCTGAAAACTATTATGGGTGTAGCAGAAGACTAATAGCGCAGTGCGGAATTGAAAATTAAAAAAGCAGATTACACAAGCTTTTGTCAAATTTTTAATGGTTGACTTACGCAGTTGTGTACTCGTTACTGAAAACCCTTTTCGTAGAAATTCTTTGTTGCGCGTGTGTTCATGAAATGTCAACACGGATAAATAATTTTGCCATTTCACAATAAAAGCGGGCGATGGGACTCGAACCCACGACGTTCACCATGGGAAGATGACATTCTACCACTGAATTACGCCCGCAAGTATCTGCTATTATACCATAACTTCATAAATAATTTAAAAAATCTATAATTTGTACACTATTTTGAAAAGAAACTATTGTGGTACGGTCATTTTACTGTTCAAATTGGGCAAATTGAATGTACAACAGCTTATTCAAGAGCTTTAGTAAAGAATTACCTCTTAGCAATTGGGTAAGTAAGCATAAATTAGCCAAAACAGAAGAAAATCATGTAAGCTGGGGAAATAACTGTTGATCATAATTAGCATAGATGCCAATAGTTATAAATAAATATTCGTTTTTCGGC
>NZ_VILD01000002.1:244219-246852 GCF_009712085.1 Anabaena sp. UHCC 0253
GTTTTTCTACAGTGTCAGCAAAAAACCTGAATATATTAAACATATAGTTTGAGAACCCCGTATGTTCAATACCACTGAAATTATAATTGATGCTTTCGTTAATCAAGTTCGAGAGGGTTACAGGCGCACCTATGGTGGGTTAAACACTAATTATCAAGACATTATTGCCTGGGCTGGTCACATGGCGTTGGAAAACATCGCTAATAGTGATGCTTTATACCATAATGTCGAACATTCTGTCCTGGTTACTCTTGTAGGACAAGAAATTTTGCGGGGTAAACATATTCGTGAAGGTGGTGTTTCCTGCGAAGATTGGCTGCATTGCATTATTTCTCTGCTTTGCCATGATATTGGTTATGTGAAGGGAGTTTGTCGCCAAGATCAAGAAACAGAAGGCTTATATGCGACTGGTCAGGATGGTGGGATGATTTCTCTTCCCTTTGGTGCTTCTGATGCCAGTCTCACTCCTTATCATGTTGATAGAGCAAAACAGTTTATTGATGAACGTTTTGGTGGACATCCGCTAATTGATGCAGAAGTCATTAAGAGTAATATTGAATTAACTAGATTTCCTGTGCCAACGGTAGATGATCATCATGATTCCCAAAATTTTGCCGGTCTAGTTCGTGCTGCTGATTTAATTGGTCAATTGAGTGATCCACGTTATTTAAAAAAAATCACCAGTTTATTCTATGAGTTTGAAGAAACAGGGGTAACTAAAGTTTTAGGGTATAAAAATCCTGGGGATTTACGAAAGAACTATGCCAAGTTTTATTGGAATAGTGTTTATCCTTATATTACAGATGGCTTGCGTTATCTATCCTTGACACAGCAAGGGAAACAAGTTATGGCCAATCTTTATGCCAATGTGTTTGTGATCGAACATGAAAAACCACAATTAGACCTACAATATTTTGCTGAACAATTCAATTCTTAATTTTTGTTCACAAGGTCTTGTTGGTTTTAGCAAAGCTGATTTTTTTAGCTTTGCTGTTTTTTATTTTGTGATCAAAAATACAATTTATTTTGCTGTAGTAGTCACTTCCAGATCCTCTAAATTCTTGTTAGTTTAAAAGGATGTTAATTAATGCTCAACTTTTACTGCAATTTCAACGCTGTCAACGGCGACCTTTTTTAGATGTTCACGGTGATTATCGTCAACGAGAGATTCCCAATGAGTTAGTGCTGAAGGTACAACAGGATAAAAAAGCTCATCATCAGCGGATAGTGACTAAGTTAAGTTACTACGAACCTGATTATCCTGCTGGAAATTGGCAAGCAGGAGCAGCAGCAACTGTCAAACTGATGGAGCAGGGAGTAAGTTATATTCATCGGGGTGTGCTATTAACTACTTATGGTGATAAGTATACTTTGCTGAGTCGCCCGGATTTGCTTGTTAAACAACCCGGAGAATCTTGTTTTGGCAATTGGAATTATGTTCCAGTCAATATTGAACTGGGTAAACGTCCTAAACAAGAATATCAAGTAGTTATTGCTTTTCATGCCCAAGTTTTGGCGACGGTTCAGGGTGTGATTTTGGATAAAGCGGGATTAATATTGCGAGATAAAGATAAAACCTATGTGGTGGATTTAGATAAATGGACACCACAGATGCTGAATATTTTAGCGGAATATACTCAAGTGATTGAGTCGTTAGAAGCGCCAGAAATATTTATTTCTCGGCAAAAGTGTAATCTTTGTCCTTGGTATAATTATTGTTATGCGATCGCTCAATCTCAGCAACATCTTTCTCTATTACCAGGTGTAACACCTATTCGCTATACCCAATTGCAAAATCTATCTATCACCACTTTAGAATCACTTGCTGATACTCATCCCAGCACTTTAGAAAATCTGACAGGGTTTGATAGTAATGTAGCTGCTAAGTTAGTTGTTCAAGCCCAATCTGTATTTACTAAACAACCCTTAATTCTTCCAGATCCTCTATCTTTAGAGTATCTTACCTTGACAGCGCCGATAGAACTTTATTTTGATATTGAAGCCCAGCCAGATTTAAATTTAGATTATCTTTTAGGTGTTTTAGTTGTGGATCGAACAGCTAATACAGAAGAATTTTATTCCTTTTTGGCAGAAACACCAGAAGAAGAAAAATTAATTTGGCAGCAATTTCTCAACTTAGTTAATCAATATCCCCAAGCACCAATTTATCATTTTTGTGCTTATGAATTAGATACCGTTCAACGTCTGGCTAAACTGTATCGTACACCTCATGCCCAAATTCGTCCTGTACTAAATCGGTTTATTGACATATATGAACAACTAATTCAAAGTGTAGCTTTACCAATAGACAGTTATGCCTTAAAAGTCATAGCTCGTTGGTTAGGATTTACATGGCGTGAGCAAGAAGCCAATGGGGCTAAATGTATTTACTGGTATGATCAGTGGTTAGAAACAGGCGATCGCCACTTATTAGCAATCATTCAAGAATATAACGAAGACGACTGTCGCGCCACCCGTACAGTCAAAGATTGGTTAGTCAGCTTTTTTCAAAGAAAATCAGGCGATGACTACAGCGAGTAAGGCGATCGCATTTATAAAAAATCTTACTACAGTTAATCTATGTTCCGTCTCCCCAAACCCCGAAAACTTTCTCTAATTATCATTTTTAGTAT
>NZ_VILD01000002.1:247516-258177 GCF_009712085.1 Anabaena sp. UHCC 0253
AGTAATTTCGCTTCTGCCTCCTTAACTATCAGTAGTATAGAATTTATCGGACAAGCCACCTTACCCACAGGTTTATCTTTCCAAAAAACTGAAATTGGCGGTTTATCAGGAATTACTTATGATGCCCAAAATAACCTATACTACGCCATATCAGACGATAGAGGGCAAAAAGCACCCCCTCGTTTTTATACATTAAAAATTGACCTTAGCAAAGGTAAATTAACTAGTAACGGCGTTGTTCCCGTCAGTGTCACCAACCTATTAGATACGAATAATCAACCATTTCCCCCCACCACTACTGATACAGAAGGAATTGCCCTCACCAATAGAGATACTATATTTGTTTCATCTGAAGGTGATGTCAACCAACTCATCAATCCCTTCATTCAAGAATTTTCTCTCGCTTCAGGCCAAACCATCAGCATCCTACCCATACCAGAGAAATTTTTACCAGATCCACAAAACCAAAAAGGCATCCGCAACAACTTAGCCTTTGAAAGTCTTACAATTACACCCAATCAGAAATTCCTATTTACAGCAACGGAAAACGCCTTAATTCAAGATGGTTCAGCAGCTAAACCTGGTTTGGGTACTCCTTGCCGAATTCTGCAATATAACCTCTTAACTAAACAGCCAGAACAGGAATTTATCTACCAGACACAACCAGTTACACCTTTATTTAATCCTACAGGTAAATTTGCCAGTGGCTTACCTGATTTACTAGCCCTTGATAACCAAGGACACTTTCTCAGTCTAGAAAGAAGTTTTACAGGATTAGGATTTACAGTTTTCTTATTTCAGGTTTCTTTAGACAACGCTACCGACATTCAGCACTTTGATAGCATGATCAAAACTGACATCACCAAAATCAAACCAGTAGAGAAAAAAATCCTCTTAGATCTACGAACTTTAGATGTATCATTAGATAATATTGAGGGATTGACTTTGGGTGCAAAATTACCAGATGGAAAACCATCTCTAATTCTTGTCAGCGATAACAATTTCAATGGGTTACAGCAAACCCAAATTTTAGCCTTTAAACTGAAAATAGAATCACCACTAACTAGATTATTAAATCGTCTGAGAATGCCTAATACTCAATAATCGTTAAAAATTCCCTTTTTACGTATATTAACGTATATCTACTCTCTTGTTACTCTGATTCCAAATCATCACTAATAGGCAACAGTCACAGCAAAATCAAGATGATGTGACATCATATTAGCAATTGCATAAGTACCTGAGCAAAATTAATTCAACATTTTTGGAACAAACAAAAATCCCTGTATTCCTTATCTGTTCCCTTTCCCAAATATACAATTTATTTTGCACGACTACTTAAAAAAGATTCGGGAGGAAATAAGCTAACACTTTTAGCAACTAAAAGAAATTTAGAATATGACTAACAAAACAGCTAAATCAGACATTTACATTGACAAACTATTAAATAACCGCTATTTAATCAGAGACTTACTCGGACAAGGAGGAATGGGAAAAGTCTACTTAGCAGAAGACGTTTCTAAAGGATGTATGCTAGTAGCCGTGAAAATCCTCACATTGAGTCTGAGAAATCAGCAAATAGCGGAACGTTTTGGTAGAGAAATATTTGTTAGCGCCCAACTAGGTAAAAAAAGCAAAAATATTGTCCGCTTATTAAGCTATGGTGTAACTGATAATAAAGTTCCCTTTTATGTGATGGAATATCTACGCGGTAGACCATTAAATAGGATTATTAAGAAAAATTATTTAAACTTACCAATATTCTTAGAAATTTGTCAACAAATATGTTTAGGACTACATTGCGCTCATCAAGGTGTTCACTTTAAAGGTAAAATTTATCCAATAATTCATAGAGACATCAAACCAGAAAATATATTTATTAATGAAGCTGGAGCAAAATCAGAGATGGTAAAAATTCTCGATTTTGGTATTGCTAAATTTTTAACTGAAACAGGGGGAATGACACTAACAGAATCTTTTGTTGGTAGTTTACCTTATTCATCTCCAGAACACATGGAAGGAAAAAAACATATAGATGCACGTTCGGATATTTACAGCTTAGGAATTTTAATGTTTGAAATGCTGACTGGAAAACATCCATTTCATAACACCAGTCAATCTTTCGGGATTTGGTATCAACTTCATCATTTTCAAAATCCACCAACCTTTGCTGAGGTAAATTCCCAAGTAGAAGTTCCCGAAGAATTACAGAAATTAGTTATAAGTTGTTTAAATAAAGATGTAAATAAAAGACCTCAAAGCGTCAGAGAGATATTAAATTCTTTGGAAAAAATCAAGGAAAAATTAATTGCGAAACATCAAATAAATAAACAAAAAATAACTGGTCAGCCAAAATTTATACCTACACCGGCAGTCGAATTAATTCCCGTTACATCTGTCACAGAACAAGAATGTTTGCAAAAAAAATGGCCTAGAAATAAGCCAATAGAACTTATTGGTTTCCCGCATCTTTTATATACACAACAAGGTGTTATTCCCACTTTTTGGGCAATGCTACCCCAGAAAGAAATTGATCAATTTATTAATAAGAAACATCATTCTGAATTTATTAGTAAAATGTCAGTATACCCAATGGTTTTATGGATAACAATGCTATATGATGAAGAATCGTCCCTAACGAGATGGCTATCTCATTATTTAGATATAAAAGATGAAACAGGGCAGAAAATAGTCAAGTCTTTAGAAAGAACAGGATATTATCATTTATTGTTTTTTGCTTTAGAAAACCCCAATAATCCACCCAGAGTTATGACTTTGACGTTAAGTGCTACACAACGTCAATGTTTAACTGATTGTATAAATATTAGCCACATAGATAATCCAGAAATTTCCACCCAGCAAGCAAAAAATCTGCTAAAAACTGAATATAAAAAAGTTAAATTACAAATAGTACACAATTTAGCTAAAGATGGTAAAAAAGTTCGAGGTTGTGTAAAATTATGGATAGGTAACTTGTTTCATAATTTGTTAAAGAAAAATTTAGGCATCAGTAATTATCCTAGTGATTCAGAATGAATTATGTTTTATTTTTAAATTTTGAATTGTTAATAGTGACTTCTAAATTTTTCCATATTTACCTGTATTAACAGCATTATGGACTGCATGATTCAAAATCCCAATACCCAAACTATCAGGAGGTTTAGGTGAACAATAGCCCCTACCAATCTCCAAAAACTCAGGAGTTGGTGGCCAACCGTTATCAAATCAAGACATTAATTGAAAGGGGTGGCATGGGTGAGGTATTCCTAGCAGAGGATATGTTGCTAGGTGGAACACCAGTTGCCATTAAGTTTTTATCTCAAACTGTTACTGATCCTCAAGTACAAGAAAGTTTTAGCAGGGAAGCTCTACTAAGTGCAGCTTTAAGCCAAAAAAGTATCCATATCGTTCGTGCCTATGATTATGGTATGACGGCTAATGGCAATCCTTATTATGTAATGGAATATTTATCTGGACAGAGTTTGAAGAAATTAATTCCTCTACCTGTGCCAATGTTTCTAAATCTATCACGCCAAATTTGTTTAGGGTTAAAATGCGCTCATCAAGGTGTCAATATTGATGGAAAAATTCATCCCTTAGTTCATAGAGATATTAAACCAGCTAATATTATCGTCACCCCTGATCCTATATTAGGCAACCTAGCTAAAATCTTAGATTTTGGTATTGCTAAATTTTTAGACACTACAGCCGCAATTACCACAAATAAAGGATTTCATGGAACTTTACCTTACTGTTCTCCTGAACAATTAGATGGTGGAGATTTAGATAGTCGCTCAGATATTTATAGCTTAGGCGTGATGATGTTTGAAATGCTGACAGGGCAAAAACCTTGGCAACCAGAAACAGATGCGTTTGGTGCTTGGTATAGAGTGCATTTATTTGAACCACCAAAACATATAGCTGATGTTAATCCTCAAATTAAAATCCCACAGCAGCTAAATGATTTAATTATGAATTGTTTAGCCAAAAAGCCAGAGCAGCGTCCACAAAATATGACCAAAATTCTCCAAGTTTTGGAGAATATAGAACAATCTGTTCATCAGGTATCTTTACCTCCAGTTTTGGGGAATTCAGAATTATCCAAAACCATGACAATACCTGATAAAAAATTTATTTGGCCTAAAAATAAACCAATTCAAGAAATTGTTTTTCCACAACTAATAGATATAGAAAAAGTTCCTAAACCTTCTTTATGGTTAATGTTGCCACAATTAGAAATCTATAATTATGCCCATACTACCCGCTACACTCGATTTATTTTTATTACACATCCCCATCCAATGTTGTTATGGATCACACTACTTTACAATCGAGAAATTGCTCCTAAGTGGCTACCATGTTATTTAGATATGCAAAATTCCCAAAATCTAAAATTGGTGTGGACATTAGCGGAAAGTGCGTGCTATTCGTTACTTTTCTTTACCTTAGAAGCCCCTAATGACTGCGTTAATACTTTTAGTATCAGTCTTGTTCCCTTACAATCACAAAATTTGAAAAATTGGGTGCAGCAAAGTCAACAAGTCACAGCTTCAACCCAAGCTTTGGTAAGCAAAAATTGGTTAAAGCAGCAATATAAGCAGCTCCAAGCGAAAATTTTAAAGCATTTAGAAGCGTAATATTACTTATAAGTTAGAGAAATTGTCAGAAATGGCTAACGCCACGCTACGCTATCAGGATGTCCAGGATTTAAGGATTTACAGGATGAGAACTGGAACTTTATCACCAATGACCAATGGGCAGAGGGGGGAGCATGGGTACGGGATACAAGCTTTGTCCCAGTCTCTCCCCCCTGCTCCCCGCTCCCCTGCTTCTTTTGACCAGCCCTCTTTTCCAGAATTTAAAAAAAATTTCTACAAACTACTTGACAACTAGAAAAAGATTAGGCATAATAGTGAGAGTGCAAGTCAAGGGACTGTAGTTCAATTGGTTAGAGCACCGCCCTGTCACGGCGGAAGTTGCGGGTTCGAGCCCCGTCAGTCCCGTTCTAAAATACTGAGTGTAAGATACTGAGTTAGTTAAATAAACTCATAGTCTTTACAACAGTAGGTGTAATTATGATTTATAAAAGAGAGAATCAACTGTGACCGTCAGAGTCCGTATAGCTCCGAGTCCTACCGGAAATTTACATATTGGTACAGCAAGAACGGCTGTATTTAATTATTTGTTTGCCCGTCACCATGATGGGAAGTTTATTTTAAGAATTGAAGATACAGATTTAGAGCGATCGCGTCCTGAATACACAGATAATATTTTGTCTGGACTGGGCTGGTTAGGATTGAACTGGGATGAAGGTCCATTTTTCCAATCTCAACGCTTACATCTTTATAAAGAAGCAGTTCAAAAATTATTAGATCAAGGATTAGCTTACCGCTGCTACACCACATCAGAAGAACTAGACGGGTTAAGGGAAGCGCAAAAAGCCAGAGGAGAAGCTCCTCGCTATGATAACCGTCATCGTCATCTTACCCCAGAACAAAGGGCTGAATTTGAAGCTCAAGGACGTTCATCTGTAATTCGTTTCCAAATAGATGATCACCGGGAAATTGTCTGGAATGATTTAGTCCGGGGTAAAATGAGTTGGCGCGGTAGCGATTTGGGTGGTGATATGGTCATTGCTCGCGCTGCTAGTGATGGTACTGGTCAACCACTATATAATTTTGTGGTGGTTGTGGATGACATTGATATGCAAATTAGTCATGTCATTCGTGGTGAAGACCATATCGCCAATACTGCTAAACAAATTCTGCTATATGAAGCTTTGGGCGCGAAGATTCCCGAATTTGCTCATACACCTTTAATTTTGAATCAAGAAGGGCGGAAACTATCGAAACGGGATGGAGTAACTTCCATTTGTGACTTTCAGGAAATGGGCTTTCTGGCGGAAGCTTTAGTAAACTATATGACCTTATTGGGATGGTCGCCTGCGGATTCTACCCAAGAAATATTCAATTTAGAATCAGCAGCTAAGGATTTTGGCTTTGAGCGGGTGAATAAAGCTGGTGCTAAATTTGACTGGGATAAATTGGATTGGTTAAATAGCCAATATCTGCATATTATGCCAGTTGATAAACTCACAGATTTACTTATCCCCTGCTGGGAAAAAGCTGGTTATCAATTGACAGGTGGGAGAGAAGGTCCTTGGTTAGAGCAGCTAGTAACGTTAATTGCTGCAAGTTTGACGCGGTTGGTGGATGCTGTGGAGATGACTAAAGTATTTTTTACTGAGGGGGTAGAATTGACTGAAGAAGGCAGTCAACAACTACAGCAAGCAGGTGTCAAGACTGTATTGCAAGCAATTATTACAGCTTTAGAAAGTCAGCCAGAGTTATCAGCAGATAGCGCCCAAAGTATTATTAAGCAAGTTGTGAAAACAGAGAATGTGAAAAAAGGCTTAGTCATGCGATCGCTCAGAGCAGCCTTAACTGGGGATGTACATGGACCTGATTTAATTCAATCTTGGTTACTGCTAAATCAGATCGGTTTAGATAAAGCTCGTTTACATCAAGCAATTAGCACCAACCCTTAAATCAACTAGAGACGTTCCATGGAACGTCTCTACAAAAATTCAATATTAAACTGTGGCTAATATTGGTTGACTGACTGCTGCGTTAATAGATGTTGGTTCAGAGTCAGCAACATAGATTTCACAGGAGTTGTTAGGACTTTCGATGAGTTTGATTTTATGTAGAGTTGCTCCTAATTCTTGAATAGGCGATCGCAATACATTACTAATATAAAGAGCGATATTTTCCGCCGTTGGCACAACTTTAGCAAAGAAAGCAATATCTTTATTTAAAAAAGTGTGATCAAAAGGTTCTACGACATAATCTGTAATTATCTGATTTAAAGCCCCTAAATCAATAATCATGCCCGTGCGAGGATCAATTTCTCCCTTCACAGTCACTTCCAAATGGTAGTTATGTCCGTGTCCATTCACACGAGCGCATTTACCGTAAATCTCAGTATTTTCTTCCAAACTCAAATCAGGGTGTGCTAGTCGGTGTGCGGCGCTAAAGTGAGTGCTAATACTTAGATATGCTTCCATTCCGTTACCCATATAATCTGCCCAAAGTTCAGGATGTTCAAATAACTGCACGCGGACTAAAGGTAAGTGAGGTGCTAAACGCTGCCAAATTACCCGCGCTATATTTTCTGTAGTGGGGAGAGTTTGTTGAAAATCTGCCCATACATCATTGAGATAGGAAAAATCTAGTTGGCCAGTAACTTCCCGCTTAATGACGTGCTTCACATCAGACAAATTTAGCACCATCCCATATTCATCTAATTCCCCAGCCAGGGAAATAAATAAAACATAGTTATGTCCGTGTCCGGGAAATTTCGAGCAAAGACCAAATTTTTCCACATTTTCGTTTTCACTTAGTTCTGGCAACCAATACCGATGGCTGGCGGAAAACTGAGCGCGGCGATTTACAATACATTGCATGAGTACACTGAGAACAGAACTTAAAATTTCTTAATCTTTCACTTTTCTCAGTATAAACCAATTTGTTGCTTAGTGGTCAGTTGCTTTTTTACTGGTAACTATTGAGTAGGTACTGGGGAAAGGGTGCGATCGCTACCTACGGATTCTGTGTTGTATAATATCATTATTAATTTTGTTACACTGATAAAAAATAACAGAAAAGTACATTAAAAACTAAATTAATCAGGACTTACGCAAAACAGAACAGAAGTAGGGGTAATTCATGAATTACCCCTACGCAAGAATCAGGTTTTGAGTTCAATCTTGCGTAAGTCCTATTAATGTTTATGCTCACATCATATTTTTTGTAACCTCATTATAATAGAGTACATCTTCCCTCCACACCTCGAATAGTCGGGTTAGGTTTAAGAAATAGTAAGGAAATTACTCAGCCATTAAATATTTTTTACTCAATATATTAATTTCTTTAGACCAAAATCCTCAATTAGTTGATAAAATTGAGAAAATATTTGAAAATGTAGAGGTTCAGAAAAATAGGGAAATAACAAATTAATACTATGCTACAAAATACCTATCAACTACCATTGACATTTGAGCAAATTCTGACTCTAGTTAAACAACTTTCTGATTCTGAAAAATTATTACTTAGCAAAGAACTAGAAAAAGAAACCTTGAATCATAAATTAACAGAGTTATTGGAAGTATTTCAAACTGATGAATTATCATTAGCAGAAATTACTGAAGAGGTTGAAATTGTCCGTTCTCAAATTTATGACAGAAAACAAAGCAGTTAAGATCATTATTGATACTAATCTTTGGATTAGTTTCTTGATTGGTAAAGAACTGAAAGATTTAAAAGACCTTTTAGTTGCTGAAACAATTATAGTAGTAATTTCTGAGCAAATATTAGAAGAAATTACTTTAGTAACTCAACGTCCTAAGTTACAAAAATATTTTCCGTCTAACAAAGTTCATGAGTTAATTCAACTTTTACGAACCATTGGTGTATTTATAAATATAACCTCCGAAGTTTTTATTTGTCGGGATGCGAAAGATAACTATCTTTTAGCACTAGCAAAAGATAGTGACGCAAATTTTTTAGTCACTGGTGATCAAGATTTATTAGTGATTACAAAATTTGAAAATACTGAAATTGTTACTTATCAAGAACTTTTACTGAAATTATAGAATTGATCTGAGTACATATTCAACCTACCGATTCTTGCGCTTCCCGATACAATCTTTTAGCTATCCGAAATAATTCTTGCCCAGTGTGCAAATAACGATCATCATAGCTTAATGGAAAATAAGCTAACTCCTCTATACCGTCTCCAAGTTGACTCATACAATAGTAGATGTGCGCGGCTGTGGCGGCAAAACTAGGAGGATTTGGTAAAGAACGAAACTTAATTTGAGCGTCCTTGAGGTCTTCTCGACAGGATTCTAAATAATCTTGAAATTCGTCTAAAAGATCATCATCAAAAGGATCTGCGGCTAATTCCTCAATTTGCTCTTTTAAAGAATTGAGAATTGTACAAAGTATCCGATTTACTGGTTTATAAACTCGGCATAACCATTCTTCAATCTTCTCATCAACATCTTTGCCAGTTTTCCTAGTTGCTTTGTAATGCTGTTGGGCAGATTCTGTACGTTTTTGGCGAGAATGATGGAATTTTTGCTGCCTATGACGAAGTTTTTCATCATAATCAAGGCGACTTTTGTTGTCACTCAATACTTCATAAGCAGCATTAACACGAATAATCTGCTCATTATCTGGTATTTCTTTATTACTATCAGGATGAAAAATTTTCACCAAGCGGCGATATGCTTGTTTAATCTCCGCTTGGCTGGCATAGGCACTAACTTTTAGGGTGTCGTAGTGGTTAAAATCGGACATTAATCCAATAGATTGTTAAGTGACAAGTAAATCAACAATGATTAAAAATTTGCAAACAGCTTGTGTAATCTGCTTTTTAATTTTTAATTATTAATTTTTAATTCCACCTTGCGCTTCTAAGTCTTGGAACAAAGGTGTACTGAGATATCTCTCACCGAAACTTGGTTGAATCATAACAATTAAGCGATCGCAATTTTCTGGACGTTGAGCGACACGAACCGCCGCACAGAGGGCAGCACCCGTAGAGATTCCCGATAGTAGTCCTTCCTCTCTGGCTAATTTACGACTAAAGGCGATCGCTTCGTCATCAGTAACCGTAATCACCTCATCAATCAATTCTACCTTTAAGACTTGGGGAATAAAACCCGCCCCAATACCTTGAATTTTGTGGGGTCCTGGTTTACCCCCAGATAATATAGGGCTATTAGCAGGTTCAACAGCGATCGCTTGAAAACTCGGTTTTCGTGCCTTCAACACTTCCGCTACCCCAGTAATCGTTCCACCTGTCCCCACACCAGCCACAATCATATCTACCTGGCCATCCGTATCTGACCAAATCTCCTCAGCGGTAGTTTCCCGATGAATTTGGGCATTAGCCGGATTGCGAAACTGTTGCAACATATAGGCATAAGGTGTCTTATCCACTATCTCTTGCGCCCGCCGAATCGCCCCACTCATGCCCTCAATTCCCGGCGTGAGTTCCAATTGCGCCCCATAAGCCCTTAACATCGCCCGCCGTTCTGCGCTCATTGTTTCTGGCATTGTTAAAATTAATTGATACCCCTTAGCCGCAGCGGCCATTGCTAAGGCAATTCCCGTATTTCCCGATGTAGGTTCTACCAAAATCGTCTTACCAGGTGCAATTAATCCTTCTTTTTCCGCCGCAGTAATCATACTTACCCCAATTCGGTCTTTCACCGATGCAGAAGGGTTCATACTTTCCAATTTCACCAGAATTTTCGCCACACAACCTAATTCTTGAGGAATCCGGTTTAACTCTACTAAAGGTGTCCTTCCTACTAATTCCGTAATATTTTTAGCAATTTGCATGATAAATTTTTATGTCCTTAAATGTAGTACATGATATCTAACTGCTTCCGTGAATCTCGTTTTTCACAAAGATCCTGAAGCGAATAGTTTTGTAACACTGAATTTGCAGCTTGACGTGCTTCTTGCCAGATTTCTGCCACCAGAGTATTGTCTAGACTTGTGGGATTAGAATCTTGCTCAGTCGTCTGCACATCTAAACCTTCTAAACATTCTAAAATATCAAAGATACTAATTTTCCAAGGTTCTCGC
>NZ_VILD01000002.1:258340-260966 GCF_009712085.1 Anabaena sp. UHCC 0253
TACTAATTTTCCAAGGTTCTCGCGCTAATAAATAGCCGCCTTTTGAACCCCGTTGACTTTTAACTATACCTCCACGCCGCAAAGTTGCTAATAGTTGTTCCAAATAGCGATCGGGTATCTTTTGTTGCGTAGCAATTTGCCGAATTTGCATCGGTTCACCATTTTCATAATGACTGGCCATCTCTAATAACGCTAAAATTGCGTATTCCGATTTACACGATAGTTCCACAAGCAGTAATCCAAGATGAAAGTAGAAGATTAATGAAGATGAGCAAAACGTTACAGTTCATCTCTTTTTCAGTATACTCCGGGTCACTACTGGGGTTTTTTCTCCCAACAAAAAACCCCGCCTAATGGCAGGGTAAAATAAATTACAAATTTATCAACGAACTTTTAACTATCTAGAAGCTGAAAGTTGTTCTCAGTGTACCGATGAAAGCATCATTACTGTTATTGCTTTGTCCAGGAGATGTAACCCAGATAACTCCAGGAGTAACAGAGATATTTTCAGAAACGCGATACTTGTAGAAGCCTTCCACTTGGAATGGTGTTTCACTAGCACCCGCACGTAATGAGTAGGGTTGAGCGCCACCAAAGATACCTAAAACGTTACCTTGCTTACCAAAGTCAGGTAATGCTATACCAGCCCCATAGCTCCAAGCTTCTCTATCATCATTAGCACCAAAGCCTGTAACATCATGGTAAGAAACGAAACCACTTACAGACAGTTTTTCGCTAGGTTTGAAGGCTGCGGAAATACCGTAGGAATTGCTGGAAGAGGCAGATGGAGAATTTATATTTGCTTGTCCGCTACCTACTATTGCACCATTACCAAGTCCTGAATCAAACAGTACGCTGCTTGCTCCATGATAACCATGTACATAGGTTGCAGCTAAAGCTAGGCGATTACCAACATTAAAGTTTAACTGACCTAAAGCTGCATAATCACCGTCGAATAACCCTTGACCAGGAGCAGGATTATTAGCATTAGAGGCCAAATAACCTAATGTGATTGAACTTGGCTTCAAGAAGCTATCACCAGGTTTCCCAAAAGGTACATTTAATGCAACACCAGCACCACCACCAATCCGGTAGATGGGATTTTCAGATGCAAAGGTAGTTAAAGCACCCTTGCCACCATCTGTTTTATCGAAGAAGTAGGGATTGTTAACAGCAGCATAATCGCTGTGTTGCCCACCACTGGCTGCAATATAAGCCCTAGCTGGACCAAAAGGAGCTTCATAAGTCAATTTGTCAATTGAAACATTGTTACCACCTGTGCCACCAACTTGGAAAGTTTGTTGACCAAGGGCTGTGCCAGGAATAGAAGCACTATTTTCGTCTTTTAAATCAAAGCCTATGACATTACCAGCCGCTAACCGAGTTGTTAACAAGTCTCTACCCGTAAAGCTGGTTTCTAGGCCTAAACGAACTCTATCTTGGAAGACTGCACGGTTAGTGTCGCCTGTTTCACTACCAAAAATATCGGAGACCGCAAAAATAGCTTCACCTTTAAGTTTAGTGGTTGTGGAGAATTGATTTGCTTCTAATTCAGCAGTGCGAGCTTCTAAAGCATCTACGCGACCACGTAAAGTAGCTAGTTCTGCGGAAAATTCTTCTTGCAAACGCTGTAATGTTGCTAAATCCTGTTTTGTCACCATATCAGCCGTAGCTGTGGCGATCAATTCGTTCACACGATCTAAACAAGCATTCAAACCAGCGGCAAATTCGTAACGGCTTAAAGCCCGATTACCGCGAAATGTGCCATTAGGATAACCTGCAATACAGCCGTATCGTTCTACCAAAGACTGCAATGCTTGGAATGCCCAATCTGTAGGTTGAACATCAGAAAACTGAGAAACGGATGTTACCTGAGACAGCGAATTATTGTTTTCGTTGCTGTAGCGGTTAACTTGAGCTAAAACTTGAGTTTCTTTGGTTTCACTAGCCAATACTTCTGTTGTCGAAGCAGCTTCTACTGATAATGTTTCCGTAGTTGTTGGAGCGGCGATCGCTGTTGAAGATACTAACAACGCTGCTCCCAAAACTGCTGGGCTAACCACTAGGGATTTCCACAAAATATTAGACATTTTTCTTTTTCTCCTCACACCTTTATATGGACAACTTGCTTCGCTTTAACTAACTGCTTAGAACTGCGAAATTCGGTTTAAACCTGTTTATTAGGCATGAATGCCACCAATATCACAATTTTAGCGTCTAAAAGACTAATAATTGGTTAATAAATCGTTAAGCTTCTATGCAATTAACTTATACGACAAGCTAGAATCATATCCTTGGATTATATTGTATTTGCTTGCAAATGATCAAGATCAGATTTTTTTTGATTAAGTTACTTTTACAAGAGCATCCGGTAAGCGTAAAGCTCAGTGTCTTTAGACCTGAGAGTGTCAATTTCCATTTTCTTGGTCTTGCCTTTGTTATGGAAACCAACAATAATTGGCCAGCATATACCTGTATCAAGTTACTTTCACCAACAGGCTTTGGAAGACAAAATCCTATCTGAGTTGTAAAAGAGTTTTTGAACCACAACGTTTCTACATTTATTGATAAGGGTTCGGACTTGACACAAACCTATACTCCGTTTACAGACATTCTCTTATTTGCT
>NZ_VILD01000002.1:262275-263396 GCF_009712085.1 Anabaena sp. UHCC 0253
TTGCTAATGTTCCCAAACAATAATTTTTCATAAAAACTACCCATAAAAACTATCCGCCCTGATTTAGATTAGATAACCTAAATCAGGGCGGTCTAGCGGGTCTTCAAGTTGCAACCAGACTGCCGGAAGGAACTCCGACGTTAAGCCTAGCTAGTTGAGCTAACTTAGTATCTCAAGAGAACTAAGGCTAACTTTTAGAGAACAGCCCCGGCGCACAGCCGGCTAACTGCAACTTGATGACCCATGCGTATACTACTTTCTATCATGGGCATCACCTCCTTGTTGCCTAAACGGTCTTAGTTTCAAAAGGGGCAAAGCAAAATGCTTTGGGTTTGTAACCTGAGATTACTATAACACAACTGCAAAAATTTGCAATAGAATTTTGCCATTAAAAAAACCCCCACTGACAGGTGGAGGCTAAATGGATATTAATCCAGGATTAATTTTCAGATTTAGAGAGCGTTACCGCGTGGTAGCACTTCTTCTGGGAATACAAATTGTTCATGTGGTTGATCTTGAGGAGCCATCCAAGCGCGGATACCCTCGTTCAGCAAAATGTTTTTGGTATAGAAAGTTTCAAACTCTGGGTCTTCTGCTGCCCGTAATTCTTGGGAAACGAAGTCATAAGCACGGAGGTTTAATGCTAAACCGACGATACCGATTGCGCTCATCCACAAGCCTGTAACAGGTACAAACAACATGAAGAAGTGTAACCAACGTTTGTTGGAGAAAGCAATCCCGAAAATCTGTGACCAGAAACGGTTTGCTGTCACCATGGAGTAGGTTTCTTCAGCTTGAGTAGGGTTGAAAGCGCGGAAGGTGTTTGAGCCTTCACCATCTTCAAACAAGGTGTTTTCTACTGTCGCACCATGAATGGCACAAAGTAAAGCACCACCAAGAATACCTGCTACACCCATCATGTGGAAGGGGTTGAGTGTCCAGTTGTGGAAACCTTGCAGGAAGAGAAGGAAACGGAAGATTGCAGCTACGCCAAAGCTGGGTGCAAAGAACCAGCTAGATTGTCCCAAGGGATACATCAGGAAGACGCTGACGAATACGGCAATAGGACCGGAGAAAGCTAGGGCATTATAGGGACGCAGACCGACAAGACGAGCTACTTC
>NZ_VILD01000002.1:264006-289323 GCF_009712085.1 Anabaena sp. UHCC 0253
AAACCACCTAGTTGACACCAACGGGTGAAATCGCCTTGAGCTTCAGGTCCCCACAGGAACAACAGGGAATGTCCCATGCTGTCTGCTGGTGTGGATACTGCTACTGTCAGGAAGTTAGCTCCTTCTAGGTAGGAGGATGCTAGTCCGTGGGTGTACCAGGAGGTGACGAAGGTTGTACCGGTGAGCCAACCGCCTAGTGCGAGGAAGGCGCAGGGGAATAGTAATATTCCTGACCAACCTACGAATACGAAGCGATCGCGCTTTAACCAGTCGTCTAATACGTCAAACCACCCTCTACTAGGGGCGCGTCCAACTGCGATGGTCATAAGAGAAAATCTCCAAAATGTTTTATAAGTACGGATTTTATGCGTATATAAATGGCAAATTTTGCCTCTTACAGAAAGTTAACCAGATTGTCAACCTAGTTTACAATTTTTTACGCTCTCTATCATAATAGGTCAAAATCTCTAATTTTTCCAGTGGACTAGAAAGAAAATTTTATTTTGAAGAACGGAAGAGGCAAAAGCCCTAATAAATATTTCCCTGTTCCCTGTTCCCTGTTCCCTGTTCCCTGAGAATTGACTAATGACGCTAGAATGGGTCGTACAGTGAAAATTGATTAATTCTAAATGTTTACCATCGACTTAAGCATCAAAAATACGGCTTTCCCCATATCAGTACAACGTAAGTCTACTGAGGATGCCGAAGCTGTCTATCAGTTAATTTTGGCGGCAATGCGCTCTGGAAATCCTGATATAGTGGAACTCAAGTGCGAAGGCAAAACAGAGAAAAAAATTGCTGTCCGTGCTAGTGAAATTTCGGGAGTCCAGATTATCCAAAAAGATAGTGCAGCGACTAGCAGTGGTACACGACCTGGCTTTGCTGCTTTCACTGCTGCTGAGTAACCCAAGGTGTAAACATGACATCAATAGGCATCGAAGTTAATAATTTAAACTTCTTTTGGCCTAATGGAGAGCAAGTCATCAAAGCTTGCTCTCTTAAAGTACCTAAAGGTGAATTTTGGATGCTTTTGGGAACAAATGGGAGTGGTAAATCAACCCTGCTTAGATTAATAGCCGGACTATTAGCTCCTCAATCTGGGGAAGTGATGGTTCTACCTCCTGTTGGCTTTGTGTTCCAAAATCCTGATCATCAGCTAGTTATGCCAACGGTTGGTGCTGATGTGGCTTTTGGATTAGTATCTGAAAAGTTACAACCTACTGTAACGAAAGCTAGAGTTGAAGAAGCTTTAGGGGCGGTAAATTTGCTGTCTTTACAACGACGGCCTATTTATGCTCTTTCTGGTGGACAAAAACAGCGGGTGGCAATTGCTGGGGCGATCGCTCGTCACTGTGATGTCTTACTATTAGATGAACCTACTGCTTTACTAGATCCAGACAGTCAACTCGATTTAGTGGCTAGTGTTCGTAATCTAGTCAAAAGTCGTGGCCTTACAGCTTTGTGGGTGACTCATCGTCTTGATGAGTTAAATTACTGTGATGGTGCTTTTTTATTGGAAAAAGGCACTCTAGTTGATTCCGGTGAAGCGGAACGTCTCAAACAGCGATTAATGCAAGTGAATCATTAAGATAGGTTTATTGCCTCTTCATAAATACCATTAATTACCAGATGCCAGCATATAGCCTCCCGTTGTATGTCTCCATCTGGTTTTTTAATAAATTGAAATATGAGATTTTGCAGACGGGAAAAAATTTTTTTTAGAGAAAACAACTTTCACAAGCCTTATTTTGAGAAGCGTTTTCGGAATTATGACTTCTATCTCAGGGTCTATTTTTGACGCACAGAAGCATTTTTTATTTTTTGTAACATGGGGTTACAAGCAATGCTTCATTTACTATAAGTCTTATGAATGATTTTTGTTAACTCTAGATAATTGTGATTAAAAACCATGCCCCGTTCCATAGTCCCAGCCGTGCTATTAGTAGACGGCTACAATATTATAGGCGCTTGGCCTTGTTTGATAAAAACCCGTGATCATGCCGGACTTGAGGCCGCACGGGGTGAGTTAGTGGAAGCAATGACTAATTATAGTGCTTTCCAAGGTTATGAAACCCAAGTTGTGTTTGATGCTCAATATCAAAACACTCCCAGTAACAAAGAAACTATTACAGAATTTTTAACAGTACATTATACGGATTTTGGGCAGACCGCAGACACATATATAGAAAAAACCTGTGCGTCTCTTCGTCAGCATATAGCCCAAGCGGTAATTTCTCGCATGATTGTCGCCACTTCAGATCGGGCGCAGCAATTAATGGTCCAGGGGTATGGTGCTGAATGGTTGTCAGCGCATCAATTATGTGGTGAAGTGGAAACTACTGTTTGTCGAATGCGCCATCGGTATCAGTCAAAGAAACAACCTAAAAGTAGATTTTTGGCTAATGCTATTGACGCTAAGGCCAGAGAACGGTTAGCAGAATTACGCATGGGATTATAAATTTTATAATTTAGAAATCTCTGAATGTCGCTGCTGGAAAGGGTTTGGGTTGTTAAAAGTTAGAGGCTTCAGCAGCAACAAAAAAAAGTTCAAAAAATTTGCAAAAACCCCTTGCATTTATCTGAATTTCGGTTTAATATAGTAAACGTTGAGAGCATTCCTCAGTAGCTCAGTGGTAGAGCGATCGACTGTTAATCGATTGGTCGCTGGTTCGAATCCGGCCTGGGGAGTTAAAAGAATAAACTGCATAACACGGGGTAAAATATATTTTACTCCGGTTTTTGCTTTAATTTTTATCCCACTACGTATCTTGATACAAATGGGGTACGTTTTTTCATAAATTAATTTATGGGCATAACTAGGCACTAATGCAAATGTTTGGGTCATTGTTGAGATTCAATTTCTTTCACCATATCTACATTGACTGTTTTACCCAATGTATAGGTTTTGAGTTTTTCTAGTTCGGTGAATATCAGTTGTGTATGATTGCCTGTGTAATCAATCAATACTTTGTAAGCATCCGTAGTGAGTGTTACACCTACTTCGTCAGCTAAAGTACGAGCTTGCTGTATTAATGCTTGGGTTTGCCATTGGGGAATGAGAGGAAATTCCTGTACCTGTGCTTACAACTGGTGGTGTCATGATATCGCATAATGCTTGAGGAATGGTTTCTTTAGATTCTGGAGGGTATTCTGTGTAGTTAAAGTTTGCCCATTGTTGATCTAGAGTGTGGGTTTTTAGTTGTTTGATGGTGCGATTTAGAAAGAATTCGTCTTCACCAAAGTATAAGTATGTTGGCATAATAGTACGGCAATTGTATTGTCGTACATGAGCGTTAGCTCTAAAACCACTACAATTAATGATAAATTTACACTTATAATTGAGTAAATACTGAACAATTGCAAGAACTAAAGATTAGCTATGAGTCCACCCGCAAGTTCATCCTCTATAGATTATAGACAATCGCTACTAAAAATTATATCTTCACTGAAGTATCTACAAGATTTATCTCAAGAACTAAATCTAACAAATTTAGTTGAAATGATTAGTGAATCTCTCAACCGAATTGAAAACAATTCCTTCAAAATTGTTGTATTAGGGGACTTTAATCGCGGTAAAAGTACCTTTATTAATGCTTTGTTAGGACAAGAAATATTACCGTCAGATATTTTAGCTACTACTGCTACTCCCAGCCGAATTATTTATAGTTTAACACCAGCAGCAAAAGTTGCTTTTAAAGATGGTAGCGAACAAGAAATTGAAACTCTAGAATTGTCCAATTATGTTACAAAATTGACTTCAAAATCAGAAGCCACAGCCGCAAAAATTAAAGAAGCAATTGTTTATTATCCAATTCCATATTGTCAAAACAATGTCGAAATTATTGATACTCCAGGATTAAGTGACGACGAAGAAATGACCGCTGTAACTTATACCATGATCAATCAATGTGATTTAGTAATTATGGTAATTTCTGCTCAATCACCTTTTAGTATATCAGAAGGTGAATTTTTTACAAATACACTACTAGAAAATGGCATAAATCATGTGCTATTTGTAGTAAATAGAATAGATGCTTTCCCATCTCATGAAGATGCGATAAAAGTAATTAGTTTAATTAAAAATCGTATAAAGAAGTGCATTAAAGATTGGTCTGAACAACAATTAAATTCTCCAGATAATCTAAGAAAAATTGGCAATTTTAAAATTTTTGGAATTTCTGCATTTGAAGCTTTACAAGCTAAACAATCTCATAATCAACAATTACTAGCCAAAAGCTTATTTGTTAATTTTGAATATGCTCTGAAAACGTTGATTAATCAGCAGAGAGGATTAATACAGTTAGAAATCACCAATAATCGGATAATTAACTGGAGTCAGGAAATTATAAAAATTATTCTTGAACAAGAATCTATGCTAAAACAGAAGCAATTAAAGTTCAATGTATCCAGTAAAAGTATCAACAATGAAATTACCTGGCTTATTCGTCTCTTGTCGGAAATTCTACAATCAATTAATGTGACACTCACCAGTATTAAACAACATATAACTACATTATATTTTCAACTAGAGAATAATCTTAAACAAATTTCTAAATATATTATCGAATCAAGTGTTTTAGATATTAACGAAGAGAAGAACTTGGCTGAACGAGTATCAAATTATTTGCAAACTGCAACAATAGAGTTAGCTAATAAAATTCAATCAGAAACTGAACAAGCATTAAGTACAGCATGGCTACGAGTCAAGGATTTTATTGATTTGTTTGAAAAAGATATTCCGCAGCTAAATAACGCAATCAGTCATTTAGGAGCATCGGAAACAATTAATAAAAAAGCTATAGATAATATTCGATATAAATTGAATAAATCCCTTGAAATATTTAACCAAAAACAGTTAATTAACTTATCTCTTTCGTTTTCTTCAAAATCTGAAATCTTTGTATTTACAAAGGAGGCAAGTGGTATTGCAACCACTACTGGTGCTACCATTGGTTTATCATTATTAGGTCCATTGGGAGGTGTAATTGGAGGATATATTGGTGCAGCCGTTGGTGATAATATGAGAAAGGAGAAATTCAAAGAAAACTATTTACCTCAAGTAATAGCAGAAATTGATAATCAATTAAGATTAATGAATGTTAATCAAGCTGTAAATAGCTATGTTTATCAAGCCTCTTCTGGATTAGAGGAAGTACAAATTTTATTAAGGAGCGAGGTTAAACCAATATTAGATAATATTCAGAATCAAATGGTAGAAAATTATGCAAAACTTGAAACTCAAATAATGGTTGAACAGCAAGAAATTAGTCATAAGAAAGAGAAAGTTAATCAGGTTTTAGACGACGCTAAAAAACTTTCTGAAAAATTCTACTTACTCAGAGTATAAATTCTAGGTTTCTACGATAAAATCAAATATATTTACCAGGAAAAACAAAACCATGACATCTATAACTCCACCCAATATTTCTCTTGATTCTGTTTTAGAATACAATAAAGTCGAGCGCACGCTAGTAAGTGATTTAGAAAAGTTGCGAAGTTTTTCTCAAAAATTAAAGCTCACAAAATCAATCGTATTAATTAATGATGTTTTACAACGGATTGAACAAAGGAGTTTTTCTATTGCCGTAGTTGGTGAATTTAAACGTGGTAAAAGTACCTTTATTAATGCTCTTCTTGGTCAGGAAATTTTACCTTCTGATATTTTGCCTTGTTCTGCGACACTAAATCGAGTTACTTATGGTGTAAAGCCAGAAGTGAAAATTATTTTTAAAGATGGTCATGAAGAGCAAATCTCCATTGAGGAACTGACTGATTACGTTACTAAGCTAACACCAGAATCTGAGATGACTGCCGAATCAATTAAAGAAGCAGTGGTCTATTATCCCATACCTTATTGTCAAAATAATATTGACGTTATTGATACACCAGGGTTAAACGATGACCAGAATATGACTGAGGTTACTCTGTCAGTTTTACCCCAGGTTGACGCAGCTATTATGATTATTTTGGCTCAATCACCTTTTTCTGAATTTGAAAGAGATTTGCTAGAAAACAAGTTACTAACAAATGATTTAGGGCGGGTTATTTTTGTTGTCAACATCTGGGATAGTTATACTCCTGAACAAACAGAGCGTATACTTGGGAGTGTAAAAAATAGGATTCAAAAATATGTACTAGAACGGGCTGAGAATCAATTTGGTAAAGATTCTGAAGAGTATACAATCTATAAACAGAAAATCGGCACGCCTAAAGTGTTTGGTATTTATATTAAACAGGCTTTAGAGGCGAAACAAAAAGGCGATCAGAATTTATTATTTCAAAGTGGATTTAAGCAATTTGAAGTAGCATTGGAAAAATTTCTCACTCAAGAGAGAGGTGTAATTCTTCTGGAAGTACCAGCTAATCGTGTAATTACTTCATCTAAAGAAATTCTTACTACTATTAGCATCCAAGAAAGTGCTTTGGCAATGAAGCAAGAAGAGTTTCAAGCAGCTTATCAAAAAAGTGTAGCTGAGATTGCAGCTATTAGAGAAAGACAGACTAAAGAATTTAAACTTATTGATGGTGCTGCTGCCAATGTGAAATTATTAGTTCGTCCTTTAATTTATAATTTTTCTACTGAGTTAAAACAAGCAGTTGAAGAGGCAATTCAAGCAACAGCTATTGATCCAAGAGAAGTAAAAAATGATAATACTAAAAAATCTCTAGCTAATAAGCTGAATGAGAAAGTCAAAAATGCTCTGCGACACCGCACAGATAAAATATCTCAGAAAATTCAAGATGAAATTCAGAAAGGAATAGACAAAGAAGTTGAGCGTTTACAAGATTTTGCTCAATCAGTGGGACAAGCCATTACAAACATTGAAATGCAATTTGTTGAAGTTGAGGTAAGTTCCAACCGCAAAACCAGTGCAGCAGCAGAAGCAATCACTGTAGCCCTATCAGTATTTACAGGATTTGGTGGTATTTGGTCAGGATATCGTGCAGCAGGATTAAAAGGTGCTGCTGTTGGCGCTGCGGCTAGTTTCGGTACTGCTGTTGTAGGTGGATTTATAGCTACAGTAATAGGACTGCCTATAGCTTTACCTGTTTTACTTGCTGTTGGTGTTGTGTCTATTTTTACAGGAGGTGGAATAGCCAGCATGGTATTTGCTGGCGATCTTGTAGAAAACTACCGGAAAAATTACACAGAAAAAACTTTAGAAGCACTTGACAAGCAAATTCGAGAGCAACGACTAGAGCAAAAAATAGATGATCAGATTACAACGGCTTTTGAGGTGCTAAAACAAACACTACGTCAAGAGGTGGATGCATTATTGGACAATACCCAAAAAACTCTTACCGAACTGAGCGATAAACGGGGACGACAAGAAGCAATGACAGATGCAGAACGTCAGGAAATTAATCAAATTCGTGCTGAAACTCAACGTATTCTTGGCAATGCTCAACGTTTATGTGAGCAACTTACAGAAATTGTTAGTGTTTAATTGTTGTAGGGTGTCTCACTTTGTACATATTTCACTAGACACCCTAAAATTCCCCACTCAAAACAAACTCAACTGCTTTCCCACATCACCATGAGGCTCAACAACCGAAAGTAACTCATCTCGTTTTTTAGCCATCAACTCCAAATAATACCCACTGGAATAGGCTTCAGAATTAGTCAATCCCTGAATTCCTTGATAAAACGTCACAACATCCCCAGTATTACCCAGAACCAAAAGAGCCTTTTCACCCTTCTTAATTTTCCGAGTAACCTGTAATTGTTCCATAGGAAAATCACCAGAACGAATAACCTTGGCTAATTTAGGATGATGGAATGCTTTTTATACATAAAAATAAGTATAAAGGTAAAACAAGCTTACTATAATAAGCATCGCTTATTAAAAACCCAAAACCCTGATTCTGTAGTGTTGGGGAATGATAAGCTCTAAAAAAAGCTGCTCTCTTTTGGGGAAATCATCACGCGATCGCCAGCTTCCGCCCATGCAGTCAAAGAAATCCAGACTTCAAAAATCTGTATTTTTATCCCAAAAAGCTTTCATGTTTTCAGCTTGCTGTAATACTCGTTGACTAATGCGATCGCACGCTAATTCACAAAGTTCAAAAATTATGGGGTCAGCAATTTCATAATAAGCACTAGTCCCTTTGGGTTGTCGAGATAAAATCCCCGCCTGAGTTAACACCTTCAGATGCTTTGACAAATTTGCTTGTCCTAATCCAGTCGCTTCTGCAATCTCCATAACATTCATTGAACCTAATTTGAGACAGATCAAAATCTGTAACCTACTTCCTTCTGATAGCACCTTGAAATAGTCAGCCATAGCTGCGATAATAGCTGGATCAGCCTTAAACGGCTTTGTTTTTGGCATAGGGCAACTCAATTATCAGCACAGAAATTTATCACCGATTAGCATTATAACTAAATATCAGTTAATTAGGAAGGAACAAAAGACGTTCATAAATGATTGAGGATTGCTATATTTTCCTATTTTTAATGATAAAAATATGTTATATTAATAATGTAGTGCTAATTTTTAGGCGTTGCTAAATTAAAAGATGAATTATGTTTCGCACCCTCATACAAAGGTGCAAACTTGTCAAGTTTCAAGTTTTGAATTTGCCAATTTTATATTCCAATTCATCAATGCCAGATTATTAGCTAATTTTGACAACTTAGCCTCATTCCACTTTATGAGCAGGAGACTAAAAATAAAGTGCAGTGAATTTTAAATTTTGTTAGTCTAGCTCTTCCAAAACGAGCGAGAGGCATTTTAAAGTATTTATGAATGTAGAAGAAATTATTAAACGCTATTCTGCTGGAGAAAGGAATTTTCAGCGCGTCAATCTCCAAGACGCAGAGTTAACAAACGCAAATTTAGAAGGTATAGATTTTAGCCATGCAGATTTGCGTCAGACACGATTAGGTAAAACTAACTTCAGTCAAGCTTGCTTGCGAGAAGCAAATTTAAGTGAAGCTATTCTCTGGGGAATAGATTTAAGCGCCGCTGATTTATATCGAGCTATTCTGCGAGAAGCAGATTTAACAGGGGCAAAATTAATTCAAACTAGACTAGATGAAACAAACCTCATCAAAGCTAGTTTATGTGGTGCAAATTTGCATGGTGCAAAACTATCTAATTCTTTGCTCATTAAAGTAGATTTACGTCCTAGCTCCAACCAACGTACAGATTTAGGATATGCAGTTTTGAATGGTGCAGATTTGAGTTACGGTGATTTAAGAGCAGCTTCATTACACCATGCTAATTTAGATGGTGCAAAGTTATGTAGAGCTAATTTAGGTCAGATTTTGCAATGGGGAGATTTAGCAACTGATTTAACGGGAGCTAGTTTAAAAGGTGCTGATTTAAGTTATGCAAATCTCAGTCATGCAATATTACGAAACGCGAATTTAGCAGGAGCAGATTTAACTGGAGCAATTCTCACAGATACGGATTTAGCAGGAGCGATCATGCCTGATGGGACAATATATAGATAGGGGTTGCTGATAGCGTAAGCGTGGCGTTAGCTATAAAAGTCTTTTGGTTAAGGCTAGAAGTCAGGAGTCAGGAGTCGTAGGGGCGTTCGCGAAGCGTGCTGGAAGCATCAGCATTCGGACGATTAATTATCGGTTTTTTCCCAGTAGGGGCGAAGCATTCGGACGATAATCTATCGGTTTTTCCCAAGTTTATTTTCCGAATGCTTCGCCCTTACACCAAATGCTTCGCCCTTACACCGAATGCTGATGCTTCCATCTCCCGTCAGAGATACGCCCGTACAGGAGTTAGGAGGAAGAATTAGAAACGGCAGGGTAGTTCACCGAACTGTTCCCCGAAAAGCTTCAGTATCAATGGGTTTGATGAAATAAAGCAGCAATAAATTGACGAAAATAGCGAGGAATAGAGGCAATTTACGGAAAAGTTTCACCAATTTTGGTTGAGAACTGCGAGAAATTTCCGCTATTTTTAAATTGTAATCTGAGCAGTTTTTTAGACGTGGGAAAAACTGGGGATGTTCAGTATTTAACATCACGGGAAAAGCTCGCCCTGCGGTTTCATTCGTGTTGCGAACTACTTGCTGATCAAATTCTGTGGGTTCAAGTCCCAGTAAGTGGTAAAAACTACCCCGTTCGTGAACTGTCAATGTATGGGTAGCAAATACTGATAACAGAAAAAACCGACTCCATAACCTTGATTGCCAATTATTCCAGAGTTTAGGTTGAGAACGTAATAAAGCTTTGAATATATCCCCATGTCGGTTTTCGTCCTGACACCAACGCTCAAATTTACGAAAAATGGGATAAAACTGATGCTCTGGATGTTTTTGTAAATGATGGTAAATAATAATATAACGCCAATAACCAATTTTTTCAGATAGGTAGACGCTGTAAAGAACCCATTCAATGGGGAAAAATGTATAAGTGCGAGTTTTTGTTACCTCTCCCAAGTCTAAGGAAAGTTTAAAATCACCCATGGCTTTGTTGAGAAATCCGGCATGACGGGCTTCATCACGCGCCATTAGTTGAAATATTTGCGCTAATAAAGGATTACGTTGTTTTACCTTCCGAGATAGTTCTTTAAATAGCAAAAAACCAGAAAACTCGGACATACAAGAGCGTTCCAAATACTCAATGAAGGCACGGCGGGCTTCACCGTCAATGTGTTCCCAAGATTGATCAAATTCATCATCTCGGACGAAATGATGGCGATTATAGTCAGCTTGCATTTCTGCCAACAAGGACCGTAACTCATTTTCTTGGGCGGAGAGATCCATGTTCGCCGCGGTTTCAAAGTCTGTGGTATAAAACCGGGGTGTGAGTACGGTTTCTTTGGTTGGGGCTTTAATTCCTAGTTTCGTTTCTGATTGGGGTAGGGTATTAACCATGATTCCTCTAGTGATTTGTTAAATACTTACATAGCTATCAAGTTATGATAACTATAGTTCTTTGCCTAGATTCTGTAATCGAACTTTTACAATCCTTAAACAAAGTTGAGTTAAGTTAAGACTGGTAATTGGTGATGGGTGATGGGTAATGGGTAAGGGGTGATAAAATCTAGGACTTAAATCCTGTAAATCCTGATTCTGGCGTTATTCATAATCTGTGAGTCTTGATTTGATTAAGTTTTGTAAATATATTAATATCTTTTTGGCTTAATAGCTATATAGTCATTAATCGAAGTAACTGCTCTTACGAAGAGATTAAGAGGTATTTAGCATGAGTCGTCATTCAGAGAATTATCTGCAAGAATCCACAAGTCAAACAATTTTGCTCACTTCTCCAGCTAATGCAGTCAATATGCCACCTGTAGATTCTTGCCAACGAGCAAAGCAGTTGATGCAGAATATACAGGATGAAATTTGCGCTGGATTGGAACAACTGGATGGAGAAGCGCGTTTTCAGGAAGACCTCTGGGAAAGAGCCGAAGGTGGTCAAGGACGCACCCGTGTAATTCGAGAAGGGCGGATATTTGAACAAGGTGGTGTTAATTTTTCGGAAGTTTGGGGAGATAGCTTACCTGCGGCAATTTTGACTCAACGCCCAGAAGCGGCTGGACATGATTTCTATGTGGCGGGAACTTCGATGGTGCTACATCCTCGTCATCCATATATACCAACGGTACACCTTAACTATCGCTACTTTGAGGCTGGTCCAATTTGGTGGTTTGGTGGTGGGGCTGATTTAACGCCATATTACCCTTTTGCTGAAGATGCTGTTCATTTTCACCAAACTTTAAAAGATGCTTGTGATGCTTCTCATCCAGAATATTATCCAGTTTTCAAACGCTGGTGTGATGAATATTTTTACCTAAAACATCGTCAGGAACAAAGAGGTATCGGCGGGATCTTTTTTGATTATCAGGATGCTAGTGGCAAACTGTATTTAGGTTCTCAACCAGATAGTCCAGCAGCACTCTACAGTCAGCAAGTGGGGACAGTATCTCGTAGCTGGGAAGATATATTTGCATTTGTGCAACGCTGCGGGCAGGCATTTTTACCAGCTTATTTGCCGATCGCAGAACAACGACAAAAAATAGAATATAGCGATCGCCAGCGTCAATTTCAATTATACCGCCGGGGTCGTTATGTCGAGTTTAATCTGGTATATGACCGGGGAACAGTGTTTGGACTACAAACTAATGGCCGGACGGAATCTATTTTAATGTCTCTACCACCTCTAACGCGCTGGGAATATGGTTATCAACCAGAGCCAGGAAGCCCCGAAGCAAAACTCACAGAAGTCTTCCTTCAGCCTCAAGATTGGGTCAATTGTCATTAGTCAGTTGTCCGTTGTCAGTTGCAAAAGAATATTTTTCCCCTGCCCCCTGCTCCCCTGCTCCCCTGCCCCCCTGCTCCCCTGCCCCCCTGCTCCCCTGCCCCCCTGCTCCCTGCTCCCTGCTCCCTGCCTCTTCTCTGTTACCTAATTATTTATGACTTTGAATTTTCCATCAAATTTACCAGATAACCATCAACCTCTGCGTCTTCATTGGATATCTGTAGTATTTTTCGGTACTGTTCATGCGCTCGCATTACTAGCTCCCTGGTGTTTTTCCTGGGCTGCTGTGGGTGTAACTGTATTTCTGCATTGGCTGTTTGGCAGCATTGGAGTCTGTTTAGGTTATCATCGGTTACTGAGTCATCGCAGTTTTAAAGTTCCTAAGTGGTTAGAATATGCGATCGCTATTTTAGGTGCATTATCTATCCAAGGTGGTCCTATATTTTGGGTAGCTGGACATCGCTTACATCATGCTTACACCGAAGATGAAGATAAAGATCCCTATTCTGCCCGTAAAGGTTTTTGGTGGAGTCATATCCTCTGGATTTTCTATCCTCGTTCTGAATTTTTCGATTATGAGTTATATCAGCGATTTGCTCCTGATTTAGCGCGAGATCCTTTTTACGTCTGGCTTAATCGCTACTTTCTGCTACTGCAAGTTCCCGTTGCCTTGTTACTGTATGCCCTGGGAGGCTGGTCATTTGTGATTTATGGCGTGGTTTTGAGGTCTGTGCTGCTCTGGCATACTACCTGGTTCATAAATTCAGTTACACATATGTGGGGATACCGCACCTTTGACAGCGATGATAATTCTCGTAACCTCTGGTGGGCAGCTATTCTCACCTATGGGGAAGGCTGGCATAACAATCACCATGCCTATCCTCATGTTGCCAGGTGTGGCTGGCGCTGGTGGGAAATTGACCTGACTTGGTGGGCAATTACGGTATTAAAAACCATGGGTTTAGCGACCAATATTAACTTACCACCCGCTCAAGCTATGAAAGCAGGAGATTAACTATGAAATACTACTGTCAACATAGGTAGAAACGCCAATAGAAAAATATGCCAGGATTGTAATTGAGCTTCTAAAGTTGATGTTGGGGGTGTTAATAAAGCCTCTATTCTCTGTTCCAAGCGATCGCCAGCACCCAAAGCAGCACAGCAAATATCTGATGTCATCGGGTTATTACTCACGACTAACAACAAGGATTCTGCCAATACTAAGGGATCTACTTGGGAAGCGGCGTAATTATCAGCCCGTAATTCTCTCAAGACTAACAACTCTTGCCATAAAGGTTCTGTATTAGGCAACCAAGCAGTACAGAAACGCATCCAACCTAACAAAAAGAACCAGAACGTATCCCTATATTGATAATGCCCTTGCTCGTGAGCTAAAACACTTTCTAGGTGTTGTGGAGAAAGGGTTTGCAGTAATCCTTGACTGACTACTAATTCAGGTTGCCAGAAACCTATTTGACCGGCAAATAAAGCCTTGGTTTCGAGAAGTCGGGCTTGTTTAGCACCTAAATGTATTTGCGGACATTCACGGGCAGATTTGATAGATTTCCAGCCCTGAAACGCAAGTTTGATACCTAAGACATTAAAACATCCTAGAAAAATTAATGCTAGGAGATAGCTGAGAGAGTCGGTATACATTCCGCCCATTTTCCCCTGATTACCCATACAGACTATCGAAGTTGCTGTCATGAAAATGAGTAAAGGGGGAAAAAGGAATAAAAATAGCGTTTTTTGCCATCGTAAACGCCAATTTCCTGCGGGTATACTGCCAGAGTATCGTAACCAGCAAGCAACGGTTACAGCAGTAACAATCATCAGTAAATGCATAAATTTTTCTCCCAGTTGCTTGGTGAGTAGTGCATAATTCTATTTTTCTCCTCTGGCTTCCCGTGCAGCTTGAATGCGTTTAGCGATCGCTTCTATTTGATCACTAGCAGCTTGATCTAAACTATCAGCAAAAGCAGCAACTACATCAGGATTTCCTACTGCTAAAAATCGCTGTAATTGATCATGGGCTTTAATGACTTCTGCTTGTTGCTTGGTTAGTAATGGTCGCCAATAAAATGCTTTACCCTGTTTATCGCAAGCTAACCAGCCTTTTTCCGTCAGACGACGCAACACAGTGGTGACGGAAGTATAAGCCAATTCGCGGTTAGGATCAGCCAGAATGCGATCGTGTACATCTTTAACTGTTGCTGAATTCAGTTCCCAGACGATGCTGAGGATTTCTGCTTCTAAGGGACCAACAGATAGCTGTTTGGGACGGTAATCAGGTAAAGGGGCCATGTTGATATTTTGGGCAGTGATATTTTTTCTATTTTTACATTTTTTATCTCACGCAGAGCCGCAGAGTCGCAAAGGAAAATTCATGAGTCGTGATTTAGTCTAGCGACGTTATTAGATCATCTCTAGTTTTTTCTATCTTTGCGATTAGAATAAGCAATACCAAGCCTAAAACCCTGATAAATAGGCTGTTTATAATTTTTTAGTATTTATGTATTGATAAAGAGATATATTTTAGTATAAACAGTTGGTGACATCAAGTGGGTAGAATATTACCGCAGTCTTATGAAGTAGGTGTAGCCAGCACGTGAAGATATTTGTATATCATACTCCCGAATTGACCCCAACTGATGCAGTTGCAGAATGTGCGATCGCTGTTGATGTTTTGAGAGCAACTAGTACAATGGCCACAGTTTTAGCTGCTGGAGGCGAAGCTGTGCAAGTTTTCAGCGATTTAGATCAACTGATGGAAGTGAGTGAACAATGGCCTCCTGAAAAACGATTAAGGGCTGGAGAACGGGGAGGTGGTAAAGTAGCTGGTTTTGATTTAGGTAACTCTCCTTTAGATTGCACAGCAGAATTAGTTGCTGGAAGACGGTTATTCATTAGTACAACTAATGGTACTCGCGCTTTACAAAGGATTCAGGATACACCAATTGTCCTTGCAGCCGCTTTGATTAATAGAGAAGCAGTAGTTAAATTTCTCTTAGAAAAACAACCGGAAACCGTCTGGATTGTTGGTTCTGGTTGGGAAGGTAGTTATTCTTTAGAAGATACAGTATGTGCAGGAGCGATCGCTCATAGTATTTGGAAACAAACTAATTGTTCTCTAGAAGAAATTAGTGGTAATGATGAAGTGATTAATGCGATCGCTCTTTATTCCCAATGGCAAAATGATTTATTAGGACTACTTCATCAAGCTAGTCATGGTCAACGATTATTACGCTTAGAATGTTTAGAAGACCTCAAATATTGTTCTCAAACCGATATTTTAGATATTTTGCCTATTCAGCAAGAACCAGGAGTATTAAAAAGTCAAAATAAGTAACCCAAAAATTCTTTTTTTCAAGAATTAATTCGTCTGAATCAGGATTTACAAGATTTGAGGATTTGCAGGATTTAATCATCTGTATTTTTTATCATCCTGTACATCCTAATTCAGACATTTATTATCGAATACTTGTCAAAGACGCACCTAACCAACCTGCAAATTTCTCTTGCTGAGAGAGATCAGGATTTTGGACTGGTACTAACTGATAATGATTGGGAATAGGTGCAGCTAAAGTGACAGAATAAGTCCGGAGTTCGTCTTGATGGAAAACAGTAACTTGGATAGAATCATGTGGTTGATAATCCTTCAATCTTTCATTTAACTGATTTCCTACCTTAATTCCATCAATAGCTAGTAACTCGTTTCCCGCATCAATGCCCGCTTTTTGTGCAGGTGAACCTAATTCTACAAATTTAATTATTTCCCTACCATTTTCAGTATTTGTTCTCACACCCAAATAAGGTTCTTCTCGTTTATCTTCAACTAATTGCAAACCAAAAGGTTGCAAATATTCATTAAATGGTAAATCTTCCAATCCATGAAGATAGCGTTGAAAGAAATCACCTAAATCCATAGCAGCTACAGACTCAATCACTTCTTCTAACTGTTCAGGAGTATAACCAATTTCTGCTTTTCCAAATTCCTCCCACATTTGCCGCATTACATCATCTAAAGATCGTTGATTTTCATGATGTACACGAATTAATAAATCTAACAAAAGTGATACCATTTCTCCCTTTAAATAATAGGAGATTTGGGAATTACCACTATTAGCATCAGGACGATAAAGTTTAATCCAAGCATCAAAACTTGATTCTGATAAAGGTTGTACTTTTCGTCCTGGAGTGTTTAAATATCTAGTAATTTCCTTACTCAAATAGTTTAAATATGCCTTGGTATTATAAATACCTGCCCGTAAAGGAATTACTAAATCATAATAACTGGTTGTTCCCTCACAAAACCATAAAGATGGTGTATAGTTTTCCTGATCATAATCAAATACTTCCAAACCTTGAGGACGAATTCTTTTAACATTCCATAAATGAAAAAATTCATGGGCAACTAATTGTAAAAACGGCTCATATTTATCTTGATTCCGAAAACCAAACCGTTGATAAATTAAAGAACAAGAATTTTTATGTTCTAAACCGCCAAAAGCTTGCTGAAGTAAATGCAGAAAAAATACATATCTGTCATAAGGCAAACCACCAAACATTTTTGCTTCTACTTCAATGATTTTTTCAAAATCTGCAATCATTTCTTGTACTTGAAAATTGCCTTTTCCCCAAATTGCTAATTCATGAGGTTTACCCAAAACTGCAAATTTGTATAATTGATGATCACCAATTTCAAAAGGACTATCAACTAAAGTATCAAAATCGGCTGCTAAAAAAGAATTATTTGTCTCTGTAATTGTTGATAAACCTGTAGTAACTTGCCACTTTTCATGAGGAGGAATTATCGTAATTTGAATTGGTAAATGATCATAATTAGGGATTCTGAAAAATAACGCTGCACCATTAAAATAACCATGAGTAGGATCTAAATGATTTGTTCTAACTGTTAATTCATTAGCGAATATACGGTAAGTAATCGTAACTTCTGAAACATCACCTTTTTCTACTTGCCAATGGTTTTTACTAATTTTTCGCCAAGATAAAGATTCATTGTCACCAAAAGCAGCAAAATCTTGTAAATTTTTCTCATATTCCCTCACCAAATACGATCCAGGTGTCCACACTGGCATTTTTAAATCGAGAATTGAATTTGGGTAGTTAACAATTTTTAAAGTTATTTCAAATAAATGGGTTTCTGGTTGAGACATTCCCACTAAATAATGAATTTGTGGAGAGATATCTAGAATTTGATTGTTAAGATTAGACGCTGTTGCTTGAGTCATTTTGCTTGTTGAGTTTTGAGTTATTAATCTATAGTTAACAATTCATCGTCAATCGTCAAGTATGGGAATAAAAGTTTATGATTACTTTTTAATGAGTATAATAACTAGGGAACTGGGAAAAGTATAAGATTTGGGAATAAAACCCGATTCCGAAAAAACTATTGGTTTCAAAGTAAACACGGTTTATATATCTGAAAAAAAAATTGTAGAAACGTTCTATAAAACATCTCTACAAGAGTTATGGAAAACTTTTGAATGAAACAATTATCAATTATCAATTGTCAATTGATAAAAGGAATATTATTTACCTGTACTAGGTTTGAGAGACAACAACATTTCCATTTGAGTTATTGATTTATTAGGACTAGTGACAGTCACACCAAGTCCACGAATGGAAGCGAGGATAGCAGTAGCCTCTGAAGGTAAAGGTTGACTTTGAGCGGCTAAACGCTCAATTATGGTAGTGGTTTTGTCCATATCTAAATAAAAATAACCACTATTGGGAGTTTGCAAAGAACTGGTTACAGTTTTAAAGGTATCAGTTTGATCAAGTGCTTGACCTTTACGATCTGCTAATGTTTCGGCAATAGGTCCGCCAATAGCCAGAAATACAGTATCATCATCTAGCCAACCATGTGCCAGAAGAGCGCCTTGTTGAGGAATTTGCCATTCTGTGACATTTTTACCACCAATCGTTCTTTGAGCAACATTGAGAGATTGTTGTTTAGCCAGATTATCGAGTTTAGTAAAGGTAGATTCGGCAGTTTGGCGATCGCTCGTATCCAATACTAATGCACCTCCAAACCCGACATTGGCTAATAAACCTTGATTAGATTGAATCGCACCAAAACCAAATTCTCCATTCATCCATCCGAAAATATCTTTATCTAAATCTAATTGGAAATTTTTTAATTGACTCCGAGCTTGTTGAAGTCCTTGATTTAATTCTGGATAATCTTTTGATTGTTCAACTAGAGTTTGCCACGTTTTACTAATCCCTTTGCCACTTGCTAAAGCAAATGTTTCACCAGGAAATTGTCCGACTATTTTTGCGGGTGTGGTTTCATATTGAAATTTATTCAGTTGAGGATCTAAATTAACCACAGCTTTTAATCTCAATCCAGCGTCATCTACTCCTACAGCGGCAACAAGTGATTTCACTTGCTTAATTTGTGCCATAGTTTGTGGGGGCAATTGTCTCGTTTGAGAATTTAAAGCTGTTAATTGTTGTACCATATTGGCATAATCAGGTACATAAATTTGAGCTAGACTATTCTTAACATCTACACTTTTGTTGAGAATATCACTTGCCCCTTCTTTCGTAGCAAAGGAAGGTTCACCTTTATAGGTATCAATAGCTTTTTCTACAGCTTGTTTATTTGATGTTAAAAGCAAGTGGTCATTATTCAAAACTGTTGTATATGTAGGCTGACCTTGACCTTTAGTTTCAATAATTTTTTGCCCTTTGTAGTCTGATTCTTGAGTTTTGACATTTTTTTGCTCTTTCAACTTATTGGCAAAATTTAGAGCAGCCAGTTTATCCTTAATACCTACTACCAAGAGTATATTTGGTTCTTCCGATGAGCGTAAATTAGCCTGGGATACTTTTTTCGCTTCTGGTGGTAGTACCGCAATCATCACACCACCAACCCAAGGTTTAATATCTGCTTCGTAAGAAATTTTACTATCACTCAATATTTCTTGGTTGAAATCTTTTAACCCTTTTGTCAATAATTGCTGTGCTTGAGGTGTACCAAACTGCTGCAACTTATTCCAGGATTCAGGATTAGTATCAATGTAAGTTGCCATTAATGCAGTTGCGGGTACTAACTTAGCACTACCTAAAGGGCTAGAACTTTCTGTACCGCCTTTGAGGTACATATAAGCTGCTATACCTCCCGCTAAGATTACAGTAGTACCAATTACGGGAATTAAAAACGATGATTTCTTTTCAGACATTAGTAGAACATCCTTATTTAAGTAAAATTTGTAACAACTTTTATGAAATATTCACTGCCTGGTGCGGGAATTTATCTAAATAGATTCTGACTTATTAATCCTTTTTTGATCATTATTCTTTGCTAATTTAACGGTATTTGCTGATAAAATTTAGTGTTTCGGCTCACCAAGTTAATTCACAATTGGCTCTAAATAATACTTCACTATGGTCAGGAATGAATCCGCAAATCATGTTTCATTTGTCAACATCGCTGCTTGAAAGGAAAAAAAAGCCAAAAAATTCTTCTTTCTCAATCCTTACTCTGGCAGTGCGAGGTAATTGTCAATTGTTTAAACCTAAATCCTTACGAAAACAATAGTCAATTTGTCACCTCCAAGCTATTCTAATAAATATATGAAAAATTGGTAGTATTTGTACTCAATAACAATTGATCACGGATCAAGCTCGATTTGATCCGAGGCAGCCAGGAGTGCATAGACTATAAGGTTTTGAGTGTAGCAGAATATCTGTCAATCTGTGGACTTAATAGCGCCGACGCTACTAGGAGCAAACAGTAAGAAAATGTCAGACTGCGCTACACTTCATCAGAGAGATTGTTAGCATTTTTTGTATCAGTGCAAAATATAAGCTGACATCAGGGTATGCAGATGTGGAAGATGGGTAGATTACATCAAATCCTCCAACCTGTAGAGACGTTCCGGTGTAACGTCTCTAGTCAACAGTCATTTGGACTGGGGATATGCACCTGATAATGCTATTTATTATGACTTACATCCCATTAGACGTTTCAGGATTAGAAGGCTAGAAATTATCAATGTCGCAGTCTTATTTTGATATCGAAAAAACCGCACACAAACGGTTTGAGTTACCAGGGGCAAAACCACACTATAACCCTGATCGACCTGGACAGGTAGAGCATATTTTTCTGGATTTGAGTTTGGATATTCCCAATCAAAGTTGCTACGGATCGTGTAGCATTCGCCTATTGCCAGTCCGTAATGGGATTGATAGGTTAACTTTGGATGCGGTAAATCTCAAGATTAAGTCTGTCCAGGTAGACGAAGTTGAGCAGAAGTTTGAATATGATGGCGAAAAACTGTGTATTCAACTGTCTCAACCGACAGAAATCGGTCATCGTTTGTTAATTGCGATCGCCTATGCAGCCGAAAAACCCCAACGGGGGATTTACTTTATTCAACCAGACAAACATTACCCCCACAAGCCTACCCAAATCTGGACTCAAGGTGAAGACGAAGATTCTCGCTTTTGGTTTCCTTGTTTCGACTACCCTGGACAATTATCAACTTCAGAAATTCGCGTCCGTGTTCCTAACCCTTTGGTGGCTATCTCCAATGGTGAACTAATTGACACTATACAGGAAGAAAAATACAAAACTTACCATTGGTCACAACAACAAGTTCATCCTACCTATTTGATGACGTTAGCTGTTGGTGACTTTGCGGAAATTCGGGATGAGTGGCAGGGTAAAGCTGTTACCTATTACGTCGAAAAAGGGCGAGAAGCCGATGCTCAACGCAGCATGGGCAAAACTCCCCAAATGATCGAATTTTTGAGCCAAAAGTATGGTTATGCTTACGCTTTCCCCAAATATGCCCAAGTTTGTGTAGATGATTTTATTTTTGGAGGAATGGAAAATACTTCCACAACTCTATTAACTGACCGCTGTTTATTAGATGCACGTGCAGTATTAGATAATCGCAATACTGAAAGTTTAGTTGTTCATGAACTAGCACACCAATGGTTTGGGGATTTGGTGGTGATTAAACATTGGTCTCATGCTTGGATTAAGGAAGGTATGGCTTCTTATTCTGAGGTGATGTGGACAGAACATGAATATGGCGACCAAGAAGCCGCATATTATCGGTTGTCGGAAGCGCGGAGTTATCTCAATGAAGATAGCAGTCGTTACCGCAGACCAATGGTAACTCATGTTTACCGGGAAGCGATCGAACTTTATGACCGCCATATTTATGAAAAAGGATCTTGTGTTTATCACATGATTCGGGCAGAATTGGGCGATGAATTATTTTGGCAAGCTATCCAAACATTTGTTCAAGATCACGCTCATCAAACTGTCGAAACCATAGACTTATTAAGAGCTATTGAAAAAGCCACAGGACGCAATCTGGCTTTCCTGTTTGATCAATATGTCTATCGTGGTGGACATCCTGATTTTAAGGTAGCTTATTCCTGGGATGGAGATGCAAATTTAGCGAAGGTGACTGTTACCCAAACCCAAGCTAAAGCCGAAAGTAAGGATTTATTTAATCTCAGAATTCCCATTGGTTTTGGATATAAAGAAAATCCACAACTAACAACTTTTACAGTCCGGGTACATGAAAAGGAACAAAGTTTTTACTTTCCTTTAACACAAAAGCCTGATTTTATTAGTTTTGATGTTGGTAATAATTACTTAAAAACTGTCATTTTAGAATACCCAATTTCTGAATTAAAGGCACAATTAGAATTTGATCCTCATCCCATTTCTCGCATTTATGCGGCAGAAGCTTTAGCCAAAAAAGGCGGATTGGAAGCTACTTTAGCCCTATCATCAGCTTTGAAAAATGATCCTTTTTGGGGTGTGCGGGTTGAAATTGCCAAAGAACTAGCAGAGATTCAGTTAGATCAAGCTTTTGATGGTTTAGTGGCTGGGTTAGATGATTCTAGTCCCTTTGTTCGGAAGGCAGTCATTAATTCTCTATCAAAAATTAAAACTCATACTAGCTATAAAGCTGTCAAGGGTTTTGTGCAGAATGGGGATGCCAGCTACTATGTAGAAGCTGCTGCTTGTCGGACTATTGCGGCGATCGCAGCGGCGCATTTAGAAGATAAACCCCATGAAGACAAGGTAATCAAGTTACTCAAATCTGTATTAGAAGAACGGGCAGGTTGGAATGAAGTTGTCCGTAGTGGGGCTGTAGCTGGTTTAGCTGAATTCAAATCTTCGGAAGCGGCTTTAAATTTACTACTGGAATACACAAAAATTGGGATACCGCAACCATTACGCCTCTCAGCAATTCGCGCTGTTGGCAAAATTTCCAGTGGTCAAACTCCCGCTAATATTGAACGGATTTTAGATCGATTAGCGGAAATTGCCAGAGAGACTTTCTTTTTAACCCAGGTAGCAGTTTTGACAGCCTTGGGACAAATGGAAACCCCAAAAGCCATTAGTATTTTGCAATCTTTAGCCAATCAAACCGCAGATGGCCGTGTCCGTCGCTATGCGGAGGAGGAAGTCGCTAAGGTGCAGAAGAATATCGGTACAGACAAAACCCTACGTCATTTGCGTGAGGAACTAGATCAACTTAAACAGCAAAATCAGGAGTTGAAAAGCCGTTTGGAAAATCTGGAAGCAAAATCAAAGTAGTGCCAGACAAGAATCAAGTCCCCCCTCGCTTGCGGGGAGGGGCTAGGGGTGGGGTTCTTCTGGATTGTTAGAATTGAGTACAAAACCTTCAAAACCCTATTCAGGGAATGTCATTTTTATGCCAGTGATTACCATTCGGGAACAACAGCAAACAGTAACAGGATTTGCAGCCAGTCTCAGTTTTGGCGATGGTGAATACAACATTACAATTACTGACCCCTTCACTCCCCAGGAAGAACGAGAACTAGAATGGTATTTTGAAGAGTGGCTGGTTTATCCCATTGTGGATACAGTCAAAGCCGAAAGGGCAAAAAATAGCGTTAAAACCTACGGTGAAAAGCTGTTTGACCAAGTTTTTCAGGATAAAAAAGCATACAGTAAATATCAACAACTTAAAAATAATCTCGGTCAAGTACAAATAGAAATAATTAGTAAAACGCCGGAATTTCAGGCATTACATTGGGAAGCATTGCAAGATCCAGATTTTCCACGACCTTTAGCCGTAGATTGTGTAATGCTGCGGAAAAGCGTTAACTCTGCTGTCGGTTCTGTCAACTTGCAAACTTCCCCAGTCATTAACTTGTTGGTAGTCGTAGCGCGTCCTGATGAAGAAAAGGATGTGGGTTATCGGACAATTTCTCGTCCTATGTTGGAGTTAATCGAAAATAGTCAATTGCGGGTAAATGTAGAATTGCTGCGTCCGGGAACATATCAGGCATTATCCCAGCATTTGGAAGCCAAAGGTGCGAATTTTTATCACATTATCCATTTGGATATGCACGGGGCGTTATTGACTTGTGAACAGATGCAAAAACCCAGTGCAGTTAATCGTTATTTATTCAAAGGACGTTATGGACGGGATGACTTACAGCCTTTTGAGGGTATGAAGGCGTTTTTGGCATTTGAGGGAGAGAGTCAAGGGAAAGTTGATTTGGTGGAAGCATCGGAATTAGCCGCTTTGCTGACTGGTAAGGGTATTCCTGTGTGTATTCTCAATGCGTGTCAGTCAGGTAAGCAAGTGAAACCTGACCTCCAAAATAATGCAGATGAAAATTCCCGTGAAACCAGTTTAGGTAATCGGTTGATGAGTGCGGGAATGCAGATGGTGGTAGCAATGGGTTATTCTGTCACCGTGACTGCGGCTAGGTTGATGATGGAACATTTGTATAAACAGTTGTTTGCCAATAAACCCATCACAGAAGCTATTAGATTAAGTCGGCGAGAATTGTTTAATGATAAAGAACGCAAAGCCTATTTTAATAAGTTGATTAAATTAGAAGATTGGTTATTACCTGTGGTTTATTATAACCAGTCGGTGAATTTTAATTTACGTCAGTTTACACCAGAAGAAGAAGAGAAATATTTTGAAACTGTTGGTAGTGAATATCGGTTTGCTTTGCCGATTTATGGCTTTGTCGGGCGAGATTTGGAAATTCTCAAAATTGAGAAAGCGTTGTTAAAACACAATGTTTTACTGTTGCAGGGTATGGGAGGAACAGGAAAAACAACTCTGTTAAATTATCTACGGGAATGGTGGCAGAAAACCAACTTTGTTAAAAATACCTTTTATTTTGGTTATGATGAAAAAGCCTGGACACTCGACCAAATTTTATTTTTTATTGGGCAGCAGATATATGAAAAGTATGAATTTGCCAGGACTCAAGTAATGAGTCAAAGGGCGCAAATAGAGAAATTAGTCGCCAAATTGCGGGCTGAAAATTACGCTGTGATTTTAGATAATTTGGAATCAGTTATAGGACAACAATTAGCGATACAAAATACTTTACCAGAAACAGAACGAAATCAAATCCGCGATTTTATTGGGCGGTTGGTTGGCGGTAAAACATTGGTGGTATTAGGTTCACGCAGTCGGGAAGAATGGTTACAACAGCAAACTTTTAAATTCAATCTTTATGAATTACAAGGATTAGATCAAGAAGCGCGGACGGAGTTGGCTGAGAAGATTTTAGAAACAAATATACCTCCACACAAAATTGAGAAAATTCGCCAAGATGGGGATTTTCAGAAGTTAATGAAATTGTTAGCTGGTTATCCCTTAGCGATGGAAGTTGTATTAGCAAATTTGCAAAAGCAAACACCACAGGAAATTTTACAGGGTTTGCAAGCAGCCGATGTAAATTTAGATGTTGCTAGTGAGGATAAGACTAAGAGTATTTTAAAATGTGTGGAATATTCTCACAGTAATCTATCACCAGAAGCGCAAAAATTACTGATTTGTTTAGCTCCTTTTAGTGGGTTTATTCATCGTGCAGCCATTCCTAATTATATCAAACAATTGCAGAAATTAGAACCTTTTCAAAATTATCAGCTTGATAAACTTGATGATGCTATTCAAGAGGCAATTAACTGGGGTTTATTATCCCCAATGGATAAGGATTCACCCTTGTTAACAATTCAGCCTGTATTTCCCTATTTTTTGAAGACTAAATTAGCAACTGTTGACGCTGCAACTCGTGAAGCA